>NZ_JBRRCG010000001.1:0-651079 GCF_056757995.1 Stenotrophomonas sp. STEN147
GTTGCGGGAGTGTCCGCGGCATGGATGCCGCGGCCAAGCCCCCAGGGACGGGTTTACGGCGTCTCCCGCAACCGGACCCACCCCGTCTTGCCTCGGCAAGCCCGCTTCGGCTGTGGCTGTGGCTGCTGCTGATACCGTGTTCCCGCTCGTAACGGGTGCAGGGCGCAGCCCTGCCGCACACCTACCCCCCGGCCATTGCCCGCCACCACTGCGACAGCAGCTCCGGCCTGCGCAGGCGCTCGCGCCACCAGCGCAATGCCGCGCCATCCTCACCGGTCCGCCAGGCCAACCAGAAGGTCTCCTCCGGCTTGTGTTCCTCGACCTCACGGATCACCAGTTCGCCTCGCGCCACGGCCGCGCGCGCGCACGGCTCGGGCAGAAAGCCGAAGCCCACGCCCTCGCATTGCAGTTTCAGCTTGCTGGCCATGTCGGGCACTGTCAGCATCTCCTGCCCCATCAGCAGGCCAACCGTCCGCGGCAGCAGTCGCCGCGCCGAATCGGACACCGCGATCGCACAGTGCTCGACCAGCTGCTCACGTCCCAGCACGCCCGGCACTGCCGCCAAGGGATGATCCGGGGCAACCGCGAACACGAACTCGACCGTACCCAACGGCTCGACCACGTAGCCACCGCCGCTCGGCCCCTCGCCCGGCGCGCCCACCAGCAGATCGGCACGCCGGTCCAGCAGCGCCTCCCAGGTGCCGGACAGCGCCTCGCCGATCAAGCGCAGGCGGGTCGGCGCGTCAGCGCCGCGAAATGCGGCGATGTCCGGGCCCAGCAGCCAGGTGGGAAACACCGAATCCACTGCCAGGGTCAGTTCGGTTTCCCAGCCGGAGGCCACCCGGCGCACCCGCAGTTCCAGTTCGCGGGCCGCACGGAGCAGATGCCGGCCCTCATCCAGCAGCGCGCGACCGGCCTCGGTCGGCTCCGCACGCGGGCCCACCCGGTCGAACAGCTGCACGCCAAGATCCTCTTCCAGCTTGGCCACGGTGTAGGAAATGGTGGACGGCACCTTGTGCAGGGCCTTGCCGGCGCCCGCAAAGGAACCGCGGCGATCGATGGCGTCCAGGATCTGCAGGGCTTCGAGGCTGAGCTTGAGCATTCGAATTTTTCGATGATGGCTTTCAAAACTATCCGTTTTTCAAAGCAGCGGCGCAAGCGGATACTTCTCTCCAACAGGGAAACACGGCAATCAAAGCCCTGCCCCGCCCGATCGAAAACATCGAACAAGGAGATATCCCATGCTGCAGATCCGCAAGAGTGCTACCCGTGGCCTGGCCGAACATGGCTGGCTGTCCTCGCGCCACACCTTCTCGTTCGCCAACTACTACGATCCCCGCTACGTCAGCTTCGGTCCGCTGCGGGTGATCAACGAGGACAAGGTGATCGGCGGCCAGGGCTTCGGCACCCACAGCCACAGCAACATGGAGATCGTCTCCTACGTGCTGGGCGGCGCACTGGAACACAAGGACTCGATGGGCACCGGTTCGGTACTGCGCTACGGCGATGTGCAGCGCATGAGCGCCGGCAGCGGCGTCAGCCACAGTGAGTTCAACCACTCGGCCACCGAACCCGTGCATTTCCTGCAGATCTGGATCTTCCCGGACACGGAGAACATCACCCCGTCGTATGAGGAAACCCACTTCACGCCGGACAGCAAGCGCAACCAGCTGCGCCTGATCGCCTCGCCCGACGGTGCCGATGGTTCCCTGCGCATCCACCAGGATGCCCGCATCTTCGCCACCGTGCTCGACGGCAGCCACAAGCTGCACCACGCCCTGGGCAGCGGACGCGGTGCCTATGTGCAGGTCGCCCGTGGCCAGCTGCAGGTCAACGGCATCACCCTGGAAGCCGGTGATGCGCTGCAGATCAGCGACGAAGCGCAGCTGACGCTGGAGAACGGCAACGACGCCGAAGTGCTGGTGTTCGACCTGCCGCTGTGAAGTCACGCCCGCGGTGCCGACCGGTACCGCGGGCGACCTCTGGCCTCAACCGCCGACGGCGGCGCAGGCCTCCAGAATCAACGCAGTCACCTCGGCCGGTTTCGACGCCAGCGAGGCATGGCTCGCATCCAGTTGCAGAAGACGCCGGGGCTGGATCCGATCGGCCATCATCTACGGGTTCTGAACAGAAGCTCTCGTGGGGTCTGTTCATACGCGGCCACAGATCACCGTCGCGGTGCGGGGCAGGGTTCGATGCCGCCTCGTCCTTGGCGCGCTGCAATCGTATGCATGTCGGCCCCTCTCCAGTGGCACTTGCCGAATGCCCATGAAATCGCTTCCATGACGGTTCACTGGAGCTTCCTACCGCGCATGACGCCTTCTTCCCCGCGTGCCCAGCAGCACGCCACCCGCGCCGCCTTCTTCATTCCCGGCTTCGCCACCGCCGCGTGGGCACCGATGGTGCCCTTCGCCAAGGCCCAGGCAGGACTGTCCGACGCCGGTCTGGGCGCCGTACTGCTGTGCCTGGGACTGGGCTCGCTGCTGGCCATGCCGCTGGCCGGTGCGCTGACCGGTCGCTTCGGCTGCCGTCGGCTGCTGGTGGTCACCTGTGCACTCGTGCTGCTGGCACTGCCACTGCTGGCGGTGCCGCCTTCGCCCGTAGTGCTCGGTGCGGCCCTGTTCGTGTTCGGCGCCGGCGTGGGTGCGATGGACTGCACGATGAATATGCAGGCAGTGGCCGTCGAACGCGAAGCCGGCCGGGTGATGATGTCCGGCTTCCACGCCTTCTACAGCATCGGGGGCTTTGTCGGCGCCGGCTGCATGACCGGTCTGCTGATCCTGGGCACACCGCTCTGGTTGGCCGCACTGCTCGCGGCGGTGGCACTGCTGCTGGTAGCCGTGCTGTCGGCACCGCACTGGCGTCCGCAGCGGATCCTGCACGAAGGCCCCTTGCTGGCCCTGCCGCATGGGGTGGTGCTGTTCATCGGCGTGCTGGCATTCGTGGTGTTTCTCGCCGAAGGCTCGATGCTGGACTGGAGCGCCGTGTTCCTGGCCGAGGTACGGCAGGTACCTCGCGACCAGGCCGGCGCGGGCTTCGCGGTGTTCACTCTGGCGATGACAGCCATGCGCCTGTTCGGCGATGGCATCGTCGAGCGTCTCGGCCGCACCCGCACCCTTGTCATCGGCGGCATCACCGCCGCGGCCGGCTTTGCCGTGGCCACCCTGGTGCCATCGTTGCCGGTTGCCCTTGCGGGCCATGCGCTGGTCGGCCTGGGCTGCGCCAACATCGTGCCGGCACTGTTCTCGATGGCTGGACAGCAGCGCGCGATGCCCGAGAACATCGCCATCACGGCTGTCACCACACTCGGCTATGCCGGCATTCTCGCCGGCCCGGCCGCGATCGGCGCACTGGCCCATGCCAGCAGCCTGGGCTTCGCGTTCCTCTGCGTGGCGGCACTGCTGGTCGGTGTCGCGCTGTCGGCGCCCGCACTGGCGCGCCGGCTGTCCTGACGATGCATCAACCGCGTGCCGGCTCCGCTGCCGGCACATCGTGCACCAGCCACTCGGCCTGTGCCGGCAGCTGCGGCGCCGGGCAGGTGGACGGGGGGTGCCGTTCGTCGCGCGCCATCCAGTCGTCCACCACACCGGCCAACAGATCCAGCCGCAGCGGCAGGGTGATATGGTCCTCGCCGCGCATCTCGATGTAGTGCGCCCGCGGGTTGGCCTGCGCGAGTTCGCGCCCCTGGCTCACAGGAATGTGCTGGTCGCCCTGCCCGTGCAGCAGCAGCGCGCAGGCACGCGTGTCGGCCAGCGCGCGGGCCACATCCACATGGTCAAGATCGACATCGATGCGGCGGCTGGCCGCAGCAATCACCTGGTCGATGTCCTGTCCGCCATAGCGCCACCGCGCAAACGAGGCCACGGCCTGTGCCTTCCACCCTTCCGGCTGCAGCGCCATCAGGTGCGGAATCATCGTGCGGATGGCTACGCCGGCATTGGCGAACGACTCCATCGCGACGACGCCGGCAACCTGGTCACCGAGCTTTTCAGCGGTGAACACCGCCGTCGCCGCGCCATAGGACACGCCGAACAGATACAGGGGCCCGGTGACTTCGCCGCGTGCGCGCAGCTCAGCGATCACATCGACCACGTCGTCCGATTCGTAGGTGCCATAGCCGGAGGGTCCAGCCCCGGACTGACCGTGGTTGCGCAGGTCGAGCGTGACCACGCGATAGCCCGATCCGGCCAGCTGCAATGACCACGGCAGCATCGAATCGCCATTCATCATCCAGCCGTGCAGGAGCACCACGGTGCCACGCGGCGCCTGTGCCCGGAACGGCTGCGGCACCGACAGGCTGAGCCCGGTGTCCAGCGGCAGGCCATTCTCATGCCGCTGCGGCAGATAGCGATAGCGGGCGCCGTAGTCGCCCGGATCGAACACGCGCCAGAAGATCGGCACGCCATCACGGCCCGACGCGAAACCATGGCGATTGGGAATCCCGGCAATGGCCGCAGCGATGCGCGGCTGGTCAAGCAGCGTCGACACGCCGCCCGGCGCGACCAGGCGGTCGGCGAGCGAGGTGGATGCGGCATTCATCGAGGAAGAGCATGCAGCCAGCCACAGGCCGGCGCACGCCAGCAACACCAGCAGCGGGCGCTTCATGGGCGATCAAGGAAGAAATGCGACAGCGTGGCAGCCTAGCGGGCACCGCGCCTGCCATCTATCGCGGTTCGATGACGGCTTGATGACAGCGCAGCATCGATTCAGCTTGGTGCAGGGCGCCTCCCGCGCCGCGAGTGCAATGAAGGCTGCATCTGCACGTCACCGTCACGTCACTGCCGCTGCCGACACTCCCGGGCTTCCCTCACTCGTGAAGGTCTGGTTTCGATGCCACCGCATGCGCGTATTCCCCGTATCTCGTTGCTTGCCCTGCTGATCGCGCCCACACTGGACGCCCTCGCCGAAGCACCGCAGGGAGAGGGTGACACGACACGTCGCAGCGACGCCCGCACGCTGGACCAGGTCCAGGTGATCGGCCAGGCAACCAGTTACGCCAAGACTGCGGTGCGCGCGGAAACACTCAATCGGCAGCTGGTGATGAGCAGCGTCAACGACGCGCTCAACGAAGTGCCCGGCGTGGTCGTCAGCGAGGCCGATGCCACCGGTTCGTCGGTGTGGGGCACGCAGATCAGCATGCGCGGGTTCGTCACCAACCGCGATACGCAGCAGATCGGCACCACCATCGATGGCCTGCCCAATGGTGGCTCGGGCTACGGCGGTGGCTCCCTGGCCAATCGCTACATCGACACCCTGGACCTGGAAACGGTGGAGGTCAGCCAGGGCACGGCTGACATCTCCTCGCGCTCGAACGAGGCGCTGGGCGGCACCCTGAACTTCCTCACCGGCGATCCGCTGCAGGACAGCCGGCTGCGCTTCGTCGTCGGTGCCGGTGACAATGAAGCGCGCAAGTACTACGTGCGCTATGACACCGGCGTGCTTGGCGGCCACACCCGTGCCTGGGTCAGTGCATCCTCGGCGCGCGTGCACGATTGGATCGACGGCAGCGGCCGCACCCGCAACGACCATATCGCCGGCAAGTTCGTCACCGAACTGGACCGCTGGACACTCACCGGCTATCTGTCCTACAACGATGCCGACGAACCGGAGTACACCAGCGTCTCGCCTCAGGGCTTCGCCACCAATCCGGACCGCGACAACCTGGTCGGCACCCTGACCGGCATTCCCTATCTGGATCAGAATTTCCGTTCCGGTTCCCGTGCCCTGCGCGAGAACACCTTCGGTTACCTGCGCGCCGCCTTCGACGGTGGCAACGGCTTCAAGGCCTCGATGGCGGCCTACGGTCATCGCATGCAGGGTCGCGGCGACTGGCTGCCGCCGTACCTGGCGCAGGTCAGCGACGATGGCAGCGGTCGCCCCGAGTCGGAGTACACCGGCGGCAGCACCGTGTACGGCGGCAGCAACCGGGGCCAGATCTACTTCGTCAATCCGGATGGCAGCGCCGCCCAGCGTCTGGCCACCTGCACGCCGCGGCTGGGCTTCACGGCCGAGTATGATCCGGGCTGCTACGCCGGAAATGTGCTCGGCGCCCAGTCCTACCGCCACACCCACTACGACAACGACCGCATGGGCGTCACTGCCGACGTCGAGTGGCGGCAGACCTTCGGCAGCATCGACAACACGGTGCGCGGTGGCCTGTGGGTGGAAAAGCTGGACCGCTCCGCACGCCGCGACTGGCACCGGCTGCTCAACGTCGGCCAGGACATCGCCTTCGATCACCAGCCGTACTGGGTCCAGTTCGAAGACCGGTACAAGGTCGATGAGCAGATGTACTACATCGAGGACGTGGCCCGCTTCGGCCCCTTCAGCGCGCGCCTGGGCGTGAAGCAGTTCTTCGTGGACCAGTCCCGCCGGCGTGTGATCGGCGCCGCGGAGAACGTCACGTCCGATTCAAAGTCCGATCCGCTGCTGTCCACCGGCTTCACCTGGGCACCCGGTGTTCAGGGCATGGAACTGTTCGCAGGCTTCTCGCAGAACTTCGCGGCCATCCCCTCAGGCGTCCTGGGCGAGACCGATCCGCAGCGCTTCCGCAACGTCGAGCCGGAGACCGCCGACAACATCGAACTCGGCATGCGCATCAGCCGCTGGCCGTTGACCGCTTCGGTCACCCTGTACAACATCAAGTTCGACAACCGCATCGTCTACCTGCCTGCCGGTTTCGTCAGCGGCATCGACTACCTCGGCGAAACCGACGGCGTCTACGAGAACTTCGGGGGCGTGGAGAGCAATGGCCTGGAAGCGGCGCTCGGATACGGCTGGGACAACGGCTGGCGGATCAACGCGGCCTACACCTACAACCGCTCGAAGTACCTCGGCAGCGGCGATTCCGCGCGTGACGCCCAGCTGGGCATCGTCGATGGTGCCAAGGTGATCGGCCAGCCCGAGCAGATCCTGGTGGTCTCGGCTGACTGGCAGGGCGAGAACTGGAACTTCGGCCTGTCAGGTCGCTACCTGGGAACGCGCTACCTCGATGCCGCCAACGCCAGCAGCCTCCCCTCGGCCACGGTGTTCAATGCCAACATCGGCTTTGATCTGCAGGGCCTGTCGCCACGCCTGAAGGGCATGGGTGCGAACCTGGTGGTGAGCAATCTCACCGACAAGCGGTATCTTGCAGGTGTCGACGGCCGCGACAGCGCCTTCATCGGCGCTCCGCGCACCGTCGGCATCTCCTTCCGCGTGGACCTGTGAGTGAACCCGTGACCGATATCGGCCGTCGCCGACTGTTGCAGGCCGGCCTTGCCGCCGGCCTTTCACCGCTGCTGCCGAGCATCGCCCGGGCCGCCGCGATCGCCCCCGATGCGCGCACCCGCAGCCTGCAGGACCTGCAGCACATCGTGGTGTTCATGCAGGAGAACCGCTCGTTCGATCACTACTTCGGCACCCTGCCGGGCGTGCGCGGATTCGGTGATCGTTTCGTGGCCCCGGCCGCCCCCCTGGCGGGCGGTGGCGCGGCGCGCACCCTGTGGCTGCAACCCGATGCCAGCGGCAGCCGGGCGATCGCACCGTTTCCGCTGGATACCGCCGCGCACTTCGGCTACATGCGCGTCGAAGGCACGCCGCACACCTGGCCCGACGCGCAGCGTGCCTGGGACCATGGGCGCATGGGGCAGTGGCCCAAAGCCAAGCAGAATCACTCCATGGGCTACTTCCAGCGCAGCGACCTGCCCTTCCAGTTCGCACTCGCCGATGCCTTCACCGTCTGCGATGCCTATCACTGCGCGATCCAGGCCGGCACCAACCCGAACCGGGTGTTCCTGTGGACCGGCCACAACGATCCCTTTGCCCGCGCTGGCGGCCCGGTGATCGCCAACTCCCACGACAACTTCCCGGAGCACGGCGGCCATCCGGCGTCCTACCAGTGGACCAGCTACGTCGAGCAGCTGCAGCAGGCAGGGGTGTCCTGGCAGATCTACCAGGACATGGCCGACAACTTCACCGATAACCCGCTGGCCGGATTCGAGACCTTCCGGCAGGCGTACCGCGCTGCGCCGGGCCACGATCCACAGCTCCGCGCCCGCGGGGTCAGCACGCGCGGGCTGGCACAGCTGCGCCAGGATGTGGTCGACGGGCAGTTACCACAGGTCAGCTTCATCATCGCCGACGCTGCCGGCAGCGAACATCCGGGCCCCTCCAGCCCGGCGCAGGGCGCGGCCTACACCGCGCGCGTGCTCGACGCGCTGACCGCCGACCCGGAGGTCTGGAGTCGTACCGCCCTGCTGTTGATGTTCGACGAGAACGACGGCTTCTTCGACCACGTGCCGCCGCCCGCCCCGCCCTCGCCACTGGCGGATGGTTGGGCTGGCGCATCGTCGGTCGGCACCGAAGGCGAATACCATCGGCATCCTGCGCCAGGCGACGAGAAGTACGACGCCGCCGAGCTGCGTGGCCGCCCTTATGGACTGGGCCCGCGCGTACCGTTGTACGTGATCTCGCCCTGGAGCCGGGGCGGCTGGGTCGATTCGCAGGTGTATGACCACACCTCGGTCCTGCGCCTGATCGAACGCCGCTTCGGTGTGCCCGCACCGGGCATCTCGCCGTGGCGGCGCGCGGTCTGTGGCGATCTGACCCACGCGTTCGATTTCGCCCAGCGCGATACCCGCCCCTTCGTGCAGGCGTTGCCTGACGTCGATGCGGTGGCCGCGCGCGCGGCGGCCCTGCCGGGCCGGACCGTGCCTGCACTGCCGGAGGGGTTGCACCCTGCACGCCAGGAAGCCGGGGTAAGACCGGCACGCGCCCTGCCCTATCGTCCGCAGGCCCGGATCACCGCATTGGCCGCCGGAAGCATCGATCTGCAGCTGGGCTGCGAAGGAGCGGCAGCGGTACTGCATGTCTACGACCGGCTGCGCCTGGATGCGATTCCGAGGCGCTACACGCTGGTGCCGGGCTTGCCCGTGCAGGCGCGCTGGCCGCTTGCTGCCGATGGCCGCTTCGACCTGTGGCTGCTGGGCCCCAATGGATTCCATCGCCACTTCCGCGGCGATGCCACCTCTCCGATGTTGCTGGCGGACGTGGAGAGCGCCGATGGCCAGCTTCGCCTGCGTCTGCGTAATCCGGGCGATGAACCCTGCCAGGTCCGCGTGCAGGGAGGCGCCTATGCCGGGCACATGCCCGACCAGACGCTGGACATCGCCGCGCACTCGGAAACATCACTGGCCTGGGATGCAACCCCCACCGCAGGGTGGTACGACCTGCATGTCAGCGCAGGAAGCGGTGCGCTGCGCCTGGCAGGGCGCGTCGAGGATGGCCGCCCCGGCACCAGCGATCCGGCGATGGGCAGTGAACCCTTACGGTTCCAGCACGATTGAGGTCGAGGACGAAGCCCGGCAGGCCGCGTCCTGCCCCATTGAAACCGATGGAATCGGGACTGCGCGTCATTGACCTACGATGCAGCACTCCGCGTACACCTGCATCGCCCGCTCGCGCGCAGCCTCGCGCTGTGCAGGGCTCAACTTCGCCTGCAACTCCTGCAGGCTCCTCGCCGGCATATGTGCCGGATTTACCTTGGCAGCGGCCAAGGCATATGCATAGGCATTCACGCCATCGTAGGCGGTGATTCTTCCGTTGTCGTACGCGCTGGACAGGTGACTGACCGCATCGAGGCTTCCCGTTGCCGCAGCATCATGGAGATGGCGCATCGCACTCTCCCGCCATCTGACCAGGGATTCCGGATTCGCAAGCCACTCCGACGGAGGGCCGATGACAGTCTCGGGATCGGCCGCGTAAAGCAGCTTGGCTTCGATTGAACCCTGCGAGGCGGCCCTGGCAAGCCAGGCTCCATGATAGAAGGCAGGCGCAGCTACCAGGGACGCACACTCGCCCAGACGACGCTCATCATTGACCAACGAGGCAGGATCCGGCGTCATGCCTGCATTACGAAGGAAATCGAATGACGCGACCGGATCATGCTTGATCAGGTTCCTGCACTCGCGCACCGTCAACTCCATCAGATAGCTCGCATCCGCATCACCGGCGTCGGAACGCTGCTTCATCACCCTCATGTACTCAAGCGCATCGCCCGGCGGCCGCCGCTCGCGGTTGCCGGCAATCTCGTATGCCTTCGGACCTACCCGGCGGAAGACCTGGGGATTCGGCGGCTGCGGACCCGTTCGCGCAGCGGCACGATGCTGCTTTGAGGGCACGGGTGCGACGTCAGTGCGGCCTTGCGTGTGAGGCGCGTGCGCCGCAATCGCCTGCGGCATGGAATCCGCGCGGCCCCACAGGACATAACCGCCGGTCAACACGACAACTGCCACGCCGCCCACGATCAGAGCGCGCTTCAAGGAAATCTGCATCCGCACTTCCCGTCCCATCGATCGCCGATCCGTCGGCGTACCGGCTCAGCACATCAGAACCTGCAATCCAAGTCCAGCAATCAGCGCAGACTCGATTCCTGCAGGTGATGGGCAACGTGCTGCACGGGAGAATTCCGGCCACAAAAAAGCCCCTGTCTCCAGGGGCTTTTCTGAGTATCTGGCGGAGTGAGAGGGATTCGAACCCTCGATAGAGCTTTTGACCCTATACTCCCTTAGCAGGGGAGCCCCTTCGGCCACTCGGGCATCACTCCGGGGATTTCACCGCGGGGGTGCGTCGCACCTCAGCGGGGCGTGAATCATAACGTTAATCACGCGCGAAGGTAAAGCCTTATTCCGCAGAATTTTCACCACCGGCGCTGCCGGCTTCGTCACCACGCTGGATGCGCTGGTAGATCTCTTCGCGATGCACAGCGACGTCCTTCGGCGCAGTGATGCCGATACGTACCTGGTTACCCTTGACGCCGAGCACGGTGACGCTCACCGAGTCACCGATCATCAAGGTTTCGCCGACGCGGCGAGTCAGGATCAACATTTTTGTAAGTCTCCATGGAACCGTGTGGAAGGGTATCCCCCACCGGCTTGACGCTTCGTCAAGAAGCGCTACCACGACAAAGGGAAAAGATTCGCAATGGTACCGTCAGCCGTCCCGCTCCTACAAGAAGGGGGACGGCAGGCTTCATCACAGGCGGGGGCTGACCCATTCGACGACGGCAGCCAGTGCAGTGGCAAGGGCGGGCCCGTCCTCGCCACCACCCTGGGCGAGGTCCGGGCGTCCGCCGCCCTTGCCCCCGATCTGACCGGCGATATGCGACAACAGTTCCCCGGCCTTGACCCGGCCCGTTGCACTGCCGTTCACGCCCGCGACCAGGGCGGCCTTGCCGTCCTGGGCACCTGCCAGCACGATCACCGCGTCTCCCAGCTGCTGCTTCAGGCGGTCCACGGCATCGCGCAGCGCCTTGGCGTCGAAGCCCTCCAGGCGGGCCGCCAGCACCTTCACGCCCGCGACCTCGACCGCCTGGCTGGAAAGGTCGGCGGTCGCACCCGCGGCAACCTTGGCCTTCACCGCTTCCAGTTCACGTTCCAGCTGCTTCTGGCGCTGGCCAAGCGCCCGGATCTTCTCGACCACATCGGCAGCACTGCCACCCAGCAGTTCGGCCGCCTCGGCCAACCGGGCCTCTTCGGCATCGACGTGATCCAGCGCGCTCTGACCGGTGACCGCTTCGATGCGACGCACGCCCGCGGAGACACCGCCTTCCGAGGTGATCTTGAACAGGCCGATATCACCGGTGCGCTTGACGTGGGTGCCACCACACAGTTCGGTGGAATAGTCGCCCATTTTCAGTACCCGGACCTGTTCACCGTACTTCTCTCCGAACAGTGCCATGGCGCCGAAATCGAGTGCTTCCTGCATGCCCATGGAGTGCACTTCGGCAACATTGTTGGCACGCACCTGCTGATTGACCTTGCGCTCGATCACGGCCAGTTCTTCGGCACTGATCGGCTGGAAATGCGAGAAATCGAAACGCAGGCGGTCCGGCGCCACCAGCGAGCCCTTCTGCTGCACGTGCGTGCCCAGCACCTCGCGCAGGGCCGCATGCAGCAGGTGGGTGGCCGAGTGGTTGAGGATGGTGGCGCCGCGGCGCTCAGCGTCGACCTCGCCAGCCAGCACATCGCCCACCTTCAGGTCGCCTTCGGTCAGGGTACCGACATGGCCGTGGAACTGGCCCGCGAACTTCTGGGTGTCTTCCACCGCCAGGCGCACGCCGTTGCCGGTCATTACGCCGGTATCGCCGACCTGGCCGCCGGACTCGGCATAGAACGGCGTCTGGTTGGTGATGACGATGACGGCATCGCCGGCACTGGCCGACTGCACCGGACGCCCCTCCTTGAGCAGCGCCAGCACGGTCAGGTCGCCGGCCTGCAGGCGGTCGTAGCCCAGGAACACGGTCGGGGTCAGCGTCGCCACCAGCTCGGCCGGCAGGGTCACGCCGCCGCCGAACTTGCCCGCGGCACGCGCGGTCTCGCGCTGCTGCTCCATCGCCGCATCGAACCCGGCGATATCGACCGTCAGGTCACGCTCGCGGGCAATGTCCTGGGTCAGGTCCAGGGGGAAGCCATAGGTGTCGTAAAGGCGGAAGGCGTCACCTCCCGGGATCACGCCATTGCCGGCCCTTGCCGCAACGTCTTCGAAGATTTTCATGCCGGCGTCGAGCGTCTCGGCGAACCGCTCCTCCTCAGCCTGCAGCGCGCGGGTCACGGTGTCCGCTGCCGCCGGCAGCTCCGGATAGGCCTCGCCCATCTGTGCAACCAGCGTCGGCACCAGCTTGCTGAAGAACGGCTGGCGCACACCCAGCATCCAACCATGGCGCAGGGCGCGGCGGATGATACGGCGCAGCACATAGCCCCGTCCTTCGTTGGAAGGCAGGACGCCATCGACGATCAGGAACGAGCAGGCGCGGATGTGGTCGGCAATCACGCGCAGCGACTTGTTCTCCAGGTCGGAGGTACCGGTCAGCTCGGCGGCCTTGCGGATCAGAGCCTGGAACAGGTCGATCTCGTAATTCGTGTGGACATGCTGCAGGATCGCCGCAAGACGTTCCAGACCCATGCCGGTATCCACGCACGGCGCCGGCAACGGCACCAGAGTGCCGTCCGGCTGGCGGTCGAACTGCATGAACACCAAATTCCAGATCTCGATGAAGCGGTCGCCATCCTCATCCGGCGACCCCGGAGGACCGCCGGCAATGTGGTCGCCGTGGTCGTAGAAAATCTCGGTGCACGGACCACACGGGCCGGTGTCGGCCATCTGCCAGAAGTTGTCCGAAGCGAACGGCGCGCCCTTGTTGTCGCCGATCCGCACGATGCGCTCTTCCGGCACCCCCACCATGTCGCGCCACAGTTCGTAGGCTTCGTCGTCGGTCTGGTAGACGGTCACCAGCAGGCGCTCGGCCGGCAGCTTCCAGACCTGGGTCAGCAGCTCCCACGCCCACGCGATCGCGTCCTTCTTGAAGTAGTCACCAAACGACCAGTTGCCCAGCATTTCAAAGAAGGTGTGATGGCGGGCGGTGTAGCCGACCTGGTCAAGATCGTTGTGCTTGCCACCCGCGCGCAGGCAGCGCTGGACATCGGCCGCGCGCACGTAGCTGCGCTTCTCGGCACCGAGGAACACGTCCTTGAACTGCACCATGCCGGAGTTGGTGAACAGCAGGGTCGGATCGTTGCCAGGCACCAGCGGTGCCGACGGCACGATGGTATGGCCTTTGCCCTTGAAGAATTCAAGGAAATCGCTGCGGATCTGGGAGGTCGTGAATTTGGCGGGTGCGTTCATTGGGGGCTGGCAGTCTGCGGGCCGGCGGACCCGGACCACCGGCCGCGTGGGCCAGGGTCGCGACGGACCGCCGAAAACCTAAAGGGTATCAGGCCCGGCGCCGCCAGTCTCAATCGTCAGGGTCGTAGCGGGTCGCACGGCGGATGCTGTCACCGTCGAAGCCCCGCCGCGCCAGCAGATCCGCCGCTTTGCGGCGCTGCGCCAGGTCCTGTGGGCCGGCCTCCCCAAAGCGGCGGCGGACCAGATCACGGGCGTTCTCCTGCCAGTCGCCCTCGTAGCTGTCCATCGCTGCGGCAATCGCGGCACTGTCCAGCCCGTGGGTCCCCAGTTCGGCACGCACATGGATGGGGCCGTAACCGGTGTTGGCCCGCATGCGTACCAGGTTCTCGGCAAACCGGGTGTCGTCCTGCCACCCCGCCTCGGTCAGCTTGGCGACCGCTGCCTGCGCGGCTTCGTCTTCGATACCCCGCGCAGTCAGTTTGCGGGTCAATTCCTTGCGTGAATGCTCCCGGCGGACCAGCAGGCCCAGCGCCCGCTGCACCGGCGTCTGCTCGCGAGGCCGGCGCTTTCGGCCTGTCGAGGTACGTTCGTCGCTGTCGGACATCAATCCCTCCAGGGGTGGCGCCGTCCCTGGCACCCTGCCCATCCTGGGCGGTTCGAACCTGCGGGGTAGAGCGACGTCACTGACGGCGTCACCCTACCCCACAGCAAGACTTACTCGTCGTCGCCTTCGTCGTCGCCTTCCTCACGGACGGCCTCGGACGGCTGGAATTTCTCGCGCAGCTCGGCTTCAAGCTTGGCGGCGACGGTCGGGTTGTCACGCAGATAACCGCGGGCGTTGTCCTTGCCCTGGCCGATGCGCTCTTCGCCATAGCTGTACCAGGCACCGGCCTTCTCGACCAGCTTGGCATCCACGCCCATGTCGATCAGTTCACCTTCACGGCTGATGCCTTCGCCATACAGGATCTCGGTGATTACCTGCTTGAACGGCGGGGCCAGCTTGTTTTTGACGACCTTGATCTTGGTCTGGTTACCGATGATCTCATCGCCTTTCTTAATCGCACCGATGCGGCGGATGTCCAAGCGGACCGAGGCATAGAACTTCAGCGCATTGCCACCCGTGGTGGTCTCCGGGCTCTGGCCCGGCATCATCACGCCGATCTTCATGCGCAGCTGGTTGATGAAGATCACCAGCGTGTTCGAGCGCTTGATGTTGCCGGTCAGCTTACGCAGCGCCTGGCTCATCAGGCGGGCCTGCAGACCCGGCAACTGGTCGCCCATCTCGCCTTCGATTTCGGCCTTCGGGGTCAATGCCGCGACCGAGTCGATCACCAGGATGTCCACCGAGCCGGAACGGACCAGCATGTCGGCGATTTCCAATGCCTGTTCACCGGTATCGGGCTGCGACAGCAGCAGGTCGTCCACGTTCACGCCAAGCTTGGCGGCATAGATCGGGTCGAGAGCGTGCTCGGCATCGATGAAGGCAGCGGTGCCTCCCATCTTCTGGCACTCGGCGATGGCCTGCAGCGTCAGCGTGGTCTTGCCCGAGGACTCCGGTCCATAGATTTCCACCACGCGGCCCTTCGGCAGACCCCCGATGCCCAATGCGATGTCGAGCATCAGCGAACCGGTCGGGATGGCTTCGACGGGCTCGACCACACGGTCGCCCATGCGCATCACCGAGCCCTTGCCGAACTGCTTTTCGATCTGGCCCAGAGCAGCAGCCAATGCGCGCTTCTTGTTCTCGTCCATCGTATTGGTCCTTGCAGAGGTCATTTCGTTGGGGGTGCTGTCTTTGGGGGTCTTCTTTGCCATGGGTTCACTTTAAGGCGGACGTATCGCACAGGCTGAGATTCTGCCCGGCGCTCTGAAAAGAATTATCGGACATCCGTACCAACCTCGGTGGAACCAGAGAATCGCCACAAAAGACCGCGGGGTAACGCACCTTCGAACGCTTCAACGATTCGGCCGCAACAGGCCGCAGTACAGGCCTTCGATCGAGAAGTCCTGGTCGGGAAGCACTTCGATCGGCTTGTAATCGGGGTTCCGGGGCAACAGTCGGATACGGTCCTTCGCGATCTTCAGCAGCTTGACGGTGATCTCATCATCGATGCGCGCCACCACGATCTGCCCCGAATGGGCGTCTCGGGTGCGGTGCACGCCGATCAGGTCACCATCGAAGATGCCTTCGTCGATCATCGAGTCACCCTGCACCTTCAGCAGGTAATCCGGCGCGGGCGAAAAGAACACCCGGTCCAGCACCACGAAATCGTCCGAGCCGATATCCGCACCGATAGGGAGGCCGGCGGCGACCCGCCCGAGTACCGGCAGCCGCAGCACGCTGTCGGGCAGCCCGGGCTCGGCCAGGGTCTCCACGGGGGGAGCCTGCACCAGGCGGATGCCCCGGGCCTGGCCGGGAATGCGGCGGATCGCTCCCGCCTGCTCCAGCGCCTCCAGGTGGTACTGGGCCGCTCGTACGCCCTTGAAGCCGAACGCACGTGCGATTTCAGTCTGCGACGGCGGCGCGCCTTCGCTCTCGATACGCTCGGCGATCAACTGCAGGATCGCCTGCTGGGTGTCGGTCAGGTCCATGGTTAGTAGTATTACTACTAACTGCGGGAACTGCAAGTGCCGGACACGACAGGGCGAAGCGTGCCGGGCGATGCCGCAGCGAACGACACTCAGTCGTGCCTGCCACTTCTCCAGATGGAGAACAGGATCCAGACGCCGCAGATACCGGCCCCGACGAATCCGGAAACCCCGAGCGCCAGCAGCCAGCGGCTGGAGACCCCACCGACGCTGTGCATGACGATCGATGAGCCGATGATCAGCGCTGCAGTCACGATGCCCATCACCATGCGATTGGCCGCACGGTTCACCTGCTCGCCAAAGCCCTGCAGCGCACTGGTCTCGACCTTCAGCTGCAGGCGCCCGCGGCGCGCCGCCTGCACCAGCTTGCGCAGATCGCGCGGCAGATCGCCGGCGAAGTCGATCATTCCCAACAGGCTGCGCCGGCCGCGTTTGAGCAGTGCCCGCGGGGCATAGCGCTGCAGTACCACCCGCTCCAGGAAGGGGCGTGCGGCACTGGCCATGTCGAAGTCCGGGTCGAGCTGCCGGCCCATGCCTTCCAGGGTGAGGAACGCCTTGATCATCAGTGCGAGGTCGGCCGGCAGGGTCAGGCTGTAGCTGCGCAGCAACTGGGTGATGTCGCCCAGCATCAGGCCGATGCGCAGATCCTTCAGCGGCACGCCACGGTACTGGTCGACGAACTGGCTGATGTCGTGCTGCAGCCGGTTCTCATCCACCTCCACGCCCCCGGCCCAGTCCAGCAGGACGTCGGCCACCCCCTGCGGGTCCTGTTCGACCAGCCCGTGCAGCAGTTGCGCAACCTGGAAGCGACGCACTTCGGACAGTGCCCCGACCATGCCGAAGTCGATCACGCCGATGCGGCCGTCACGCAGATAGATGATGTTGCCCGGGTGTGGATCGGCGTGGAAGCTGCCGTCCTCGAGCACCATCTTCAATACGATGTTGGCACCGCGCCGCGCCAGTTCGCGACGGTCCAGCCCTGCTGCGTCCACGCCGGCAAGATCGCGGCCCGGGATGCCGTCCACGAAGTCCTGCACGTTCAGGCTTTCGCAGGTCCACTGCCAATGCACGCCGGGAACAAGGATGTCGTCGCGACCTTCAAAGTTGCGTGCGATGCGCTCCGCGTTGCGGCATTCGGCCGCGAAATCGAGTTCGCGCCGCAGCGATACGGTGAACTGCTGCACCACCTCTGCCGGCCGGTAACGGCGCAGATCCGGAAGACGCGCCTCGACGATTTCAGCCAGCCGCGCCAGCAGGCGCAGGTCGGCTTCGACCACGTCACGGATGCCGGGACGACGCACCTTCAGCACCACTTCGCGGCCGTCCAGCAGGCGCGCGCGATGGGCCTGCGCCAGCGAAGCCGCCGCCATGGGAGTTTCGTCGAGGAAGGCGAACACCTGCTGCGGAGGCGCGCCCAGATCGGCCTCCAGCTGCGCGCGGATCTGCGCATACGGCAGGGCCGGTACCGCATTCTGGAGTTCGGAAAGCTCGGCGATCCACTCCGGCGGCAGCAGATCGACACGGGTCGCCAGCACCTGTCCGAGTTTGACGAACGTCGGACCGAGGTCCTGCAGGGCGCTGCGCACCCGCACCGGCGCGGTCATCCGCAGCAGATGCTGGCGGTCCTCGTTCCAGTGCAGCAGGCGCCCGGCACGCTCCAGCACCGTGGCCAGGCCGATCCGGCGCACCACGTCGCCGAAGCCATAACGGATCAGGACCGCTGCAATTTCCTGCAGCCTCCCCAGGTCACGGACGGTGCCCAGCGTTTCCCACATCATGCGTGCTCCGGACGATTACCGCAGCAGCATGTCACAGCTGGGCGTCGATACCGTGCAATGCCGCAGCGACGGTTTGCCTGCGGATGGCTTCGCGGTCGCCATCGAACTGGAACAGTTCTGCCCGGGCGTATCCGCCGCGGCGCTTCCAGCCGATCCAGACGCTGCCGACCGGCTTGTCCGGGCTGCCGCCACCAGGACCGGCAATGCCGGTAACCGCCACCGCGATGCCGGCACCGGAGTTGATCAGGGCGCCGGACACCATCTCCAGCACCGTTTCGCGGCTCACCGCACCGAACTGCTCCAGCGTCTGCGCGCGTACCCCCAGCAGGCGCTGCTTGGCTTCGTAGCTGTAGACCACCATGCCGCAGTCGAAGAACGCCGAGGAACCGGCGATGTCGGTCATGGTCTTGGCGATCCAGCCGCCACTGCAGCTTTCAGCCGTCACAAGCTGCAGCGAGGCCTGCTGCAGGCGCTGCCCGAGTGCGGCAGCCTGGGCGTTGAGGTCGGCGTCGGTAGGGATGGACATCGAGATGACAGTGGGGTGAAGAACCCGCCTGTTGTACCGCAGATCGCAGACGCGTGTCGCGTCCCGGCCGGCACGCGCCCGACTGCGCAGCGGCGCGCACCGGGATTGTGCGGCGCTATCTCACCATTCCGGCAGCTTTTCCGGCAGCAGGGCACGGATCGGCCCGCCATCAATACCTGCCGCGAGTTTTTCGGCTTCGGCAATCGGAAGATCGACCTGCAGCAGCCAGCCCTCCTCGTCTGCCTGCTCGCTGCGGATCACTTCCAGCTGATGCAGGCGCGCGCGCAGGCGGCCCGCATCCGGCGGCAGGCGAAGCTCCCCGGTCACATGCTGCAACCCCAGGCGCTTGCCCAGCACCGCCTGCAACAGCTCCAGGCCCTGCCCGTCACGCGCGGAGATCCAGACCCGCTCCCGGCGCGACTCGTCCGGCACGCCATCCTGACCATCGTGGCGCACTTCGGCGCCCTCGATGCGGTCGATCTTGTTGAACACCAGCAGCTGCGGCAGATCACCCGCACCGACCGCAGCCAGCACCTCGTCGACCTGGGCGATGCGCTCCTCGCGGTGCGGATCGGCCGCATCGACCACGTGCAGCAGGAAATCGGCCTCGCGGGCCTCGGACAGGGTCGAGCGGAACGCGGCCACCAGGTCGTGCGGCAGGTCGCGGACGAAGCCGACGGTGTCGGCCAGCACGACGTTGCCACCCGGCACAGCGATGCGGCGCACCGTCGGGTCCAGGGTTGCGAACAGCTGATCGGCCGCATAGGCCTCGGCGCCGGTCATCGCGTTGAACAGGGTCGACTTGCCAGCGTTGGTGTAACCCACCAGGGCCACACGTGGCAGTTCGCTGCGCACGCGCGCACGGCGCATCTGGGTGCGCTGGACTTCGACCTTCTCCAGTCGCTTCTGCAACTGCTCCACCCGCTTCTGCAGCAGACGGCGGTCGGTCTCCAGCTGGGTTTCACCCGGTCCGCGCAGGCCGATCGAACCACCGCGCTGGCGCTCCAGGTGGGTCCAGCCGCGCACCAGCCGCGTCGCAAGGTGACGCAACTGCGCCAGCTCGACCTGCAGCTTGCCTTCGTGGCTGTGAGCGCGCTGCGCGAAGATGTCCAGGATCAAGCCGGTACGGTCGATCACCCGGCGCTCCAGGAAGCGTTCCAGGTTGCGTTCCTGGCCGGGGCTCAGCGCATGGTTGACCAGCACCAGATCGGCGCCGGTGGCGTCAGCCGCTGCCTTGATCTCATCCAGCTTGCCGCTGCCGATCAGGGTCGAGGGATTGGGACGGTCCAGGCGCGCGGTGATCGTGGCAGCGATGCTGGCCCCTGCCGAGCGGGCCAGATCACCGAACTCTTCCAGCACGTCGTCTTCCAGCTTGCCGAAGTGCGGCTGGATCAGCAGGGCATGTTCACCCTTTTTCGAGCGGTCAAACATTCACCGCTCCGGTCTTACTCGTCTGCTTCATCACCTGCCTGACCACCTTCACCCGACTGCACATAACCACCGCCCGGCCCAACCTTCACATTGCGTGCCGGCACCACGGTGGAGATCGCATGCTTGTAGACCATCTGGCTGACCGTATTGCGCAGCAGGACCACGAACTGATCGAACGACTCGATCGTGCCCTGCAGCTTGATGCCGTTGACCAGGTACACCGAAACCGGCACGCGCTCGCGCCGCAGTGCATTCAAGAAAGGATCCTGCAGCGATTGCCCCTTGGACATTGCTCACTCCTGATTATTGTTCTTATTGGGTTGCCGGCGGCCGCCGCGGCCCCCGAGCCGCCCGCCGGACAGTGATGTTACACGGCTGGCGGCGGTTCAGCGTGCGACGAAGGTCGACACCGCGTCGGCCAGCCGCTCGTGGTCGATATGG
Organism: Stenotrophomonas sp. STEN147; assembly: GCF_056757995.1. Taxonomy (NCBI): domain Bacteria; kingdom Pseudomonadati; phylum Pseudomonadota; class Gammaproteobacteria; order Lysobacterales; family Lysobacteraceae; genus Stenotrophomonas; species Stenotrophomonas sp. STEN147. The sequence goes on from NZ_JBRRCG010000001.1 coordinate 20,428, forward strand.
GGGTCGAACCAGCGCGCGTCAAGCTCACCCCGCAGCCAGGTCAGCTGCCGCTTGGCCAGCTGGCGGGTGGCGAAGATCGCCTTGTCGCGGAAGCCGCCGGCATCGATCCGGCCGTCCAGATGCTCCCAAGCCTGGCGGTATCCGACCGCACGCACCGCCGGCAGGTCCAGCGGTGCCGCGACAGCGGCCATTTCCGGCATCACGCGCAGATCGCGTACTTCGTCGAGGAAGCCCTGGGCCAGCATGGCATCGAAGCGGGCCTCGATCCGCCGGTGCAGGATTGCCCGGTCGTGCGGCGCCAGGACCAGCTTCAGGGTGCGTACCGGCAGCGGCGCCACGCCGGGCCGGCGCTGCCACTCGCTGATCGGCGTTCCCGTCAGCCGATAGACCTCCAGCGCCCGCTGGATCCGCTGTGGGTCTGTCGCATGGATGCGGGCAGCCGCGGCGGGGTCCACCTTCGCCAGTTCGGCATGCAACGCGGCCCAACCGCGCTCGGCGGCCTCGGCTGCCAGCGTGGCGCGCAGGGCCGGGTCGGCCTCCGGCATGGGCGACAGTCCCTGCAGCAGGGCGCGGAAGTACAAGCCGGTGCCCCCGGCCAGGATCGGCATCCGTCCACGCGCAACGATGTCGGCGACGACGCGGCCGGCGTCGGCGGCGAACTCCGCCGCTGAGTAGGTCTGCCACGGATCACGCAGGTCCAGCAGGTGATGCGGCACCTGTGCGCGCTCTAAAGCGTCGGGCTTGGCCGAACCGATATCCAGATGGCGATAGACCAGCGCCGAGTCAACGCTGACGATCTCGCCATCCAGCTGCCGGGCCAGGGCGATCGCGGTGGCCGTCTTGCCACTGGCGGTCGGCCCCATCACGGCAATCGCCAGCGGCCGCCGGTCAACGCCCATCAGTCTTCGTCCGGCCAGCTGATCGTCGGCCGGGTGTCATCGCGTGGCGCCGGCACGGCGTCCACCGCCTGCCAGATCTTCAGTGCATCGACGGTGGCGGCGACGTCATGCACACGCACGATACGCGCACCGCGCTGCACGGCAATCAGGTGCGCGGCCACCGACGCCGCCACCCGCTCGGCCGGCGCGTCACGCCCGGTCAGCTCGCCAAGGCTGCGCTTGCGCGACAGGCCCGCCAGCATCGGCACGCCCAGTTCCAGAAAACGCTCCGAACGCGCCAACAGGGTCATGTTGTGCGCGGTGTTCTTGCCGAAGCCGAAACCCGGATCGATGACCAGATGCTTCTTCGCGATGCCGGCCATCTCGGCGGCGAACAGGCGCTGCACGAGAAACCCGTGGACCTCGGCAACGACGTCGTCGTAGTGCGGATCGGCCTGCATGTTGCCCGGCTCGCCCTGCATGTGCATCAGCACCACCGGCACGTTGGCCGCAGCGGCCGCTTCCAGCGCGCCGTCCTGACGCAGGCCGAAGATGTCGTTGATCATGCCGGCGCCGGCGGCCACCGCCGCGCGCATCACCTCAGGCTTGAAGGTATCGATGCTGATCGGCACGGCGGTACGCGCCGCAAGCTGCTCGATGACCGGAACGATGCGGCGGAGCTCTTCCTCCACCGATACCGGTACAGCGCCGGGACGGGTCGATTCACCCCCGATGTCGAGCAGGTCGGCGCCCTCTTCCACCAGCTTCAGGCCATGCGCGACTGCGGCCTCTGTGGTGTCATGGTGCCCCCCGTCAGAGAACGAATCCGGGGTGACGTTGACGATGCCCATGACCCGGGCACGGTCCAGGCGCAGGATGCGACCGGCGCAGTCGAGCTGGGGCGAGGTATCGAACATGGGCAATCCTGCAGGGACAACGGCGGGTAGTTTAGTTCGGCAGGGCTGCGCCCTGCACCCGCAGAGGCCAGGGCGACAACAACAGCCAGAGCAACAGCTGGTTTGCTGATGAAAGGCGGGGCCGGTCCGGTTGCAGGGGGTCAGCTCTGCCGAAACCCCTCAACGGCGGCGGCGCTTGCGGTCCACGTACAGGGTCCTGGCAATGCTCAGCACGATGCCGACCGCAATACCCACCACGCAGCCCAGCAGCAGATTGTCGGCCCCCAGGCCCACACCCACACCGACCACGGTGGCGATGACCATCTCGACGGTGTGGGAAATCGGTTCGGGCTTCGGGGCGGACATGCGGGCTCCAGCGTCAGATCGGTTCTTCGGGGTGGGCCGAGGGCCCGGAAACGACGAAGCCGGGTTGCCCCGGCCTCGTCTGATGTCACGTGCAGCGGGCCGTCAGTGCGATTCGGCCGGACCGGCGATCGGCGGCAGCGGGCGGGCATCACCGCCCTTGTCGTTGCTGCCACCGTCCTTGTTCGACTTGTTCCAGCCTGCCGGCGGCGGCGGCTCGCGACCTTCCATGATGGCGTCGATCTGCGGCGCGTCGATGGTCTCGTACTGCAGCAGCAGCTGCGACATCGTGTGCAGCTTGTCGATGTTGTCGGTCAGCAGCTGCGTGGTGCGGGCGTAGGCCTTGTCGAGGATGTTGCGCACTTCCTCGTCAATGCGGCGCGCGGTGTCGTTGGACACGCTCTTGTGCTGCGTCACCGAGCGGCCCAGGAAGACTTCGTCGTCCTCCTCGCCATAGGCGATCGGACCGAGTTCTTCGGACAGGCCCCACTTGGTGACCATGTTGCGGGCCATCTTGGTGGCGCGCTCGATGTCGTTGGACGCACCCGTGGTGACCTTGTCGGTGCCGAAGATCAGCTCTTCGGCGACCCGGCCGCCGTACAGCGAGCACAGCTGCGACTGGATCGCCACGCGGTTCATCGAGTACTTGTCGCCCTCAGGCAGGTACATGGTCACACCCAGGGCGCGGCCGCGCGGAATGATCGTGACCTTGTAGACCGGGTCGTGCTCGGGCACCAGGCGGCCGACAATGGCATGGCCGGCTTCGTGGTAGGCGGTGAGGGTCTTCTCCTCCTCGCTCATGGCCATCGAACGGCGCTCGGCACCCATCAGGATCTTGTCACGGGCACGGTCGAAGTGGTCCATGCGGACTTCCTTCTCGTTGCCACGCGCGGCAAACAGGGCTGCCTCGTTGCAGAGGTTGGCCAGGTCCGCGCCGGAGAAGCCCGGGGTACCGCGTGCGATCACCAGCGGCTCGACGTCGTCGGCCAGCGGCAGCTTGCGCATGTGCACCTTCAGGATGTGCTCGCGGCCCTTCACGTCGGGCAGACCGACCACCACCTGGCGATCGAAGCGACCCGGGCGCAGCAGTGCCGGGTCCAGCACGTCCGGGCGGTTGGTCGCGGCGATCACGATCACGCCTTCGCCACCCTCGAAGCCATCCATCTCGACCAGCAGCTGGTTCAGGGTCTGCTCGCGCTCGTCGTGGCCGCCGCCCAGGCCGGCACCACGGTGGCGGCCGACGGCATCGATCTCGTCGATGAAGATGATGCACGGGGCGTGCTTCTTGGCCTGCTCGAACATGTCACGCACGCGGCTGGCGCCGACGCCGACGAACATTTCCACGAAGTCCGAACCGGAGATCGAGAAGAACGGCACCTTCGCCTCACCGGCGATGGCCTTGGCCAGCAGCGTCTTGCCGGTACCCGGCGGGCCGACCATCAGCACGCCACGCGGAATCTTGCCGCCCAGCTTGGTGAACTTGGACGGGTCGCGCAGGAAGTCGACCAGTTCGCCCACTTCCTCCTTGGCCTCGTCGCAGCCGGCGACATCGGCGAAGGTGACCTTGATCTGGTCCTCGCCCTGCAGCTTGGCGCGCGATTTGCCGAAGGACATCGCGCCCTTGGCGCCGCCGCCACCGCCCTGCATCTGGCGCATGATGAACAGCCAGAAGCCGATGATCAGGATGACCGGCAGGAAATTCATCAGGATCGCGCCCAGGGAGATGCCGCTGGAGGGTTCCTCCTGCACGATCTCGACGTTCTTGGTGCGCAGCACGTTGATCAGGTCACGATCGAACGGCGCGGTGATGGTGGACGACTGTCCACCCCGGGTGGTGTAGGTGATCTGGCTGGTGCCGCCGCGCATGTCGCCGCCGAAGGCGACCTTCTGCACGTTGCCGCTGTCCACCTGGTCCAGGAACTGCGAATAGGACGCACCCTGCGCACCGGCCCCGGAGGACTTGGGCGAGAAGCTCTGGAAGACCACCATCAGCACGACGGCGACGACCACCCATAGCAGGAGGTTCTTGGTCAAGTCGTTCATCCTCATTGGCTCCGGTGTTCCTCTCAGTGCGGGCGTTGCGTTGGGGTTGAAACTTACGTTGCGAGCTTACTTCATGTGGGCGCGTTTGCCCTGACCCAAGGCGTACACCTCGGGAGAGCGTTTGCGCGACGCTTCCGGCTTGCGGATGGAGACCTTGTCGTAGCGACGGCGCATTTCACGCACGTAGTCGTCAAAGCCCACACCCTGGAACAGCTTGATCAGGAACGCCCCGCCGGTCTTCAGGTGGTTGTCGGCGAAGTCCAGCGCCAGCTCCGCCAGATGCATCATCCGCGGCTGGTCGACCGCGTCCATGCCACTTTTATTGGGGGCCATGTCCGACAGCACAAGGTCCACCGGCTCGTCCCCGAGCATGGCTTCGAACTGAGATAGGACGGCTTCTTCCCTGAAGTCACCGTGAAGGAACTCCACGCCCGCCAGTGGCGGCATGTCCAGGATGTCCAGCGCCAGCACGCGGCCGGTATCGCCCATCTGTCTCCGAACCTGCTGAGACCATCCCCCAGGCGCGGCACCGAGGTCCACCACGACCATGTTCCGCTTCAGCAGGCGGTCACGTTCAAGCAACTCTTCAAGCTTGTAGGCCGCCCGAGAGCGCATGCCTTCGGCCTGCGCCTTCTTCACGAAGGGGTCGGAGAAGTGTTCCTTGAGCCAGCGCTGGCTGCTTTTGCTGCGGGTTGCCATTGGAAATAGGGGCTGATGGGGCCGTCATGATACCCTGATCCCCCCATTCAACCGTCTTTTCCTGCATGTCCATCGCCCTGACCGCCTCCCAGACCCGTTTCCTGCGCGGCCAAGCCCACGACCTGAAGGCCCTGCTGCAGACCGGCGGCAAGGGAGTGACCCCGGCCTTCATCGCGGAGCTGAACGAAGTGCTGGAGCGCCACGAACTGGTCAAGGTCAAGGTCGCAGCCGAGGACCGCGAGGCCCGGGACGCGATGATCGGCGAGATCGTCGAAGCCACCGACAGTGCGCTGGTGCAGCGCATCGGTCACGTTGCCGTGCTGTATCGCCCGAGCAGGGAACAGCGCCAGATCGTGCTGCCGCGCGGCTGATCGCGCCACCGCCATGCAGCTGAACCACGAGCCGCCCGATTACGCCTTCAGCCTGCGCGCTGCCGATGGCCGCTCAGCCAAGGTCAACGACACGGTGCTGGCCCGCAGCTTTCTGCTGACGCCGGACCAGCTGGTCGAGCATTGGCCTGTCGCCGATGCGGCGGCGCTGACGGTGGCCGACCTGGAACCGGTGCTGGCACTGAATCCTGCATTGATCGTGCTGGGAACCGGCGAGCGGCAGGTGTTTCCGTCGGCTGCGGTGATGGCCGCCTGCCTGTCGCGCGGGATCGGCCTGGAAGTGATGAACAACCCTGCCGCGGCGCGCACCTTCAACATCCTTGCCGGCGAAGGCCGCAAGGTGGCGGCCGCGTTCATCCTGGAAGGTTGAGGACCACCGCCGGGCATGGCCCGGCGCTACCTTGGTGCACGTACGCCGGGCATGGCCCGGCGCTACCGTACCTGCCTGCGCTAGCGCGCTGGCAGGTACTGCTGCGGATCGACCGGCTTGCCGTTGTAGCGGATCTCAAAGTGCAGCATGTCGCGATTCGCGCCGGTGCGCCCCATCTCGGCAATCTGCTCACCCGCCTTCACGCTCTGCCCCTCATTGACCAGGCGCTTGCGGTTGTGGCCGTAGGCCGACAGCCACTGGTCGCTGTGCTTGATGATGATCAGCTCGCCATAACCGACCAGTCCGGCACCCGAGTACACCACCACACCGTTGGCGGTGGCCTTGACGGCCTGCCCGCTGGTACCGGCGATGTCGACGCCCTGCTTGGTTGCGTCGCCGGCCACGTAGCGGCCCACGATCGCGCCATCGGCCGGCCAGCGCCAGGCGATGTTGCTCTTCACCGGACCGGCCGGTGCCGTGGCCGGTGCCGTGCTGCCGCCGCTGCGCGGCGCGGTGACCACGGTGGTCGGTGCGCGGCCGCTGCTGGCCCCCGGCGGATACAGGCGGATGACCTGCCCCGGATAGATCGTCGACGGGTTGTCCAGGCTGTTCCACGCGATCAGATCGGCCGGGGTGATGTCGTGGATGCGGGCCAGCGCGTAGATCGTGTCGCCCTTGCGCACGACCACGGTCTGCCCCGGCTTGGCCACCGAAGTCTTGGGCGTAGTGACCGCCGCCCCGCCACCACTGCCATTGGGCCGCACCACCGTGGCAGTGCCACAGGCAGCCAGGCCGGAAACCAGCAGCACCAGCGCGCCGACGCGCACTCCCTTGCTCAGACGATCAGCACTCATGCGAACTTCGACCTCCATACAAGCCAGGCGATCAGCACCACCACCAACGCGGTGGCGATCCAGCCCAGCGGTTCAATCCAGCGACGCAGCGCCGCTTCGGCGCGCGCTCCACCGATGCGGATCACGGCAGCGAGCACATACACGCGCTTGCCGCGTCCGATCAGCATGCTCAGCAGGTACTGCGGCATCGGTACGCCGACGATACCCGATGCCCACGTGAAGACCTTCATCGGGATCGGCATGAAGCCGCCCAGGACCAGGAACGTGAACACCGCCCACGGCGATTCGGCCATCTTCTCCTGCACGGTGGTGATGCCATGTTCGATTGCCGGCAACATGCCCAGCACTTCGAACAACGGCTTGATCGCCTCGAATGCGAAGTGACCCAGCGCATAGCCGACCACGGCACCGACCATCGAACCGGCCAGGCTGAGGGTCGCGAACCACCAGCCGCGCCGGGGTTGAGCCACGCACATCGGCGCCAGCATCACTTCCGGCATCACCGGAAAGATGATCGCCTCGAAAAAACTCAGCACCGTCAGGTAGGTCGGTGCGCGTTCGTGCGCCGCCCACTTCATCGCCCGCTCGTACAGCGGTCCGAAAATCTTCATGCAACCCTGCTCCGTGGATTCAGTCCAGCATGCCAGACAGCAGCGGCACGAAGGTGACCGGTGCCAGCACGCGCTGTTCGACGCTGCCGTCGGCCCTGCGGTCCAGCTGCACCAGCGACTGTGCACTGGCACCGCCGACCGGCGCCACCAGCCGGCCACCTTCGGCCAGCTGCTCGATCAGTGCGTCGACCAGCGCCGGGGCCGCAGCTGTGACGACGATGGCATCGAACGGGCCGTGCTCGGCCCAGCCGACACGGCCGTCATCGTGCTTGGTGCGGATGTTCATGCCGAGTGCGCGGAACCGCTTGCGGGCCTGCCGCAGCAGGTCGCCGATGCGCTCCACGGTGTAGACCTCCAGGCCCAGTGCACCGAGCACGGCGGCCTGGTAGCCGGACCCCGTCCCCACCTCCAGCACCCGCTTGGGCGCCACCTGCACGACCGCTTCGGTCATCCGCGCCACTACCCAGGGTTGCGAGATGGTCTGGCCGTGGCCGATCGGCAGCGCGGTGTCTTCATAGGCCCGCGAGGCCAGGGCCTCGTCGATGAACAGATGGCGGGGCACCACCCGGATCGCGTTCAGCGTGGATTCGTCGACGATGCCGGCTTCGCGCAGGCGATCGACCAGACGATCGCGGACGCGCTGTGACGTCATGCCGATGCCGACGGCTTCCGGTTGCAGGCGCAGGCGTGGGCTCATGCCGGCTGGTCCAGCGCGGCGCTGAGACCGCCGACCCAGCTGGCCACTTTCTCAAGCGCCTGATAGCGGGTCAGATCCACCTGGATCGGGGTGATCGAGATATGCCCGGTGCGCACCGCGTGGAAGTCGGTGCCGGGGCCGGAGTCCTGCTCGCGGCCAGCCGGGCCGATCCAGTACACCTCGTTGCCGCGTGGATCCTTCTGCGGGATGCAGCCTTCGGCACGATGGCGATTGCCCAGCCGGGTGACTTCAAAACCCTTCACCTCGGCCCACGGCAGGTCGGGCACGTTGACGTTGAGGATGGTGTCCGCCGGCAGCGGATCGGCCTTGAGGCGGGCGACGATTTCCACGGCGGCACGCGCCGCGGTCTCGAAGTGACGGGGATCGTGATTGCGGGTCACCAGGGACACCGCCACCGCGGGCAGGCCGAGGAAGCGCCCCTCCATCGCCGCCGAGACGGTTCCGGAATAGATCACGTCGTCACCCAGGTTGGCGGCGTTGTTGATGCCCGACACGACAATGTCGGGTTCGAACTCCAGCAGGCCGGTCAGCGCCAGATGCACGCAGTCGGTGGGCGTGCCGGCCACCGACACGGTGTAGTGATCGATGCGCTTGAGCCGGATGGGCAGGTCCAGGGTCAGTGAATTGCTGGCGCCTGAGCGATCGCGGTCGGGTGCGACCACCGTCACTTCGTGGCCGGCGTCACGCAGTACCGAGGCAAGCATCCGGATACCTGCGGCGTCGACGCCATCGTCGTTACTGACCAGAATTCGCATCTTCGATTTAACCGCTTGATTTTCCAAGAATTCGATTCCGTCACCGTGCGGTGTTGGCGGGACCGTCGTGCTTCCCTGCGGAAGCCGACGACCCTGCAGGGGCATCGTCTATTGTGCCGCATGCGAGCCGCAGGTCCTACCCTGCCGGCGGTCACGACTGGCCTCGCACTGCGATAGGCAGGCCCGCGTCACCGGTTTACCCTGTGCGCATGTCGCATCCAGAAGACGAAGACCCTGCCGCGCTCTTCCGCGCAGCCATCGGCGAAGTGACGCCGCTGCGCAAAGAGGCCGAACCCGCGCCGGCCGCTGCCCGGCCGAAGCCGCGCGCGCGCATGGCCGAACGCGACGAGGCCGAGGCCGCCGGCGAGTTTGCCAGGCTGTTGCGCGACAGCGCACCACTGGAAGCCGGGGACGTGGCCAGCTATCGGCGCGACGCCCTTCCACCGCGGCTGTTCCAGCGTCTCAAGCGCGGCCAGTACTCGGTGCAGGACGAGCTGGATCTGCATGGCGCGACCGCAGCGCAGGCCGAGGCCATGCTGCGCCAGTTCCTGCTGGAGGCGCACGCACACGAGTATGGCTGCGTGCGCATCATCCACGGCAAGGGACTGCAGTCGGACGGTGGTGCGCCGGTCCTGAAGAATCTGGTCGACCGGCTGCTGCGCCTGCGCAACGATGTGCTTGCCTTCCATTCGGCGCCGACCAGCCAGGGCGGAACCGGCGCCGTGCTGGTGCTGCTGTCCCGGCGCTGATGCAATCCGCTCAGGACTGCGCGGCGTCCTCGACCGGCCCGAGCTCATGCAGGACCGCGGTGGCGTAGCAGCCCGGCGGCAGCGCGAACGACAGCTCAAGCACATCTTCCGCCAGCCACTGGTGCTGCAGCAGCGCAGGACGCAGGCGCAACGCGCGGCGCTCCTGCTTCAGCCGTGCCTCTTCCAGTCCGGCACGCAGCGCCTTCGATTCCTCGTCGTCGAGCGCGCGCAGTTCGAGCTCGCGGGCGGCGCCGGTACTGCGCAGCTCGCCCTCCCCCCACAACGGTGCGCTGGGATGGATATCGAACCCGGCCAGCCGCGCTGCCAGTGCATCGGTATAAGGCTCCGGACCAAACACGCTGCGGCTGCCATCCAGCATCCACACCTCACCGTCCAGCGGCTGGTCCCAGACACCCTGCTCCACGCGTGCGGCAAGCACGCGATTGAACAGTGCCGAACGCGCAGCCGACAGCAGCAGCGAGCGCTGGTCCTTGCGCATGCGGCGGCCACCGAACATCGCCAGCGCTGCCGGAACGTTGCCGCCATCGCGGCCGAAACGCTGCTCGCCGAACCAGTTCGGCAAACCACGCTCGGCAATCTGCTGCAGGCGTTCGCTGATTGCGACCGCATCGCCGTGTACCTGGCGCAGCACCAGCCTGAAACGATTGCCGGCCAGCGCGCCACGCTGCAGCTTGCGGTTGTGCCAGGTTGCATCGAGCACTTCGATATCATCGCCGGCCAGCAGCGCCAGATCCGGCGCGACGCGCTTGGGCAGATGCACACTGAAGCGCTGGGTGGTGACCGCGTGGCGATCCTTCATCCCGGCATAGCTGACCGCCATCTCCGGCAGGCCGGCCCACTTGGCCAGCACCTTGGCCACATGCACGGTGTTGGCACCGCGCTTGCGGACATGCAGCAGCAGATGCTCGCCCTCGCCCGTGGCCTCAAAGGCCGGCAGCTCGTCGACCTGGAAATCCTCCGGCGTGGTGCGGATGCGCGCCTGCAGCAGCGGCGCACCGAACGCGAGCGGCAGCGGAATCATGCCGCCACCAGCAGGACCACAGCCTGTGCCGCGATGCCTTCACCGCGACCGGTGAAGCCAAGCTTCTCCGACGTGGTGGCCTTCACGCTGACCGCATCCAGTGGCAGCTGCAACAGTGCCGCGATGCGTTCACGCATTGCCAGCGCATGCGGCCCGACCTTCGGTCGTTCACAGATCACGGTGACATCGGTGTTGCCGACGCACCAGCCACGCTCGCGCAGGAGAGCGTCGCAGTGGCGGACGAAGTCGCTGCTGTCGGCCCCCTTCCAGCGATCATCGCTGGGCGGAAAGTGCTGGCCGATGTCGCCCAGCGCCAGCGCGCCGAGCATCGCGTCACACAGCGCGTGCAGGATCACGTCGCCATCGCTGTGCGCGAGCACACCGTGGCTGTGCGGCACGCGCACGCCTCCCAGCATGATGTGGTCACCCTCACCAAAGGCGTGGACGTCGTAGCCCTGGCCGATGCGGACGGGCGGGAACGGAGCAGTGCTCATGGATGCAACCCTTGCAGCAGGGCCGCGCGGGCGTTCAGCCGGCGCGGCGGGAAAGTACGAATTCGAAGCGGTCCAGGTCGGCCGGCGTGGTGACCTTGAAGTTGTCCTCGCTGCCTTCAACCAGCAGCGGGCGCTGGCCCTGGCGTTCCATGGCCATGGCTTCGTCGGTGACGTCCACGCCGGACGCAGCGGCGTCGGTCAGCGCGCGGATCAACTGATGGCGGCGGAACAGCTGCGGGGTCAGCGCGCGCCACAGGCGCTCGCGCGGCTCGGTGCCGTCGATGCCACCATCGTCACCGGCCCGCTTCAGGGTGTCGCGTACCGGTGCGGCAAGAATGGCCCCGACCGGATCGGTACGGCCAACCTCCAGCAGGCGGCCCAGGTCGGCCAGCGACAGATTGGGCCGCGCGGCATCGTGCACCAGCACGAACTCGTCGGCGCGGACGCTCTCCGGCAGCGCGAGCAGGCCAGCCAGCACGGAGGCAGCGCGGGTCGCCCCACCCGTGCACGTCAGGACGGGCTTGCCGGCCCATTCGCTCCAGCCCGGCCAATCCGCGTCATTCTCGCCGATCACCACCATCGCGCCGGCAACGGCCGGATGGGCCAGCAGTGCCTGCAAGGTGTGGGCCAACAGCATCTGCCCGCCGGCCTGCAGATACTGCTTGGGCAGTGGCGCACCGAAGCGGGCACCACGACCGGCAGCGGGAACCACCACCCAGATCGCCGCGCTCATGGCACGTCCGCCGGGTGGTCGCCCGCCTGTTCGGGCATCGCCACCGGCGGCTGCGCCGGACGAACCGGCGCGTCGTCGACCACCCGGTAGAACTTCTCGCCGGGCTTGATCATGCCCAGCTCACTGCGTGCGCGCTCTTCGATGGCGGACTGGCCTTCCTTGAGGTCCTTCACTTCGGCAGCCAGCGCATCATTGCGCTGCTGCAGACCTTCGTTGTCCCGTTCCTGGCCGGCAACCTGGGCTTCGAGCATCATTACTTCCCCCGAATTGCCCGGGCCGAACCAGAAACGGTACTGCAGCCATGCCAGCAGCAGGGCCAGCACCAGCAGCAGCCAGCGCCAATCGCGCATGGCCTCAGCGCTTCAGCGAAACGAACGCGTCACGACCGGCGTAACGCGCGCCGGCACCGAGGGCTTCCTCGATGCGCAGCAGCTGGTTGTACTTGGCCACGCGATCGCTGCGGCACAGCGAGCCGGTCTTGATCTGGGTGGCAGTGGTCGCCACGGCGATGTCGGCGATGGTGGTGTCTTCGGTTTCACCCGAACGGTGCGACACCACAGCGGCATAACCGGCACGGTCAGCCATGGCAATCGCTTCCAGGGTTTCACTCAGGGTGCCGATCTGGTTGACCTTGATCAGGATGGCATTGGCAGTACCGGAGTCGATGCCCTCCTGGAAGATCTTCGGATTGGTCACGAACAGGTCATCGCCCACCAGCTGCACCTTCTTGCCGATGCGATCGGTCAGCAGCTTCCAGCCCGCCCAGTCGTTCTCGGCCAGGCCGTCCTCGATGGTGATGATCGGGTACTGCGCGGCCCAGTCGGCAAGGAAGTCGACGAACTGCTCGGAGGTCAGGCGCTTGTTCTCGCCGACCAGGTTGTACTTGCCGTTCTCGAAGAACTCGCTGGAGGCCACGTCCAGACCCAGCAGCACGTCCTCGCCCGCGGTGTAGCCGGCCTTGCCGATCGCTTCGAGAATGGTGTCCAGCGCCTCGACGTTGCTGCGGAAGTCCGGTGCGAAGCCGCCTTCGTCACCGACCGCGGTGCTCAGGCCATGCCCCTTCAGCACCGACTTCAGCGAGTGGAAGATCTCGGTGCCGGCGCGCAGCGCTTCGGAGAACGAGGTGAAGCCGACCGGCAGCACCATGAATTCCTGGAAGTCGACGTTGTTGTCGGCATGCGCGCCGCCGTTGATGATGTTCATCATCGGCACCGGCAGCGACGGGGTCACGCCGGTCCTGCCGGCCAGGTACTGCCACAGCGCCTGCTTGCTGGATGCTGCGGCGGCGTGCGCGGCCGCCATCGAGACACCGAGCAGCGCGTTTGCGCCCAGACGGCCCTTGTTCTCGGTGCCATCAAGGTCGATCAGGCGGCGGTCCAGGCCGGCCTGGTCGGTGGCCTCGAAGCCCTTCAGCGCGGCAGCGATGGTCGTGTTGACGTTGTCGACGGCCTTGCGCACGCCCTTGCCCAGGTAGCGGGTCTTGTCGCCGTCACGCAGCTCGACCGCCTCCTTGGTGCCGGTCGAGGCGCCGGAGGGAACCGCGGCACGACCGAACGAACCGTCCTCCAGGGTGACTTCGGCTTCCAGCGTGGGGTTGCCACGGCTGTCGAGGATTTCACGGGCGTGGATGCTGCGGATCGTACTCATGGTCGGGCCGGTTACCTGTATGGAGAGGGGGCGACAAAACGAATGCCGCGTGATTATCCCCGGCTGCCCGCCCGTTGCCAAATGGCATTGCTGGCCAGCAGCGGATCGCGGACGGATGCCAGCACCGGCAGGCTGATCACCAGCCCCAGCAGAGCGAGCAGCAGCGCCGCCATTGCCGCCATTCCCCGGCCTCGCTGCAGTCGCCAGGCCAGCACCGAAGCCACGCCGCTGCCCAGGCCGGACAGGGCCAGCATGCCGATCGCCAACAACAGCGCAGGCTGTGCCGCACGCAGAGTCTGGTCCCCATCACCAGGGGATCCGGAGGCCGACAGAAACACCAGCAGGCCAACCGCCATCCCGCCCCAGGCAAGCACGGCCAATACCAGCGAGATCGCCCCCAGGGGCCATCGGTGCCAGTGCGGAGGCCTGTTCATCGCAGCACCTTCGAGCACACGTGCCTCGAGTTGCAGCCCGCCTTGGGTCCCGCGCAGCCCGCGCGGGACCCTGCTCCCGCCCAGGTCAGGCGCGCGCTTCCTGCAACAGCTGGCCACCGGCCTTGCGCTCGCGTGCGGCGCGGATGAAGCCGATGAACAGCGGGTGGCCGTCACGCGGCGTGGACAGGAACTCCGGATGCGCCTGGCAGGCCAGGAACCAGGGATGCGCATCGCGCGGCAGCTCGACCACTTCCACCAGGGTGTCATCCATCGACTTGCCGGCGATCACCAGGCCGGCGTCCTCCAGCTGGGTGCGGTAACGGTTGTTGAACTCATACCGGTGGCGGTGGCGCTCGGCCACCACGTCCTTGCCATACAGCTCACGCGCCAGCGTGCCCGGCTTCAGGCGCTGCTCCTGCAGGCCCAGACGCATGGTGCCGCCCAGGTCACTCTTGTCGTCGCGCTTCTCGACGTCACCGGCGGCGGTGCGCCACTCGGTGATCAGGCCGATCACCGGATTCGGCGACTGGCGATCATTCTCGGTGCTGTTTGCACCTTCGAGGCCGACCACGTTGCGCGCGTAATCGACCACGGCCGCCTGCATGCCGTAGCAGATGCCGAAGTACGGCACCTGGTTCTCGCGGGCAAACTTGGACGTCAGCACCTTGCCTTCGAAACCACGGTCACCGAAACCGCCCGGCACCAGGATGCCATCGACATCGGCCAGCGCGGCCATGTCTGTGCCCTCGAGGTCCTGCGCTTCCAGCCACTTCAGATTGACCCGGGTGCGCTGGCGCAGGCCACCGTGCTTGAGTGCTTCGCCGACCGACTTGTACGCATCCTGGTGGTCGACGTACTTGCCGACCACGGCGATGGTCACCTCGTCGAGCGGATGCAGCGTGGCGTCGACCGCGTCCTCCCACACCGACAGATCGACAGGACCGGCCTTGTCGGCCAGCTTCAGCTGGTTGACGACGATCTCATCCAGACCCTGCGCATGCAGTCCCGAAGGGATGCGATACAGCACATCCACGTCCGGCACGCTGATCACGGCGCGTTCGGAAACGTTGGTGAACTGGGCGATCTTGCGACGCTCTGAATCGGGCACGGCCTGCTCCGAACGGCACAACAGCACATCCGGCTGGATGCCGATCGAACGCAGCTCCTTCACCGAGTGCTGGGTCGGCTTGGTCTTCAGTTCGCCGGCCGCGCCGATGTACGGCACCAGGGTGAGGTGCATGAACAGCGCCTTCTCCGGGCCACGCTCGGTACGCACCTGGCGAATCGCCTCCAGGAACGGCAGCGATTCGATGTCGCCGACGGTGCCGCCGATCTCGACCAGGGCGACGTCATAGCCTTCGGTGGCTTCGTCGATGCAACGACGGATCTCGTCGGTAATGTGCGGAATGACCTGCACGGTCGCGCCGAGGTAATCGCCGCGACGCTCCTTGCGGATCACGTTCTCGTAGATGCGACCGGTGGTGACCGAATTCTTGCGGCTCAGGCGCGTCCGCACGAACCGCTCGTAGTGGCCCAGATCGAGATCGGTCTCGGCACCGTCGTCGGTGACATAGACCTCGCCGTGCTGGAACGGGCTCATGGTGCCCGGATCAACGTTGATGTAGGGGTCGAGCTTCATCATCGTGACCTTCAGGCCACGGGCTTCGAGAATGGCGGCCAGCGACGCAGCGGCAATGCCTTTGCCGAGCGAGGACACCACGCCGCCGGTTACGAAAATCAAGGGAGTCATGGCTGCAAGCATCCTGTCTGGAAATGGAAAACGACAGCGCCACGCACGCCCTGGGGGCGGACATGGCGCTTGAAGGGGGTTTTCCGGTTCGCTGGGGCAGCGAGGGAGGTGCCGATCCGTGCGGCGGCTGGCGCCAGACGGTAACCATCGCGCGAGGTCGGGGCAACCGCGCCGGTCACATCGACCGTCACCTGCGACCCGCATCGCTGGAGGCCACGCATGGCCGTGCCAGCCCATTCGCAAATGGTGGACACGCACTACTCCCGGAAAGCCATAGTTTACAGATAGATGGCCGCCAACCCAAGAGGCTTGTGCAGGCCGACCGAACGAAAAACGCCCCCTTGCGGGGGCGTGGCGTCGCCAGAAGTCCTCTTCTACAGGGCTTCCGTGGGAAAGGGAGGGCGCGTGCGCTCAGCGCTTCTTGCGCGCCTCTTCTTCTTCTTCCTGCTGCGGAACCGGCTGGCCCTTGGCCTTCAGCTCCGCATTGGCCTGCGCGCGGCGCTTGGCCTTGGCGTCGGCTTCGGCCTGTGCCTTGTCGGCCTGGTCACCCTGCTGCGGGGCCGACTGGCCGGCGTTCTGCGCCATCACCAGCGGCACCGCAACGGCGGCAGCGGCCAGGATCGCAATGGTCAGCAACTTCTTCATGGAGTCCTCCTCGCGGTATGGCTGGGACATGGGGACGCTGGCGTCCGGATTCCAGCGGCTGCCATTTTACCCCCTCCCGGGTGGCGAGGCTGAACCGCAGGCGTGCAAATTCGCCGCCCAGACCGCACACTTGCGCGTCGCTCCGCGCTTTAGAACATAGATGAACGCCCGCTATAACGCCGCCGATATTGAAGTCCTGTCCGGCCTTGACCCGGTCAAGCGCCGTCCCGGCATGTATACCGACACCGCGCGCCCCAACCACCTGGCGCAGGAAGTGATCGACAACTCGGTGGACGAGGCCCTCGCCGGCCACGCCCGCTCGATCGAGATCACCCTGTACAAGGACGGCAGCGTGGAGGTCAGCGATGACGGCCGTGGCATGCCGGTGGACATCCATCCGGAAGAGAAGATCCCGGGTGTCGAGCTGATCCTGACCCGCCTGCACGCGGGCGGCAAGTTCAGCAACAACAACTACACCTTCTCCGGCGGCCTGCACGGCGTCGGCGTCAGCGTGGTCAACGCGCTGTCGACCCTGGTGGAGGTGCACATCAAGCGTGAAGGTGCCGAACACCGCATCACCTTCCGTAACGGTGACCGCGCCACGCCGCTGGAAGTGGTGGGCACGGTCGGCAAGAAGAACACGGGCACCCGCGTGCGCTTCTGGCCGGACCCGAAGTACTTCGATACACCGAAGTTCGCGGTGCGCGCGCTCAAGCATCTGCTGCGCGCCAAGGCGGTGTTGTGCCCGGGCCTGACCGTGAAGCTGACCGACGAAGCCACCGGCGAAGTCGACACCTGGTACTACGAGGACGGCCTGCGCGACTACCTGAAGCTGGAGCTGGGCGAGCGCGAAATGCTGCCGGCCGACCTGTTCGTCGGCAACCTGAAGAAGGACACCGAAGTGGTGGACTGGGCCGTGGCCTGGCTGCCGGAAGGCGAGCTGGTCCAGGAAAGCTACGTCAACCTGATCCCGACCGCCCAGCACGGTACCCACGTCAACGGCCTGCGCACCGGCCTGACCGAGGCGCTCCGCGAGTTCTGCGACTTCCGCAACCTGCTGCCGCGTGGCGTGAAGCTGGCGCCGGAAGACGTGTGGGACCGCGTGTCGTTCGTGCTTTCGCTGAAAATGACCGATCCGCAGTTCAGCGGGCAGACCAAGGAACGCCTGTCCTCGCGGCAGGCCGCCGGTTTCGTGGAAGGTGCCGCGCACGATGCATTCAGCCTGCTGCTGAACCAGAACGTGGAACTGGGCGAGAAGATCGCGCAGATCGCCATCGAGCGCGCCAGCGCGCGCCTGAAGACCGAAAAGCTGGTGGTCCGCAAGAAGGTCACCCAGGGCCCTGCCCTGCCGGGCAAGCTGGCCGACTGCATCAGCCAGGACCTGTCGCGTACCGAACTGTTCCTGGTGGAAGGTGATTCGGCAGGCGGCAGCGCCAAGCAGGCACGCGACAAGGATTTCCAGGCGATCATGCCGCTGCGCGGCAAGATCCTGAACACCTGGGAAGTCTCCTCCAACAGCGTGCTGGCCTCGGAAGAAGTGCACAACCTGGCCATCGCCATCGGCTGCGATCCGGGCAAGGATGACATCAGCGGCCTGCGCTACGGCAAGGTGGTGATCCTGGCCGACGCCGACTCGGACGGCCTGCACATCGCCACCCTGTTGACGGCGCTGTTCCTGAAGCACTTCCCGGCGCTGGTCGACGCTGGCCACGTGTTCGTGGCAATGCCGCCACTGTTCCGCATCGACGTGGGCAAGCAGGTCTTCTACGCACTGGACGAGGAAGAAAAGCGCTCCATGCTGGACAAGATCGAGCGCGAGAAGATCAAGGGCGCGGTCAACGTGACCCGGTTCAAGGGCCTGGGCGAAATGAACCCGTCGCAGCTGCGTGAGTCCACCATCCACCCGGACACCCGTCGCCTGGTGCAGCTGACCGTGGACGATCGCGAGCAGACCCGTTCGCTGATGGACATGCTGCTGGCCAAGAAGCGGGCGTCTGACCGCAAGGGCTGGCTGGAGACCAAGGGCGATCTGGCGTCGCTGGAAGTCTGATCCCAGCGCGGGCCGGGGCCGTTTCCTGTCGGGAAACGGCTCTGCCTGCATTGCCTGGCAGTACCGGTTCAGGCCGCCCACCGGGGCATTACACCCCCATCGGCAAACCCTGCGGGTCCATAATGCGCGCTCATCCGCGTGGACCACCGCATTGCCCAGCCACTCGCTGCTGTTCCCCGGCCTGCCGCTGCACAGCACGCGGCTGGTCCTGAGCCCGATCCGTCGTGATGACGCTGCTGCGTTGTTCACGCTGCAATCCAACCCGGCGGTGATGCGCTGGTGGAACCATCCTGCCTGGACACGGCCGGGCGAAGCCCGCGAACAGATCGACGACGACCTCGCCGCACACGCCATCGGCACCCAGCTCAAGCTGGCCGTGCGCGAATCGCTGGAAGGCCCATTGCTGGGCATCTGCGTGGTGTTTGCCGTCGATCGCGCTGCTGCGCGTGCCGAGATCGGCTACCTGCTGGCACCTGAGGTCCAGGGCCGGGGCTACATGCATGAGGCGTTGCAGCAGGTGCTGGCCTACCTGTTCCGGACGCTGCGCCTGCATCGCGTCGAAGCCGAGATCGATCCGCGCAATGCGGCCTCCGCGCACGTGCTTGAACGCCTCGGCTTCCATCGCGAGGGCCTCCTGCGCCAGCGCTGGCGCATCCAGGGCGAGTTGGCCGACTCGGCTGTATACGGGCTGCTGGCCGATGATGAAGCCGCGACCGCCCTGCCCACTTGACCCAATCTGGCCGCAACCGACGACAACGCCCGGCCATGGCTTTGGACACATACGGCGCGGCACCTTGGAGGCCTAGCATCGGAACCCCCTTCCGCTGCCGATCCGGTGCCATGAAGTCCCTGCTGCACACTGCCGCGCTCTGCGTCGGCCTGCTCATTGCTCCTGCCAGCGTGCTGGCCGCGCCCGCCGCCGAATCCAAGCCCGATGCCGCGGACGACAGGACCGAAGCACCTGCGCTGCCGGCCGACGCCTCCACCCGCCAGAGCATCCGCCTGGCAGGCCGCACGCTCGACTACACCGCCACCGTGGGGACGCTGCCGGTACGTGACGAGAAGGGCAAGGTGATCGCCGATGTGGTGTTCACCGCCTACACGATGCCCGGCAAGGACCGGCCGGTGACCTTCGCGCTCAACGGCGGGCCCGGCGCGTCCTCGGTGTATCTCAATCTGGGCGCCATCGGCCCGAAGGTCGTGACCTTCGGCTCGGAGGGCGACAGCGCGTCGGCGCCGGCCACGCTGCACGACAATCCGGGAACGTGGCTGGACTTCACCGATCTGGTCTTCATCGACCCGGTCGGCACCGGCTTCAGCCGTGCCCGCATCGGCGATGACGAAGCGAAGAAGGCGCTGTACAACCCCAGCGCCGACATCGAGTACCTGTCGCGATCGATCTACGACTGGTTGCTGCGCAACCAGCGCATGGCGTCGCGCAAGTACCTCACCGGTGAGAGCTACGGCGGCTACCGCGGCCCACGCATCACCCACTACCTGCAGACACGGCTGGGCGTCGCGATGAACGGCCTGGTGCTGGTCTCGCCGTACCTGAGCCCGACCCTGGAAGACAACGCCGACGTCTCGCCGATGGCGTGGATGCAGACGCTGCCGTCGATCGCAGCGGCGCACCTGGAGCGCCAGGGCCGCCTGACCGACGCGGCGATGCGTGAGGTGGTCGAGTACACCCGCGGCGATTACGCCACCGCCCTGATGAAGGGCCGCAGCGATCCGCAGGCCACCGAGGCGATGCTGCGCCGGGTCACCGAGCTGACCGGGCTGGACCCGCAGTTCGTGCGTCGTGCCGGCGGCCGCCTGGAAACCCAGGCCTACCTGCGCGAAGTGTTCCGCGACAAGGGCACGCTGGGCAGCCGCTACGACTCGAACGTGACGGCGTTTGACCCGTTCCCGAACGATCCGGAACAGCGCGCCAACGATCCCCTGCTCGACAGCATCATCGCGCCGACCACCACCGCGATGGTCGACTTCGTCACCCGCGTGGTGGGCTGGAAGGTCGATGCGCGCTACCAGGCATTGAACTATGAGGTGAACCGGCTGTGGGACCGCAACGGCGATCTGCGCCAGGGCGCGGTGACCCAGCTGCGCCAGGCGGTGGCGATCGATCCGAATCTGCAGGTGCTGATCGCGCACGGCTGGAATGATCTGTCGTGCCCGTTCATGGGCTCGATCCTGACCGTGGACCAGATGCCGGCGATGGGCAGCAACCCGGACCGCGTGCAGGTGCGCAGCTACCCGGGCGGGCACATGTTCTACAGCCGTTCGGACAGCCAGGCGGCATTCCGCAAGGATGTGCAGGCACTGTTCCAGCGCAACTGAGGGGTTCGGCCGGGCTTTCGGCCCGGCGCCCGCTGACGGCAACGGCAACGGCAACGGCAACGGCAACGGCAAAAGCCGGGTTTCCGTGGGCTGGCGAGGTTCCTGCTGCTGTTGGTGGGTGTCGACCTTGGTCGAGACGCTGGATACGGAAAAACGATCTGCCCATGAAAAAAGCCCGCCGGAATCCGGCGGGCTTTTTCATTTCCGGGGGCAGATCCCTATCTGCAGGGAAAGGGCTCTGACCCCAGGGTTGCTGGCATCAGGTCCAGCCGAACAGCTCGAACAGCTTCAGGATCAGGTACGCGCAGCCGCCTGCCGCCGGGATGGTCAGGATCCAGGCCCAGACGATGCGCTCGATCACGCCGAACTTCAGCGAACGCGGATTCTTGGCAAAGCCCACGCCCATGATCGCGGTGGAGATGCTGTGCGTGGTCGAGACCGGCATGCCGAAATGCGCAGCCAGGGTCAGGATGGTGGCCGAGCTGGTCTCCGCGGCGAAGCCGTGGATCGGATGCAGCTTGACCATCTTGTGGCCCAGCGTCTTGATGATCTTCCAGCCACCCGAAGCCGTACCGGCGGCCATCACCACCGCACAGGTCAGCACGATCCACATCGCGATGCCGTCACCGGCCTGCGCATCCGGATGCATGAAGGCCAGCCAGGACGGCAGGTTGTCCAGTGCACCGGTGGCTTCGGCACCGATCAGGGTCATGGCGATGATGCCCATGGTCTTCTGTGCGTCGTTGTGCCCGTGGGCGAAGCCCATGTAGGCGGCCGAGACGATCTGTGCCTTGCCGAAGAAGGCATTGACCCAGCGCGGACGGGCCAGGCGACCAATCGCACCGCCGATCCTGGCCAGACCGGCAATCAGGCCCCACAGCAGCACCATCACCACGATGCCCAGCAGGAAGCCGGCAATCGGCGAGGTGATCATCGGCACGAACACCTTCCACAGCAGGCCCTTGTTCTGCGCCCAGCTGCCGAGCCGTTCGGACCAGATCAGCGCATCCCAGTTGTTGTGGGCGGCCGCCAGCCCGGCGCCGCACAGGCCACCGATCAGCGCGTGCGAGGACGAGGACGGCAGCCCCTTCCACCAGGTGATCAGGTTCCAGATGATGCCGCCCAGAAGGGCGCACAGGATCACCTGCGGAGTGACATCGACCACGTTGGTGTTGAGCAGGCCCGACGCAATGGTCAGCGCGACCGCGGTACCGGTCAGCGCACCGATCAGGTTCATGAAGGCGGCGAGCATCACCGCCCAGCCGGGCGAGAGCACCTTGGTCGCCACCACCGTGGCGATGGAGTTGGCGGTGTCGTGGAAGCCGTTGATGAACTCGAAGACGAGCGCAGCCAGGATCACCACCAGGACGAGGGTCAACATGCGGCGGCGTCCGTCAGCTGTTCTTCAGCACGATCTGGTACGCCACCACGCCGGCCTCGCGGCAGCGATCGATGGCTTTTTCCAGGATCTCGAAGAATTCCTTGAGCAGGAACATCTGCAGGTTGTCCAGGCGCCCGGAATAGATATCGCGGTACAGCTCCAGCATGAGCCGGTCGGCCTCGTTCTCCAGCGAGCGCAGCTTCTCGTTGAGGGCGGTCATCCGGTCCAGGTTCATGTGGCGCAGGTCGGCCACCATCTCCACCACCACGCCGGCGGCCTGCTCCAGCATCGCCGCGCGCGGCGCGAAGTCGATGTGCTCCAGGTGGGTCGTGGCCAGCGAATAGCGATCGGCGAACTTCTCGATCTGCTTGGGGATCTTGTACAGCGCCGACCCCAGCGCTTCGATGTCTTCACGCTCGATCGGCGTCATGAAGCTGTCCACCAGCGCCTGGCTGATCTTGTCCGACGCCGCGCGCTCGCGCAGGCGGGCCAGCTTGAAGGCGTCCAGCGCGGGCTGGCGGTCGGCCTCGCGCAGCATGGAATGCAGCGCCTTGGCGGCGTCGGAGGCCGCGACGGCAGCCTCATCGAGCAGGGTGTAGAACTGTTTGCCGGAACCGAAAATGGTCTGCAGAGAGAACATTGAGAAACCTGTCAGCCGTCGCGGGAAGGACGGCACCGGACGGAATTATGACGGCTAGATGACCATCTCGGGTATCCCCGCCGCCTTTCCGGGGGTGGAACCCGCCAACCTGAACAGGCAGTTGCCACCTTGCCACGGCCCTTTGCTAAGATGCCAGCGCGCCCTCGGGCGCACCTTATGGACGACGACCCTTATCCCCCAGCGCCGCGCCGGACTCTGCTCCTGAGCGCCTGCCGCCATCGCAAGCACCCGCCCTCCCTGCCACCAACCGGGGACGACGCCCGTGTTTGAAATGATCCTGATTGTCTTCGCGCTGGTTCTGTTGAATGGCTTCTTCGCCATGTCCGAAATGTCGGTCATGACCTCGCGCAAGAGCCGTCTCAAGCAGATGGCCGGCAGCTCCAAGCGCGCCGCAAAGGCCCTGGAGCTGTCCGAAAAGCCCGAGAGCTTCCTGTCCACGGTCCAGATCGGCATCACCGTCATCGGCGTGCTGACCGGCTACCTGGGGGGTGACGCCATCGGCGACGCCATTGCCGGCTGGCTGCAGGGCCTGATGCCCGGCTTCGCCTACGCCTCCCAGGTCGGCACCACGCTGGCCGTGACCCTCATCACCTTCGTCACCCTGATCTTTGGCGAGCTGGTGCCCAAGCGGCTGGCCCTGACCCGCTCCGAGGCCATTGCCAGCCTGGTGGCCATGCCGATGAGCTGGCTGGCCAAACTGGCCCTGCCCTTCGTCTGGCTGCTGTCCAGGACGACCCAGCTGGTGCTGAAGGCACTTGGCCTGGGCAAGGACGAAGCCGCCTCGGTGACCGAAGAGGAGATCCGCATGCTGGTGGCCGAAAGCCACGAGGCAGGTGTGATCGACACCCATGAGCGCGACATGATGAACCGCGTCATGCGGCTGGGCGATCGCACCGCCGACAGCCTGATGACGCCGCGCAACCGGATCGCCTGGCTGGACACGCAGGCCGGCCTGGACCGCAACCTGGAGATCATGGCCGAGCATGAGTTCTCGCGCTATCCGGTCTATCGCGACAACGACATGGATGTGGTCGGTGTGCTTGAACTGAAATCGCTGGCGACCCGCATGGCACGCGGCGACAACGCGCTGTTCCAGACCCTGCGCGAGCCGTTGTACGTTTCCGAGTCCACCCATGCAATGAAGCTGCTGGAGATCTTCCGGGAAGAACAGCAGTCGATGGCGCTGGTTGTCGACGAATACGGCGAGATCCAGGGACTGGTCACCATCAGCGACCTGATGGGCGCAGTGGTCGGCCGGCTGCAGGCGGTGGAGAATGCCGACGAGGACGCACTGGTGGTGACCCGTGAGGACGGCTCGCTGCTGGTGGACGGCTCGCTGCCGGTGGACGACCTCCGCGAGCTGATCGGCAGCAACGAGCTTCCCGACGCCGAAGAGGGCGATTACTACACCCTGGCCGGCATGTGCATCCACTACTTCGGCCGCATCCCGCACGCGGGCGAGTACTTCGACTGGGCCGGCTGGCGCTTCGAGATCGTCGACCTGGACGGTGCACGTGTGGACAAGCTGCTGCTGCGCACGCTGTCGGACGAGCAGGCCGATGAGCTCACCGCCTGAGTCCGGCCCGCGCGAGGCAGCCCCTGCCTATCGCAATGAAGGCATCCGCACGCTGCTGGAAATGTTCGCCTGGGGTGACCCGGCCCAGCACATGAAGCTGGGCCAGATCCTGCAGGATCTGCAGCAGAGCGCCTTCGGCGTTTTCCTGTTCGTGGCGATCCTGCCATCGTTCATCCCGATTCCGGGGCTGGGCGGTGCGGTCAGTGGCCCCCTGGTGATCCTGATCGGTCTGCAGATGCTGTGCTGCATGCGGCGCCCTTGGCTGCCGGGCTTCATTGCCCGCCGCGGGCCGAAGCGCGGCACCATGCACCGGTTCCTGGACCGCATCGACCGCCCGCTGCGGCGCCTGGACCGCATGCT
Source organism: Stenotrophomonas sp. STEN147 (assembly GCF_056757995.1). Taxonomy (NCBI): domain Bacteria; kingdom Pseudomonadati; phylum Pseudomonadota; class Gammaproteobacteria; order Lysobacterales; family Lysobacteraceae; genus Stenotrophomonas; species Stenotrophomonas sp. STEN147. The sequence continues at coordinate 44,863 of NZ_JBRRCG010000001.1, forward strand.
CAAGCCACGCCTGCCGCAGCTGCTCAAGCCGCTGCCGGCTCACGCGTTCACCGGCGCACTGCTGGTCCTGCTGGGCATCCTGCTGTCGCTGCCGATCCCGTTCACCAACTATCTGTTCGGCTTCCAGCTGCTGTTGTTCTCGCTGGCCCTGCTCGAGCGCGACGGCGCGCTGATGCTGGTCAACTGGATCGGAGCATTGGCGGCAATCGCGTTCTTTGGTTTCAGTTCCGGCCAACTGGTGAGCTACACCGTCGAACTGTTCCAGCGCTGGTTCTGAACCGGGCCCATCAGCGCAGGTCGACGAAACCGTTGTCGGCAAGCTGGCCTGGCTCATCCTGTACCGCAGACAGCACGAACGTCAGCGCCCTGCCCAGCAGCGTGCCCGGTCCATCCCAGTACTCGGCCGATTCGGCCTGCACGTGGATGAGCCGAAGGTTCGGATCGTCCTTGCCGCCGGGGAAGAACAGCTTCATCGCTGGCGACCACAGCGCTTCCACCTTGGCCCGATCGTCGACGATGCGCGCATTGCCCGCCACCGACACATAGGTGTTCTTCGACGTCGAGGCGTAGGCTACGTTGACCCGCGGATTGAGCGCGATTTCCGCCACTTTCGGGCTGTCGGCTGCGGTAGCGAACCAGAGGTCACCATCGAAGGCGACCTGCTGGGTGCCGAGCGGACGGCTGTACAGGCGACCATCCACACCGACCGTGGTGAACATCGCCACCTCCACATCCTTGATCAGTTCGGCCAGCTGGGCGATGTGTTCTGCGCGGGAATCCGACATGGGGAGCTCCAGGGGTAGGGAGCCCCCATCAGACGCGGAAGGTCTGCAATGCGCCGTGATGCAATCGTTCAGCGCGCGTGGCGATCGTGCCACGCCCGCATGGTCAGCTCGAACGAGCGCAGCCTCGCGCGATGGTCATACAGATTGGCGGTGAGCATCAGTTCGTCAGGGCGATGGCGATCGACGAACGCGGCGATACCCTCGGCCACCTGCTGCGGATCACCCAGCACGGTGCACGCCAATGCCCGCTCGACACCCAGTTTCTCGTGTGGCTCCCAGAACGATTCGATGTCGTCGATCGGTGCCGGGATCTTGCCGGGGCGCCCCCGGCGCAGATTGACGAAGCTCTGCTGCTGGCTGGTGAACAGGCGGCGCGATTCGGCTTCGCTGTCGCTGGCCACCACGTTCAATGCCAGCATCGCGTGCGGTTGCTTCAACGTGGCCGAAGGACGGAATTCGCGGCGGTAGACTGCCAGCGCCTCATCCATCGCGTCCGGGGCGAAGTGCGAGGCGAAGGCGTACGGCAGCCCCATCGATGCCGCCATGCGCGCACCGAACAGGCTGGAACCCAGGATCCACGTCGGCACCCGCAGGCCGCCGCCAGGCACGGCCTGCACCGCCTGACCGGGCTGGACCGGTTCGAAGTAATGCAGCAGCTCACGCACGTCCTGCGGGAACTGGTCGGCGCTGTCGAAATAGCGCCGCAGCGCGCGGGCGGTCGGCTGGTCGGTGCCGGGCGCCCGCCCCAGCCCCAGATCGATGCGGTCCGGATAGAGCGAGGCCAGCGTGCCGAACTGCTCGGCCACCTGCAGCGGCGCATGGTTGGGCAGCATGATGCCGCCTGCACCGACACGGATGCGCTGCGTGCCACCGGCAACGTGCCCGATCAGCACGGCGGTGGCCGCGCTGGCGATACCGGGCATGTTGTGGTGTTCGGCCAGCCAGTAGCGGCGGTAGCCCAGCGCATCGGCATGCTGGGCCAGTTCCAGCATGTTGGAGAAGGCGGCGGTGGTATCGCTGCCCTCGCAGACCGGGGCCAGGTCGAGGATCGACAACGGGATCATCAGGCGGTTTCCGTCAAAAGATCCCCTCTGCATGGGGTCGGCCCGGCACGGCGGCCAGTGCCGGTGGCGGGACGCTGATTCCTGCCGGGCGGGTCAGCTCCCCAGGTGGACCAGACCGCTGTGCACGACCGGCGCCCGGGACAGCCGCTCAGAAGGCGCTGGGACGTGGTTCCGGCAGCGGCTCATCCACCAGCGGCCTGAGCTCCGCATCCAGCGCCACCCGTTCGTCGAACACGAAACAGCGCCCGTCGTAGCCCTCGCCGCCCACCTCTTCGAAGTAGCCGAGAATGCCGCCGTCGAGCTGCAGCACGTTGTCCATGCCGTCATTGAGCATCCACAGTGCGGCCTTCTCGCAGCGGATGCCCCCCGTGCAGAAGCTGACCACGGTGCTGTCCTTCAATGCGTCGCGATGCGGCGCCAGGGCCTCCGGCAGATCGGTGAACTTGTGGATCGGCAGCACCAGCGCGTCCTTGAACGTGCCGTACTCCACCTCCTGCAGATTGCGGGTATCGAGCATCACCACCGGCTTTCCCGCATCGTCGTGGCCCTGCCGCAGCCAACGCTGCACGGTGGCCGGATCGACCGCCGGCGCGCGTGGATAGGCCAGCGGCTGGCCGTCATCGCGGCGGAAACTGATGATCTCCGGCTTCACTCTGGCCTTGAGCCGTGCGAAGGGCTGGTGCTCGCTGAAACTGGTCTTGACCCGCATTCCGGCCAGACGCGGATCCTCACGCAGCGCCGCGTAGAAGCCCTCGATGGCGGCCGGGGCGCCCGCCAGGAACAGATTCAGGCCCTCGCCCGCCACCAGGATCGTGCCGCGCAGCCCAGCCGCTTCGGCACGCGCCAGCAGTTGGTCGCACAGAACCTCGGGGGCATCGATGGCGGTGAAATGATAGGCGGCGGTATTGGCGATCATTCGCCCATTTTAGCGCCTGGCCGCCACCGGGTCAGGACCCGGCGTCGATGATCGGCGGCTGGAGCGCCCTACCCCCGCAGCAGCATGAACGGCAGCAGCACCAGGGCAGCAGCGCCCAGCATCGCCAGCAGTACCAGCACGACATACAGCGGCCGGCGCCGCAGCAGGCTGCCGAAGGTCTCGGCCGTGCCATCGCGCAGGGCCTGCTCACGCTCGGCACGGATGCGTGGCGCGCGCTCGGCCTGGTACTCGGCCATCAATGCCTTGGCGCGCGCATGATCACCATCCTCGCGCAGCCACAACCCGCCATTGGAAATGCCCCAGGGACTGGGTTCGGTGCGGTACCAGGCGATGCCGTGGCGATCCAGGAGCGTGCAGACGTCGGCGTATTCGTCATCGCCGACATTGCGCAGATTGAGCAGGAGTTTGGCCATGGCGCCATGATACCCGGCGCCGATGCGCTACCCTTGCCGCCCTCGCCCTGCGCCCGACGGAGATGCCCGATGCGCCGACTGCTGCTTCCCCTGTTGCTGTCCCTTGCTGCTGCCGGCTGCTCGATGGAGCCGTCCGGCCCACCGCCGGGAGGCACGCTGACCACCTTCGAGCGCATCGACACCCAGCCCGGTACCGGGGCCGAAGCGGTGGCGGGCCGGAAGGTCACCGTGCACTACACCGGCTGGATCTACGACGACCGCACCGAGAGCAAGCATGGCAAGACATTCGACAGCTCGGTCGGACGCGGCCAGCCGTTCACCTTCGTGCTCGGTGCCGGGCAGGTCATCCGCGGCTGGGATGAAGGCGTGGCCGGCATGAAGGTCGGCGGCAAGCGCACCCTGATGATCCCCCCGGACCTAGGCTACGGCAGCCGTCGCGCCGGCCCGATCCCGCCGGGTTCCTCGCTGGTGTTCGATGTCGAGCTGCTCGATGTCCAACCCTGATCCACATGCACCGCGCCGCGTGGCCGTCGTCGGTGGCGGCCCGGCGGGGCTGTTCGCTGCCGAACGCCTGCGCGCCGCCGGCCTGGAGGTGGATCTCTATGAAGCCAAGGGTTCCCCCGGTCGCAAGTTCCTGATCGCCGGCAAGGGCGGGCTCAACCTGACCCACTCCGATGAGCGCCCGCTGTTCGACAGCCGCTACCGCGAGCAGGCCGGTGAAGTCGGCCGCTGGCTGGACGGGTTCGACGCGCAGGCACTGCGCGACTGGGCCGCCGATCTCGGCGTAGAGACCTATGTCGGCAGTTCCGGCCGCGTGTTCCCGGTCGATCGCAAGGCTGCGCCCCTGCTGCGCGGCTGGGTGCGCCGCTTGAAGGAGCAGGGCGTACGCCTGCACGTGAATCACCGCTGGTGCGGATGGACCAGCGACGGCACGCTGCGCTTCAACACCGAAGACGGCGACCTCGAGGTGCGCGCTGACGCCACCGTGCTGGCGCTGGGCGGCGGCAGTTGGCCGCATCTCGGCAGCGACGGTGCCTGGGTGGCACCGCTGCAGGCGCGCGGCGTGGACATCGCGCCGTTACAGGCCGCCAACTGCGGGTTCGACGTCGACTGGACGCCCCTGTTCGCCCAGCGCAATGCCGGTGCCCCTTTGAAACCAGTGGTAGCGCATTGGATCGACCTGACAGGCCAACCACGGTCACTGCAGGGCGAATGCGTCGCCAGCGACTATGGCATCGAAGGCAGCCTGATCTACGCGCTGTCGGCCGACCTGCGCGAAACCATCAACCGCGAGGGTTGTGCGCCATTGTGGCTGGACCTGGCACCTGGCCGCGATGAAGCACGCCTGCTGGCCGATCTGTCGCGTCCACGCAAGGGCCGCAGCTTCGGTGAACACCTGCGCCGCCAGGCCGGGGTGGACGCAGTGAAAGCGGCACTCGTGTTCGAGCACCTCGGCAAGGATGCGGGCCACGATCTTGCTGCGGTCGCAGCGACGCTAAAGCGCCTGCCGCTGAAACTGCTGCGCCCGCGGCCGATGGCCGAGGTGATCAGCACGGCCGGAGGGGTAAGGCTGGACGCGCTCGACGCAGGGCTGATGCTGCGTGCCCTGCCCGGCGTGTTCTGCGCCGGTGAAATGCTGGACTGGGAAGCGCCGACCGGCGGCTACCTGCTGACGGCCTGCTATGCCAGTGGCCTGCGCGCTGCCGAAGGCGTGATCCAGTGGTTGGCCACACGCTGAATCGACTGCGGTAGCACCGGGCGTGCGGCTCGGCGCTACCGGAAACAGCGTTTCACCACGGCCTTCGCATGCGTACCGAGGCGAGTGGTACCCCGCTTGGATGGGGATAGATTTCCTCGCGTTCGCGGATGAAACCCTGCCGCTGATAGAAGGACACGGCATTGAGCGAGGCCGACAGCACCACCTCGCGCCCCGGATCGGCCAGCGCCAGCAGACGCTGCATCAGCGCCTGGCCGATACCCTGTCCGCCACGATCCGGATCGACGAACAGCGCATCCACCTCATTGCCATCGATATCCAGCACGCCAAAGCCGAGCAGCTCGCCCTGCCCGCCTTCGGCCACCACGCAGCCGCCCTGCGACAGCAGCCGCGGATACTGCGCCGGCGGCGGCGACGCCGCCCAGGGGGCGATCACCTCCGGCGGATAGTGACTGCTGCAGGTCTCGCGCACGCACCGCGTGCGCAGGGCCCACAGCGGCGTGACATCGTCGATCGTCCCGGTCCTGAACTGCATGCAACCTCCGTGTGGAACGCCATCACCGCGACTTGCTGGCTCTCAGCGCCTGGATCCGCGCCGGCGGCTGGAATGAATCACTGCGCGCATCTGCCCAGAACGCATGGAATACCGCGTGATCCGGCACCCGCCGCAGCAGTTCTCCCGGCTCCAGATAGCGGTACAGCGTCGCCAGCGAGCGGATCTCCACCGGCGACACGCGGCGCAGGATGTGCTCCGGCCCCAGTTCGGCCGGATCGTTCAGGCCTGCGGCGCACAACAGCTCCTTCAGGGCATGCAGCGTGTGCTCGTGGTAGCTGTGCACGCGCGTGGCCTTGTCAGGCGCGTCGAGGTGCTTCCAACGCGCCGGGTCCTGGGTGGCGATGCCGGTCGGGCACTTGTCGGTGTGGCAGCTCAACGACTGGATGCACCCCAGTGCGAACATGAAGCCACGACCGGCATTGCACCAGTCCGCGCCGAGCGCGATGGTCCGGGCAATGTCGAATGCGCTGGTGATCTTGCCGGCCGCACCGATGCGGATGCGCTCGCGCAGGTCCAGCCCGACCAGGGTGTTGTGGACCAGCAGCAGCGCCTCGTGCATCGGCACGCCGACATGATCGACAAACTCGGCCGGTGCCGCGCCCGTGCCGCCCTCGGCGCCATCGACAACGATGAAGTCCGGCAACAGGCCGGTCTCCTGCATCGCCTTGGCGATACCGAACCACTCCCAGGGATGGCCGATGGCCAGCTTGAAGCCGACCGGTTTGCCACCGGACAGTTCACGCAGGCGGGCGACGAACTGCAGCAGTTCGACCGGCGTGGAAAACGCCGAGTGCCGCGACGGAGATACACAGTCCACCCCCATCGGCACGCCCCGGGTCACGGAGATCTCGGCCGTCACCTTCGGCGCGGGCAATACGCCGCCATGACCGGGCTTGGCCCCCTGGGACAGCTTGATCTCAATCATCTTCACCTGGTCATGGGTGGCGTTGGCGACGAACCGCTCTTCGCTGAAACCGCCCTTCTCGTCGCGGCAACCGAAGTAGCCCGAACCGATTTCCCAGACCAGATCGCCGCCCATCTCACGGTGGTAGGGCGAGATCGAGCCTTCGCCCGTATCGTGATAGAAGCCGCCACGCCGTGCGCCTTCGTTGAGCGCGCGGATCGCGTTGGCCGACAGCGAGCCGAAGCTCATCGCCGAGATGTTGAACACACTGGCCGAATAGGGCTTGGCGCAGCCTGCGCCGATCAGCACACGGAAATCGTGCCGGGCGATGGTGGTCGGTGCCAGCGAATGGTTGATCCATTCGTAGTCCACCGCATATGCACTACGCAGCGTGCCGAACGGCACCGTATCCATCTCGTTCTTGGCACGCTGGTAGATCAGTGCGCGCTGCTGACGCGAGAAGGGCACGTCTTCCAGATCACTCTGCACGAAATACTGGCGGATCTCCGGGCCGATCGATTCCAGCCCGTATCTGAAGTGCGCCATGACCGGATAGTTGCGGCGCAGGGTGCTGCGCTTCTGCAGCAGATCCCAGGTCCCCAGCGCCACCATCGCGGCGGTCAGACCGACGCCCCAGTACCAGGCAGGCCATATCGTGGCCAGCCACAGGCAGACGGGGAACATCAGGATGGCGAGCAGGTAGACGATATACCGGTGCATGGCGTTCCTTGGTTGCAACTGCAGCCGAGTCTACCGCGCCCGCCATCATCGACGCCTACAGGCGATCGTCGACCACGCTGCGCGGCCAGGACGATTTCACGTCATACACCAGGCCGCCGGGCGCCAGCAGGCCGCGGATGCGGGCTTCATCCATCGCCTTGAAACTGGCATGCGCCACTGCCAGTACGACCGCGTCGTAACAGCCGGCCTTCGGCTCGGCCAGCCACCGCACACCGGCATCGGCCAAGGCCGCCGGGCCCACCCATGGATCGCTGACATCGACCTGGGCGCCTGCGCCTGCCAGGCGCTGCGCCAGCTCCAGCGCACGACTGTTGCGCAGATCGGGGCAGTCTTCCTTGAAGGTGACGCCCAGCACCAGCACGCGCGCCTGGGCCGCGGTCCGCCCGCGCTCGGCCAACATGGCCAGGACGCGCGTGGCCACGTGCTCGCCGACGCGATTGTTGACCTGCCGCGCGGTGTGGATGAGGTCCGGGTGGTAACCCACGCTTTCCGACTTGTGCAGCAGGTAGTAGGGATCCACGCCGATGCAGTGGCCACCGACCAGACCGGGACGGAACGGCAGGAAATTCCACTTGCTGCCCGCGGCGTCCAGCACGTCCTGGGTGTCGATGCCGAGACGGTCGAAAATCAGCGCCAGCTCGTTGACCAGAGCGATGTTGACGTCGCGCTGGATGTTCTCGACCACCTTGGCCGCTTCGGCCACGCGCATCGATGGCGCCGGGAAGGTGCCTGCGTCGATGATGCGGCGGTACAGCGCATCGACCACCGACGCCACCTCCGGTGTCGAACCCGAGGTGATCTTGCGGATGTCCGCCAGACGGCGCTGGCGGTCCCCCGGGCTGACCCGCTCGGGACTGTAGCCGCAGTAGAAATCTTCATTGAATCGCAGGCCCGAACCCTGCTCCAGCAAGGGCACGCAGACTTCCTCGGTCGTGCCGGGATAGACCGTGGACTCGTAGATCACCAGATCGCCGGCGCGCAGATGGCTGGCGATCAACCGCGTCGCCGAGCGCAGGGGTTCCAGATCGGGCTGCTCGTAGGCATCGATGGGCGTCGGCACGGTGACGATGTACACGTTGCACTCGTCCAGCCGCGCAGGGTCGCTGCTGTACTCCAGCTGGCGTGCAGCGGCGAGTTCGCCGGCCTCCACCTCCAGCGTGTGGTCCTGGCCCGCGCGCAGCTCGGCGATGCGTGCGGGGTCGATGTCGAAGCCGAGCGTCGGCTGTTCACGGCCGAATGCCACGGCCAGTGGCAGGCCCACGTAACCCAGACCGATCACCGCGAACCGGGGCGCTTCCGCCGCCGACACCGGCACGCTCATCAATGTACCCGCCATGCCGGCAGCGGCGGATCGCCCACTGCCGCCGCTTCGGCCATCACGCTCATTCGCTGCCCACTCCGGGAAGTCTTCGCAAGAGTGCTACAGCGTAACGGTGTCAGGACCTTGTCGCCAAGGTCAGGAGCCCAGTGCGACCGCGGCAGGCTCCAGCTCGCCATCGGCCCCTGTCCAGGCCTGCAGCAGGTGCTCGAACCCCACGCTGCCCAGCGTCAACCCCGGCCACGCCTCACCGACGATCTGTGCCAGCAGCTCCGCCTCGATGCGTCGCGTCCCCATGTTCCAGCGGGGGAACGCCCGCTGCGGCACGGGCGCCCGGCACAGCACCTTCAGCTGGGTATGGCTGCGGGCATTGAGGATGCGCGGGAACACCGAATCGATACCATCCTGCGGACCTTCGAGATACTGCAGGAAGCGTGCACCGTCGAACATCAGCACCCCGGTGACGCCAGCCACGCGATTGAACCCCGTGGCATCGGCCAGCAGGCGGTCAAGATCGGATGTCCGCAGATCGGCGCGGGCATCGCTGACGTAGGCGATCGCGTAGAGCGACATCAGGTGGCTCCCCCCCTGGGAACGATGGTCGGGACTATGGCATGAATAGGCGATACAGTTAAGCACGCCGTGCAACGCGCGGCCGCCGATGCTGGGGCTCCCGCTGGGCTACAATCGGCGCCGCACTGCAGGCCCGGATGGCGAAACTGGTAGACGCATCGGACTTAAAATCCGCCGACCGAAAGGTCATGCCGGTTCGATTCCGGCTCCGGGCACCAGGGCATTCGGGCAAAATGCGACACGCATTGCCGTGAACCTCCCGACCGCTCAGATCGCGCGCGAATAGCGCGGCTGCTCGTGCGCTGCACGCAGATGGGGGTCGAAGCACATCGCCAGCAGGCGCAGCAGCGGCCGGCCCCGTTCGCTGGCACGGACCACGCCATCGCGATACTCGACCAGGCCATCGTCCTGCAGCCGTTGTACGGCGCACAGGTCCTCGGCGAAGTAGTCGTCGAACACGATGCCGTGGCGATCGCCGAGCGCGCGTCCATCGACCTCTCCCTGGCACATCAGCTGCTGGATCAGGTCTGCGCGCAGCTGATCGTCGGCGCTGAGCGCCACGCCACGCCAGACCGGCAGCTGGCCCTGATCGACCGCACTCTCCCAGGACGGCAGGTCGCGTGGGTTCTGGCTGTAGGTCGCGCCGATATGACTGATCGCGCTGACGCCGAGGCCCAGCAGGTCGGTATCGGCATGGGTGGTGTAGCCCATGAAGTTGCGATGCAGCTGGCCAGCGCGCTGGGCGCGCGAAAGATCCTCTTCCGGCAGCGCGAAATGATCCATGCCGATGTACTGATAGCCCGCTGCCGACAGCTGCTGCACGGCAAGTCCCAGCAGCGCAAGCTTGTCCTCCGGGGAAGGCAGCGCGCGCTCGTCGATCTGCCGCTGCGCGCGGAACAGATGCGGAAGGTGCGCGTAGCCATACACCGCCAATCGGTCCGGCCGCAGCGCCAGCACCTGCTCGAGGGTGCGGCCGAATCCTTCCTGGCTTTGTCCCGGCAGCCCGTAGATGAGATCCACGTTGACCGAGCGCATGCCGCTGTCACGACAGGCACGCAGGATGTCCAGGGTCTGCTGCACGCCCTGCACGCGGTTGATCGACGCCTGGACCGAGGGATCGAAGTCCTGCACGCCCAGGCTGGCGCGATTGAAGCCCAGCCGTGCCAGCATCGCCACGTCACGCGTTTCGATGAAGCGTGGATCAAGCTCGATCGAGAAATCGCGCTCGGCCGAGCAGCTGAAGTCAAAACGCCGGCGAAGGCCGTCGATCAGCGTGGTCATTGCCTCGGCATCCAGGAAATTCGGTGTTCCGCCCCCCAGGTGCAGCTGGATCACCTCACGGCCCTTCTGGAACTGCGGCGCCAGCAGATCGGCCTCGGCCAGGACCCGTGAGACATAGCTGTGGCCACGGCTTCGATCACGGGTGATCACCCGGTTGCAGCCGCAGTAGAAGCACGGGCTGGAGCAGAACGGGACATGCACGTACAGCGACAGCGCGCGTGCCAGCACGTCGCTGTCCGCGATCGCCTGGCGCAGTGCGGGCGCGCCGAAACCATCGTGGAAGTGCGGAGCGGTCGGATACGAGGTGTAGCGCGGTCCGGGCCGGTCATGCCGGCGCAGCAGATCGGGGTCGAAGGTCCAGGCCAGGCCGCCGGCAGCGGGAGAGAACGTGTCCATGCCGCCAGCATCGCGCCGGACAGTCAGTGCCGCCTTGACCCAGATCAATCCCGCGCAGGAACGCCCAGCACCGGCAGCGCCACCTGCGGCCAGCGCAGCATCTGGTACCGGCGCCAGAACGTTTCCGCAATGCGCGCGGCCACATCATCGGCCAGCGCCTGCATCGGTGGATTGCCGCATTCGGCGGTGGTGCGCCGGAACAGCGCGAGCCAGCGGTCGAACAGGTCCTTGTCCAGGGCGATGGCCATGTGCTTGGACATGGGCGATCCCTTGAAGCGACGCGTTCCCCTGAGCATCGCGGACCAGAAATCCACCAGTTGCGCCAGATGCCCGGGCCAATCGTGCACATGCGCGTCGAACACGGGGCCCAGACGCTCCTCCTCACGCACGCGTGCATAGAAGTCGTGGACCAGACGGGTCACGTCCTCTTCGGTACACAGCGCGGGCGAGGCGACAGGCGGGACGAGCGATGGCGTTGCGTTCATCAGAGGCACCAGGCGATTGCCGGCAGAGTGCGCCAACCGGCCGGCACCGCCGTTGATCCAGATCAATGTCGGCGCGCGTGGGCGCGCCTAGGCTGACATGCCTGCAGGAAACATGCCCTGCGGATGCTGCGCCAGCCATGGCGGAGTATACGCGCCGCCCCCTTCCCGACCCGCGACCGCATGAATACACCCACTTCGTCCCCGCGTCAGCGCCTGATCCAGCATTGGGGCGCCATCCTCTGGCCCAGTTTCATCGCCGCCGGGCTGGCCAGCGTGGTGTTCTTCGCTTTCGTCGACCCGTTGCGCCTTCAGGCCATCAGTTTTCCGGGCACGGCGATCAGTCGCGAACTCGGCTACACGGTCGGCTTCTTCATGTTCTGGGCGGTGACGGCGCTGTCCAGCGCGATCACCGGATATCTGCTGCGGCCGATGCCGGCAGACGCAGATGATGAGCTGCCTCTGGGATGAACGCACTACGGCCCCCTTCCCCACCGTGGCGATGGCGTGGCGCACTGCGGCTCGGTGTGCTGGTTGGCTTCCTTGGGCTGCCCTGGTTGCGCTGGGACGGCCGCCAGGCGCTGCTGCTGGACCTGGACGCACGTCGCTTCGACCTGTTCGGCTGGACCCTGTGGCCCGACGACGTTGGCCTGCTGCTGGGCCTGCTGCTGGCGCTGGCGATGGCACTGGCGCTGTTGACCCACCTCGCCGGCCGCATCTGGTGTGGCCATGCCTGCCCGCAGACAGTGTGGAGCTACGCGTTCAGCCTGATCGACAGCTTTCTTGCCCAACGCCTGCCACGCGCCCTGGCGCGTCCTGCCACGCAGGCCGCATGGTTACTGCTGTCGCTATGGACCGGCATCACCTTCGTGGGATTGTTCACCCCGATCACCGGCCTCGTCACCGCCAGTGTCCAGGGCGGCTGGAGTGGCTGGGAAACCTTCTGGGTGCTGTTCTACGCGGCAGCCACATGGGGCAACGCCGGTTTCCTGCGGGAGCAGGTCTGCCGTTCGCTGTGCCCCTTCGCGCGCGCACAGCCGTTGCTGGTCGACCCCCAGACCCCCCGGATGCTGTATGACGCGCGCCGCGGCGAACCCCGCGGGCCCCGGCCCGCTGGCCTTGGCGGGGTGATCGGCCGCGGTCGCGGCCTGCTCGATCCGACCTCCGCGCAGGACTACGTGTTCCGCGCCGCGCACCCATGGCTGGCCGGCCCCATGCCCACCTTCAGCGCCGACCGCCTCGGCGACTGCACCGATTGCGCGGCCTGCCTCCACGCCTGCCCGATGCAGCTCGACATCCGCCAGGGCCCGCAGGCCGACTGCCTGGCCTGCGGCGCCTGCCTGGATGCCTGCGAACGGCAGCAGTCCCGGGCCGGCTTCGGCCCGGGACTGATCCGCTACTGCAGCCCGCAGACCATGGCAGGGCAGCCGCGGCGCGGGTGGCGACCGCGAACCGTGGTCCTGGCATCGTTGCTGCTGGTGCTGCTGAGCGCTGGCGCCTGGCACCTGCTCTGAATCAGCGCGACCCGTTGGCGTGCGGAGGCACCAGCTGGGCACGCCGTACGATTCCGAGCTGCTCGATGATCAGCGCCATTTCATTGGTCACTTCCGTGCGCTCGGTCCCCTGCGGGACCAGGCGGTCCAGCACCTGCTGGTACGTGTCCCAGAAGGCAGGGCCGCATCCGTGTTTGTGATAGCTGGCTTCCAGTTCGCGGCGTACCCGTTCAGCCAAGCCATGCATGCCGTATTCCATACGACCTCCGTTGGACTTGTCCTGCATCGTTGACGGTCTACCGACTCACTTGCGTGCTGAAAGACTCCCGGGCTTCACGACCGGTTGACCTCAATTAGTCACAGATTTCACGACAGGTCAATTACATGCGGCGACTTTTTCGATTGAAATTATTAATCGTTCACATAACGGTCTGTGATCGGCACAGGCAAAAGAAGGGGCCGATCCCGACGCCGTGGTGCCTCCGTCGCCAAGGCAGCTTCGTGGCGCGATCAATCGCAACGCGGGTTTCGATCAATTTTCCCTATATTGATAAGCATGCTTAACACATACCGCAAAGCGTGCTAAATACGACATTTGCAGACGCAACCTAGCTTGATTCGTCTTCAGAGGCCTCAGCCCAAGGGAACAGGTCGGGATGGCGCTGGTGGAGGATGAACTGTCGCAATGGAGGAATGGGCGCTTCCTGGGGCCATTGCGACACGGCGGATCGCGTTATGCCAAAGAGCTGCGCCAGCTCGGCGTCGGTCTGGAATCCCAGGCGCGTGCGCACCTGCCGTTTGCTCCAGAAGTCGGTCATGGTCGGTCCTGTCGTTAACCAGACTTATTCTTGCGGCAAGGATTCTTTCGCTTCCACGCGTTAAGCTGGCTTGCATAGATGAATACTCTCGGCCAACGACTCGCCATTGCCATGAAGAAAGCCGGGCACCCACGCCCGGCCGATCTGGCCCGCGCCGCCGCTTCAACGACGGCGACCATCAGCAACTGGCTCAACGACCACGTCAGCCCCTCACATGTGAAGGCCGAACAGCTGTTCCGGATCGCCGACGCAGCCAAGCTGGATGCACGCGAACTGCTGTACGGCATCCATGGGCGGGGCGTCGGCGAACGCACCAGCTATTACATGCCCAGCGAAGCGCACCTGGATGTCTGGCAGGATGCCTATGAACTGGTGAGCGTGCTGGTCGCCGAGAAGGGCCTGGAGATCGACCACCGGCGCCACGCGGCACTGGATCTGCTGGCATTCGAACTGTTGATGGATGGCGTCAGCCGCAGCAGGGTGGCCCGCGTGGTGATGACCTCCCTGCCCTGACCGGGTCGGCGCTGGTAGCATGGTGACCGATGGGGATGGGGCTCCCCCGATAACCGCCAGGCATGGCTGATGGCTCCTGCTGTGACGAACCGGGCGTTCGTCGATGGCAGGCCGTGCCCGCCATCGCGTTCGCCTCCGCATCTGCGAACACGTACTCGAGGCCCGCCATGCAAGCACTGAACAACTACGTCCTGGTCTTCGTGGGAGGCGGCGCCGGCGCCTGCCTGCGCCATGCCTGCAACCTGATCGGCACGCGGGTCGCCGTCGGCAGTCCATGGCCCTGGTCCACCTTCCTGGTCAACATCAGCGGCGCCCTGCTGATGGGGGCGGTCGTCGAGGCCTTCGCCCTGCGCAACGGCGCATCGCCGCAGCTGCGGCTGCTGCTGACCACGGGCATCCTGGGCGGCTACACCACCTTCTCCACCTATTCGCTGGAGATCGGCCTGCTGCTGCAACGGGGGCAGCACGGACTGGCCGCGCTGTATGCAGGGGGATCGATCGCACTGGGACTGGCCGGCCTGTTCGTGGGCATGAAGCTGGCCCGCCTGGCGCTGGGCTGAACGCTCAGGCTGCCGAGGTCCGCACCTGCCCCCGCCACTGCCGGGGCGATTGCCCGGTGTGCGCCTTGAACGCACGCGAAAGCGCCGCTTCACTGCCGTAGCCCACCTCGTCGGCAATCCGTTTCAGCGGTCGGCCCTGTCGCAGGGCCTGCTGCGCCAGGCCTACGCGCCAGCCCTGCAGGTACTGGCCGGGGGTGGTGCCCATCGCCTCACGGAAGCTCGCCGCGAATACGCTGCGCGACATTCCTGCGACGTCGGCGAGGTCTTCCAGCGTCCATGCCTGCGACGGCGCCTCGTGCATCGCGACCAATGCCAGACGCAGGCGCGGATGACCGAGGCCAGCAAACAGACCGCCGCGCATCTCACCGCCTTCCATCAGCTGCCGCAGCACCTGGATCATCACCACCTCGAACAGACGATTGACCATTGCCGCACGGCCACAACGCTGCTCGAACGCCTCCTCGAACAGCATTTCCAGCACCGCATCGCTGCCGTGCAGGTCCGCCAGTGGCAGGCAGATGAAATCAGGCAATGCGGCACTGATCGGATTGAGCCGGCCGCCTTCGAAATGCAGGTTGGCGCAGGCCATGTCGGCGCCGAGGTGCGGGTCGGTCTGGAAACGGTGGGGCATCGGCCTCGGATACAGCAGCAAGCTGGGCACCTCGACCTGCACGGTCTGTTGTCCATGGCTGACCTGCACCGGTCCACGCCGTACCAGATGCAGCTGGCCGGCTTCGTCCTCCCCTTCCAGGCTGTTGATGCCGCACAGTGCACCGGCGTGGAAGACCGACGCAGTGACCGCGAAACGCTCAAGCAGGACGGCGAGGCGATCCACCATGTCGGACTCCAGGGCAAGCAGAAGGGGGAGGAACCTGCAGATCGTATCGAATTCGGCGTCATTGTGTGCGGCGCTGGCCGCCGGCGCTGCGCGGCGCTATACAGGGGCCACCGTCCCGCGCATGGAGCCCACGATGTCGAACCGGATCGCCCGCGCCGTGCTGCCTCTGCTGCTTTTCGCCGCCCATGCGCACGCCGCTGCAACCGCAGACATTGAACAGCTCGGCTGGCTCTCCGGCTGCTGGCAGCTGGACGGGCAGCCACCTGGAGCCGGTGAGCAGTGGTCCACCGTGGCCGGCGGAACGATGTTCGGCAGCAGCCGCAGCCTGCGCGACGGGCGCACCGTGGGTTTCGAGTTCATGCAGCTGCGCCAGCACGACGATGGGCGGCTGGTGTTCACGGCGCTGCCCTCCGGGCGCAACGCTACTGATTTCAGTGCCGTCCGGGTGGAGGCCGATGAGGTCGTCTTCGAGAATCCGGCCAATGACTTCCCGCAACGGATCACCTATCGCCGCATCACTGGGCAGCGCCTGCACGCACGTATCGAGATCGCACAGGACGATCCGGCACAGGCCATGGATTTTCCGATGCACCGCGTCGCCTGCGGCGGGCCGGTGATGCCCCCCTGACCTGACGCATTGCAGCGGGCACGGCACCGCGGCCGGTTCTATGCTCGGCGTATCACCTGCCCGGATGAACACGATGCGTGCCCTTCTCCGACTGACCCTGGCACTGGCCCTGGCGTTGCCTTCCGTTCCGCTGCTGGCGGCGCCGCCCGCCCCGCCACGCATGCTCAATGGCGAGCTGCAGGGTGCGCCGTGGCGCCTGGACATCCCTGCGGACTGGAACGGCGATCTGGTGATGCTGGCGCACGGTTACGAGCCGGTGGGCACGCCACGCGAATCGCCGATGGCCGCCAACGAGGCAACCGCACCTCTGCTGGCGGCCGGCTACGCGGTCGCACAGAGCGCCTACGCGAGCCAGGGGTGGGCGGTGGCCGATGCCATCAACGATGTGGAACGCCTGCGTCAGCACACGCTGGCCGGTTTGAAGGGCGTGCGCAATACCTGGCTGCTCGGTTTTTCGATGGGCGGTGCGGTGACCGTAGCCAGTCTCGAACGGCATCCGGCCCACTACGCCGGTGGTGTTTCGCTATGCGGCGCCAACCTGTCAGGCGAGCAGCTGGCCGGCGACCTGCTCACCACCGTGGTCGCGTTCGACTACTTCTTCCCGCATGCCGAAGGACTGCCTGCTGCTGGCCTGGCATCCAGCGAAGCCGCTTCGGTACCACAGGGCGAGCTGTACCAAGGCATCGCCAACGCCCTGCAACGCGCGCCGCACTCCGCTGCGCTGCTGGCCACACAGTTGCAGGTCGCGTCCGATGCGCTGCCCGGAACGATCAGCCTGCACGCCCTGGTCCTGCACGAACTGGCCACGCGCAGCGGCGGCATGCCAGTCGGCAACATCGGCGTCGTCTATCGTGGATTCGGCGATGACGTCGCGTTCAATGCAGGGGTGCAGCGCATCGCCGCCGTTCCCGCAGCACAGGCGCGTGTGCGCGAAACACTCGGATTGACCGGCGCGCTGAAGCGGCCGTTGGTGATTCAGTTCAACAATGACGATCCCACCATCGCACCGCGCATGCAGGAACGCTATCCGCAACTGGCCGCGCACGCGGGTGCGACGCCGTTGCCGCGCGTACTGCCCGCAGCAGGCACGGGCCACTGTGGCTTCTCCGGAGAACAGGTGGTCACGGCCCTGAAGGCTGCCGCGATGCGCTAGCCGCCCAGCGTGCCCATGGTGAAGGTGTAGCCGCTGCTCATCAGGAACTCACGCATGCGCATCTCGGCACGACGCGGCGATGCCAGGTTGGCAGGCCCGTACAGCGCGTAGACCACACCTGCCCCCTCGATGGCCTCGCGCCGGACCCCGCAGTGGCGGGTTTCCGAAGCAGTGCTCCAGCCGTCGCGCAGGCGCTCCGGGCCGATCGATTGTCCGTTCATCAGCCGGAATGTCAGCCAGCGTACTTCCGTTGCGGGTTTGCTCATCGCCGATCCGCCGCCTGTCTGCCACTCGCCATAGTGTCGCTGCCTGCCATTGCCGCTCCCGAAGGCCTCTGCACTGACCATACCCCCTTCGCATGTCGTAGGCCGCTGAGACTGGATGTCAGGCACGCTTGGCGGCGCGCGGTGACGGCGCAAAAAAAGCCCTGACCGGCACCGGTCATTTGACGAAATCAGCAATTCCCGCGAATTTCAGGGTCCAGCCTGACTCGCCCCTGGCGTTCGCGCCCCCGGGTCGAGCTGCCATCGGTCCCGGATCCGGCAACACCAGATATCCACCTACCCCGTTCGGCGACATCGGGCGGTCTCACGCGATGGGGTTGGCCAGTACCTGCGCGTCCAGTGTGTGCCGCAGAACGGGCACTGCTTCGCAGATGGGGGCTGCGGCAGGGCGGCGCCCGGACCAAGAGGTTCGGCGCGGAGTCGCTTAAGAAATGAACAAATATTGAACCAACCCTTGAATGGCCGGGGGTGATAGACCCACTGCACCGTTCTTGCTTGAGTGCTGCAGATCAGACTAGCCCTCCGCCTCGCCGAATCATCGCCCACACGTTGATCCTGTCGCTTTCGTTAGAAGGAGCTACCCATGTCAAAGGACGGAATCCGCCCCCTGTCGTCAGAAGAACTGGCTTTGATCTCGGGCGGTGCGCAGGTAGACACGACCGATCTGCCACCGATTGATGTCCGGCCACCTGGAGACGACGGTTGGCCGGACATCGGTCCACCAGACTTTACAGATCCTTACGACCCCTTCCCCAATCCCGGCGATAGAGATGGCGGAGGCGGCGGTTCGTCGCTGACCCCATATGAGGAAATTGACGGGGCGGTCGATACGGTGGCTCGAAGCGTGGAAGCGTTGATCAAGGCCGATCCCGGCTATCTGAACCAAGAGATTGGCGCCGTGCTTTATCGAGATCCGGCGACGGGTGAGATCAAGGCGACGGCTTTGACATATGGAGCGGTTAATGCACCGGATCAGTTGAGCCTCCCGCTGGGAGATGCGGGAATCAAGGCCAGCGACGTGGTTGGCATCATCCACTCACATCCGGCAAACGCATTCGACCCCGAGGAACTCGAGGTCAACAAATATCCTTCCGACAACCGGGTTGTCGACGGCGTACCATACGGTGGCGGGGACTGGGCCGCGGCCGACCTGTTGCGCGACAATGGCATGAATCCAGAGACTTTCCGTCACTACATCATCGGCCCAGACGGGGTAACACGCGAGTACGACTTCAATGATCGTGACGCGGAGACGTTGGGGAGCAATCTATGAGAGCCAAGGCGCCATGGACCATTCTGATTTTTGCGATGGGTAGCGCGGCAGGTTGGGCTCACGCTGCAGCGCAGGGACCTGACCTTAGAGAGATCCGGCTCGAGGACGGGGGTTCGGCCTCCAGCTATACATCTCAACATCGCCTGAAATGCGGAACTTCAACTTTTGAGTTGACGATTGAATCACCTCGGCCAGCTCGCCTCACCGAGTTGAAGATCGACGGAAAGTCCGTTTCCTCGGTTCAGCTCAACGCCGTCAACGCGTTGATACCTGAGCTTTCTTCGTTCAATAGGATTACGTCTTCCTGCACATCAACGGCGCAGTTCCTGACTCTTCGGATTTCAACACCTTCTGGCGAACTGAAAATTCCGCTGTCATTCGAGCAAGGAGTTCTGAAACCTGTTGCGGGTGAGCTTCCTACAAAAACTCCCTAGCTCACGGAGGTCGGATCGCCTGCATCAGTAAACGTCGTGATGTTCAACCGCAAGGACCTGCTCCAGCCGATTGCTTGATGCCTACAGCAGGGTACATCTTGCTACCGAAGACGAGCTTCTGCAGGTAATGAATGCGCACCGCGCGCCGAATGTCGGTCGAGGTGGTGACCCACTCGGTCGCCCAGGCGGAGGTCAGCTGCGGCAAGCAGTCGGTTATCTGGCTGCGCAGATCCCACGCCGCCTTGGTGGCACCACCAAACATCAGACAAAAAAAAACCCTGACCGGAGTCAGGGCTTTTCAATTGGAGGCCTCAAGCGGAATCGAACCGCTGTAAACGGATTTGCAATCCTACAACACCATAATTCTATCAATAGCTTACGGAATTCGACACCCAAGCCGCCACCCGCTCAACTCTGTACAGGCGGTGCGACAAGCTGGATCGACTCGTCCTCCAATCGACGAATGGCAGCGCCGATGACATTGTGGGCCTCTTGGGCCATCGGGATGATGCCCTCCCAATAAGCAACGCTCTCCGTCGGATGGGGCTGTTGAACCGCCTGCAGTCCGCCGAGTGTAAGCCTACCTAACAGCACTGCAATCTCACGATCGTGCAGCCTCGCACGTATGGACATCATGGCGGCTGACTGAAGACGCATCGCCTCGCGCTGGTCTTCAAACTCGGCGCCAACTAAATCGCCCTGATCCGTTACATGTCTCGGCGCACGTGAGCAGTACGCTCCAGCCAACATGAAATCAGTAACCATTGGCTGTAGTGCCAAAAGGTTCGCCCGTTCGGCCTCTATGCGCCGGCTGCGCAATGCGTCAAATCGTTGCTCGCGTCTAGCCTCTGCCGCTTCTCGCCGACGCCGATGCTCCATGAACACATCGGTGGCCGTCTTCAGGATCCAGCCAATTACGATGCCGAGTAGCGCACCCCACGCCACCCCCCCCGGTGGGACTGCCGCGCCTCCAGGACTTCCTGCCGTCCCTATGAGCATCACCCAGTCCATTGATCGCCCCTAGTCCATACCATGATCGACAGATGCTACACCTCGCGCGGCAAGGCGCGCCCTGCCCTTACCAACGCCTTCGTCTCGTCTTTGCCCTTGGCTTGGTCACAGCTGGTGGCTTGCGTGGCTCCAGCGCCTCCTTGACCCGCTCCAGCTCCTTCACCTCCGCCTCAGCCAACCGCCGGGCCTGCTGGAGCTGTTCTGGCGTCGGCGGCAGGCCGGGCAGCGGCGGCTCGGGCTGGATCGGGGTGCTGTCGGTCAGCCGGGCAACCGCCTGGCGCAGGGGCAGATCGGGATAGAGCCTGGCCGCACACCAGCGCTCGGCGTACCGCTAACTTTTTCCCTCTCCCCTGCCCGCCCCCGATGGACCCCCATACGCGGCAAGCTTAGCCAGCAGTACCGAAGTCATGGGTACCTGACGCTTGCTACCGTTCTTGGTCTTGTCCAGGAAGATCGTGCGCCGCGCCACATCGAGCTGGCTGCGTTCTAGCGTGTAGATCTCGCGCATGCGCATGGCCGTTTCAAGCGCCATGTCGAACATCAGTATCAGCGCCTCCCGCTGCGGCAGGTCGAGCGGCCGCTGCCGCCCGGGCGGCTTTGCGCCGGCAAGGATCTCGCGGATGCGTTCTTCCTCACCAGGCTCTAGACGGCGATCACGCTCCTGGTCGGTCTTCGCGTGCCCTTCGATTTTCGCCACGGCCACCTTGTCGTCAGGCGTGTACGTCGAATAGCCACGCGGCAGAAGACGCAGGGGATTCATGGGCAGCGCACCGTGAGCAGCCAGCCAATCGAGAGCCCGCGACAACGCCCCGACGTAATGCCGGATGGTGGAAGGCGCGAGGTTCTGCTCGCGCTTCATCGTGGTGACCCATTCGGTCGCCCAGGTAAAGGTGAGCTGCGGAAGCGTGATGCCGATGGGCAGTCGAGACAGCAGCACCGGCAGCAGCTGCTCATCATCCACAGAGATGTGCTGCGCGCCCCGATACTCACTCACCTGGCTACGAAGATCCTTTGCCGCCGCCTTGGTGTTGGTTAACTCTTCCGGCACGATGCCACGGTCGAGAATCGCCTCCAGGCGTCTGACGTATTCGTCGCCCTCTGCCTCCGAGGAGAAGCTCAGATACACAGGCTGAGGCAGCAGGCCCGCACGCTTGATCGTGTACTGCCAGGAGAGGCCCCGTTGTCTCTTAGTTGCCATTCGTACCCAAAACCCCCTAATCCCACATTTCAGTATTGAAAGAATTTCAACCTACTTTCAGCACACTCTTCAATTCAAGCCATCGACAGATGGGCAACGGCGACAGACGTCGACTTTTAATGCTCTTTTAGAACACCACAGTATGGATCGCCCAGATGATGGCGATGGGTGACTCTCAACGGCGAACCACCTATGGCGGGACTAATTCTTTTTGCGACGCAGTTGCTTCCCAAGAGATCTGACGAGTGCGGCATACTTCTCGGCCTCCGCTCGATTTTTCCTTTCATAGTAGTCCTTGGATGCGGGTGCGCGCAGAGAAATATTTATGAATCCAGCGGCTTCATCCAGCAGAGCTAATGAATGAGGATTAGTTGAATCACTGCGTACAAAATGATATCTAGCTATAGCTTTACGCAACAGACATAGATTGACTGACTTTCCGTACTTGTGCGCGTTTTCTATCGCTTGATCGCCTTCGTTTAAATCACCAAGCTTGTAACGCACTAGCGCCAATGTAAGCCAGGCATCATTACTCTCGGGGGCGAGTTGCGTTGCCTTGATCGCCGGCTCCAATGCTAAGCTCGCCTTTCCCAGGCTTCGAAGCAGAAACGAGGCATATCGTTCATGCAACGCTGCGTTCAGGGGCTCATCAAGCAGGGCGAGCTCGAAGGAATCGTTCGCAGCGTTATAGTCCCGCCTCATAAAGGCAACCTTCGCCGCCTTTGCATAATCACTCTGAAATGCATCTACAACTCGATCTTGCCGATAATTCTTCTCTATCTCAAACCTCTCATTGGCCGCTTTATCGACCTTAAAGGCGATCCCCTCTAGACGACTCGAGGTTTCGCTAGAAATATCCATCTTCTTTTTAAGGAAAAACTTTTTGGCCAGCTCTACGATCTCAAGATCGTAAGTATCACCATGGTCAACGATTCCGGCAAAATAAGTCTGCTCCAAACTCACAAGAAACTCAGAATGAAGCACCTCCGTTTCGCGGCACACATCGCTCACGGACTTGCTATCTAGCGGCGTCGCCAGGAGAACGAGAACCATGAAAGCATTCTTGGATCCCGAATCCATTCTTTCCCAAGCATCCTCATACAGAAACTCTAACAACTGATCGCTTGTCCGCCCTAGAATATGATTCAGACCGTCATCGATACCTGAGCCGGACCTTGCGATATACCTAACCAGCGTGTCGATTAACAAAGGCTTATGCATCATTTGCACACAAGCCTGACGAAGACGCGGCTCTCCAGCCTGGATGATCGCGCGTGCCCCCAACTCACTTCCAAGCTGACGAATCAACAGAAGCGAATCAGCATCCGAGAGTTGACTGACCTGAATCGGCACAGCGGCCATTAGCTCTCGGCGTCGTGAGGTAATTACGACCCTTCCGACAGTCTTTGCAACGCTCGCAAGAAAATCGGCAAGATCCTGCGCCTCGCTCGCAGATGTAGCAAGCGTTTCAGTATTATCAATGATTAAAACAACATCATCTCGAGCGAAAGTCTGGGCTCTAAGCTCTGTGGTTACCCTATTTATGAGCGGTTGCCCAGAGAGCGTGAACCAGTCGCGAGTTAGAGCCGAGTGAAAGGCGTACATAAGCTCACGCAACCCATCCTCCATCGCAGAAGATATTCCGCGAAAATGGACAAGTCCCTCTTCAGTCCACTTCGTCCTTTTGGCCGTGTAGAAACTAATCAAACTAGGGAGCGCCGCATCCTCCGCAGCGTTCCCGTCCAATAGTCCATTGAAGAATTCGAGCGCAAGCGTCGTCTTACCGAACCCACCGTCGCCATAAATCAAACAAGTATTCCACTGCCCAGTCTCACGAATCCATTCTGAGAGCTTATCCAACTCCTTTTGCCGCCCCACAAAATTTGCAGTCTGCCGAACAGGGATGTTATTGAGGACGAGCTTGTTACCATCTCGCCGCCGAACCTCCTTCCATTTAAACCGCTCAGCAATGCGATCTTCCTGGGCGAAAATCGTAGACGGCGGCAAATCAACGACCGATTCTCTTGCCAGTAACCAAGAAAGCAATTGTAACTTAAGGCGCCAGATGCCCTTACGCGCTACTACTCCACGCACAACCACGGCATGACCATCTATCAGCAGCGGAGTGGTTACCGGAAAAATACTGTCTCCAACATTTACGACTAATCCGGAGGCGCTTGTAGCCGGGAGAGACTGCTCAGCGCAGTCGATTAGGCGTTCAATAAGAGTCGCGGTTCTTTCTGCCCAGTCGGATGTCATGGATGCATCGAGAACGCCATGCCCGGGCCTACCGTTACGAAACTCAACCCATTCTCGCAGTGAGTTGACAAGGGGAGCTTCATTTGCACCATTCCGCTCGAACCAGCCACTCATAAAAGTCCGAGAGACGCCGGCTCGAATGATTGGTACAACGTAATCAAGGACCTCTACCGGCAGTCCATCAGACGGGTTCGCGAACCTATCCACAAACCGTTTGATATCTAGCTCGCCGTTGACAACTGGGGTGGCCTGACGGGAGACCTCAAGCGCACTGATTGCGATCACCTGCAACAAAGATCGCAGAATTGATGTCAAATAATTCAACGACTCTGCGTCAGATGCGAGACCCCTAGCCACAGCAAGTTCATTTCTATAGATCTCTTCCATCACTGCCCCCCCCTCCTTTTTCGCAGAGTGTAGCGAATTTCGAGAACCGGCTATCCCATACGCATGGAAAGCCTGCTCAGGGGTGCAGGACCCTACACAGCCCACCACTCGACACGAGGAGTGGACGCCCGTGGCGCTGGTCGCAAAGATTCGCGAGGTTCGTAAGGCGGGATGGTGTTGCGACTGTCGCGCATTCAAGCCCCCCTTCCCCTTCGCCTAGCTTGATCCTGCGATCCAACTGCCATCAGGAGCTAAGCGACCACTCCAGCAACATCTCGTGTAAACGCACTACACACATGTTAACGCGAGTTTGCCACCCGAAAACCGGTGGCAGAGCGATGATTTCAGGCCCAAATCAGGGGATTTCGCAGCCCCTCGCCAAACGCGAGGCAAAGAAAAACCCCTGACGAATCAGGGGCTTATTTGGAGGCCTCAAGCGGAATCGAACCGCTGTAAACGGATTTGCAATCCGGTGCATAGCCACTCTGCCATGAGGCCAACGTACTGCGCGCCAGGAATGGAGCCCCTGACATGACAAAACCCCGCGATGGGGCCTGTCGGAACATGGAGCGGGAAACGAGACTCGAACTCGCGACCTCAACCTTGGCAAGGTTGCGCTCTACCAACTGAGCTATTCCCGCGTATGCTGTCATGATACCGGAAGCCCGGAACTCACACCAGCGATTTCACACTTGATTTCACTTTTCTGACTGCGCGAGAAGCCTTGTGGCTCAACGGGCCCCGCCTTGCCAAGTGCGGGAGAAAAACAAGGCCCCAACCGGGGCCCTGTAGAATCTGGAGCGGGAAACGAGACTCGAACTCGCGACCTCAACCTTGGCAAGGTTGCGCTCTACCAACTGAGCTATTCCCGCAGATTCTTCGACCTGCGTCGAAGGAGCGCTATTGTGTCGAAGTTCCTTCACGCCGTCAACCGTCTTCCGATGGCGTGCGACGCGCGGCTGGATCGGCCGGGGCCCGCTGCCAGATTGCATACAGCGTCCCGACGATCTCCATTCCCTGCTCGAATGCCGAGAATCTGGCCTGCACCTTGCGGGGCCGGCGGCGCAGGTCGTTGTTGGCCATCAGCTCGCCAGACCGGTCTGCAGGTGCCGCCTGGGCCTTCTGCAGGTACTGCTTCTCGAGGTACTTCTCGATCCCGGGAAGGTTCGACAACAGATGGGCCCCGTTGTGCCAGGGCATCAGTACCGCAACCAGGTCGTTGCGTTCTGCGATCTGGATGGCGATGTCCAGGAAGGACTCCACGATGGACCGGAGACAATGCGTCGCAAGCATGTCTTCCATGGGATTGATCGCGCGGATGATGAGGCAGCTGCCGGAAGCGTGCAGGGACGGCACGACCTCGATGTTCACCATGGCCATGCCCGCCAATCGTCGCTGCCTCGGATCGAACACGACCAGGTGGGCGTGACGCGCCTCCTGCCACATCGCAGCGCGATCGCGTGAGCATAGATTGGCGGCATGCTTGGCGAAGTACGCCGCCGGGTGCTTGGTCAACATCGCCTGCAGATGCGTGCACGATCCGGATGGGTCCGGGCGGCCATACCTGCCCTTCTCGCGCTTCACCCAGCGCAGGCAGACATCCAGAACGTGCTTGCGCATCTGCGCGAAGGCCTGATCCAGTGACATGACCGGTACCGCAGTGTGAGCGGACGGCGATGGCGGCAGCAGCCGCTGCAGCAGCCGCGCGGCGTCATCGGGAGCGAGGCTATGCAGAAAACGCTGCGCATGTTCGTCGAGGGCATCCGGCAATGCGCTGTTGAACAACCGATCCAGCTGCTCCAGGTACTCGCTGGTCTGCGCACCGTCCTCCGGCATGCTGGCGACTTCGCTGAAGGCGCTGCGCCGCCACTGGAGGATCTCTGGATCATTGCCTGCGGCAGCCAGCAGCAGGCCGAGATGGGCGGAGACCGACCACGGATCCCGCGCGGGATCCCGCAGCCGTTTTGATCGCAGGTCACGGAACGTTCGCGGCCCCTCATCCGCGCCGTGCTGGAACCGCGTTGCATGTTCGCTGGCACGTTTCAGCGCCAGCAGGCTGCTGCGCTCCAGCACGCCTGTGCGTTTTCTGATCGAGCGTTGCCAGGCCATCGGATGGAACGGCTCCAGCCTCCATCCATCCAGGTGCGACTGGAATCCGCGTGCCGCCGCCCAACTGCCACGGACAACATCCACGGACGTGCGGTAGACCATCGAAATGAGCTCCGCATCCACCTCGTCCAGCTCGACTGACGTTGTTCCCTGCCCGGCCAGCAACTGATCGACCGCGGGCTGCAACTGGCCCAGCCTGTCCTGCAGTGCTGTCGTCGAGATTGCGCCTGCGCGAAGGACCGATGCGAGCAGAAGTCCGCCGGTTCCCTCCAGCATCGCGGGCAACTGCGGCAGGAGGCGCGCCATCTCTTCGCGACGCTGCGTGGCCAGCGCATCGTAGTAGCGCGCCATGGCATCTGTGTCGACGGTTCTCTGCGGGCGCGGAATCACCTGGTGCGCCCGTCGTTCGACCACCTCCAGGACGCATCGATGGTTCTGCATCATGAAGCCGAAGTTGTGGCGCTGGAAGGCGTCATCCGCCAGCAGCCGACACAGTTCGGGATCGCTGCCGCCCCACCAGGTCACCCCGTGCAGGCCCCGGGTAGCGAAGTACCAGTCGCGCAGCGCTTTTACCGAATCCAGGCCTTTGTCTTCAACCAGGTAACGCAGCAGTCCCGGACCGAGGGACGCCAGCACTTCCAGCTTCCGCAGCTCTGCAAAATCAGCAGGCGCAATGGCCGAATGCAGGTACTGGAATGCGTCCAGGCTCCCCTGTGCAAGCATTCGACCCACCCATTCGACCAGGACATCGACGTCCATGCCCGCTGTGCGCCCCGCAATGAGGGTCAACCACGCGTCCAGGCGATCGGCGTCACCGACGCGATAGCAGGCCTGGAACGCAACAACGTGGCCCGCTGCACCGAGATCATGGCGAAGCAGCACCTGCAGGAATCGATCCAGCCGGTCGGGCCGTCGCAGATACTGGCCGCAGGCGCCCAACTGCGTGAAGTCGAGGCAATGAGGTGCTGCCAGGAGAAGGTCGATGGCGGCCTCCACATCTTCGGCCGGGGCATCATCGCTCAGCTCGGCCAGCAACCGACAGCAAGTGGCAAGTGCATCAAGGCCTGCACCACGTGCGATCAGATGATGGGCGATCCAGTCAGGGGGTGGAGCATGAAACCCCAGGTAGCCGCGCAGCGTGTGGATATCTGCCGGTGTGCATGCGCCGGCTGCCCCCAGTACCCAGGCCCACGTCTTCGTCGGCGTGCGCCACAACAGATCACGTGCAGAATCGAATACCTCGTGCACCGGCGCAATGCCGGCACCGGCCAGCAGTGTCAGATTCGCGGCCAGACGCGCCGCATCAGATTCTTCCAGGTCGACATCATGAAGGCGCGCCAGGTGCGGCCGCGCAACGCCCGCAAGCATCAGCTGGCGCACAACGGAACGCACCGGCTCGCGCTGCGTTCGCCGCGGCCGCCAGCCGACGCTCCATGCCCTGTGCGCGGTGTGCGCGGACTGCAGCCACTGCAGCTCTTCCTTGTGCTGGATGATGCCTTCATCCACCATCCACCGCGCAAACCATCCAGGCGCTTCAGACCGTCCAGCACACCGGTCGAGGTCCGTCAGCCGACGGAGGCCCAGGCGATGGGCAGCGATGAGCCAGCCGGCATCCCGCAGCTGCAGCGCCCGCAGTTCTTCCCACGACGTGGCTTCGAAGCGGCGCAGGGCGATGTCCAGGCTGCGGCTGTACATGCGTGCTTCCGCATGCAGGAACAGCCGTGCGTGGAACTGGCAGTACACGTACTGGCGGCCCTCGAACGTCCGGATCCGCGACAGCGCGTGTCGCACGTACCTGAGCACCCACGGGAACGGCATGAACACCTGCACCAGAAGCGGCCACCCGCGGCCCTTGCCAGGATGCAGCGCGATGTCCGCCGGAATGCCCAGCGCACGGCGCGCCATGTCTTCCTCGGTGACCACAGTCGGGTCCTGCCCGCGCAGCGCATCGGCCACTGCGATGCGGAAGCCACGGATGCGGTTGCGCGGTGCTTCGGGCCGGTCATCCGTCCGCTCATCGTCGATGTCGTCGTGGAACGCACCCGCGGATCGTCCCCGGCAACGCTCCAGCATCCGATCACGGTACGCCCGGTAGGCGGTCTGCCCACCGTGCTGCCTGGTTTCGTGCACAGCCTCCATCTGCCAGCCCTTGCCCCGCTCCCTGCGTCACCCCGACGACTACAGCGGATGATATCCATTCGGCCCGGTCCGCAATGGCGGGCAGGAGCGTCCGGCCTGACCCGAAACGAAAAACGCCCCCTTGCGGGAGCGTTCTTTCTTGAATCTGGAGCGGGAAACGAGACTCGAACTCGCGACCTCAACCTTGGCAAGGTTGCGCTCTACCAACTGAGCTATTCCCGCAGATTCCGTTCGACCTGCGTCGAAGGAGCGCTATTGTGTCGAGATTGCAGCAATGCGTCAACAGAAATCTTGTCGGCGATTCCCGTTTTCCGTTCAGGTTCGGATGAGCGGAAAGCCTGGCAATCCAGGGCCGGCACGACATAAAAAAAGAGAGGCCAGAGGCCTCTCTTTCAGAATCTGGAGCGGGAAACGAGACTCGAACTCGCGACCTCAACCTTGGCAAGGTTGCGCTCTACCAACTGAGCTATTCCCGCTTGGGAGGCGAAATTCTACCCATTCTGGAAGGGGCGTCAAGGCCTTTTTTCAACCGCGCGCATCCAGCAACCAGCGCGCTTCGCACCCGGATGGGCATCCGGTCTGCCGCGGGTCAACCGTTGCCCAGCTTCTTCTGTCGTGAGCGCTCGCGTGCGGCACGCTCGTCCTCGCGCAGGCTCGGCCAGGCCGCGTGCAGATACTGCAGGCCGGACCACAGCGTCAGCACCGCCGCGATGGCCAGCGTCCAGTCACCGATGTGGAAGATCGGCCAGCCCATCCAGATGTCCTCGACCGCCACGCTGGGCGCCACGGAGTACAGCAGGCACAGCAGCGCGACCATCTGCGCCGTTGTCTTCACCTTGCCGATCATCGCCACCCGCACTTTGGCACGCTGGCCAAGCTCGGCCATCCATTCGCGCAATGCCGAGACCGCGATTTCGCGGCCAACGATGACGGCGGCCCAGAACGCCATCCACGGCGTCGGATGCCCCTGCACGATCAGGAACAGCGCCACCGCCACCATCAACTTGTCCGCCACCGGGTCGAGAAAGGCGCCGAACGCCGATTCCAGCTGATAGCGGCGGGCGATCCAGCCATCGAGCCAATCGGTGATCGCGGCCAAGCCGAAGATCGCCGCCGAAGCGAAGTTGGTCCAGGTGTAGGGCAGGTAGAACACCAGCACCAGCACCGGGATCATCACGATCCGCAACAGCGTCAGCCAGGTGGGCAGGGTCAACTTCATGCTTGCGCGCTTCTCTCTCTAATCGGCCGCATCGGGCGTGGCCAACCCGTGCAGGTTAGCGTAGATACGGGCCGCGAGGGCATCATTGATGCCTTCCACCTTGGCGATCTCCGCTTCACCGGCTGCCTTCAGGCCGACCAGCCCACCGAAATGCTTCAGCAGGCTGGCGCGACGACGCGGGCCGATGCCCGGAATGTCTTCCAGCCGGCTGGTCATGCGCGCCTTCTGCCGGCGGCCGCGGTGACCGGTGATGGCGAAGCGGTGCGCCTCGTCGCGCACCTGCTGGATGAACTGCAGAGCGGGGTTGGCGGCACCGGGGCGCAGCTCGCGGCCGTCGGGCATGACCAGCGCCTCATGACCGGCGCGGCGCTCCACGCCCTTGGCCACGCCCACCAGCAATACGCCCTCCACGCCCAGGTCGGCCAGCGCAGCCTGCGCCTGCGCCAGCTGGCCGGCGCCACCGTCGATCAGCAGCACGTCGGGCAGTACGCCCTGCTCTTCCACGGCACGGCGGAAGCGGCGATCGATGGCCTGACGCATGGCGGCATAGTCGTCGCCCGGCTCGATGCCGCTGATGTTGTAGCGGCGATATTGGGCACGCACCGGACCGGCCGCATCGAAAACCACGCAGGACGCCACGGTCGCCTCACCCAGCGTGTGGCTGATGTCGAAGCACTCCACGCGCTTGACCGGCTCGGCCAGGCCCAGCATCTCGCGCAGGGCTTCGCTGCGCACGTGCTGCGCGTTGCGGCTGTTGAGCTCGGTGGCCAGCGTCAGCTGCGCGTTGCGGCTGGCCAGCTCCACATAACCGGCGCGCTCGCCACGCACGCTCCACTTCAGCTGCACCTTGCGCTCGGCCGAAGCAGACAGCGCGGCCATCAGCAGATCGGCATCCGGAATCTCGCGATCCAGCAGGATCTCGCGCGGTGGCTCGAACTCGATGTAGTACTGGGAGACGAACGCCGCCAGCACTTCCTGCGGGCTGTCCTCGCCATTGGTGCGGGGGAAGAACGGGCGGGTGCCCAGGTTGCGCCCATCGCGGAATGCCAGCAGCAGCACGCAGGCCTGCGATCCCTGCATGGCCACGGCCAGCACGTCCAGGTCGGCGGCGCGGCCATCGACGTACTGGCGGGTCTGCATGCTGCGCAGCGACGAAATCAGATCACGCAGGCGCGCGGCCTGCTCGAACTCCAGTGCTTCACTGGCAGCCTGCATCTGCTCACCCAGTTCCCGGGTCAGCTCATCGCTCTTGCCTTCCAGGAACAGCGCCGCGCGGCGCACCGACTCGGCATACTCGCCTGCCGGTACCAGCTCGACGCAGGGGGCACTGCAGCGGCCGATCTGGTACTGCAGGCACGGCCGTGAGCGGTTGCGGAACACGCTGTCCTCGCAGCTGCGCAGCTTGAACAGCTTGTGCATCAGGTTCAGCGTCTCGCGCACCGCGGTGACACCCGGATACGGCCCGAAATAGCGGCCGGGGATCGCACGCGGCCCCCGGTGCAGGGCGATGCGTGGCCATTCCTCGCGGGTCAGCAGCACGTGCGGGTAGGTCTTGTCGTCACGCAGGGAGACGTTGTAACGCGGTGCCAGCGACTTGATCAGCTGGTTTTCCAGCAGCAGCGCCTCGGCCTCCGAGCGCGTGACAGTCACATCCATCCGCGTGATCTGCGAGATCATCGACATGATCCGCGCGTTCTTCGGGCTGCCATTGAAATAGCTGCCCACCCGGTTGCGAAGCGCGCGTGCCTTGCCGACGTACAGCAGGGTGTCGTCGGCGGCGTACATGCGGTACACCCCGGGGGCGGTACTGAGTTGGGCCGCGAAGGCCTTGCCGTCGAAGGCCGGGACGGGAACGTCGGTCATTCGCTGATCGGTACTTCGCTGAGTACGCCACTGTCAGGGTCGAAACGCAGCACGGCGTGCGCGTCGGTCTCGGCGATCCACACCGCGCCCGCGCCCACGGCCAGGCCGGCCGGGCCATGCAGGCGCCGTGGCAACGGTTGTGTGGTCAGTTCGCCGCCGCCCAGGCGCAGCGTGCGCAGGCGACCGTTGCCGGTATCGGCAATCCACAGCAGCGGTGCGCCCGGACTCAGCGCAATCGCCTGCGGGAACTGCAGGCTGGCGTGGGCACGCGGGCCGTCGGCTTCACCGAAGCGCCATGTGCCCTGCCCGAGCAGCGTCTGCACCAGATCCCCACGCAGCTGCAGCGCGCGGATCGAAGACCCCAGCGCATCGGCCACGTACAGGACCTGCTGTACGACGGCAAGCGCGGTGGGTTGCGCGAAGGCAGCCAGATGCCCACTGCCGTCGCGCTCGTCGATCGCGCCACTGCCTGCGCGCCAGTGCAGGCTGCGCTGGCCGAGGTGGTAGCTCCAGATACGGTTGTCACCCGCCATGGCGATATGCAGCTGGTTGTCGGCGATGGCGAGGCCGACCGGATGATCCAGCGGCACCTGCCGCGGCTGGGCGACAGGCCCTTCCACCGGCGCGCCCGGGCGCCCGTTGCCGCACAGGGTGTCGACCAGACCGGTCAACAGGTTGATCCGGCGGATGGCGTGGTTGCCGGTGTCGGCGACGTACAGGGCGTCGCGCTCGAGCACCAGTGCCTGCGGCCTGTGGAAGGCGGCCTCGGCCAGATTGCCATCCATGAAGTCCGCGGTCCCCAGCCCGAACTGGCGAAGCACGCGGCCGCCATGGCTGCATTCGAGAATGCGGTGATGGCCGCTGTCAGCGATGTACAGGCGCTCGGTGCTGACCGCCAGGCCCAGCGGAAAGCGCAACGCATGCCGCGGCTCGGGGTGCAGCTCGTTGCCACCGCGCGGCGGGGCCGAGGGTGCACCCTCGCACAGTGCGTTCAGCGCGCGCTCGAGCTCGCCCGCAGCGCCCTGCCCGACCAGCCGCTGCCGCTCGCGCCCCTGCGCATCGAGAAGGATCAGGGTCGGCCACGCGGTGACGCCGAAACGGCGCCAGCCGTCCCAATCCGCATCCAGCAGTACCGGGGCGGTCAGGCCCTGGCGGCGCAGCAGTTTCAACGCGGCATCGGCGTCGCGCTCGAAGTCGAAGCGCGGCACCTGCAATACCAGCGGCTGCAGCTTGCCCGGATGGCGCGACAGCCATTGGCCGAACTCGGCCAGGCGTTGTGCGCTCCAGGCAGAGGCAGCGTTGACGAACAGCAGCGCGACCGGCCGGCCGCGCAGTTCCGCCAGGGTGCAGGGGGTGGCATTGAGCCAGGTGGCGAACTCGGGCAGGTCCGGGACAGGCTGGGCGTTCATGCCCTGATTATGCCGGAGTCGACGTCATGCAACAGTCGTGCCACCGCACGTTCTGCCGCTTGGTCAACCAGGGTCCAGACCTGCTCGAAATGATCGCTGCCACCGGTATACGGATCCGGAATGGCGGCCGCGCCCTGCCCGCCTGACCATGGCAGGTACAGGGCCAGGCGCTGGCGCTCCTGCGCGGTGGCCAAGCGCCCGGCATCGCGCAGGTTGGCCTCATCGGCGCAGAGAATCCAGTCGAAGCGCTGGAAATCATCGGCGCGCAGCTGGCGGGCACGCAGCCCGCTGATGTCAACGCCATGGCCGGCTGCGCAGGCGATCGCCCGCCGGTCCGGCGGCTCGCCCACGTGCCAGTCGCCGGTGCCGGCCGAATCAACCTGCACACGGCCAGCCAACGGGGATGCCTCCAGGCGCGCGCGCAATGCCCCCTCGGCCATCGGCGAGCGGCAGATGTTGCCCAGGCAGACGACCAGCAGCTTCATTGCGGGGTCATGGCCCGCAGCACCGCCTCGGCCCGCTCCAGGTCCTCCGGGGTGTCGATGCCAGGCGGAAACGCTTCAGGCGAGATGGCGACGCTGATCGGGAAGCCGGCTTCCAGCACACGCAGCTGCTCCAGCGCTTCGATCTGCTCCAGCCGGCCCGGCGGCATCGCCGCGACCTGCTGCAGGAAGCCGGCGCGGTAACCGTAGATGCCGATGTGACGAAGCCACTGGTGGCCTTCGGGCAGGGCCTCGCGGCTGCGCGCGAAACCGTCCCGGTGCCAGGCGATCGGGGCGCGGCTGAAGTACAGCGCCTCGTTGCGCACATTGCGCACCAGCTTGACCACGTTCGGATCGAACAAGGTCTCGGCGTCCTCGACCGTCGTAGCCAGGGTCGACATCGGCGCCGCGCCATCGACCAGCGCCTCGGCCACGGCGCGGATGCCGGCCGCCGGCGCGAACGGCTCATCGCCCTGCAGGTTCACCACCACGGTGTCGTCGTCCCAGCCGGCGATGCGCGCGCACTCGGCCAGGCGATCCGTGCCGGATGCATGCGATGCGGCGGTCATCGCCACCTTCACTTCGCCCAGGTCCGCCAGTGCGTCGGTGATCCGCTGATCGTCGGTGGCCACCCATACCTCGCGCGCGCCAGCCAGCAACGCACGGCGCGCCACGTGCAGCACCAGCGGATCGCCGCCGAGCAGGCGCAGCGGCTTGCCCGGCAGCCGCGAGGCGGCATAGCGGGCGGGGATGGCAACGACGAATTCAGTCATGCGGGCGGTACTCGGCAGGCTCGTTACAACGGGAATGTGGCCAGCGGCGCCTGATTGCAAGCGTCGCCCGGCCGCTCAGTTCGGTCGCAGCTTGTCCAGGCGATCGGTCAGCGCCACCCAGAACGCGGCAGGCAGTTCAGCGCGCAACGGCACAGCGTAATGCCAGTCGTTGCCGAACGCGCGGCACTTCACGGCGTCCTTCTCGGTCATCAACACCGGCAGCTGGCTGCCAAAGGACAGTTCCTGCGGCTGGTAGGCATGGTGATCGGCGAAGGCATGCGGCACCACGCCGATGCCACGCGCACGCAGCATGTCGAAGAAGCGCTGTGGATGGGCGATGCCCGCCACGGCATGCACGCGCTGGCCCTTGAAGTAGCCCAGCGGGCGCGCACGCCCCCCCGCGAGAGGCTGTGCGGTGTCGATATGCAGGGCCATCGGCCATTGACCGAATCCGCAGGCCTGCGCCGCGCCGTCCTCATCCGTCTGGCCCAGGTTGACCACGCGGAAATCGCACTCGGCAGCGCGGCTGACCGGCTCGCGCAACGGGCCGGCCGGGATCATCCGGCCGTTGCCGTAGCGGCGCTGCGCATCCACCACTTCGATTTCGATGTCACGCGCCAGCCGGTAGTGCTGCAGGCCGTCGTCGCAGACGATCACATCGCAACCGGCCTCGATCAGCGCACGGCCCGCCGCCACCCGGTCGCGATCGACGCGCACTGGTACGCCGGTCTTCCAGGCAATCAGCACCGGCTCATCGCCGCCGGTTGCAACCGGCGTATCGGCCTTTACCCACTGCGCCTTGTCGGCGTTCTCGCGGCCATAACCACGGCTCGCCACGCCCGGCGTCCAGCCGGCCGCGCGCAGCCGCTCGACCAGGGCGATGGTTAACGGCGTTTTGCCGGTGCCGCCAGCGGTGATGTTGCCGACCACGATGACTGGCACCGGCAACGTGTAGCGCTTGCGCCAGCCGCGGTGGTACAGGCGCCGTCGCAGCGCGGTGACGCCGGCATACAGCGGGGCCAGCAGGCGCATGGGCCATGGAACCGAACTGCCGTCATACCAGTACGGCGGGGTCTGGGTACCCTTGCCTGCCATCAGTCCTGCCTTTCGCGGAACTGCATGCTGTGCAGGTGCTGGTACAGGCCACCCATGGCAAGCAGCTCATGATGGGTGCCACGTTCGACGATGCGGCCGTGATCCATCACCAGCACCTGGTCGGCGTGCTCGATGGTGGACAGGCGGTGGGCGATCACCAGCGTGGTGCGCTCGGGCATCAGTCGCTGCAGCGCGTCCTGCACCAGCCGTTCGGATTCATTGTCCAGTGCCGCAGTGGCTTCATCCAGGATCAGGATCGGCGCATCACGCAGGATCGCGCGGGCGATCGCCAGGCGCTGGCGCTGGCCACCGGACAGCAGCGCACCGTTCTCGCCCACCGGCGTCTGCAGCTGCTGTGGCATGCGTGCGATGAATTCCCAGGCATTGGCCGCTTCGGCCGCGGCACGGATCTGCTCGTCGGTCGCATCCATGCCATAGGCGATGTTGGCAGCGATGGTGTCGTCGAACAGCATGACCTTCTGCCCGACGATCGCCACCTGCCGGCGCAGGTCAGCCAGCGGATAGTCATCCAGGGGTACGCCATCCAGCCGGATGACGCCGCCATTGGGTTCGTAGAACCGTGGCACCAGCCGGATCAGGCTGGTCTTGCCGCTGCCGGAGCGACCGACGATGGCGGTGACCGTTCCGGGCCTGGCAACGAAACTGATGTCATCCAGGGCGATGCCGCTGTCTTCGCGATAACGCAGCATGACGTGCTCGAACGACAGTTCACCGCGTACGCGCTGCACGACATGCGTGCCGTCGTCGCGCTCGACCGGCATGTCGATGATGCCGAACAGGCGCTCGGCGGCCGCGACGCCACGCGAGATCGAGGTCTGCACGCTGGTCAGGCGCCGCAGCGAAGGGATGATCGCCATCATCGAGGTCATCAGGCCCATGAACTGGCCCGCATTGAGCTTGCCGGCCAGCGCTTCGCGGGTGGATACCCAGACGATCACCGCCAGGGCCAGCGCAGCGAGGAACTGGACCACGCTGGACGCGGCGGCACGCGTCACTTCGACTTTCATGTTCAACGCCAGCATGCGGTTGGCCAGGCGCGAGTAACGGGCGATCTCATGCGCCTGCGTACCATGCACCTTCACTTCCTGCTGCGCGGCGAGCGACTGTTCCGCCGTCTGCGCCATCGTGCCCATGCCGTCCTGGATGCCGCGGCTGATGCGGCGGTAGCGCTTGCCGACATAGGACACGATGCCGCCGATCAGCGGCACCACCAGCAGCATCGCCAGGGTCACCTTCACGCTCATCTGCAGCATCACCACCAGCATGGCGATGATGGTCAGGGTGTCGGCGACCACCGTCTTCAGTGCGTCGGCGCTGGCCTGGGTGACCTGCTCGGTGTCGAAGTTGAGGCGGCTGACCATCACCGGCGTCGCCTCGTTGTCGAAGTGCGAAGACGGCAGGTGCAGGTACTTCTGCAGAACCTGCTCGCGCAGGTCGCGGACCACGCTGCGCCCGGTCTTGGCCAGCGTGTAGTCGCTGACCCAGGTGGCCAGGCTGCGCATCAGGAACAGGCCCAGGATGGTCAGCGGAAGGATCACCGCCATGCGCGGCTCCGGGTTGACGAAGCCCCGGTTGACCAGCGGCTCCATCAGCTTGGTGAAGTGATAGCCGGCCAGTGCTTCGACCACCATCGCGATGACCGCGGCCACCATGAACACCCAATAGGCCCGGGTATAGCCCAGCAGGCGTTTGTAGATCGGCCACACCGGCGCGTGTTTGGAACTCATGGACGCACCTCTGGCGCAGTGGCGATTGCAATACGGCGGAAACCGAGCTGACCAAGCGCATCCTGCGCGGTCACGACGGCCTGGTAGGGAGTGCGCGCGTCGGCACGCAGCAGCACGGTCTGTTCGCGATCACTGCCCGCCACAGCGGCAATGGTCTGCTTGACCGACTCGACGTCGCTGCGCAGCACTTCCTGGTCATTGATGAAATAGCGGCCATCGGCATTGATCAGCACGCTCAACGAACGCGGTGGTTCATCGGTGTGCTGCTGGCTGGCCGTGGGCAGCTGCACCTGCAGCGTCGAACGCGCATCGAAGGTGGTAGTGACCACGAAGAAGATGATCAGCACCAGGATGACATCGATCAGCGGTACCAGATCGATATGCGGCTCATCCTGGGATCGGTCGTTGCCGATACGCATCGATCAGGCCTTCGCCGGGGCGGGCGCAGCGGCACGTGCAGCCGATGCCGGTGCGGGCGCCATCACGCCGGGACGGCCATCGAGCGTATCCAGCAACGCGCTGGCTTCCTGTTCCATCTCCACCACGTAGCCGTGGATCCGGCCCTTGAAATAGCGATGGAACATCAGCGCAGGAATTGCCACGATCATGCCGGTGGCGGTGCAGACCAGGGCCTTGCCGATGCCACCGGCCAACTGGTTCACATCGCCCACGCCGTGGTCGAGGATGCCCAGGAACATCTGGATCATGCCGATCACCGTGCCGAGCAGGCCCAGCAGCGGGCCGGCCGAGGCAATGGTGCCGAGCGCGTTGAGGAACCGCTCCATGCGGTGTACCAGGTGGCGGCCGGTGTCCTCGATGCGCTCGCGGATCTGGTCGCGCGGACGATTGCGTGCTTCCAGCGCGGCGGCCAGCAGCGCTCCCAGTGGCGAGTTGGCACGCAGCGTCTGCAGATGG
Source organism: Stenotrophomonas sp. STEN147 (assembly GCF_056757995.1). Taxonomy (NCBI): domain Bacteria; kingdom Pseudomonadati; phylum Pseudomonadota; class Gammaproteobacteria; order Lysobacterales; family Lysobacteraceae; genus Stenotrophomonas; species Stenotrophomonas sp. STEN147. Next base: position 82,631 of record NZ_JBRRCG010000001.1, read on the forward strand.
GCAGGGTCGAGCTTGCCGCGCGCAGCCCAGTTGCGCACTTCCTGGCCCAGCCCCGGTGGCAGCACTTCAGCGCGCCGCAGGGACCAGAAGCGCTCCAGGACGATTGCCAAAGCCAGTACGCCCAACAGCAGCAGCGGCACCATCGGCCAGCCACCGGCCTTGACCAGTTCCCACACGTTTCAACCCTCCGGCCCAGCGGCCGCCTGTTCGATCGGCGATAGGATAGCAGCCGACCGCGCCCGCCCAGCGGCATCCCACCACCGGGCCGCGTGGATGCGCTGTTCACGCAGCTGCAGGCCTTGTGCGCCAAGCCATATGCGGATCGCGCCGGATTCGGCCGTAGCCAGCACTTCGGCGCCCACGGCGCGCCAGCGCTGCACCACGTCACGTTTCGGGTGGCCAAAACGGTTCTGGTGCCCGGCCGAGACCACGGCCAGCCGGGGAGCCACCGCTGCCACCCAGGCCGGATCCGAACTGCCCCCGCTGCCATGATGCGGCACCAGGACCACGTCCGCGCGCAGCTCGCCGGGCGCCCGCTCCACCAGGCGCCGTTCGGTCGCCGCGCCGATGTCGCCGGCCAGCAGGATCACGCCATGTGCGCTGGCGATGCGCAGCACGCAGCTGTCCTCGTTGCCGGCCGTCGGCACGTCGGGCCCGGGATGCAGCACCTCGAAGTCCACCCCGTCCCACCGCCAGCGAACGCCGCGATGGCAGCTGCCGGCACCGTCGAGGCTGCTGCCGGGGGGTGCCAGCAGCTCCAGGTGAGGCAGCTGCCGGCGCAGCCGCGGCAGTGCGCCGGTGTGATCCAGATGGTCATGACTGAGCACCACGCGACCGAGCGGCACCTGACCCAGCGCACGTACGGCCGGCAGCAGGACCCGTTCGTCGCCATCGCCACCGATCGCAGGGCCGACGTCGTACCACAACGCATGCCGTGCCGTGCGCACCAGCACCGCCGTGCCCTGCCCGACGTCATGCACCAGCAGCTGCACCTCCCCGGCAGCCGGTATGTCACGTGACGGCCATGACAGCGGCAGGCACAGCAGCGCACCGGCCAGCACGCCGCCGGCCCCGCGCGGCAGCAACCACCAGAACAGGCCCGCCAGCGCCGCTGGCACGGTCCACGCCGGAGCCTCGGCCAGCCACCACATCGCCTGCGGGTGGTCTGCCAGCGGCTGCAGGGCCTGCCAGCTGAGGTCGAACAGCCAGGACGCTGCGCGCCAGGGCCATCGTCCCGCCCCGCTGTACAGGGCATCCAGGGCGGTGCCAAGCAGTGCCAGAGGGACCACCAGCAGGCTCCACCACGGGATGACCGGCAGATTGACCAGAGGCCCCAGGCGCGCGGCGCCTCCGAACAGGGCCACGCACAGCGGCAGGAGGCCGAGACTGGCCACCCCCTGGGCCGCGAAGAAGGCCTGCAGGCGGCTCCCCACACTGTCGGCGCTTGCCGTCGGCAGGCACCACAGCAGCCAGAGCACGCCACCGAAGCTGAGCCAGAAGCCGGCCGACAGCACGGACAGCGGTGCTGGCAACAGCAGCACCAGGGCCGCCAGTGACACGGCCTGGACCACGTCGGGAGGTCGCCGCCCCCCGCGTGCCAGGGCGATCAGCCCGATCATCAACGCCGTGCGTACGGTCGGCAGTTCCGCGCCGGCCACCAGAGCATAGCCGGCCGCTGCCAGCGCGGCGGCACACGCGGCGGCCTGCGGACGCGGCCAATGACGGGCCAGCGACGGCAACAGCCACCACACCGCGGTGCACAGCAGTGCCGCGCAGCCGCCCACCAGGCCCACGTGGAAACCCGAGATGGCGATCAGGTGGGTCAGCCCAAGCGCGCGCAACTGCCTCCAGTCGGTGTCGGACAGCCATCGGGTATCGCCCAGCGCGAGCGCGCGGATGAAGCGCGAGGCCGGGCCGGGAACCTGTACTGCAATCGCATCGCTGCTGCGCTCGCGCCAGGCCAGCAGCCCGTCCGGCGCCTGCAGTTCACGCGCACCGCCCGCTGCACGCACCGTGCCGTGACCGGCAATGCCGGCCAGCACGGCATGACGTTCGGCGTCGAAGCCGCCAGGATTGATCCGCGAGCGTGGCGCCCGAAGCCGCAACGGCAACCGCCACTGCGCCCCCCCCGCACGGACCTGATGACGGCCCCCACCCTCAACGCGCGTGCGGGTTCCGGGCCATGGGTCGCTCCAGGTGATCTGCAGGCGCTTGCCCGCCAGTGCGGGATGCCCCGGTGCATGGCCGACCTCCAGGACGAAACGGGTATGGCCGCCCGCCGTTACCGGCAGATCGACGACGCGCCCGCTGACCACGGCATCGCGGACCGGCATGGCCGGCGGCAGTTGCTGCTGCAGCGTCCATTGACCATGCAGGGCCGCCCACGCTGCACCGAACAGCAGCGCGGCAACCGCGCGGCCGCGCCACGGCAGCGCCCACCCCAGGCCGGCCACGGTGCTGGCCAGCGCGCAGCTCCAGAGCGGTGGCAACGCGGGCAGCAGCACGCACGCCAGAGCGCCGCTGACGAACGCGGCAGTGCAGACCCCGCCAACGGGAGCGGGCAACGGAGTATCGGCGGCCATCGCATCAGCCTGCCGCGTGCTGCCCCTGTCCTCCTATCAGGCAACGACCCGCACAGCGGTCAGCGCCGCACGCTGCCGCGATGGAAATTGACCCGGAAGCTGGCGCCGCCGCCGACGGCTTCCCCCACACTGACCGAGCCACCGTGATGCTGGACGATCTCCTTGACCAGGTGCAGGCCCAACCCGCTGCCACTGCCCGCCGCACGCAGTCGATGGAAGGGCTCGAAGATCGCCTCGCGGTCGCCGACCGGCACGCCCGCGCCCTGGTCGCTGACTTCCAGCAGACCGGTCCGGTCAAGACGTACGCAGATCGTGCCACGCCCGCCGCCATGGACGATGGCGTTGTGCACCAGATTGGCGATGACCCGCCCCAGCGCCAGGCTGTCGCCGTGGATCCACACCGGCGTCTCTGGTGCGTCCACCTCGAATCCGTAGCCGGCGCCCACCACCAACGGCGCCAGTTCGGCCGCCGCTTCGCGCACCACCAGGGCCAGATCCAACCGTTGCATCGCACTGGTGTTGCGATCCAGCCGCTGCAGATCCAGCAGGTGCTCGGCCACGTTGCCCAGGCGAGCAATGTCGGTCAGCAACTGCGATTTCAACTCCCCCTGCGGCAGCTGCGACAGGCGCGCCTGCACCACGGCAATCGGCACGCGCAGCTCATGCGCGGCATCAGCAAGAAACTTGTCACGCGCCGCATAGCCCTGCTGCACCTTGTCGATGGCATCGTTGAACGCCTCCACCAGCGGTGCGACCTCGGTCGAGACCAGCTGCGCGTCCAGCCGCGCGCCCGGCTGGCCGATGTCCAGTTCCTTGGCCTGCTGCGCGGAGCGTCGGACACCACGCATCGCGCGGTGGATCACGGTCGGCATCACCAGCAGGGTGACCACGATCAGCGGCAGGAAGAACCACAGGCCAATCAGGCGCAGCACCATCAGCGCGCCATCCAGCAGTCCGCCCTTCGGTGCGCCCCCCACCATCACCGTGATGCGCCGCCCGTCCTCGTTGCGGATCATCACCCGCGCCACGTCCAGATAGGGCGGCACCAGTGAACCCAGTTCGGTGGCGCCCAGCGTCGGCAGCCGCGCCAGCAGCGGCGCGTGGATCGTCGGTACCTTGCCACGCTCGAGCCAGGCTCCCCGGTCATCGACGGCGGCGAACCAGAGGTTGCCACCGGCGCGCGCATCCAGCTTCTGCCAACGCGCCTCGTCCAGCGCCAGGCCCCCATCCTGGCTGTGCACGGCCTTGGCCACCGCCTCGGCGGTGAACATGTCCATGCCCCAGGAGTCCTTGTCACCCCAGGTGAGGATCAGTGCGACCACGGCGAACAGCACGGTGAACGCCTGCGCCAGGAACAACCGCCAGGCCAGGCCGAGGGTGATCGATCGGATCGGTCGCGCCATGTCAGGCCTCCGCCAGCAGGTAGCCAACGCCGCGGATGACATGGATCTCCACGCCAGCGCCCGCCTGCTGCAGCGCCTTGCGCAGTTTGGAGATGTGCGCATCCAGCGCGTTGGACTGGATCTCGTCATCGAAACCGTAGACCGCCGCCTCCAATGCGCTGCGCGTGACCGTGCGCCCTTGCCGCATCGCCAGCGCCTGCAGCACCAGCACCTGGCGGCGCGGCAGTGCCAGCGTCTGGCCCTGCACCTGCGCCTGCAGCGATTCGAAGTCGAATTCCAGCTGCCCGAGCCGCAGGCTGGGGGTGACCATCGCCGATGGCCGACGCGATACCGCGCGGATGCGTGCCATCAGTTCTTCGATCGCCACCGGCTTGACCAGATAGTCATCGGCACCGACATCCAGGCCCTCGACCTTGTCCGACAGCGTGCCCTTGGCGGTCAGCATGATCACCGCCAGATTCGGCCGCAACGTGCGTGCGGTGGCGACGAAGGTGGCACCATCGCCGTCCGGCAGCTGGCGGTCGAGCAGCATCAGCTGGTGCACCGGTTCGCGCAGCGCGAGGGCGGCTTCGGCGAGGCTGCCGACCACGTCGGCGACCACACCCTGCCGCTCCAGCCCGGACTGCAGGGCCCGCGAGAGGTCGGGATCATCTTCGACCAGAAGAATGCGCATGGAGGTCTCTGCTGCGGGAAACGGTTCGGATCATTGTGCCAGCCAGGGCCCCGTCGCGCTCCGCCTGCATCGACGCAATGTTGCGACAATGTTGACACCGCAGCATGCAGCCTCATCCCCTGCAAAGCTGTCGATCGATGCCCTTGTCGCCCTCTGCCCTGCTGCGCCCGATGTTGTTCTCCGCCGTGCTTTCGATGCCGCTGCTGGCCCAGGCGGCGGAACAGACACCCGGAGTGAAGGCCGGGATCACGGTCGGCGCGACATCGGGCGCCTACGCGCACTACGACGTCAAGCCATTGGTCGTGCCCGCCCTCTCCTGGCAGGGCGAGCGCTTCTTCGCCAGCCCCGGCTCGCTGGGCATGTACCTGTACAAGGGCCAGGGCCTGCGCCTGTCGGCAGCGCTCACGCCCTACACGCTGCGCTTCAAGACCGATGACGTGAACGATCCACAGCTGCGCCGCCTGCACAGCCGGCAGATGTCGGCGATGGGAGGCATCAATGCCGAATACAGCGCCGACTGGGGCATCGTCGAAGCCAGTGTGATGCGCGAGATCAGCGGCCATGGTGGCGGCCTGGAATCAAGCCTGTACTACAGCTATCCGCTGCAGGCCGGTCGTTTCACCTGGGTGCCGAGGGCCGGAGTGGTGCATTCCAGTGCGCGCCTGCTCGATTACTACTACGGCATCAGCGACGAGGAAGCACTGCGTTCGGGCCTGGCCGCCTACAGCCCCGGCAGCGCCACCTCGCCGAGCGTGCAGATCGCGGTCAGCACGCCACTGGGCAGCAGATGGCGCGCAACCGGCGTGGTGGCCAACCAATGGTTCGGCGATGCGGTCAAGGACAGCCCGATGGCGCGCCGTGGCAGCCAGACATCCGCCTTCATTTCCCTGATGCGTTCGTTCTGACCGAGCGCTCCCCGGAAGAGGAATCCCCATGGCCTCCCCCAGCCCCGCAACCGATGCGCACGCGATCCTGCGCGCCCCCGATCTGGACAGCGCCGAACGCGCGTATCTCGGCCTTCTGCCGGACCTGGACCACGTCGATGCGCTGACCCGTCGTACAGTGGGCCTGTCGAAGGTAGCCGACGCGGCACGCGGCTACGCCCTGTCGATGACCCTGATCGGCCTTCGCCTGCAGGAACTGGAGATGGGTGAGCCCTGCGCGACGGAGCACCGCCAGGCAACACTGCGCAGCCTGCGCCAGGCCTTCAGCGCCTGACCTCCACCCAGAACGGAACCCGTACGCAACCGATGCGGGCCACTCGTGTTCCAGTGCGCGGCACGCCGGCACGCAGGTGCGCCATCAGCGGCAGGTCGTCCAGGCCAGCACGGCACACAGGATGGCCACCCAGACCACGGCCTTGAACGTGCCCGCCAGCATGTTGCCGCCGAACAACAGTTCGAGCAGCGGGTTGGGCCTGGAAACGGGAACGTGATCGCTCATCGCAGCTGCTCCTTGTGATGGCCGCGATTGCGCGGTCGCCGCAATTCTACGCCTGCCCGGTGCGGATTCATCGGCGCCTGGCTGCGTTTGGCGGCTCGATCCTGGTGTTCGTCGCAGGCCGGCTGTGGTCCCGGCGGCGAAGTGCCAGTCTGCCTGCACTTTCCCGCTGGAGCACCGTGCCATGCCGATGCTTGCCCTGTTGCTGCTGTGCGCTGGCGCGTTCGGTCACGCCACCAGTGCCGACGAGCCCGTGCTGGTCGATCTGCCCCTGCCGTCCGGATCATCGACGAGGGAGGCGCAGCCCGCCACGCAGCGCGAACTGGAGCCTGCCAGCCTGCGGCTCTTCCACCTGCGGCAGGATCGACTGCTGCGGGTGGGACAACAGTGCCTGTCGCAGGAACAGGCCGATGGCCATCGCGAAATCGTCGGCAAGGCACGCATCATCCAGCTCTGGGAGCGTATCGATGGGCAGTGGCGGATACGGCGGACGCTCGTCGTTGACCACCGGGCCACGCGGACGTGACATCACGCGGCCATTGCGTGCGCCCAAGAAAAAAGCCGGCGATGGCCGGCTTTTCGTATTACCACCGCTGCACCGGCAGGGCCGGGAGCCAGGTGGTGGGCGGTACAGGGTTCGAACCTGTGACCCCTACCATGTCAAGGTAGTGCTCTACCGCTGAGCTAACCGCCCATCGTGTTACTGCGGCCCGCCAGCGGGCCTCTTTACGTAAAAACCCGGCGCCAGGGCCGGGCTTTCAATTCACGACCGCCCTCTTTCGAGAACGTCGTGGTGGGCGGTACAGGGTTCGAACCTGTGACCCCTACCATGTCAAGGTAGTGCTCTACCGCTGAGCTAACCGCCCGTTTGGGGTCTGAACGTCCGCGAATGCGTCGGTGCAGGCCGCGTATATTACGGATGCCGGCCCGGAAGCGCAACACTTTTGTGAAGACGTGCGGCACTGTCGCGTTCAGCCCAGGCTGGCCTCCTTCAGCTGTCGGATCTGGTCGCGGACGCGGGCCGCGTCCTCGAATTCCAGGTCCTTGGCGTGCTGGTACATCTGCTGCTCCAGAGCCTTGAGACGCGCCGCCAGCTGCGCCGGCCCGAGCGCGCGGTAGTCGGCCACATCCTCGGCCACTCCAGGCTTGCCCTTGCCTTTTCCTTTGCGCGACTCCTTCTCGGCCGCTTCGGATCGGGCACCTTCCAGTACGTCGGTGATAGGACGCGCCACCGAGCGCGGAATGATGCCGTGCTCTTCGTTGTACTCGACCTGCTTGGCGCGTCGGCGGTCGGTCTCGTCGATCGCGGCCTGCATCGAACGAGTCACCTTGTCGGCATACAGGATGGCCTTGCCGCGCACATTACGGGCCGCACGGCCGATGGTCTGGATCAGCGAACCGGTGGAGCGCAGGAATCCCTCCTTGTCCGCGTCCAGGATCGCCACCAGCGACACCTCGGGCATGTCCAAGCCCTCGCGCAGCAGGTTGATGCCGACCAGCACGTCGAACTTGCCCAGGCGCAGGTCACGGATGATCTCCACGCGCTCGACGGTGTCCACGTCCGAATGCAGGTAGCGCACGCGGATGCCATGCTCGGTGAGGTACTCGGTCAGGTTCTCGGCCATGCGCTTGGTCAGCGTGGTGACCAGCACGCGGTCACCGGCCTTGATGCGCTCGTTGGCCTCGCTCATCAGATCGTCGACCTGGGTGGCGACCGGGCGGATCTCCACCATCGGGTCGATCAGGCCGGTCGGCCGCACCACCAGCTCGGTCACTTCGTCGCCCGATTCACGCATTTCATACGGGCCCGGCGTGGCCGACACGTAGATGCTGCGCGGCGAGCGCGCTTCCCACTCCTCGAAACGCAGCGGGCGGTTGTCCAGCGCCGAGGGCAGGCGGAAGCCGAATTCGACCAGGGTTTCCTTGCGCGACCGGTCACCCTTGAACATCGCGCCGATCTGCGGAATGGTCACGTGCGATTCGTCGATCACCAGCAGCGCGTCGGCCGGCAGGTAATCGAACAGGGTCGGCGGTGGCTCGCCCGGGCCCTTGCCGGTGAGATGCCGCGAGTAGTTCTCGATGCCGTTGCAGTAGCCGACCTCGGCCATCATCTCCAGGTCGAACTGGGTGCGCTGGGCAAGACGCTGCGCCTCGACCAGCTTGTTCTGTGCGTAGAGCTGCTCAAGCCGCTCCTTCAGTTCCACCTTGATGGTCTCGATCGCCGCGAGCACGCGTTCGCGGGTCGTCGCATAGTGGGTCTTCGGGTAGACGGTGAAGCGCATCAGGTTGCGCAGGGTCTCGCCGGTGAGCGGATCGAACATCGTGATCTTCTCGACCTCGCCATCGAACAGCTCGATGCGCAGCGCCTCGCTGTCCGACTCCGCCGGGAACACATCGATCACTTCGCCGCGCACGCGGAAGGTGCCGCGCTGCAGTTCGTATTCGTTGCGGGTGTACTGCAGCTGCGTCAGATGATTGATCAAGTCGCGCTGGTCGATGCGCTCGCCCTTGGACAGGATCAGGCGCAGTGACAGGTAATCCTCAGGCGCGCCCAGGCCGTAGATCGCCGACACGGTGGCCACCACGATCGCATCGGGCCTCGACAGCAGCGTCTTGGTCGCCGCCAGCCGCATCTGCTCGATGTGCTCGTTGATCGAACTGTCCTTCTCGATGAAGGTGTCCGACGACGGCACATAGGCCTCCGGCTGGTAGTAGTCGTAGTAGCTGACGAAATACTCCACCGCGTTGTGCGGGAAGAACGCCTTGAATTCACCGTACAGCTGTGCGGCCAGCGTCTTGTTCGGCGCCATGATCAGCGTCGGCTTCTGGATCTGCTGGATGACATTGGCGATGGTGTAGGTCTTGCCCGAGCCGGTCACACCCAGCAGCGTCTGCTTGGCGATGCCGGACTCGAAATTGCTGGTCAGCTTCGCGATGGCGTTCGGCTGGTCGCCCGCCGGTGAATACGGCGAGACGAGTTCAAAACTGTCGCTCATGATGTTGCCAGATCCCGGGAACGGCCAGTATACGGGGCATCCGGTGACGGCCGGCTGAGGGGAAGCAGGACACCCCGACGCGCCAACCTCCAATGGAGACCGGCCGGCGGGGCCGGCAGGCTGGGGGCATGCTCCAGACCCTCTGCAAACACCCCGCGCGCAAGGCCCGGGGGCTCCACCTGCCTGAAATGCTGGTGGTCCTGATGATCCTGTGCGTACTGCTGGCTGTGGCCTGGCGCCCCTGGCAGCGCGCGGTGCGCCAACTGCAGGCCGAATCCCTGCGTGCCCAGCTGGTCGGCAGCCTGTCGCTGGCACGCAGCACCGCCATCACCGAGGGACGCCCGGTCACCGTGTGCGGCTCCGGCAAAGGCAGCCGCTGCGACAACCGCTGGAGCCAGGGCTGGCGCGTTCAGGTTGAGCCGCGGGTGGCCAGCGGGGGAATGACCACGCTGCTGCACACCCTGGAGAACCGCCATCGCCATGTGGAACTGCGGGCGAGCGACCATCGCGCCCACATCCGATTCCGCGCTGACGGGCGCAACGCCGGCACCAACCAGTCCATCGTGCTGTGCGTGCAGGGCCTGGAACACAGCCGCGTGATCATCAACATCCCCGGACGGATCCGCAGCCTGCGCCCACGCGTGCCGACGCCCTGCTGATCCGGCGCGGCCTGCCCCAACGAAAAAAGCCGCGATTGCTCGCGGCTTTCTCGAAACTGGCGCCCGAAGTTGGACTCGAACCAACGACCCCCTGATTAACAGTCAAGTGCTCTAACCGGCTGAGCTATTCGGGCGGGGTGCGCATTCTAGCCAATTCCAGAAGTGGGGTGCAAGCCCCTTCCACAATCGCCGCTGCCGTCTACCAGCACTCCGGGTTGGTCTTGCTGTCCGGCGTCTTGCGGCCCGCCTGATCGAGTTTCAGCGTGCCGCACGCGTCCTTGTCCTGGCCGGTTTCCGGAACCGCCTGCAGGGTATAGGTCCCGGCGGTCGCCTTGCCGTCGAACGATATGGCGTAGCGGGCCGAGCCCTGCCGCGGCGACTGGCTGAACGGCAGCGAGAATCCGTCGTAGCTGTTCTGCACGGTGTGATGCCGCTCGAGCAGCTGCGCGATCTCGACCAGGTCAGCCTTGGCCATCGCGCGGTGCGTCTTCAGCACATGTCGCTGGTAGGAAGGCAACGCCACAGCCGCAAGTACCGCGATGACAGCAACGGTGATCATCAGTTCGATCAGGGTGAAGCCCGTTACCTGCTGTTGTCTGCTGGATGTGCGCATGGCAGCTCCCGTATTCCTGGTAGTCATCGGATCTGGCGCCACGACTGGCGACCACAGGCACGCTGGCCATACGCAGTATCCGCGCCCGGCGTGTTCAGGGCCACGATGCAGCGGTCCAGCGATCCATCGACCGTGCACTTCGGATCGCTGGGATCGCAGCCCTTCAAGGTGGTGCTGTTGACATTGGTGGACAGCACGGGGGCACCGGTTGCGATGTCTCCGCCGCGGGTCAGCGCACCGGCACCGCAGTTGGCGCCGCACAGCGCGTTTCCGCCGACCTCGTCGGTCAAGCCGCTCATCGCCGGCTGGCCGGTCAGCATGTTCAGGCGATAGCGCCAGTTGGTGCCGCCGCCGGTGCCGCAGACCGCCTGCCCGGGCACATAGGTGGTGAACATCACCGCGCCGCCCTGCAGCGTCGGATAGCCGAAGAAGCGCTCACCCTCCACGTCGGAACCCACGATCAGGTCGACGTACCAGCCGCGCTTGCTCGCGTAGTCCACGCCGTTGCCCGACACGTCACGGAAGCCGGCGCCGTTGGCACTGACGGTCTGCCCCACCAGCGAATCACGGCTGGAAATGGCAGTGGAGAGGTTGTCCCAGAGACCATACAGGGTCTGCACCGGCGAATTACGGGTCACGGCATTGTCGTCAGCGGTGAAGTAGCGACCGGTACCGAAGAACAGGCTGACGCCACCGCCCGGCCCTGCCGAGACTTCGATCGCACCGGTGATCGGCTGGGCGACAGCGCTGCGCACTGCGGTGAACAGCGGCGTGCCGTTGAGGGCCACATTCCAGGCGCTGGGATCACCGCCACGCAGGTCGAATCGCCACATGTTGCCCTGCATGTCGCCGCCATAGACGGTGTCGGCCAGGCCACTGCTGTTGTGCAGCGCTACCGCGGTGACATGGTTGAGGCCATTGGCGACTGCGTACTTGCCCGCCGTGGGGTACACGCGCTTGAGGATCTCGCCGGTGCGGATGTCGACCACATAGAGTACCGGTCGGCCGGTGCTGGAATTGACGCCATTGCCGAACAGGGCGACGAACCGGGGCGGACTGTCCGCATTAGGGCCGGCGACGGGCACCACGACCGGCTTGCCCATGACGAAGCCCAGGTCCGATTCGGTCTTGCCGGAAATCTCCCACAGCACGTTGCTGGCGGTGAATCCGGTCGGATTGCTGATATCCAGTGCGAACACCGAACCGTTGCCCACTGCCGTGGCCGACGGCCCGCGCGACGCGCCGCCGCCGCCGGTCGAACCGACCAGTACCGTGCGCCAGGCATCGCCGTAGTAGACGTCCGACGAGGTCAGTCCGCCGTCCACGTAGTAGCGATGTCCATAGGTGGGGTTGGCCAGCTCCGCCATGTGCTGCAGCGAAGCCGATGGAATGAAGGCGAACTGCTCGCTGCCCGCCGAGGTGCCGGTGCTGGCATTGAAGCCATGCAGCATGCCGTCGTTCGCACCGACGTAGACCATCGACGGTGGGCCACCGCTTGCCACCTTGGTCGCCAGGTAAGCCCGATAGCTCAAACCGAGCGTGGTCTTCCAGCTCACTCCCCCCTGCGCCTGCCACGAGGTGAAGCCGTAGTCGTCCTTGTTGGACACAATCTCCACGCTGGAATTGACGATATCGCCGAGCAGTGAGCTGCGCGGGCGGAAACCGCTCACCGGTGAGCCGCGCAGGTAACTGACCAGATCCGCCACGGTGTGCGAACCGAACCAGTTCGGCACCGTGTTGAGCCCCATGTTGCCGAGCTTTTCGGCGCGATCCCGCCCGGGAACGTTGTCGGCGGTGAAATCAGCCGCTGCCACCGGCACCAGCTGGTTGGACGTGTTCACATAGGTGGGGGCGGTCGACATCACGATGGTCCGCCCGGAGGCGCTCATCTTGGTCGACGCACGCCACAGTTCAGCGCCCGCGCCTCCGGTGCTCGTGGTCTGGCTGGCAATGACATCACCGGTCCAGTCGTTCGAGCCCGACGGCACCGTGTAGTGCGCGGACACGGTGAAGGAGCCGGCGTTGACACGGGCCCCGGTGCCGCTGCCACCCACCGGGGCCTCGCCAGCCGCAGCACTGTCGAAGATCGATTCCAGCGCGGACTTCAGCTTGGCCGGATTGCGTGCCAGGAAGTAGTTGTCCGGTACACCGGGCACCTTGCTGTCCCACTTCTTGCCTTCCGGCACGCCATACTTGGCGGCGTACCACAGCGGGCTTTCCAGCTGCCCGGCCTGACCGCTGCCCAGCTTGTAGCGCGTCACGACCGCACCGGTCCAGCTGCTCGGAGGATCGGCGGTGGTGCTCAGTACCGAGCCATTGCGATTGCCGGGGCGCAACACCAGCCGCTGCACGTTGTCAGCGGCATTGGAGCCCACGATCGTGTAGCCGGTCAGCATCGCGTTGCCCGCATACGCAGACAGATTCTCGATGCGCACCAGAACCTCATCCGCGCCCACCTTGTTGCGCACCGCATTGTTGCGGCACTCGGCGCTGGTCGAGCGCCAGCAGATGTTGCGGAACGGTGTTGCGCTGCCTTCGTCGCAGGTGTCGCCTACGCAGTAGCTGAGCATGGAGACCACGTCGTTGTCGTGGTCGTTGCCCCACAGCGAATCTTCCCAGACCAGCGAGAAACTGCCGGCCTTGCCGTCTGCGCGATAGTTACGGCCATACACGTACTTGGGGTCAACGGACGAGGCCTTGGTGCCGACGCCGACCGAGCCGAGGAAACAGCTGCGCCAGCCGCTGCTGTTGATGCCCGCAGCTTCGGTGTTGTTGGCCTGGCACAGGGGGGCCAGGGTGATCTTGCCATTGCCCACCGGAATCTCGAACTTCGGCAGGCTCTCGGCCATGGCCACTGTGTAGGTGGTGGCGGTCAGCTTGTAGGTGTTGGGTTTGCTCTGCACACCCGGACGCAGATCGGTCTCGGCAGCGGCCTTGGCCAGCCCCGAGATCAGGTAGCTGCCTTCCGTGGACGGCACGTCCGGGCAGATGCCGCGCACGAGCGAAAGGCCTGTCACCTTGACCGCACGGCAGATGTCCTCATGGGTGTTGATCGAGGCATAGCGATTGGTCAGGCCAACACGGCCTGCCATGTAGTTGCCACCGGTGATGTTCTCCTGGTTGCCGATCACATCGGTCGCCGCGGCTGCCGTGGTCAGTCCAGTGACCGTACCGATGTTGTCGCTGTCGAAGGACGGCAGGCCCGAGGACATCACCAGGATGTTGCAGGTAGCGCAGTAGGAGTTGCCGCCGTCGTTCGGCGACCGGTACGGATCCTTCCAGGCCACCGAATTGGGCAGGCCGCTGAGATCACCGCTGGCGCTGTAGATTCCCTTCGTTTCTCCCTTGATGTAGCGCAGCGCTTCGGCATACATCTCCGCCAGCGGATTGCCCCAGGCGCTGCACTTCTTGGACGCGTTGCCCGGGTCGGTCAGGTTGCCCCGGCCGTCGAAGCCCTGGCGATTCAGGATGCTGTAGTCGTCACAGTCAGTCCATTTGTCCTTCCAGTTCCACTGGTCGATGCGGAAGTTGGAGATCGTATTGATGATGCCCTCGGCCCCGCCCGCCAGCGTGTTGCAGAACTGGCCATTGGACAGGTTGATCTCGTCGCCGGCTGCGCAGAACGTCGTGCCATTGCCTGCGATCTTGCCGATGTTGCGACGGACCACGCCACCATCGCGAGGATTGACATAGGTGCCGGTGACCAGACCAAACCGCAGACGGCCACTTTCACCATAGGACTGCAGCAGGCCCGCCGGTTTCAGGTAGTCCCGGGTACCGTCGTTGTACTTGCGGCAGAACGCTTCCTGGAAGGTTCCAGAACCGGTGGCGCAGACTTCAACCCGGACATTCAGGTCGGCCGCGACCGATCGGGGGGAGTCATCCTTGCCCTCGTCACTGCGCCCCACGATGCACTGGTAACCGGCAGTCGAGGCCCATTCCCCGAAGCTGCCGGTCGCCACGCGCATCAACGGCGCACCGGTCGCGCTGATGGTCGCGTTGCAGAACGACATGGTCGTCTTGTACGGGGTGAAGTTGTTGATGTCCGTACCGCTGTAGACCTTGACCCATGCATGCAGGTCGTTGGGAATCTGCGCCCGCTCCAGCACCGTCTTGCTGGCGGTATCGGTGATGCGATGGCCGCCGTACAGCACGTAGCGCATCACATCCAGGCGGCTCATGGTCGCCCAGTTGAGGAAGTTGCCCGACCAGGTACCCGAGCAGGTGTGCCTCTGCGTGCCGGTCGCCTGGGCCGTGGCCTTGAACTGGCTGCTGCTGTACGTGTAGCAGAGATTGGAGTCGAAGTACCCGGAGTAGTCGAATTTGTCCTGGTAAGTGGTGTCGAGCGTGCCGTCCTCATCCAGATCGCTGTAGTCGCTGTAGGCCTTGTTGAACAGCTGCTCGTCGCGCGACATCACCATCATCATCAGCGGCGGCTGGGTCTTCTTGCTGTAGAGCGGCTCCTGCGCGATGTCATAGTCGCCAAGCGCGGCGAACAGCGGATAGACCAGTGCGCCCACGCCCACCAGCACGGCAGCGGCGGTGCCTGCACGCAGCCACGGGGAGGAGACAAGGCGGGAGAATCGGCGCGGAGTATTCATGGAATGAAGATCGTGTCGATGACGGCGCTGGAAGAAGGATTGGCCGGATCGTCACTGGCCAACACGGTGATCTGGTAGATGTTCTCGGTCTCTTCGTTCTTGCGCCGCCCCAGGCCCAGTGGCCCGACCGGCACGCATTTGTCCAGGCGGCGGGTATTGATCGCCGTTGCCGTGGTCTTGCCATCGGCCCAGGTTGCCGGGTCGAACACCGGGCTGCACTCTTCCTGGTTGGCCTCGAAGATCTTGCCGCTGTCGATGACTGCCTGGATCGCCGCCTCCTGCGAACGCACGTCGGCCTCGGCGTTCTGGAACGCCTGGTTCGAGCGCAGGTAGTTGGCGGCCATGCGTTCCTGCATGCCGGTCACCTGCATGCCGGCGATGCCGATCAGGGCCAACAGGATCAACATGATCAGAGCGACATACAGCACCGCGCCGCGCTGCTGGCGGTGCGATGCGAAGGAGGGGGTGCGCGGGCGCGGATGCATGGTGGCCTCAGTTGCCGAAGAGGCGATTGCGGAGGGCAATGGTGGTCTGGTAGACGGCGCGCATGCGGCCGTCCTCGGGCGCGGTGAACGTCACACCCATCGAGGTCAGGACCGCACTCTGGTCGGCCTGAGGGGCTGCCGAGGGATCGGGACTGGCCATCACCAGGCCCATCTGCACAGCGCCCACGCGCCGCCAGGCATTGATGTTGGGATTGGCCGATGCCTGCACGGTAGCGGCGGTACCCTGGCGATCAATGAAGCCGGTCGGGTAGGCACTGGTCAGGCGACGATCCTGGCCGTACAGCAGCTGCATGTTCTCCACACCCTCCACCAGGGCCTCCGGCGCGCCGGCGACCAGCGCACCGTTGGGCGTGGCGTTGAAACGCACACGGTACAGTGAGGAACGTGCACTGGCAGCGTCGTAGCCCACGTAGTACACAGCGCTTTCCGCACGGTGCAGCATCGCCTGGCCTGCGGTCACCGGACGGATGAAGTTGCTCGCATTGTTCGGTGCATCGCCGAAGGTGATCGTGCCCCCTGCCTTGTCGATGCTGCGCGCCTGGAAAACGGTGGCGCTGGCGCAGTCGGCAGCGCCGTACAGCCCGGAATCGGCAACGCCACTCTGCAGCACGGCGAGTCGAGCCTTGTCGAAACTGAAGACCGGCTGCGCGACGGTACCACCGGAAGCCGTGACCGGCACGCCGTCCGGCATCAGGTATCGCAGGGCGACGATGTCGCTGCCGTTGACGCGGTTGGGCAGCGCCGCAGCGAATTCATCGGGCAATGCGGGCGTGTACGCGGTGCCGCCCGTCGCCGGAGTGGCCGGCAGCGTCACCGCATCGCCGGGTGCCGTATCGGTCGCCTCGTAGCCCTGGATGGATCGCTGGAAGTCCAGCGCCGGATGAGGCGTGGCCGCGAACGTCGTAAACAGCGAGACGCCATCCGGCGACTGCCGGGCCTGATCGTTGACGCAGCCGAAATGACCTGCCATGCGCAGTTCGCGCTGCAGGGTATCCATGGCGAAGCGACTGTTCTCCTGCACGCGCGCCAGGCCATCGGACAGCTGATAGGCAGCACGCGAGGCCGCGAACACCTGGACGACACCAAGCATGACGATCACGCCGATGGTCAGCGCGATCATCAGTTCGACCATGGACAGGCCGGCCATGCGACGGGCCGGGGAATACACACGCATCACAGGCGGCTCCCGGCACTGAAGGTGGTATCGCTGGCGTCCGCGTTCCATCGCTCGTCACCCCACGTCACGCTGACCGTGTACTGGGTACCGGCACGTGCGACCTTGGCCGTGGCCCCGTCCCCCAGCGCCTTGCCGAGACGACAGGTCCAGTCCAGGGTGAACGCGTCCTTGCCGATGTCGTTGCCGACCGGTGGCAGGCAGTTCTTGGCCGCGGTGGTCGCGGTGTAGTCGCCCACGTAGGACGGTGCCATCGAGCGGTTCATCCGCAGCTGATCAAGCATTTCGTAGGTCAGGTTGGTCGCCTGGGTGCGATAGTTGGCGCTCTGCACGAAGCGCACGTTCATCGTCTGCAGCAGTGCGAAACCCAGCAAACCGACCCCCAGCACCAGGATCGCGATCAATACCTCGATCAGGCTGAAGCCGCCCTGTGCGTTGCGCGGCGAACGGAAACGGGGCGTTCTCACTTGCAGTCCTCCTTCAACAGACGCACCTGCCCGGTCGGGGACAGGCGCAGCGTGCGCTGCAGCGGCTGCTTGCCGCAGTTGTCCGGGCGCAGCGTCAGGTCGAGCGTGGCATTGGCGCGATTGCGGCCCCGCGGGTCGAAACTCACCGACAGGTCGGGCGTACCGACGGCGACCAGCGCCGAACGTCCGGGGCTGTAGCGCAGGACGGTTTCGCCGGCGCTGAGCGCGCCATCGCCGTTGCTGTCGGCCCAGACCAGCCAGCCATCGGTCCAGCTGTCGCCATCACAGGACGTGCCTCCGGCAGAGGCACACACGCCCCCGCCCCCGCGGTTCTTGACCGCTTCACTGCGGGCCAGCGCCATCGACGCGATGAGGTCATTGCTGGTGGTGGCGATGCGGTTGGAGCGGATGGTGCTCTGGAAGCTCGGAAACGCGATCGTCGCCAGCACGCCCAGCACGACCACCGCGATCATCAACTCAACCAGCGTGAAGCCGTTCTGCCGGCGCAAAGACATGTGGACGCTCCCCAGCGTATTGATCGCCACCATGGGCCATCGCCCTGCCGCCAGCAAGCGGCGGCAGGATGAACGGTCAATCCGGGGCGACGGGCGTCAAACGCTTGACGAACCGCCCTTCCCCACCTCTGCCGGCGCGATCCCCATCCCGCCGGCACGGTCTCAGGCCAGCACCTGGTAACAGGGCTGGTACTCGCCGGAGATCTTCATCCGGCGCTGCTCGACGAAGGCGCGCAGCAGCGCGTCCAGGGCCTGCATCATGTCCGGGTCACCGTGGATCTGGAACGGCCCGAACTGCTCGATGCGGCGCATGCCATCCTCCTTCACATTGCCGGCAACGATGCCGGAGAAGGCGCGACGCAGGTCCGCCGCGAGGGCGTGTGGCGCACGCCCATGGTGCAGATCCAGTGCCGCCATGGCCTCATGGGTCGGCACGAAGGGCTGCTGGTACTCCCACGGAATCTCGATGGACCAGTTGAAGAAGAACGAATCCTTCTGCGCCAGGCGATGCTCGCGCACGCGCTTGATGCCGGCGGACATCTTCCTGGCCACGGCAACCGGGTCGCCGATGATGATCTCGTAACGCTCGGCGGCGGCATCGCCCAGAGTCAGCCGGATGAAGCGGTCGATCTGTTCGAAATACGGCGCAGCTACGGTCGGGCCGGTCAGGATCAGCGGGAACGGCAGGTCCTTGTTCTCGTCGCGCAGCAGGATACCGAGCAGGTACAGGATCTCCTCGGCGGTGCCGACACCACCGGCAAACACGATGATGCCGTGACCGATGCGGACGAACGCCTCCAGGCGCTTCTCGATGTCCGGCATGATCACCAGGTGGTTGACGATCGGGTTGGGCGATTCCGCGGCGATGATGCCCGGCTCGGTCAGGCCGATGTAGCGCGTCACCGTCTTGCGCTGCTTGGCGTGGGCGATCGTGGCCCCCTTCATCGGGCCCTTCATCGCACCCGGTCCGCAGCCGGTGCAGATGTCCAGGCCGCGCAGGCCCAGCTCGTAGCCCACCTGCTTGGTGTACAGGTATTCATCGCGCGAGATCGAGTGACCGCCCCAGCAGACCACCAGGTTCGGGTCGCCGGGGTTGAGGATGCGCGCGTTGCGCAGCAGGCCGAACACCGCGTTGGTGATGCCTTCGGAGGACTCCAGTTCGGCCGCGTAGGCCGGGCCCATTTCGATGGCCATGTAGGCGAGGTCGCGGACCACGGCAAACAGCAGCTCGGCCACGCCGCGGATGATTTCGCCATCGACGAAGGCCATCGCCGGCGCATTGACCAGGTCGATGCGCACACCGCGATCCTGCTGCGCGACCTGGATGTCGAAGTCGGGATAGAGATCGCGCGCCGCGCGCGGATCATCCGATGCGCTGCCGCTGGTCAGCACGGCCAGCGCGCAGCGGCGCAGCAGCTCGTGCATGCCGCCGCCGGAGGCGTCGCGCAGGCGCGCCACTTCTGCCCGCGACAGCACATCCAGCCCACCGCGCGGGTAGATCCGCGCGTCCTGTACCGGCAGCGCACGGGCTGCCTTTTCGTTCGTGGTCATATCCAACGTTTCGCTTCCTTCAAGGTTTCCGACTGTACTGCCGCCCCCTTAAAAAGCAAAACGGCCGGGAATCCCGACCGTTGGATGTGTGCTGACCGCGTTCGCCATTCCGGGACCGCATCTGCGGCATCGGCGCCGCGCACGAAACCGGATGCTACGCCGATGTCGTGACCACTGCAAGAACTTTCACCCGAACGGGAAACGGCCGGGTTGCCCCGGCCGTTTCCGTCTACTACGTGATGTTCCGACGGATCAGAACTTGTACTTCAGGGTCAGCTGCATCGACCAGCGCGACACGGCAGTGTTGCCCTTGTCGTTGTTGTTTTCCTGGATCGCCGGGTTGTCGGTGGAACCGGTGAACGAGTACACGTACTTGCCGGTCGCCGGGTCGATACCCGCGTAGTTGGCGACGCGACGGGTAGCGTAGAAGCCGTAGTCGTCGATCAGGCCCCACTTCTTGTTCAGCAGGTTGCCGACATTCATGATGTCCAGCGCGATCTCACCCTTGTGGCTCTTCACGAAGCCCGGGAACTCCTGGCTGATGCGGACGTCGAAGGTGTTGATCCACTTGGCACGGTGCGAGTTGGCCGGGACCACGCTGCCACGGTAGGCATCGAGCTCCGGATTCTGCGCCAGCCAGTTGAAGAAGTCCTGCTCCATCTGCGCGCTCTGCACGAAGCGACCGCCGACCACCGTACCGAACAGCACGTCGCCCGGGCCGCTCGGCACATAGAACAGGTCGTTGGTGGTAGCACCGTCGCCGTTGGCATCGTTGTAGAAGATGTAGCTGTACGGACGGCCCGAACGACCTTCGTAGAACAGGCCGACGCGGGTGGCGTTGTCACCGAAGAAGTTGTGCTTCCACTCCAGGGTGCCGGTGATGCGGTCCTTGATCGCATAACGCGAGTCGTAGGCCACGTCTTCGTTGGCATTGAAGATCAGCGTGTTGTTCCAGTTCGAGGTGTTCTGCGAGCTGGTCAGCGGGCTGACTTCCTTGGACTTGGTATAGGTGTAACCCAGCGACCAGCCCCAGTTCTCGGTCAGCGGCTTGGCCAGCGAGAAGGTGGCCTGCGTACCACGACCCTTGTCGGTGTTGCGCATGACCAGCACGTCGCCGATGTCGCTCGGACGGTTGGCACGGTCGGTGGCACGGTTGGTGCCGGTGGTCATGCCGAAGTTGGTGCCACCCGACATGCGGCTGTTCGCCGGATTACGGCCATTCGCATCCCAGTAGATCGCACGACCGTCCTGGCCGTAAGCGGTCGGCGCCGAAACGTCGAGACGGTCGAAGTAGATACCGTCCTTGACCTTGGTCATCAGCACTTCGGCCGACGCCACGATGCCGTACCACGGCAGCTCATGGTCGAACGCCAGGTTGGCCTTCCACACCGACGGCAGGCGGGTGCCCGGGGCGATGATGTCGACGTTCTGGCGCGCAGCTGCGGGGCCACCAGCCGGAATGTAGGGATTGTTGCCGTCCGGGGTGAAGCCGCTGGTCAGGTTGCGTTCGTCGTACTCGATGTAGTTCAGGCCGGTGTTCTGGTAGGCACCCGCCAGCCACACGTTCGGGGCAGCGCCACCGAACAGGCCCACGCCACCACGCAGCTGGGTCGGGCGCTCGCTGTCGAAGGTGTAGTTGAAGCCGACGCGCGGCTGCACCAGGTTCTTGTCGACCAGCTGGGTGTTGTTGAAGCCGTACAGCTGCTCGATGCGCGGGTTGTACAGGCGCTGGCTGCTGAAGTCAGGCATGTCGACGCGGACACCGAACATCAGGCTCAGGTTGTAGTTGATCGCCCAGGTATCCTGGACGAACACACCGGTGTTCTTCAGGGTGAAGTCTGCCGGGATATCACTGCGGCTGCCGCCGGCGCGCGGGGCACGCAGCTGGTAGCGCGCGATGCGGCCGTTCAGGAAGTCCTCGACGCTGTTGAACTCGTAGACGCCGTTGAGGTTGCGGCCGTAGAAGTTCATCAGGTCGTTCTTCGAGTAGTCGAAGCCGAACTTGACGGTGTGATCGCCGATGTACCAGGTACCGGCACCGAAGGCGCTCAGTTCCTTCGATTCCACGATGTTGACGTGCGTGTTCTGCTCGGTACCGACGTACAGCGAGTCGTTACCCGAACGGATGCGGATCTGCGGCATGTCGACCAGCGGAACGCGGTTGGCCGAGTAATCCTTGTGCGAGACCTTGAACTCGGTCGAGAAGTTCTCGGACCAGTCGCTGAACAGTTCGCCCATCCAGGTTTCGTATTCGGTCGGCTGCTGGTACCAGAAGTTGCTCAGCGAGATCGCACTGGTGCTGACCTGCGGGAAGCGGACGACGTTCTGCTCCATCTTGTTGTAGCGCAGGGCCGCACGGTGGTTTTCATTGATGTTCCAGTCCAGCTTGACCGCGTACTCTTCGATCTCGGTCTTGCTGTTCGGTGCGCTCAGGCTGCCCGGGTCATAGCCGAGTCCACCCAGGAAATTCTGGACGTCGGTGATCTGCTGCTGGGTGATGGTGCCCTTGCCGATCGGGGTGTCGCTCAGGCTGATGCCAGCGGCCGAACGCTCGTACTTCTCGTAGTTGCTGAAGAAGAACAGCTTGTCCTTGACGATCGGGCCGCCGAAGGTCATGCCGTAGGTCTTCTCGTCCTCGAAGCCGTTGAACTTCTCGCCACGCAGTTCCTCGCGGACCATGTCCTTGTCACGGTAGGAACCGTAGACAGTGCCGTGGAACTCGTTGGTACCCGACTTGG
Source organism: Stenotrophomonas sp. STEN147 (assembly GCF_056757995.1). Classification (NCBI taxonomy): domain Bacteria; kingdom Pseudomonadati; phylum Pseudomonadota; class Gammaproteobacteria; order Lysobacterales; family Lysobacteraceae; genus Stenotrophomonas; species Stenotrophomonas sp. STEN147. Next base: position 104,549 of record NZ_JBRRCG010000001.1, read on the forward strand.
TCACGGCATTGATCACCGCACCGGTACCACCGGCGATGGTGGTGTCGTAGTTCGCGAGGTCGATGTTGATTTCCTGGATGGCATCCATCGACACCGGCTGACGCTCGGTCGGCAGGTTGTTGGAGCCCAGGCCGAACGGATCGGAGGCACTGATGCCATCGATACGGATCGCGTTGTAGCGGGTGTTCTGACCGCCAGCCGAGATCGCGCCGTCAGCCTTGCTGACCTGCGAGATGCGCGGGTCCAGGCGGATGTAGTCCTGGATGTTGCGGTTGGCCGACGGCAGCGCGTCCATCGTTTCGCGGGTCACGTTCGAGCCGGTACCCATCTTGGTGGCGCTGAAGATGTCCAGGCCGCCCGCGGTGGCGACAACGTTCACGGCGTCCAGGTTGGTGGCCGCCACGTCGCCGGTCAGGTTGGCATTGACGGTGTTGACCTGGTTCAGGTTCAGGTAGACACCCTCTTCGGTCTTGGTGCCTTCACCCGGCTTGGTGATGGTGATGGTGTACGGACCACCCACGCGCAGGCCGCGCGCGTTGTAACGACCCGACGCATCGGTCGTGGCGCGCGAAACGGTGCCCGACTCGGTGTGGGTGATGGTGACTTCAGCACCGGCGACAGGCTGGCCAGCGGCGGACACGACCTGGCCGCCGACACCTGCAGAGGTGCTCTGGGCGAAGGCGGGAGCGGCAGCAAGTGCGGCCACGAGACCAAGGGTGAGCTTGGACATCCGGAGTGGGTGGGTCATCTAGGGTAGCCTCGATACGAGTTGGCGATGGCGGAAAAAAAAGGCGCATCCAAGCGGCCTTGCGGGTGGCCGACTGGACAGTGATCTGGGGTTCCCGACCGTGTTGGCTGAAGGCAGCCATAACGGTTAACACTAGATTAACACGCTACGCCATCAATGTGACGGTTGTGCGACAAACGGCACCGGATCGCAACGCAATCATGACGGGATCTTCATCCCGCCTTACATCGCCCTTCACCCTGCCGGGCGTGCGCTGCCTGCATCCAGGATCTGCCCCCGCCAGGCCGAGCCGGCGCTGGACAGCAGGGTCACGGCCGCGGCGGCGGCGGCCTCCGGCCCCTGCGCAGCCGGGTCCTGGTCGATCGAGTAGGCACGGGCGCGCAGGGCCGTGCGCAGGGGCCCCGGGTACAGGCCGCTGACCCGGACCGGACTGCGGCCCAGCTCATCATGCAGGCTGGCGATCAGGCCGCGCAGGCCATGCTGGGCGGCACCATAGCCCCCCCAGTAGGCCTGCCCCACCCGTTCCGGGGCATCGACCGTGAACACCAGCGCCGCATCCTCGCGCTCGCGCAGCAGCGGCAGGCAGGCCTGCGCCAGCCAGGCGGGTGCGGTCAGGGTGACGTGGACGGCGCGGGCGAAACTCGCCGGGTCGGCCAGTTCGAACGGGGTCAAGCCCGGGAAATGGGCGGCGCAGACAAGTAGCCCGTCCAGTCGCCCCAGCTCCGTCTGCAGCGCCTGGGCAAGGTCGGCGTAGTCATCTGGACCGGCCCCTTCCAGATCCAGCGGATACAGCAGGGGCTCGGGACCGGCTGCCTGCACCTGGGCATAGACCCGGTCCAACCGGCGCGGCTTCCGCCCCAGCAGGACCACGGTCGCGCCTGCGCTGGCGGCGGCCACCGCGGCGGCACTTCCGAGGCCACCACCGGCACCGGCCACCAGCACCACGCGGTCCTGCAACGGGCGGCCATCGAGCGCCCCGCTGGTCGGTGACGTCGATGGCTGCGCACTCATCCCAGGGTCGCCTCTTCGACGATGCGCTTGAGCTCGCCGGATTCGAACAGCTCCATGATGATGTCGCAGCCGCCGATCAGCTCCCCGTTGATGAACAGCTGCGGAAACGTCGGCAGGTTGGAAAAACGCGGCAGGTTCGCGCGGATTTCCGGCTCCTCCAGCACGTTGACGGTGCGCAGGGAGACGGCGCCGGCAGCCATCAGCGCCTGTACGGCGCGGCTGGAGAAGCCGCACGTCGGGTATTGCGGGGTGCCCTTCATGAACAGCACGAGCGGGTAACGATCGACCTCGGCCTGGATTTGCTGCATTACCGCCACAACCACACTCCTTGCTTCGCCGGACAAACCGACCGCGATGGTCGGCTAGACTGCCCAAGGTAGCCGCCATTGTAAGCGGATGGAACCGGCTGCCGCCGCCCCTCTGGCCACGAACCTGTCCATGCCCGTCGAACTGCCTGCCCTGCCCTACCTGTCCGGCTCCCTGCAGCCCCATCTTTCCGCGCAGACCGTGGAACTGCATCACGGCGGGCACCACCGTGCCTACGTCGATACGGTCAATGCAGGCATCCTTGGTACCGAATGGGAAGAGGCCTCGCTGGAGGAGATCGTCCGCCATGCCCAGGGCGCTCTGTTCGACGCCGCGGCCCAGGCCTGGAACCACGGGTTCTATTGGCAGTGCCTGCGCCCGCGCGGCGGCGGTGAGCCGCAGGGACGGCTGGGCGAGCTGGTCAAGCGCCAGTTTGGCGACGTGCAGCGCCTGCGCGAGGAGTTCAACCGCACCGCGCTGGGCCTGTTCGGCTCCGGCTGGGTGTGGCTGGTGCAGCATCCGGGCGGCCAGCTTGGCATCCAGGCCACCCGCAACGCCGGCACCCCGCTGACCGGCGACAGCACGCCGCTGCTGTGCTGCGACGTGTGGGAACACGCGTACTACACCGACTACCAGAACGACCGTGCACGCTACCTGGAGGCATTCTGGCAGCTGGCCAACTGGGAATTCGCCGAGAGCCGGCTGCGCTGAGAGCATCCGCCGGGCGTGGCCCGGCAGCACCGGGCCATGCCTGGCGACACGGCGGGCATCAGGCGCTCTCGTGCGCCGCCACCGCATCCATGACCCGGGCCGAGTACACCAGTGCCGCTCCCGCGTTGAGCGAAACCGCCACCCCGAGCGCCTCGGCGATCTCCTCGCGGCTGGCGCCCTGCTTGAGCGCGGCATCGACGTGCACCGTGATGCAGCCATCGCAACGGGTGGTCACGGCGACCGCCAGCGCGATCAGCTCGCGGGTTTTTGCATCGAGATGGTGGGTCTGGGCACCGGCATTGGCCAGCGTGGCGTAGCCCTTGATGGTATCCGGCGAGAGCTTGCCGATCTCGCCGATACGGCCCTTCAGTTCCTTGCGGTATGCGTTCCAGTCGAGCATGACGATGACTCCGGGGAAAGGAGCCTCACGCTATCACCCTGGATGATGCGCCGATGCGTGCATCGGCGCGCCACAGCGTTGCGCTTCCGCGTCGCGGTCAACCGCGCAGCGACCGCACGGCCGGTTCGACCTGCAGCTGGCGCCCCAGTGCCTCGCCCACCTGTTCCAGCGCCGTGGCCAGTGCGCCGGCCTGGTCGTCACGCAGCGTGGCGTGACCCACCTTGCGGCCGTCGCGGGGCTGCTTTCCATAGTCGTGCCAGTGGCCGCCGGCCTGGGCCAGCACTGGCGCCGGGTCCGGCATCTCGCCCAGCCAGTTGAGCATGCAGGCGTGGCCGAGCATGCGGGTACTGCCCAGCGGCAGGCCCAGCACGGCGCGAAGATGATTCTCGAACTGCGAGGTCTCGCTGCCTTCGATGGTCCAATGGCCGGAGTTGTGCACGCGCGGCGCCATCTCGTTGGCCAGCAGTTCGCCGTCGCGGCAGAACAGCTCCAGGGCGAACACGCCCACGTACTGCAGATGCTCGGCAAGGCGACGGGCATAGCCGATGGCGGCATCCTGTTCGGCAGCCGACAGCACGGCAGGCGCCACACTGGCCGAAAGCACGCCATCCACATGCCAGTTGCCGGTCACCGGCCAGGCCTGGAAACCGCCGTCACGACCGCGCACGGCCACCACGCTGACCTCGCGCTGGAAAGCCACGAAGCCCTCCAGGATCAGGCCGGTATGCTCGACCTGGGCGCCCAGGGCTTGCCAGGCAGCGTCGATGTCGGCTTCGCTGCGCAACCGGAACTGGCCCTTGCCGTCATAGCCGAGGCGACGGGTCTTGAGGATGCACGGCAGGCCGAACGCGGCCGTCTTCGCGGCGAGCTCCTCGCGGCTGCGGATATCGGCGAACGGCGGCAGCGGAATGCCCAGCTGCTGGAACAGCGTCTTCTCGCTCAGGCGGTCCTGCGCTACAGCCAGCGCTGCGGGCGGCGGATACACCGGCACCCGCTCGGCCAGCCACTGCGCACTGTCCGCGGGCACATTCTCGAAGTCGAACGTCACTACATCGACCTTGGCGGCGAAGTCCGCCAGCGCCTGGCGGTCATCGAAGGCACCGACGGTGAGCGGTGCCAGCGGCCCGCTGCAGGCGTCCGCCGCCGGATCGTACAGTTCGAAGCGCAGTCCCAGCGGCGCACCGGCCAGGACCATCATGCGGGCCAGCTGGCCGCCGCCGAGGATGCCGACAGTCAGGTTCATTGGCGCGGGTCGTCGTGGGCCATCACATCTTCGGTCTGGCGCGTGCGGAAGGCATCCAGCGCCTGGCCGATGGCCGGCTGGTCGCTGGCCAGCATCGCGGCGGCGAACAGCGCGGCGTTGGAGGCACCCGCATTGCCGATGGCGAAGGTAGCCACCGGAATGCCGGCCGGCATCTGCACGATCGACAGCAGCGAGTCCATGCCATTGAGCGCCTTGGACTGCACCGGCACACCCAGAACCGGAACCGCGGTCTTGGCCGCGATCATGCCCGGCAGATGCGCGGCACCGCCGGCGCCGGCGATGATCGCGCGCAGGCCACGTCCGCCCGCCTGTTCGGCATAGCTGAACAACACATCCGGCGTCCGATGGGCGGACACCACCTTCACTTCAAACGGAACACCCAGGGCCTCAAGCTTCTGGGCGGCGTGCTGCATGGTTTCCCAGTCGGAGCGGGAACCCATGACGATGCCGACGAGCGGCGCGTTCGGATTGGGGGTCATTGGCCGTCACCTGCCTTAAAGACGTATTCTAGCCGTCTTCCACGCAAGACGAAGAACCATGGATCGCAAGCTGCTCGACCTGCTGGTGTCGCCGGACACCCGCCAGCCCTTGTCCCTGCTGGATGGCAAGGGCCTGGAAGCCCTCAACAAGGCGATTTCCGCCGGCGCGGTGAACAAGGCCGACGGCAACCCGCTGGCACAGCCGCTGCGCGAGGCCCTGGTCACCCGTGACCGCAAGCAGGTGTTCCGGGTCGACGACGGCATCCCGGTGCTGCTGGCCGAGGAGGCCATTCCAACCGCGCAGATCGCTGACTTCCCGGCCGCATGAGCATGCTGCCGACGCCGGATGCGGCCGTCGTCGCCGCCGATGTCGCCCGCGCACTGGCGGAGGATCTGGGCAGCGGCGACGTCACCGCCGCCCTGCTGCCCGACCAGACTGACAGCGCCTACCTGCTGTGCAAACAGGATGCGGTGATTGCCGGCCGGCCGTGGTTCGATGCCACCCACCGCGCGCTCGACCCGGACGTGCGCATCGAATGGCGCATCGCCGAAGGCGAGTCCGTCACTGCCGGTACGGTACTTGCGCTGCTGCACGGCCGCAGCCGCAGCCTGGTCAGCGCCGAGCGCACGTCGCTGAACTTCCTGCAGACCCTGTCCGGCACCGCTACCACCACGGCGCGCTACGTGGCCGCCGTGGCCGGCACCGGCACGCGCATTCTCGACACCCGCAAGACCCTGCCCGGCCTGCGCCTTGCACAGAAATACGCAGTGCGCTGCGGAGGCGGGGAAAACCATCGTTTCGGCCTGTACGACATGGTGATGCTGAAAGAAAACCATATCCGTGCCGCCGGTTCGCTGGCCGCTGCGGTGGCGGCCGCGCGTCGGCAATGGCCACGGTTGCCGCTGGTGGTCGAGGTCGAAGACCTGACCCAGCTGCGCCAGGCGCTGGAGTGCGGCTGCGAGCGCATCCTGCTGGATGATTTCAGCCCCGACCTGCGCCGTGAAGCCGTACGCATCACCGCCGGCCGCATTCCGCTGGAGGTGTCCGGCAGCGTCGGCCTTGGCGGCCTGCGCTCGATCGCGGAGGACGGCGTGGACTGCATCTCCATCGGCGGCCTGACCAAGCATGTACAGGCCATCGATCTGTCACTGAAGCTGGGCCCACCGCCGGGTTGAGGCCCGGTAACGCCTGACGCAACCGCGTTGCCCGCCGGGCGTGGCCCGGCGCTACCGGAGGCGTCATGCACTGGGGAGCGCCGGGCCATGCCCGGCCGACATTGACGGATCCACCCGGCGTTCACGACGGCGCTGCGACGCTGCGCGCATCCCCCACTGGAGCCGCGCATGCGCCGGATGCTGTTGCCTGCCTGTCTGCTGCTCGCGTCAATGCCCTTGTCCGCCGCAGCGGCCGAGGCCTGCGATGTCCCGCCGCGCTTCGGCCTGAGCCCCTTGGCCATTGCCATCCGCAACGCGGCGTGCAACGAGCATCGGCTGTGGTTCCGCCCCTTCATCGACCGCGATGGCCGCGCCGCCAGCCTCAGCGTCACGGAAGCCGAGAACGAGCATCTGGCCGACAACGGCCTGATTGCTTGGCAGCGTGTCTCCCACTACTGGCGTGACAGCGGCACGCTCAACGCCATGGGCAGCATCGCCGGTGCCAGCAGTTGTGCCGCGCCACTGGGCTCGCGCTATACCGACAGCGACTGCCGTGCCTTCCTGATCGACAATCCCTGGTCGGCTGCCTTCATTTCCTGGGTGATGGTGCGTGCCGGTGTCCCCGGCTTCAACACCTCGCCGCGCCACATCGACTACATCCGTGCTGCCTATCAGGGTGGCCCTTCCGGCGTGCCTTACCGGCTGGCCGATCCAGCCGCGGCAAAGCCGGCCCCCGGTGATCTTCTGTGCTTCCTGCGCGACCGCAGCACCACGCTCAGCTACAGCGGACTGGTTCAGGCGCTTGGCAACGGCTCGGTCGGCCATTGGAAGTCGCACTGCGAAGTGGTGGTTGCGGCCAATCTCGGCGGTGACCAGACCCTGTACCTGGTAGGCGGCAACGTCATGAACACCGTGGCGATGCGGCTGCTGCCGCTGGATCGGACCGGACTGATCCAGTTGCCTGCGGCCCGCGAACGCGACAGCACCGGTATCGAGCCCAGCTGCACGCCGGGGCGCGAGGACGAATGCAGTTTCAACCGCCAGGATTGGGCCGCACTGCTGCAGCTGACCGCGACCGCGCCGTTGATCGCACCGGCACCGGCAACGCCACCGATGACCACAGCGCCTGCAGTGCAGCCGGCTTCCGGTGATCCGCAGCGGATGAACTGAATCTTCTGCTTGATCCAGCAGGCATTCGCCGCCATCTTTGCCGCATCGACACCTGACGCCCTGGAACCATGCCCACCCTGCTGCTGTTGCTGATTGCCGGCGCCATCGTCTACTTCTTCTGGAACGCTGCCCGCTCCGCCGCCGAGCGTGCGGTCGAGCTGGGACGCAACGCCTGCCGCGCCGCCAATGTGCAGTGGCTGGACCAGGCGGTGCATGCCACCGGCCTGCGCCTGTCGCGCGGCGAGGATGGCCGGCTCGGTTTCGAGCGCACCTTCAAGTTCGAGTATTCCTACGATGGCATCGATCGCCATGTGGGCCGGATGGTGCTGCGCGGCGATCAGCTGGTGTCGTTCACCGGCCCGGGCGCGGCGCGGATCAGCCAGATCCGGCCGGATGTGGACGATGCCGAGGATGTCTGATCCCGGACATCCACGCGTGGCGTGGATCCTCCTGATCCGGGATCGGTAGCGCCGGGCCATGCCCGGCGACCAGGTCTGTAGAACGGCAAGGCGCAAAGCTGCGCTGGACGCTCCTGTTACTTGACCACGCGCAGGTTCGGCCGACCCTTCGGCGGCGGTCCTGCCGGCGGCGTATCCTCCGGCGGCGTGTCGTCGTCATGCAGCACTTCGTCGCCGGCCGACGCCGGTTCACTGCCCGGAATGTCATCCGGCAGTGCCATGCCCTGCCCGGTCTCGCGGGCGTAGACGGCCAGCACGGCGCTGATCGGCACCTGCACCGGGTAGCTGGTACCGGAGAAGCGCGCCGAGAAGCTCACCATCTCGTTGTCGATCATCAAGCGCACTACCGCGCGTTCGGCGATGTTGAGCACCACTCTGCCATCCTTGACCGCCGAAGGCGGCACCTGTACGCCGGGGACGCCGGCGTCGACCAGGATGTGCGGGGTCAGCTGGTTGTCATTGATCCATTCCACCAGTGCCCGCAGCAGGTACGGGCGGTGGCTGGTCATGTGGAAGAAGTCTTCGGTCATGCGTGAAGTGTACGCGCCCGACGCCCCGACCGGGGCGGATCGCCTGCACGCCGGTCGGCGTGCAGACGGGAAAGCAGTGGTCTGCTCAGACGGGCAGGTCGCGCAGCTTCTTTTCCTGCTCGGTCAGGCTGCGCACGAACCCCGGGTGGCGGAAGATGCGGTTGCCGTAATCCTCGATGGCCTTGCCGTCCTTCGGCAGCGGCACATCCAATGACTGCAGGCGCCAGATGATCGGCGCCATCGCGCAGTCGGCCAGGCTCATTTCCGGGTTCAGGAAGAACTTGCTGGCCTTGAACAGCGGCAGCGACGCGGTCAGCAACTCCTTCAAGCGCTTGCGCCCGGCCTCGGCCTGGGTCTTGTTGCCCAGCTGGATGGCCTGCACCTGCGGCACCCAGTCGTGCTCGATGCGCAGCATCGCCAGGCGGATGCGTGCACGTGACAGCGGATCGACCGGCATCAGCGGCGGATGCGGATAGCGCTCGTCAAGGTACTCGCTCACCACCGAAGCGGCGTACAGCACCAGTTCGCGCTCGACCAGGGTCGGCACCGAATGGTACGGATTGAGGTCGATCAGGTCTTCGGGCGGATTCTGCGGATCGACCGCAACGAAATCGAACGTCACACCCTTGGCCGCAAGGACCAGGCGCACACGGTGGCACAGTACATCGTCGTTTGAGGAAAACAGCGTCAGTGTATTGCGCATGCGTACGCTCGCCGCCATCAAAGGCTCTCCTACGACAGGAGACCGCCTGCCGCATCGGCGCCGCCAGCACCGTGCCGGCGGTCGACTTCTCCCCGAGTGTGCAACCGACCATCACAAAAGCCAATAGGCCCAGCCAACGGCCGGCGGCAGAATCAGTGAACGTCCTTCCAGTATTCCTTCTTCAGCAGGTACACCAAGAAGGTCAACAGGGCCAGGAACAGGATCACCCACACGCCCAGCTGCTGCCGCTTGAGCGCGGCCGGTTCGCCGGCGTATTCGAGGAAGTTGGTGATGTCCCGCACGGCCTGGTCGTACTGGCTGGCATCAACCGAGCCGGGACTGTCGATGCGCAGCCCGGTCACCGGGGGGTCCATGCCTGGCCCTTCGGCCTTGCCGTGCACGGCATGCTGCAGGCCCTGCATTTCCCAGAGCGGGTTGGGCATGGAGGCGTTGGCGAACAACGCGTTGTTCCAGCCCAGCGGGCGGCTGCTGTCGAGATAGAACGACTTGAGGTAGGTGTAGACCCAGTCGCTGCCCCGCACACGCGAGATCAGGCTCAGGTCCGGCGGCATCTTGCCGAACCACTTCTCGGCCTGCTCCTTGGGCATCGCCACCGGCACCGGATCGCCGATTGCCGCACCGGTGAAGTTGAGGTTGTTCATCACCTCTTCCTCGGTCAGCCCCAGGTCCTGCGCCATCCGCGAGTAGCGCAGGTACTTCAGCGCGTGGCAGCTGGAGCAGTAGTTCATGTACAGCTGCGAGCCGCGCTGCAGCGATGCGCGGTCACCTAGGTCGTTGCCGGCCTGCAGCAGCTTGGTGCCGCCTTCGGCAGCGGTGGCCAGGAAACTGCCCAGCATCAGGGCGGCCGCGAGGGCCAGCCGGACCATCCAGCGCTCAGTCATGCGTGGTCACCCTCTCCGGTACCGGCTTGGTCTTGTCCAGCCTTGTCCATAGCGGCATGGTGATGAAGAACGCGAAGTACAGGAAGGTCAGCACCCGCCCGATGTAGGTCTCGTGCACGTCGGTACCCGGACCGGAGCCGATCACGCCCAGCCACACGAAGCACACGGCCAGCATGCCCAGCATCACCTTCGAGATCCAGCCGCGGTAGCGCACCGACTTCACCCGCGCCTTGTCCAGCCAGGGCACCAGGAACAGGATGGCGATCGCCGAGAACATCACCAGCACGCCACCGAGCTTGTTCGGCACCACGCGCAGCATCGCGTAGTACGGGGTGTAGTACCACACCGGTTTGATGTGTTCCGGGGTCACCAGCCGGTTGGCCTCGGTGAAGTTGTCGTGCTCCAGGAACAGGCCACCAAAGCCGGGGGCGAAGAAGATGATGAAGGCGGCGATGATCAGCAGGAAGCCGGCGCCGACGCCATCCTTGAGCGTGTAGTAAGGATGGAAGGGAATGCCATCGGCCGGTGCATTGGGCGACCAGCGGTTGCCCTTGGGCCCCTTCTTGATCTCCACACCATCCGGGTTGTTGGACCCCACTTCATGCAGCGCGCCCAGGTGCAGCACCACCAGCAGCAGCAGCACCAGAGGCAGTGCGATCACGTGCAGCGCGAAGAAGCGGTTGAGCGTGGCATCGCTGGGCAGGTAATCGCCCATGATCCACTCGGTCAGGCCATTGCCGATCACCGGAATCGCGCCGAACAGCGAGATGATCACCTTGGCGCCCCAGAACGACATCTGGCCCCACGGCAGCACGTAGCCCATGAAGGCCTCGGCCATCAGCACCAGGTAGATCAGCATGCCCAGGATCCACACCAGCTCGCGCGGTTTCTGGTAACTGCCATACAGCAGCCCACGGAACATGTGCAGGTAGACCACGATGAAGAACAGCGATGCACCGGTGGAGTGCATGTAACGGATCAGCCAGCCCCACTCGACATCACGCATGATGTATTCGATGGAGCCGAAGGCCTCCGCCGCGCTGGTCTTGTAGTGCATCGTCAGGAAGATGCCGGTGACGATCTGGTTGACCAGCACCAGCAGCGCCAGTGAACCGAAGTAGTACCAGATGTTGAAGTTCTTCGGCGCGTAGTACTCGCTGACGTGCTTGCGGTAGATCGGCATCAGCCCCGGCGCGCGGGCGTTGACCCAGTCGGCGACGCCTGTCGCGGTACGGCTCAGGATATTGGCCATCAGGCTGCCCCCTCCGGATCGACACCGATGATGAGCGTGTTGTCGTCCTGGTAGTGGTGCGGTGGCACCAGCAGGTTGATCGGCGCCGGCACGTCCTTGAAGACGCGGCCGGACATGTCGAAGCGCGACTTGTGGCAGGGGCAGAAGTAGCCGCCCTTCCACTGCGGGTCATACGGTTCGGGGCGGATCTCGGCCACCATCTCCGGCGAGCAGCCCAGATGCGTGCACAGGCCGACCAGCACCGACACATCGGGCTTGATCGAGCGCAGCTCGGGATTCTGCTTGAGCACGTAGGCGGGCTGCTGGTCCTTCTCGCCGGACTCCGGGTCCTTGAGGCGGTCGTCGAGCCCATGCAGCGCGTCGAGGATCGCCTTGGACCGTTTGACGATCCAGATCGGCTGGCCACGCCATTCCACGATCAGGCGCTGGCCTTCCTGCAGGGCACTGATATCGGCCACCACCGGTGCTCCCGCGAGCTTCGCGCGGGCACTGGGGTTCCACGATTTGATGAAAGGAACTGCGGTGAATCCGACGCCGACGGCGCCAACCACGGCTGTGGTGGCAGTAAGAAAACGCCGACGTCCGGTATTGACTGGATCGTGTACCCCATCGTTGGCCATCCGGCACTCCGATATTGATTAGGTAGCTTTAAGGCTGCCAGCGGTCTGGTGGGGGCCAGAGCCGCATTGAATCATGGGCGAGTGTAGCGGAACCGTTACGCGCCACACAACGCATTGCAACAACTCTTTGCAACGTGTGCCGACCGGCAGCCGGCGATGGGCCGTCAGTCGGCACCGGCACCGGCCGGACTACTGGTGACTCAAGGCACTGCGGTAACGCTCGGCCAGCTGGCCCACCCGACGCACGTAGTACTGGGTTTCGCTGTAAGGGGGCACGCCACCGTGGCGGTCGACCGCACCTTCCCCGGCGTTGTAACCGGCGGCGGCCAGGGTGAGGTTGCCGTTGAATCGCTTCAGCAGCCACGACAGGTACTGCACCCCGCCACGGATGTTCTGGCCCGCATCGTAGGAATCACTGACCCCGAAGCGCGCGGCAGTCGGTGGCATCAACTGCATCAGGCCCTGCGCACCGGCGCGGCTGAGCGCAGTCGGATTGTAGGCCGACTCGGCATGGATGATCGCCCGGACCACCGCCTCCTCCACGCCGAACTCGCGCGCGGCCGAAGCGATCTCGGTCTGGAAGGCCGTCGTGTTCAGACGCACGGTGCCGAAGTCCACGCGCGGGTTGGCCCCACAGGCGTAGCAGCGCTCCATGAAGCTGTAGCGGATGGTGCGCACCGGCCCCAGGTGGGCAACCTGGCTGGGCCGCGCACTGGTGTAGTGGCGCACCCCATCCTTCATATAGGAATAGACCTGGCCACTGACCATGCGCCCGGTGCGGGACGTGCCGGCAGCAACCGCCGGAGTCGAAGCAGGCGCCGGTGCAGCCGGCACGGGCACGGCGGCACTGGCGGCCACCGCCACCGGATTACGCTCGATGCTGGCCACGGTGGCCGGCACCGGCCTGGCAACAGTTGCTGCCGGGCGGGCCGGGCGGGCGGCCTCCCGGCTGTAGCTGATGGTGCTGCATTGGGCACCGGCCACACGCTTGCTCACATAGCTGGTGACCCCGTCTGCCCCCTGGCACTTGTACAGGGTGCCGGCGCTGGCCGGCGCAGCGGTCAGCGCAGCGATGATGATCGCCGTTGTCCCCAGTCTCCCCTTCATGGCCGCGAGTGTCCCAGCTTCGCCCCGCGTTGCCAAGCCGTGCGGCTCAGCCTGTGACGTCAGGCACAGCCAGCAGCTGCGCCAGCCCGCCCAGGCGCTGCGCCAGTTCCTGGCGCAGCGCAGGCGGCGTGGTCCACAGCTCCAGCGGCACCCGGTCGAGGCTGAGAATCTGCGCCAGCATCATGCCGCGGCTTTCCGCGCCCATGCGCAGCAGGCAGTGATCGGCACCATCGGCTTCGAGCACGCCACACCAGGGGGGAATGCGACCTTCCAGCTCGGTGTGGCTGCCGGCCAGGCGCAGCACCGCCTGCAGTGCGAACGGCGCCTGGCTGACCGCCTGCCGCACCATCACATCGGGCGGTGCGGGCGTGCGCCGATGCAGGCCGGGCTCGGCCAGCGCGCGCACCGCGCCCATCCGGTCCACCCGCAACGTGCGCCAGTCCTGGCGGCCCAGATCCCAGGCCAGCAGGTACCAGCGACGTCCGTAGTTGACCAGATGCTGGGCCTCGACCTCGCGCTGGGTCACCGCGTCCTGCGCGCTGCGGTACTCGAAGGCCAGCCGGGTTGCCTGGCGGCAATGCTGGGCCAGGCGCCCCAGCAGACGTGCATCGGTGGAAGGCAGATCCGACAGCGTCGCGGTGGCGGCGTGCACCTCGCCAGCCTGCTGGCGGCGGCGGGTCGGCACCAGTGGGTCGAGCTTGGACAGCAGACCGCGCGCGGTTTCGTCGATGCCGGCCACCGTGGCCGAGGCCGCGCGCAGGGCGATGGCCAGGGTCGTCGCCTCCTCTTCGTCCAGCAGCATCGGGAGTACGGGCGCGCCCGCTCCCAGCTGATAGCCGCCCCCTACCCCGGCCGACGCCCTGACCGGATAGCCCAGCTCGCGAAGGCGCTCGATGTCGCGGCGGATGCTGCGCCGATCCACCCCCATGCGCTCGGCCAATTCAGCCCCCGACCACTGTCGGCGGGCCTGCAGCAGGGCGATCAGGCGGAGCAGGCGATGGGCGGTGTGGCGCATGAGGGATCGAGGACAGAAGTCGTCCGCAATAGTGCCCCAGCATGGGCCCCAGTTCACCCCTCTGCTGCAAGGAGCACTGCCATGACGTCCCGCCAGATCACCCTCTATCACGCTGCCCGTTCACGCTCGAGCGGCGCCGTGGCCCTGCTTGAAGCCCTGGGTGCCGACTACCGCCTGCATGTGCTGGACCTGAAAGCCGGCGCCAACCTGGCCCCGGCCTACCTGGCCATCAACCCGATGGGCAAAGTGCCGGCGATCATCCATGAGGGCGCACTGGTGACCGAGCAGGTGGCGATCTACCTGTACCTGGCCGATCTCTACCCCGAAGCCGGCCTGGCGCCGCCGATCGGCTCGCCGCTGCGCGGCCCCTACCTGCGCTGGATGGCCTTCTACGGCGCCTGCTTCGAGCCGGCGATGATCGACCGCGCGATGCGCCGCGACCCGCCTCCGCAGTCGATGTCGCCCTACAACGACGCGGAAACCGTCCTGCAGGTGATCGAGGCGCAGCTGGCGCAGGGACCTTACCTGCTGGGTGAGGAGATGAGCGCCGCCGACGTGCTGTGGGGCAATGCCCTGAAATGGACCACCGACTTCGGGCTGGTGCAACCCGCCCCCGCCACGGCGGACTACATCGCCCGGATGGGCGCATTGACGGCCTTCGACCGCTCGCGGCAGATCGACGCGGAGCTGATCGCGGCGTAAGGGCGCCCGCCGGGCACGGCGGGAGGCGGTCGCGCGGGGCCATGCCCCGCGAGCGCTTAGTGCTCAGCGCGGCAGGCGGCAGGCGGCGGGCGGCGGGCGGCGGGCGGCACAGGATGCGGGTAGAATTGCCCGCTTTCCCGCCACCCGAATGGATTAAGCGCCATGACCGGGACGCCAGACGTCTTTCCGCCCGCCACGCCGGGCGGCACCCCGCTCGTTGCCCTGCCCTCCGCTCCGCGCACGCCGGAGCAGATCAAGGGCAAGCTGTACATCAAGACCCACGGTTGCCAGATGAACGAGTACGACTCGGCCAAGATGGCCGACGTGCTCGCCGCCAGCGACGGCCTGGTGCTGACCGACACCCCGGAGGATGCCGACGTCATCCTGGTCAACACCTGTTCCATCCGCGAGAAGGCGCAGGAGAAGGTGTTCAGCCAGCTCGGCGTCTGGAAGGGGCTGAAGAACCAGGGCCGCGAGGTCATCATCGGCGTCGGTGGCTGCGTCGCTTCGCAGGAGGGCGAGGCCATCATCAAGCGCGCGCCGTTCGTGGACCTGGTGTTCGGCCCGCAGACCCTGCACCGGTTGCCGGAGCTGATCCGTGCGCGTCGCGAGCAGAAGCGACCGCAGGTGGACATCAGCTTTCCGGAAATCGAGAAGTTCGACCGCCTGCCGGAACCGCGCGCTGAAGGCGCGTCGGCGTTCGTGTCGATCATGGAAGGCTGCTCGAAGTACTGCTCGTTCTGCGTGGTGCCCTACACCCGCGGCACCGAAGTCAGCCGTCCATTCGAGGACGTGGTGGTGGAAGTGGCACAGCTGGCCGCGCAGGGCGTACGCGAGATCAACCTGCTCGGCCAGAACGTCAATGCCTACCGTGGCCCGTATGGCGATGGCGAGTTCGCCGATCTGGGCCTGTTGATCCGCACCATCGCCGAGATCGATGGCGTCGGCCGCATCCGCTTCACCACCTCTCACCCGCTGGAGTTCAGCGACTCGCTGGTGGACGCGTTCCGCGATGTGCCGCAGCTGGCCAACTTCCTGCATCTGCCGGTGCAGGCCGGCAGCGACCGCGTCCTGTCGGCGATGAAGCGCGGCTACACCGCGCTGGAGTTCAAGTCGAAGATCCGCAAGCTGCGCGCGGTGCGCCCGGACATCTCGATCAGTTCGGACTTCATCGTCGGCTTCCCTGGCGAGACCGAGGCGGACTTCGAGAAGACCATGAAGCTGATCGAGGACATCGGCTTCGACCACAGCTTCTCCTTCATCTATTCGCGACGCCCGGGCACTCCGGCCGCCGACCTGGAAGACACGCTCAGCGATGCCGAGAAGCACGCGCGGCTGTCGCGCCTGCAGGAGCGCATCAACGCGCACGCCGCCGGCATTTCCGCAAAGATGGTCGGCACCGTGCAGACGGTGCTGGTGGAAGGCCCGTCGCGGAAGAACCCGAACGAGCTGACCGGCAAGACCGAGAACATGCGCTCGGTGAACTTCCCGGCGCCGGCACGCCTGATCGGTCAGTTCGTGGATGTGGTGATCACCGAGGCATTGACCAATTCGCTGCGCGGGCGGGTGGTAACGGAAGGCTGATCGCCGGGGTGGGGGAAGCCATGTATGGCTTGCCCCCACGCAGCAGGCGTGGTGATTTTCTCACCACGCCACGCAGACCCTCTGTGCAGAAGGCTCTGCGTCACCTATCCACAGGTTGATTGCGCGTCGTTCCACAGTGATTGTGGAAAAGCGGTGGGTCTCAGGGGCGAGCCCGCCGGGCCTCGTTGCTGGCCGCAACCTCCGCTTAGCGGGTCTGCTCTGAGCCTCAGAAGGACGCACCGCGCTACTCGCTCAGGAATCCCAGCTTCGTCGTCCCGAATCCGTACCGGGTCTCCATCAGCTTCTTCGCCGGTCCCATACCCTCTACGATTACCTTGCCATCAGGCGTGCCACAGCGGGCTGCCAGCTGTGTCCTGCCGTATTGCAGTTCGGCTTCACGACTGCGCTTGGGACGGGGATCGGGCTCCCACCAGGGGAAATGGGCATACGGCTTGTTGGTCGAGACTTCATGGCGCCAGCACACGAACGAGAGCGTCTCGTTGCCTGCTGCGTCATAGTCGTAGACGCGGTAGGAGCTGTAGCCGCTGGTCAGCGGCGTGAGCTTCAACACACCCTTCTCTACGTATGCGCGCAGGTTCTCGGTGTAGCCACCATCATCGGGAGCCGGGCCGAACAGGATCACCCGCGTGAGCCTGCCGTTTGCGTCGTAGTTCTCCTGGCGGTTCAGATCCAGCGTGCGCCACTGGCGTTCGTGGGGCTGCTTGGCACCCGGTCCGAATACCTCGAAGATCCGTTGATGCGAGCGATGGTAGTACTCCCGGACGCGGGTGTAGTCGGTGATGCCCTCGAACAACCCCTTGGCGATTTCTGCTGGCACAGGTTCGCCGGGGAACCTGTATTTCAGCTTATTGGTGTGCTCTTTGCTACGTTGTGCGAAGACAGCCGTGGCGTCCGATGGCGCTATGGAGAAGGAAGCACTTTCAACGCCACGAAGCCCACGCTTTTCACTGCCATGGAAGCGAATACCCACGACCCGCTTCAACTCAGCATCGTCGACATTGATGAAGCCACTCACAGTCCATGCACCATCGGCGGCCTCGGTTCCAAAGCCGGTGTCCTCGCGATTGGGATCCTCACCTGGCTTACGCGTGGCTTCCTTGACTACGTCGGAAGCTCGCGATCCATCCGGTCGATAAGTGAAGTATCGAGTTGAAGTGCGGGATGGCATATCGCGGAGCTGCGCACACTGAAAATCTGGCTTATCCGAGACAATCAACCCAGAGCTCTCATTCGCTACTTCTATGCGACCATCACCATCATAGAGCGCACAGAAGGTTGTTGCCCTATGCCCTTTCGCGTCAGTTGCATGAATCGACGTCAATTGACCTGACCCGTCATAGTCAAGCTCCTGCGTCTTGTAAAGCTCGAAATATGGATACACGGGCCTCACCGCAGGATGCAGGCCCTCAGGAGGTGCTTCGCCAATCAACTTGGATTCTCGCCTTTTCCACTCTTCAACGCGGCATATTCGCTGCCCTTGCGCGTCCTTTTCCAAGTAGTAGACCGCACCACCATTCAAGTCGAATGGCTCATTGTGCAGCTCAGCAAGTTTAGGATAGAGATTGATCCGCACATAGGGCGCAACTTCGTTCGCACGACTAAGACTTGCGCTCAGCACTCCTTTGGGGCTTGGTCTGAACTTGATCACCAGCCCCCCCTGAGAAGTATGCGACTTCCCGATTGGTGAACTGCAGCCTGCCAACGCAGTGTGCGCAGTGAAAAAGGCACCCAACGCCATCAACCATCTCAAAACAATATGCTCTTTCATGCCTGTTCTCCGGATTCCCCTGGAGTACCTCCATTCGAATATCCAAATTCGATTGACCTACTCCTTTCGACAGGCACGGCAGCGATAATCTCGTTCGGCATCATGGCAGCAGGGTCGTCCATGCCGCTCCCCCACAGAAGTGGCATCGTCACCCAGAACCCCTGAACACCGTAGTCCCCCAATGCCGTGTCTCGAAGGAAGTCCGTCGCCTTACGCACATCGTGCCGACCCACCGCACCGGTCACGTAGTTGCTTACAACGCTTGGCTCCAGCATGAACTCTGGTTGCAGGTCCGCCGGCTGCGCGTACAGGATGCGTTTGACGTGCCCTTTGTCACTCAGACCTTCGGCGGGGAATCCATGCAGCACGGAGTCGTAGCGAGGGAACGAGTCACGGGGGACATTGGTGAATACACGTTCATAAGCGGCGGAATTTGAATCGGCAAGATTTCTGATGCTTCTCCACGTCTCGGCACTTGCTGGCCTGTCCACCGTCAAGGTTGGCACGCTCTTGTTGAACCACGGGTAGTAGCCCTCGGTCAACTCAGAGAACACGAAGTGCTGATTCCCCTTCTCCGGCAGCTCTTGAATCTCCTGCCCCAGAAACTTCTTCCATAACTTCAACCGCAGCTCCCGCGCAAACGTTCGGGTTATTACCTGCACGCCATTGCCCAGATCCATCCGCTTCGCCTCGCCATCAACGATCACCGCGGCGATCTCGGTATCTCCCGTCCCCAGCAGGCTGCGGTCATTGCAGTTCGCGCTGCCGATGATCGCCACCGCGTCATCAACGATCAGCAGCTTGGAATGCACATAGCACTGCTCGGTCACCACATACAGGGAGGGGCCATGCTCGGAGCCGATCGTGTGCGGCGGCAGATGATCTTTTCTGCGCGTTTCGGCCAGCACGCCGTAGCTGCGCAGATTCATCACCGACAGGTATTCCTTCCAGCGCCCGGCCTTCACCTCCGCCTGCAGGTCGGCCTCTTCCACGCTGGCCTCGCGGATGTCCTTGTCGCGTGCAATCAATGATCGGCAGATGCGCCGGATCAGGCTGTCGTCACCACGCAGCAGGGTCTGCTGCACCCAGTACTGCTGCTTCACCACGGCTCCGTCCGCCAGGCTGCCCTCCGGGTGCACCGGCAGGGTGATGTACACATGGAAGCCTTGCCGGGCCAGGATCGCGCGGCGGATGCGCGCGGCGATGGCGGCCACCAGCGGGTTGCTGGCCGCCGACTTCACTCCCTGCCTGCGTTCCACCACATCCTGCACGATGCCGGCCCTGCCGACCGGGCCGCTCATCCCCACGCCGCGCCCCACGTGACCAAGCTTCGCCTTTTCGGCATCCGTCGCATCCCGCCGCTCCCCGCCCTTCACTGCGGTTTCCACCACGCTGCCCGGATCCGCGTCGGACCAGCCGCAGTCGGAAATGAGGAACTGCGTTTCCAGATAGATGTAGGCGCGGGCCGATGCGATGCAGTTGACCATTGCGTCGAGAATGGAGTGCATCGGCTGTTCACGCTCCCAGTACGGCTGCAGGCAGCTGGCGTCGTCCAGGTTCAGGCCGAGTTCCCTGCACCCCTTCTTCTCCAGCGCATGCAGGGCGGTGCCCGAGGAACGCACGATCTGCACGCTGACCTTGCCCGCCGTGCCCGGCACCGTCAGATCACCGAACACCGCCTGCATGCCGCCCATGGACTGCAGCCACTGATCGCTCAATGGCGTCAGTTCCATGCCACGCGCCAGGGTGGTCTGCTCGGGCAGCGCTGTGTCGAGCCATTCATTGGTCTTGCGAAGGCCCGTGTTCATCCCCTTGCGCAGCAGCGAGCCGACGGTCCGGTCACCGCGCTGGTTCTGCCAGACCATGGCATTCCAGCGATGCATGAAGTTGCTGCAGATATCGAATACGGCCGGGCCCGCGATCTGCGCGTGCACGTCCTGCCAGGGCATGCGTGGCTGGCGGCCACTGTCGAGCAGCCGCTGGGTGCGATCAACCGGCGTATTGATCCACTGCACCAGCGATTCCCAGTCTTTCTTCGCCTTGTCGATCTTTGCTTCTATTTCGCTGAGTCGGCCTTCGATGTCCGCGCGCAGGCTGCGCGGATCGAGCAGGTAGCCCGCCGCTTTCTCTGCAGTCTGGAAGGGCCGCAGCGCTGCCGCCCGGATGTCGTTCTTCTGCTGGTCGAGCCAGCTGCCGAACTTCTTCGCCTGGATGGCGCTGAAGCCTGCCACCGCACGCCCTGCTGCGGCAGCCGCCTGGACCGGATTCAGTTTGATGGCTTCGTCGGCGGCACGGTTCGACGCGGCAATGACATCTGCATATTCCTTGCCGATCTCCTCCAGCGTCGTCTGGATGGCCAGGAACGTGCGCGCGACGGTGCGCTTGACCGCCATCCCCTCTTCCATGCCGGGGATGATCCACTCGGCGATCTTCCTGAGGCCTTCGCGCTCAAGCGCGTCGGGTACGCCCAGCTTGTCTGCATAGTCCTGCAGCTCCGCCAACGCGGCACCGGCATCCCACTGCGACTTCATCTGGTCCAGTGCGATGGCCATGCCGGGCACATACGCCTGTGCGAAGCCGGGACGAACGCGGCCTGCCGCATCCGGGCTGGTATCGGGCTTGTCCAGCGTGAGCTTCGTCTCATCCTCCGTCATGCTCCGATACTTGCTCAGGCAGTTGTTGTAATGGTCATTGATCACGTGCAGCGTCGGGTCGCAGACCACGTCGAAGTTGCCGTCGTCCCAACGGCCATGGGCGACGTCCAGGCCGCCGATGAAGCCGATGTTTCCGTCCACCACCAGGATCTTCTGGTGGTGCGAGAAGGCGATGTTGAAGGCATCGGTGCGGCCGGTCGCCGGGTTGTGCAGGCCCACCTGCACCTGCCCGGGCGTCTTGTCATCCTGCATCTTGTACAGCGCCGTGCGTACCTCGTTCTCGTGGGTGTAGGCGGCCGCCTCCACGCTGTCGTAGAGCAGTACCCGCACATCCACGCCGCGCTGGTTGATCGCGTCGAACAGCAGCTCGCTCAGCCGCGCGGAGTGCGCGTCACCGCGCGCGTCCATCTCGGTATCGAAGTTCATCTGCCAGTCGGCGATGAAGATGAACTTCTGCGCGCCGCGGATGGCATCGGCCATCGCCTTCATCGCCGAGCGACCGTCGGTGAACGCGTCGACGCGGTTCCCATGCCGCACCGGCGCGAACTGACGGTCCGGTGGTGCGTAGTAGTCGCCGCTGGTCGTGCCCTTCTGGCCATCCCTGCAGATGAGGGAGGCGCGTTCGACCCTGCCCCATGCGTTGGCGTCTGCCATGATCAGATCTCCTTGCGCCGGGCCGGACTGGCGTCGATGTGGGACTGGAACTCGTACTCGGCGCGCTGCCGGTAGGCATGCAGCGCGGCATCGTCGGGCAGATCGGCCAGGCTCTTGCCATAGTTGATCGCCTCCAGCGTATCCAGGGTTGCCCGCACCCCCGGGGAGCTGCTGTATGGCCGGGGCCGCTGCAGCGGGATCACGTCGATGCCGTGTACCAGGAACAGGCAGCCGGGATGGCGGCCTACGTCACTCCAGATCCTTGCGCACAGCGCATCGTCCAGGCTGACATCGCCCTGTGCGTCGGCCTCACCTTCGGCCAGGGTCTCGGCCCAACGTTCCGGCAGCAGGGCGCTGTCACGCTGCTCATCGTCCAGGGCGCGGTGCGTGCGCACGATCCTCCAGGGCTGCCCGCCCAGCGGCGCACCCTGTGGGCCCGGGATGTCCTGCAGCCTGAAAGCAAGCTTCGGAACCTGCCCGTCCGGCGCGCTGGACGGCATGTCCGGCAGGGGACGGGTCAGCTGCGTCGGGCCGACGAAGGTGCGCTGCCCGGCCTGCACGGTCACCGTGCCGGGGCAGACCAGCACCAGGTTGCCATCTTCCAGCGTAACGCTGGCGCCACCGGCGGTGGCGATGTGCAGGGTGCGCGGTGCGGCAAGCTCCACAGCCCCCTGCCCGCTCGCTGCACGCACGGTGCTGCGCGCCTGCAGGTGGATCGTTTCGGACTGGGCACGAATGTCCAGTGCCTCCTGCCCGGCGACGATGGTCAATGCCGCATCACCGGCAAAGCTGCGGCCACTGGCCGCCAGCATGCCCACCGCCTGCGCCGCGTGCAGGCGCGCACCGCCGGCCACGTTGGCATCGGTGTGCCCGCCACTGGACAGTGCCACATTCCGGGCACCGCCCCAGTGCAGTGCCTGCCCGGCCACCATCATCAGACCGGCCTGCCCATGCAGGCCCAGCGTTGGCTGGCCGGTATGCGGAACATCGCCGGGCGCGGGGCGGCCCTCCTCATCGGCGCTGGCCTGCGCATAGGAAAGTCCGGTCACACTGGCCCGGGCAACCCGTTGCAGACCTGCCAGGCCGGTACTGTCCTCCCGTACTGCGTGGCTGTCCAAGCCAGCCGTGCCGTGCATCGTGGCCACGCCATGGCTGGACGCGGCCAGAAGGGCGGCCTGCTGCAGCAGCGCGCCGGCCGCAGCCACCTCGCCTGCGGGTGACAGCGCAGCGTGGCCACGCGCGGTCAACCAGACGCCCCGTTCGGCACGCAGCGCGCCCCACGCGTCAGTGCGCAGTTCCGCGCCTTCTCCGCGCAGGGAACCACGATGGTTGTCAGCCATGTGCAGCAGATGGCCAAGATTCAGCTCGCTGCTGGCGTGGCTGCTGGCCAGCTGCACGCGCAGCTGTGCGTCGGAATCATCGAAGGCCAGCCGGTTGTAACCCGTTCCGGCCCATTCCCGTGACTGGATGCCCCATACCGCCCCGGCATGCCGGTGCTGGTCCTGCCCCGGTGCCATCGCGTGCCAGACAGGCGCATGGCCGCCGGCCGCATTGCCCTGTGCGCTCGGGCGGGAATCGGTGGCATGCCCGAACAGGCCGCCGCTTTCGTCTGCGGCCGCTGCTCCGGCCGGGGTGCGCGCAACGCCCGCCTCGCCACGACCGTTGTACAGCGCGCCCAGCACCAGGGGTTGGTCAATGTTCCCGTCCAGAAAGCCGATCACCACCTCCTGACCGACACGCGGCAGGAACTGTGCACCGACGCCCGGCCCAGCGTAGCGCTGCGCGACCCGCAGCCAACAGGTCGTACCGGCATCTGTGGCGTCCTGAAGATGCAGACGTACCCGTACCCGGCCCAGGTGATCGGCGTACAGAGCGGCATCATCACGGCCATCGCCAGCGATCACCGTAGCGGTCTGATGGCCTGGCGCGAGCGGCCGCGGGTGGATGCGTTCGCCGGTGCCATCGGCCAGCACGGGCCGCCACGGTCGATTCCGATCGACGGCGCGGAAGCGATTGGTATAACCCAGGGGCGCGTTTGTCTCCAGCGCCACGCCGGGCATGGCTGAACCGGCCTCAAGCCAGCCGGCCGGTGCCGCAGCGCGTGGTTGCTCCGCCCCCTGTGTGATCGGCGGCGGATTGCACCCGTAATGCAGCAGTTCGGTCGGCAGCAGGCTCGGCGTCGAACCAGCGCCCGCGGCCAGAACGCGGATGAAGCGACCGACCTGCAGGCTGCGTACGCTGCCTGCCGCCAGCCAGCCTGCACTGCCGGCCTCGTGCGCTTCAGCTGCTCGCCGCGCGCGACGATACCCCTCATCGGCGCCAGCCAGGGCGTGGGTGCCCACCGGCTCATAGACCTCGCGCGGGCTGTGCCCGGCGTCCTGCAGTGGCATCTGCACATGTCGGACGGTGGCCGCAGGGCCATCGTCGGTGACGAGCGAGAGCCGGCTGCTGCCCAGCCGACGCCACCTGCCCAGCTGCTGCAGGGCATCTGCGCGCTCGGTGGCGTCGTCACGGTGGAAACGGATACCGCCGTCTCGGGCCGATTGCGGATTCTCAGGTTGCACGCTGCTGTCGGCGAACAGCACGAGCGTCAATCCGCCGCTGCTGTCGCTCTCGAACGTGCCCGCAATGCCTTCATCGGCCAACAGCCGCTGCACGAACTCAAGGTCCGGCTCCCGATACTGGATGCAGCAGTCGCGCACGGGTGCGGCGGCCAGAGCGGCCAGGGCGTCGTCGCTCCAGCGCCAGCGGGCCAGGGCGCTGTGCGTGCCGAACACGTCCTCGACGATGTCCCGCACGGTCCGCTGCTGATGGACACGGCTGCGCCGCGCATGCCGCAGGAACCACGTCCATGGCACGAGATGCAGCCGGTAGCGCGCCAGACCGCCGTCTGCGCCAAGGAGGTGAGCGGCGGCGATGTAGCCGCAGCGATGGTGGTCCTGGCCATCATCGAGGCAGGTGACCAGCGCGGCGCTCAGTCCCGGCCAGTCAGCGCACGCCAGGCCTGCATCCGGGTGCACGGCATCTACCCAGTAATCGAAACCGTTGACCAGGCTTTCGTGGCCCCACCACTGTTCGACGAACAAGGGAGGCAGGCCCTCAGCCTGCAGCCGATGCAGTTGCCGGTTCGACCCGAGCCCCGCCAGCGGCGCGTGCGCGACTGCCGTATGTGAAACATCCATGACCTCTCCCTGGCCGGGCGCTCCGCCCCGACGCTCAATGCCTGTGAACCTTCCCGTGGCCACCGCTGCTTCCCGGTTTCCGTTCCCCACCCGGTCGTGACGCTTTTTTCACCACCGGCGCAGGAAGCTTGTGGCACAAGCATTGCGAACGTCTATCCACAGGTTCCCGCAGGCCCGATCCACACCCCGTGTGGAAAACCGCGTAGCAGCCCCCGTACTGGCCGTGTGCGCCCCCGCGCGCTACCCTTGTTTCCCCTTGAAGACACTGTGGTGGAAGGCTTCCGCCCCACCTCCAGCAATGAAAAACATCGAGCATCGAGACTTCACCCTGTCGCCGGAAGACAACGCGCGCCTGGCCAACCTGTGCGGCCCGTTCGACGGCCATTTGCGACAGATCGAACTGAAACTCGGCGTGGAGATCGCCAATCGCGGCTTCGTGTTCCGCATCAGTGGACCGAAGGAAGCCAGCGTGGAAGCGCAGAAGCTGATCGAGGCCCTGTACGCCGAAGCCGGCGAGACCACCTTCGACAACCACGCCATCCACCTGCGCCTGGCCCAGGCCAACGTGGAGCAGATCGCCGAACGCTCGTACGAAGCACAGGACGTGGCGATCCGGGTCAAGCGTGGCACCGTGCGCGGTCGCGGCGCCAACCAGGGCCGCTACCTGCACCAGATCGCCACCCATGACATCAACTTCGGCATCGGCCCGGCCGGTACCGGCAAGACCTTCCTGGCCGTGGCCAGCGCGGTGGAAGCGCTGAACGAGTCGCGCGTGCAGCGCCTGATCCTGGTGCGGCCTGCGGTCGAGGCCGGCGAGAAGCTCGGCTTCCTGCCCGGCGACCTGACCCAGAAGGTCGACCCCTACCTGCGGCCGCTGTACGACGCCTTGTACGAAATGATGGGCGTGGAGAAGGTGGTCAAGCTGCTGGAGAAGAACGTCATCGAGATCGCACCGCTGGCGTACATGCGTGGCCGCACGCTCAACGACGCGTTCGTGATCCTGGACGAGGCGCAGAACACCACCATCGAGCAGATGAAGATGTTCCTGACCCGGCTGGGCTTCGGCTCCACCGCCGTGGTCACCGGCGACCTGACCCAGACCGACCTGCCCAAGCACCTGAAATCGGGCCTGCGCGATGCCATCGACGTGCTGCGCGATGTCGAGGGCGTGAGCTTCACCTTCTTCGAATCGCGCGACGTCGTCCGCCATCCGCTGGTGGCCCGCATCGTCAGTGCCTACGACCGCCGCGACCTGCATCAGATCCAACCCGGAGCGACATCATGACCCGTGGTCCCGTACGGCTGGACGTCGCCGTCAGTTACGCCCTGCCCCGCGCCGGACTGCCGGCCGCGGTGAGCTTCCGCAGGTGGGTTGCTGCGGCCCTGAAGGGGCGGATCCGCGAAGCCGACCTGGCGATCCGCGTGGTCGATGCCAAGGAAGGGCAGTCGCTGAACCGCCACTACCGCGGCAAGGACTACGCCACCAACGTGCTCAGCTTCCCGGCCGAAGTGCCCGAAGGCCTGCCCAAGGGCGTGAAGTTCCCGCTGCTGGGCGACCTGGTGATCTGTGCCCCGGTGGTCGAGCGCGAGGCCGGCGAGCAGGGCAAGGCGCTCAACGCCCACTATGCGCACCTCACCGTGCACGGCGTGCTGCACCTGCTCGGCTGGGACCACGAAGACGACAAGGAAGCCGAGGCGATGGAGCAGCTGGAACGCGAGATCCTGGCCGAGCTCGGCATCGCCGACCCCTACGCCGGCGAGCGCTGAGCCCGCCCCCCCCCTGACCGGAAGGCAGCCGAGCCCAGGCTCGGCGCCACCACGGAGTGCCGCTGTGTTCCTGCCCCTGCTGCTTGCTACCTCTGCGTCCGCCGCTCCGCTGGACCTGCCGGCACTGATCGAATGCCGCCAGGACGTGGCCGCCCATGCCGCGCTGGCACCGCTGCTGGCCGACCCGCTGAAAGCGGTCGCCAGCGGCCTGCAACCCCTGCCGCAGGGCAACCGGTTCCTGAGCGAGTACCGTCTGGCGCAGCCCATCACGGTGTTCGGCACCCGCACGGACCGGGTCGCGATGGCCGGTGCCAGCATCATGGCGATCCTCGATGAGGCCGACCCCCGGCCGCTGGCCAGGCGGCTCGGGCTGGAGACCGGATACGACCAGGACGGCAAGTTCATGGCGGGGCGCGAACTGGTCAGCCGTGACGTGACCGACCCGACCACCGGCGAGGCCCAGATCGAGTCGATCATCCTCAGTGTCTCAACGGTGGCCTCCCACCCGGGCCGGACGCTGGCCGGCTGCACCTACAGCCTGGACCTGCCCGAAGCACCGGCGTCCCGGCCTGAACTGGCGCCGCCCCCGATCACCGGCCCCGGCAGCGGGGGGCGCTGACAGGCCGCTACATCCTGCTAGACTGGCGCCAACGCCCGGCATGCCGGGTGCCCTTTTTCCAGAGATGTCTGAAGACGACAGTAGTAGCTCCCTGCAGGAGCACAGTGAAAAGAAGCGCGGCTGGCTGGAACGCCTGACGTCCGCGTTCTCCGGCGAACCCCATACCCGCGACGAGCTGGTCGCTGTCCTGCACACCGCGCAGGAAGAGGGTCTGATCGCCGCCGATACCCTGAAGATGATGGAAGGCGCCATTTCGGTGGCCGAGCTGACCGTGGGCGACGTGATGATCTCGCGTTCGCAGATGGTCTCGCTGCCGGTCGAAGCGCCCTTCCTGGAACTGATGAAGCAGGTGGTCGAGTCCGGCCATTCGCGCTTCCCGGTGCATGGCGAGAACAAGGACGACATCCTCGGCATCCTGCTGGCCAAGGACCTGCTGCGCGGCGTGGTTGCCGACCACGGCCCGGCCAACGTGCGCGAACTGCTGCGCCCGGCGGTGCTGATTCCTGAAGCGAAGAAGCTCAACGTGCTGCTGAAGGAGTTCCGCCTGTCGCGCAACCACATGGCCATCGTGGTCGACGAGTACGGCGGCGTCGCCGGCCTGGTCACCATCGAGGACGTGCTGGAACAGATCGTCGGCGACATCGATGACGAGCACGACGAAGCCGAGGATCCGTCGGCACAGATCGCGATCCAGGCCGACGGCCAGTACGTGGTCGATGCCCTGACCCCGATCGGGGATTTCAACGAGCGCTTCGGTGCCGCGTTCTCCGACGAGGACTACGACACCATCGGCGGCCTGGTCACGGAAGCGGTCGGTCACCTTCCGGAGATCGGAGACGAACTGGCGCTGGACCGCTTCATGTTCCGCGTCGCGCGTGCCGATGCGCGCCGGGTACAGGCCTTCCACGTGACGGTGCTGCCACCGGACGCGCAGGACGACGCTTGAAGCGGCGCGGGCTGATCCTCACCCTGTGGCTGGCACTGTGCATGCTGGCCACGGCCGTGCCTGCCATCGCCTTCGCGCAGGCCACGGCTGCGGTCGCCGGGCCCCCGGCGCCGCGCATCGGCGTGGTGACGATGCAGCCCGGCACGGTGTTCTTCGAGCGTTTCGGCCACGACGCCATCGTGGTGCTCGATCCGGCCAGTGGTGAGGCAACGTCGTACAATTTCGGCTACTTCGATCCGTCCGAGGATGACTTCATCGGTCGTTTCGTGCGTGGCGACATGATGTATTACCTGGTGGCGCTGCCCCTTCAGCAGGACCTGTCGTACTACGACGAGACCGGCCGCGGAGCGAGCGTGCAGTGGCTGGATCTGCGCCCGGACCAGGCGCGCGCGCTGGCCGCCGACCTGGCCGAGCGGGCCAGGCCGGAGAACGCGCGCTACCACTACGACTACTACACCGCCAACTGCGCGACGATGGTGCGTGACACGCTGGACAAGGCGCTGGGTGGCGGGCTGCATGCTCAGCTGTCCGGACGCTCGCGCGGCAATACCTACCGCAGCGAATCGGTCCGCCTGGCCTCGCCCGCGCCGTGGATGTGGCTGGGCTTCGACGTGGGCCTGGGCCCGTTCGCCGATCAGCCGCTGTCACGCTGGCAGGAAGCGTTCGTGCCGATGCGCCTGGCCGATGCCCTGCGCCAGGCGCGCAACAGCGACGGTCGTCCGCTGGTGCAGTCCGAGCAGGAACTGCTGCCGCACCGCATCGATCCGGAGCCCAAGGAATTCCCGCGCCGCTGGTGGCCGTGGCTGCTGTGCGGCCTGGCCATCGCTGCCGGCGTGCTGGCATTGCGCAACCGGCCGCGCCTGCTGGCCGGACTGGGACTGCCGTTATGGCTGCTGTGTGCCGTCGCAGGTGGCCTGCTGGTGTTCCTCTGGGGTTTCAGCACCCATTACGCCGCCTGGGCCAACCGCAACCTGCTGCTGCTTTCGCCATTGTGCGTGCTGCTGCTGCCGGGCGCGGTCCGGCTGCTGCGCCGTCGCCCGCCTGGCCGCATGTTCACGGTCGTGCTGTGGCTGGTGGCACTGCAGGCCCTGGCAGCGCTCGTCCTGCACTGGCTGAGCCTGCAGCCGCAGTACAACGTGCAATGGATCGTGCTGCTGCTGCCGATCCATGCGGCCCTGGCCTGGGTGCTGGGGCGCGATCGTCACTTGTCGGATACGCGGCACTGACGCACGATGGCGGGCATGTCATTGCCCGCCTCCGCTGCCGCACCTGCTTCGGCCAATCCCGCCTGCGTCATCAACTGTGTCCACTACGATGAGCAGGGCGTCCGCCATGACATCAGCCTGGACGCCATCAGCGACGTCATCGCCAGCGGCAACGGCTTCGTCTGGGTCGGCCTGTTCGACCCCAATGAAGACGTGCTGCTGAAGCTGCAGGAGGAGTTCTGCCTGCACGACCTGGCGATCGAGGACGCGCGCAATGCGCACCAGCGGCCGAAGGTGGAAGCCTACGGCAACTCGCTGTTCGTGGTGATGACCACCGCGCAGATGGTCGATGAGCGCATCCAGTACGGTGAAACCCACGCCTTCCTCGGGCCGCGTTTCCTGGTGACCGTGCGCCACGGCGCTTCGCTGTCGTATGCGCCAGTGCGTGCCCGGGTGGAACGCGAGCCGCAGCTGCTGAAGATGGGTCCGTCGTATTGCCTGTACGCCGTCACCGACTTCGTGGTCGACAACTACCTGCCGATCACCAACCGCTTCCGCGACACGCTGGAGCTGCTGGAGAAGGACATCTTCGCCGAGAGCTACAAGCGCAGCACCGTGGTGCGCCTGTACGAGCTCAAGCGCGAGTTGAACAAGATGCGGATGGCCGTGGCCCCCTTGCAGGACGTGCTGGCGCAGCTGCGCCGCTACCAGGGCGAATTGATTCCGGACGAAGTGAAGCTCTACGTCCGCGACGTGCATGACCATGCGGTGCGCATCAGCGACGTGATCGATACCCTGCGCGAGATGCTGGGTACCGCACTGAGCGTGAACCTCTCGCTGGTGACGCTGGCGCAGGGCGAAACCGTGAAGCGGCTGGGTGCGTGGGCGGCCCTGCTGGCGGCGCCGACACTGATCACCAGCTGGTACGGCATGAACTTCAGTCACATGCCGGAGTTGAGCCAGCCGTGGGCGTACCCGCTGATGATCGTCGGCGTGGGCGGTGTCTGCGTGGGCCTGTACCGGTTGTTCAAGCGCGCGCGGTGGTTGTAGAGCCGAGCCCAGGCTCGGGCTCGGCTGCTTCTTTACCGTGGCACACGGAATGCACCATCAGGCCACGTAGACAGTCTTGATGTTCATGAACTCATGGATGCCATGGTCCGCCAGTTCGCGGCCGAAGCCTGACTGTTTGCTGCCGCCGAACGGCAGCCGCGCGTCGCTCTTGACGATGGCGTTGACGAAGGCCGCACCGCATTCCATGCGCTGGGCGAAGGACTCGCCACGCACCGGGTCACCGGTCCAGACACTACCGCCCAGCCCGAAGCGGGTGTCGTTGGCCACGCGCAGCGCTTCCTCTTCATCCTTGACCCGGATCACCGCCGCCACCGGCCCAAACAGTTCCTCGTCGTAGGCGGGCATGCCCGGCCCGACCTGGTCCAGCACGGTGGCCGGATAGCCGGCATGCGTGCCCGCGATCGGCTCGCCGCCCAGCAGCACCCGCGCCCCCTTGGCCACACTCGCCTGCACCTGTTTGTGCAGCTCGTCGCGCAGGTCCGCGCGGGCCATCGGTGCCAGCGTGGTCTCGCGCTCGCTGGGGTCGCCATACCGGCGCTGACCGGCCGCCTCGACGAAGCGACGGGTGAACTCATCGGCCACGCGCTCCACCACGATGAAGCGCTTGGCAGCAATACAGGTCTGCCCACTGTTGTCGAAGCGTGACTTCACTGCAGCCGCCACGGTCTTGTCGAGGTCGGCATCATCCAGCACCACGAAGGCGTCGCTGCCCCCCAGCTCCATCACCGACTTCTTCAGCTGGCTGCCCGCATTGGACGCGATCGAACGCCCGGCGCGTTCGCTGCCGGTCAGCGTCACCGCCTTCACCCGCGCATCGCGCAGCACCTCGGCCGCCTGGTCGTTGTCGATGTGCAGAACGTCGAACACACCGGCCGGCAGGCCACCGTCGCGGCACACCGCCAGGATCAGGTCCGCACACTGGGGCACGTTGCTGGCGTGCTTGAGCAGCGCCACGTTGCCGGCCATGAAGGCAGGGGCAAGGAAGCGGAACACCTGCCAGACCGGGAAGTTCCATGGCATCACCGCGAACACGCAGCCGATCGGCTCGTAGCGCACGTAGCTGCGCTGTGCCTCGGTGTCGATCAGCTGGGGCTTGAGGTAGTCGGCGGCGTGATCGGCGTAGTACTCGCAGGCCGCCGCGCATTTGTCGACCTCGGCCAATGCCTCGGCCTTCAGCTTGCCCATCTCGTGCGTCATCGCCTGCTGCAGCTCGTCACGCCGCGTGCGCAGCTGCGCGGCGATCCCTCGCAGGATGGCACCCCGCTCCTGCAGCGAACGTGCGGCCCAGCCCGGGAATGCGTCGGCCGCGGCCTGCAGACGCTGCTCGACGTCGGCAGCGCCCATCAGTTCATGGCGGTAGGTCACCTGGCCGGTGGTGGGATCGATGATCTCGACAGTCATGGGGGATCTCCTTCAGGCAGATCCCCAGTGTGCGCCCTTGCCCGTGAGCCGCGCGTTGCCGGATCAGCCGTTGTCCTGCCGGGCCAGCTGCAGGTCGCGCTGGCGCCGCTTCTCGGCGCGCGCGTTGATGTACCAGCCGATCACCGCCGCGATCGACACTGCCGATACCAGCAGCGTGGCCAGCGCATTGATCTTCGGGCTGATGCCCATGCGGACCGAGGCGAAGACCTTCATCGGCAGTGTTGTCGAGCCCGGCGTGGCGACGAAGCTGGCCACCACCACGTCATCCAGCGACAGCGTGAAGGCCAGCAGCCAGCCCGCCACCAGTGCCGGTGCGATGATCGGCAGCGTGATGCGGGTGAACACGGTCAGCCGGCTGGCCCCCAGGTCCATCGCCGCTTCTTCCAGCGACAGGTCCATTTCCTGCAGGCGCGAAGACACCACTACGGTGACGAAGCACAGGGTGAAGGTGACGTGGGCGATCCAGATCGTCGCCAGTCCACGCGCCGGGAAGCCCGGAATGGCACCCATCGAGGCCAGCAGCGCCATCAGCGAGAAACCCAGGATCACGTCCGGCATCACCAGCGGCGCGGTGACCAGCGCGCCGAACAGCGGCTTGCCGCGGAAACGCTTGAATCGGGTCATCACCATGGCCGCCAGCGTACCGAGCACCGTGGCGGTGCAGGCGGTCCAGAACGCCACCACCAAGCTGGTCCACATCGCGTCCATCAGTGCACGATCGGCGAACAGATCGCTGTAGGCGCGGGTGGAGAAGCCCGCCCACACCATCGCCAGCCGCGAACTGTTGAACGAATAGAACATCAACAGCAGGATCGGCAGGTACAGGAAGGCGAAGCCGAGCAGCAGCACGCCCAGACCCAGGCCCTTGGCGGTACGCGGGCTCATGCCTGCTTCCCTTCCAGCAGGCGCTGCTGGGAACGGTTGAACAGCAGGATCGGCACCAGCAGCAGCAAGATCATCGCCACCGCCATCGCCGAGGCGCCCGGCCAGTTGCGGTTGTTGAAGAACTCGTTCCACAGCTGCCGGCCAACCATCAACGTCTCCGATCCGCCGAGCATCTCAGGGATGACGAACTCGCCGACCGCCGGAATCATCACCAGCATGCAGCCGGCGATGATGCCGGCCCTGGACAGCGGCAGGGTGATGCGCAGGAAGGCCTGCCACGGCTTCGCACCGAGATCGTAGGCCGCCTCCAGCAGGCGGTGGTCATGCTTGACCAGGTTGGCGTACAGCGGCAGCACCATGAATGGCAGATAGCAGTAGACGATACCGATATAGGCCGCGGTCGGCGTATCGATCAGCTGCAGCCTGGGCAGCCCCAGGCCGGTCATCAGCGTCTGCAGACCGGTGAACTGCAGGAACTGGTCGAGCAGGCCGTTGCGGTCCAGGATCGCCTTCCACGCGTACACGCGGATCAGGAACGAGGTCCACGACGGCAACACCACCAGCATCATCGCCACGTTGCGCGCCGCCGGCGACAGCCGGGCGATGGCATAGGCCATCGGGTAGCCGATCAGCAGGGTCAGGAAGGTGGAGATCGCTGCGATCTTGATGGAACTCAGGAACGCCTGGGCGTAGATCGAATCGCGGAACAGCGCCAGATAGTTCTCGAGGTTGAGCTTGAGCGAGAACCCGCCGTCCACGTACTGCAGCAGCCAGGTGTACGGCGGCGAGCCGACACGGCTGTGCGAGAAGCTGATCATCAACACGATCAGGAAGGGCACTGCGAAGAACAGCAGCAGCCACAGATACGGGACACCGATCACCGTGGCACGCAGTCCCGGCAGCCAGCGCTTCAGCCCGGCGACGCTCATGAGGTCAGCACCACGCCGTCGTTGTCGCGCCAGTGCACCCACACGCTGTCACCCCAGGTCAGGCCATCGCTGGCCCAGCGCTGCGAATTGGCGAAGTTGGCCAGCACCTTGGCTCCACTGGGAAGGCGCACGTGGTAGACCGAGTGACTGCCGAAGTAGGCGATGTCCTCGATCACACCCTGTGCCTTGTTGGTGTGCCCTTCCGGCTCGTCCTTGCCGATCATCACCTTCTCCGGGCGCAGCGCGAATGCGACCGGCTGCCCTTCATAGCCAGTGATGCCATGGGCGATGTAGATCGGCGCCGGGAACAGCGGCGATCGTACGGTCACATACTCCGGCAGGTCCTCGTCGATCACGCCGTCGAACAGGTTCACCGAGCCGATGAACTCGGCGACGAACCGGTTGGCCGGCTGCTCGTACACTTCGTCCGGCTTGCCGACCTGCTGGATCCAGCCCGCATCCATCACCGCGATGCGGGTGGCCATGGTCATCGCTTCTTCCTGGTCGTGGGTGACCATCACGCAGGTCACGCCCGACGATTCGATGATGCTGACCAGTTCCAGCTGCATCTGCGAGCGCAGCTTCTTGTCCAGCGCACCCATCGGCTCATCCAGCAGCAGCAGCTTGGGGCCCTTGGCCAGCGAGCGTGCCAGCGCCACGCGCTGCTGCTGGCCGCCGGACAGCTGATGCGGCTTGCGCTTGCCGAGGTGGCCCATCTGCACCAGCTCCAGCATTTCGCCGACGCGCCTGCCGATCGCGTCCTTGCCCAGCCCGTCCTGCTTGAGGCCGAATG
The DNA here is from genome assembly GCF_056757995.1 of Stenotrophomonas sp. STEN147. Taxonomy (NCBI): domain Bacteria; kingdom Pseudomonadati; phylum Pseudomonadota; class Gammaproteobacteria; order Lysobacterales; family Lysobacteraceae; genus Stenotrophomonas; species Stenotrophomonas sp. STEN147. The sequence goes on from NZ_JBRRCG010000001.1 coordinate 138,582, forward strand.
CGATGTTCTGCTCGACCGTCATGTGCGGGAACAGCGCGTAGGACTGGAACATCATGTTGACCGGCCGCTGATAGGGCGGCAACGCGTCCAGACGCTGGCCATCGAGGGTGATGCTGCCCTTGGTGGGTGTCTCGAAGCCGCCCAGGCAGCGCAGCAGGGTCGATTTGCCACTGCCGGAGCCGCCCAGCAGGGCAAAGATCTCGCCCTTGCGCACGTCCAGATTGACGTCGTCGACGGCGACGAAACCGTCGAATTCCTTGCGCAGGTCGCGAATGGAGAGATAGCCGGGCGCACTCACCGTATCAACGGCGGCGGCTTCCGGCTGGGCTTCAACGGGCATGGGGGCTCCGGGAGCGGGCGGTGGACAGCGGGCGCCATTCTACCGGCCAGGGGGCGATGACGGTATGACGGGGTATGGCGGGCGGCCGTTGCCCGCCGGGCATGGCCCGGCGCTACCCGCATTGCCTGGCTCCGGTAGCGCCCGGCCATACCCAGGCATTGCCTGGCTCCGGTAGCGCCGGGCCATGCCCGGCGGAGAAGATCAGCGAACTGCCACCGGCGGCGCCTCCTGCCAGCCCAGCCCCAGGCTCTTCTGCAGCGCCACGTACCGCACCAGCAACTGCAGCCGCGCCTGGGCGGCGGCATCCTGCGCCTGCAGCCGCTGGCGCTGTACGTCCAGCAGATCGATCTGCGAGGTGGCACCCGCCTGTCGACGCTGGCTCATCAACGCCAGCGAACGGTCCGCCGAAGCCTCGGCGCGGACACTGGCCTGCAGTTGCTGCCGGGCCGCACCGAAGCGCGCCAACGCGGTGTTGGCATCCTGCAGTGCAGCCAGCACCGTGCCCTCGTAGGCCGCCAACCGGGCCTCATTGCCGGCCCGAGCCTGGGCCACGCGGGCCTTGTTCACGCCGAAGTCGAACAGCGACCAGCGCAGGAACGGGGCGATGATGGTGGCGGCTGAATCCCGCCCCAGGTCGGAAACCGAGGTGGCGCCCGCGCCGATGCTGCCCAGCAGGGTCACCTGCGGAAAATACGCCGAGATCGCCTGGCCGATCTGCGCCGAGGATGCCGCCAGCTCGCGCTCGGCCTTGCGCACATCCGGCCGGCGCTGGATCAACGCGCCCGCATCGTCCACCGGCACGCTGTCCGGCAGCACCGGCAACGGCTGGTCTACCGCCAACCGCGCATCCAGCGCCCCCGGCTCGCGGCCGACCATCAGGGCCAGCACATCGCGGGCTTCGTCGGCCTGTGCCTGTAGCGGCGGCAGCGCAGCCTGCTGCTGTTGCAGCTGGGCCTGCGCGCGCTCCACCTGCAGGTCCGAATCCGCACCGCGTTGGCGACGCTGACGGGTCAGCTGCAGGCTTTCATCCGCGGCGCGCAGGTTGAGCTCGGCCAGGGCGATACGCTCGCGGCTGCTGCGGTAGCCGAGGTAGACCTGGGTCAGTTCCGCGGCAAGCTGCACCTGCGCATCGGCCAGTGCTGCGGCGTTGGCCTCGGCTTCGGCGGCGGCCTGCTCGGCCGCGCGGCGTCGGCGGCCGAACAGGTCCAGTTCCCAACTGGCGTCGAAGGCGGCCACGTACAGCTCGGTGTCCAGATCGATATCGGCGAACTGCTGGCGCAGCTGCGCCGCCTCCTGCGGACGGCCGTTGGCCTCGGCCACGCCGGCGATGTTCTCGCCCAGACCGCGCACGCTGGCTTCCAACGAATCCGGTGCCTTGATGTTGGCGTAGCCCGCCGCCGCGCCCACGCTGGGCAGCTGCTCGGCGCGGCGCTGGCGCTGCAGCGCGCGCGAGGCCAGCAGCTTGGCCTGGGCGGCGCGCAGGTTGGGGCTGTTGCGCAGCGCCTCGTCCACCAGCTGGTCCAGCAGCGGATCGTTGAGCGCGCGCCACCACTGGCTGGGCGGGCTGGCGGGCTGCACGCCGGCCTGCGCCGCGCGTGGGAGCTGTGCCTGCGCGGTAGCGACCGTGGCCACGTCCGGTTTCACGTAATCCGGCCCCACCATGCAGCCCGCCAGCAGCAGCGGCAGGATGGCCGGGCACAGCCGGCGCAGGCGGGGGGAAACGGGCAAGGTCGTCGAAGTCATCAGTGCATCGCCAATGGAACGCCCTTGGGCAGGGGCTTGAGCAGGAAGACCAGCGGCAGGGTCGCCACCACGATCAGGCCGAAGATCCAGAACAGGTCGTTGTAGGCCATCACCATCGCCTGCATCTGCACCGTCTGCGCCAGCACGGCGATCGCCTGGGTGGCATCGCCCAGCTGCTGGCCGTAGGTATGCAGCGCGTCCTGGGCGATGGTCGAGTTTGCGGTAACGCTGCTGCCGATCGCATCGATGTGCAGGGTGGTGCGGCGTTCCTGGAAAGTGGAAATGATGGCCAGCCCGATCGAGCCGCCGAGATTGCGCGCGGCGTTGAACAGGCCGGATGCATCGCTGGTGTACTCGCGTGGCACCGAGGTGATGGCCGCCTGGTTCAGCGCCATCATCGCCAGCGCCAGCCCACAGCCCTGCAGCAGCTGGCCTATGACGAAGTGCGGGCCGATGCTGTCCGGAGTCAGCCCCAGATTGACGAAGCAGGCAGCGGCGAAGCACAGCATGCCGCCGAACACCATGATGCGTACGTCGACCGTTTCCAGCATCTTCGGCATCAACGGCATCAGCAGGATGGTCGGCAGGCCGGCCAGCAGCAGCACATAGCCGGCCTGCTCGGTGTTGTAGCCGGCGATGATCGCCAGGAACTGCGGGATCATGTACATGACCCCGAACAGGATCATGCCCACCGCCATCACCATCACGAACACCGCGCCGAAACTGCGCTGGAACAGGATGTTGAGGCGGATGACCGGCGCCTTGCTGGTGAACTGCGAAAGCGCGAGCAGCGCGAAGCCCAGCACCGAGACCATGCTGAGAACCACGATCATCGTCGATTCGAACCAGCGCTCGCGCTGGCCGTCTTCCAGTACCACGGTAAGCGCGGACAGGCCGGCGGTCATGCCGACGATGCCCAGCCAGTCCGCGCGCAGCAGCCCACCCCAATCAGACGTTTCATGCGGAAGGCCGAGCAGCAGCAGGGCAACCAGGCCGGCGCAGATCGGCACGTTGATGAAGAACGCGTAGTGCCAGCTGACGTTCTCGGTCAACCAGCCGCCCAGCAAGGGGCCGATCACCGGGCCGAGGATGACGGTCATGCCGAACAGCGCCGTACCCAGCGGCTGCTGCTTCGGCGGCAGCCGCGTGCCGACGATGGTCAGCGCGGTCGGGATCAGCGCACCACCGGCAAAACCCTGCCCTACCCGTCCGGCGATCATCATCGGCAAGGAATCGGCCAGGCCGCACATCACCGAGAACGCAGTGAACAGCGTGGCGCAGATCAGCAGGAAAGTGCGCAGGCCCAGCGTGCGCACGAACCAGCCGGTCAGCGGAATCATCACGATTTCCGAGACAAGGAAGGCGGTGGAGATCCAGGTGCCTTCGGTGCCGCTGGCGCCCACTTCGCCCTGGATGGTGGGCAACGCGGCGTTGACGATGGAGATGTCCAGCGTAGCCATGAACGAACCGATGGTGCCGGCCGCCACGGCCAGCCAGGCCGCGGCATCCGCCTTGCCTCCGGCGACAGGTGCTGCATGGGCACGGACGGCGTTCATCGCGCCGGCGCGGCCAAGGCCTCGGCCTCGTCCTGGGTGCGCTCGCGCGCATTCTTTGCATTGCGGGTATCAACGGTCACTTCCACCGACATGCCCGGCACCAGCACCTTGCGTGCTTCGGCACCTGCGTCCACCCGGATGCGCACCGGCACGCGCTGCACGACCTTGGTGAAGTTGCCGGTGGCGTTCTGTGGCGGCAGCAGCGCGAACTGCGAGCCGGTACCCGGCGAAATGCTCTCCACCGTGCCGCGCAATGGGGTGCCTGGCAACGCATCGACCTTGATTTCGGCCGCCTGGCCGGCGCGCATCAGCCCCACCTGGGTTTCCTTGAAGTTGGCAACGAGGTACAGCGAAGCAACCGGCACGATGGTCATGGTGCGGGTACCGGCAGCAACAAACTGGCCGACCTGCACGGTCTTGTTGCCGACACGACCATCGATGCGCGCGCGCAGCTCGGTGTCCTCAAACGCCACTCTGGCCTGCGCAGCGTCGGCCTGCGCCTGCTTCAGTCCAGCCTGCGCCTGCTCGAGCTGGGCCTGGCTGGCTTCGATCTGGCTCTGCGCGCCCTGGATCTGTGCCTTGGCCGCATCGTACTGGGCCTGGGCGCGCTCGACATCGTGGCGCAGGCTTTCGACGTGTTCATGGGTGTCGGCCCCACTGGCCGCCAGCGGGGTGAAGCGCGCCAGCTCTGACCGGCCGAAACGCAGCGAGGCGGCGGCCGCGGTGAGCTGGGTCCGTGCCTGCAGCAGGCTGGACTGCTGGCCCTGCACCCCAGCGGCAGCAGCGGCGATGTCGGCTTCGCGCACGGCGATCACGGCCTCGGCCTGGTCCAGCGTGGCACGGTAGGTGCGCGGGTCGATGCGCAGCAGCGGTTCGCCGGCCTTGACCCACTGGTTGTCCTGCACCAGCACTTCGGTGACGTAACCGTTGATGCGCGGAGCGACCGCGACAGCGTCGGCCTGCAGATAGGCGTTGTTGGTGTCCTGCAGGTAGCGGCCGACCAGCAGGTGGTAGATCAGCCAGGCAACCAGGGCGATGACCACGACGACGCCGATGATGGCCAGCGTCCAGCGGACCTTGGGGTTCTTCAGCGGCGAGGGCTTGTCCTCGTGGGTGGAGGGGGCTTCGTCGGCGGAGGCATCGGTGCGCGAGGGCTGGTCGGTCATTGTCTCGTCGTGGCGGTGGTCGGTGCCATACGGGACGGTAGGGGAGGACGTGCGGACGCGGAGTGAAAGTGCCTCCCGCGCCCTCCCCTGCGCGGATCTTCGCGCGGCGCATGTCGCGATAGTCCTGGCCCAGGACGCTGCACGTCATGCAGCCATGATCGCCAGACCCGCACCACAGCAGCCGTACAGGCATCTGCAACGCTTTTCGGAGTCGCAATCATTGACCGATGCCCACCAGCGCGGCGGAATCGTGGCCATCCGCCAAAGGATCTGCCCTCTCCATGCCCGCACCTGCTGCCCACACTGCTGCATCACCCTTGTGCCCCTTGGACGTCGTCGTCATCGGGGCCGGTCAGGCCGGACTGTCAACAAGCGCGGTCCTGCAGGAGGCCGGCGTCGAGCATCTGGTGCTGGAATCGGAACACGTGGGTGCCAGCTGGCAACGGCGCTGGGACGCCTTCCAGGTCAACACCGCCAACATGACCATGGCGCTGCATGATCACGCTTATGCCGGCGACGATCCGGAGGGCTTCATGACCGCTCCGGAGGTCATCGACATGCTTGCCGGCTACGCACAGGCGCGCGCGTTGCCGGTGAAGGAAGGCTGCACGGTCCAGCGGGTCGCTCCCGCTGCGGGCGGCTATGCGGTCACCACCGACCAGGGCCGCATCCACGCGCGGTCGGTGGTGGTGGCCACCGGGGAGTATCGCCGGGCCCGCATGCCGCGGGTTCCCTTCGCACCCAGCGCAACGCTCACCGTGCTGCACTCGGGCCAGTACCGCAATGCCGGCCAGCTGGCCGACGGCGCGGTGCTGGTGATCGGTGGGGGGCAGTCGGGCGCGCAGATCGCCCAGGACCTGCATGCCAGCGGGCGAACGGTCTACTGGTCACTGGCCGACCGTCCATCACATACGCGCCGCCTGCGTGGCAAGGACTCGATGCTCTGGTGGGACATGGCCGGGCGCATCCATCAGCATGTGAGCGAATCGGCTGGCGTGCTCGCGGGCGAACCCGATGCGCTGCGGAAGGCCAGGACAGCGGAATTTCCGTTGATATCCGGCAAGGGCCAGGGTGGCCGTGGCAGTTCGATCAGCCTGATGAGCATGCACCGCGACGGCATCACGCTGCTCGGGCGCCTGCAGCAGCTGAGCGGTCATGCGTGCAGCTTCGCCGACGTACGGCCGCAGCTGCGACGTGCAATCGACGCCACGCGGGCCGAGTTCGCCTACCTCGATGGGCTGGCCAGTGCGTATTACGCCACGCGACCGGAACCGCGCACGGACGACGCCCGCTACATTCCCGAGGAGGTCTATCTGGACTGGGAGCTGCCGTCGTCGCCCTCCTCCCTGGACCTGCAGAGCGCAGGCATCCGGTCGGTGGTGCTGGCCACCGGCTTCGTCGCCGAATGGCCATGGCTGGCCGTGGACGGCGCGATCGATGCGCATGGCTATCCGCGGGGCGAGTTCGGGGTATCACCCAAGCCAGGACTGTTCTTCATCGGCATGCACAACCTGCAGCGGATGAGTTCGTCGTTCCTGTGCAACGGAGGCCGCGATGCACGCGACCTGTTGCCGGACATCCTGCGGCACCTTGAGCGGTGCCGCAGCGCTGCCTGAGCCGGTTTGCCGGCCAGCGGCCGGTACTACCTGCCGGTCTTCACCTCGGTCCACAGACGGGTGTACAGCTTGTCCGTCTCCGGGGTGTTGATCGAATAGGTGAACATCTTCGCGGCCACATCGGCCGGCGGGTAGATGGTCGGGTCGGTACGGATCGCCTCGTCCACCAGCGGAGTCGCGGTCGGCACCGGGTTGGCGTAGTGGATGAAGTTGGTATTGGCCGCAGCGACCTTCGGCTCCAGCAGGTAATTGATGAACCTGTAAGCGGCTTCCGGATGCTTGGCGTCCTTCGGGATCGCCAGCATGTCGAACCACTGCGGTGCGCCTTCCTTCGGAATCGAATAGGCGACATGCACGCCGTTGCTGGCCTCCTCGGCGCGGTCGCGGGCCTGGATGATGTCACCCGACCAGCCGACCACCAGGCAGGTGCCGCCGTTGGCCAGCGAGCCGACGTACTGCGAGGAGTGGAAGTTCTGCACGTACGGGCGGATCGACTTCAACAGGTCGGCCGCCTTCTGCAGCTCGGCCGGATCGCCGCTGTGCGGGTCCAGGCCCAGATAGTGCAGTGCGATCGGGATCATGTCGGCCGGCGTGTCCAGGATGGTCACGCCGCAGTCCTTCATCTTGCTGATGTTCTCCGGCTTGAACACCAGGTCCCAGCTGTTGGCGATGTCGGCGCTGCCGCCGAAACGCTCCTTCAGCATGTCCACGTTGTAGCCGATGCCGGTGGTGCCCACCATGTACGGCACGCCGTAGCGGTTGTCCGGATCCTGGGTGGCGATGCGCTTCATCACCGCCGGGTCCAGATTGGCCAGGTTCGGGATCTTGCTCTTGTCCAGCGGCAGGAACACGCCCGCCTGGATCTGCCGGCCGAAGAAGTTCAGCGTCGGCACCACCACGTCGTAGCCGCTGTTGCCGGCCAGCAGCTTGGTCTCGACCATCTCATCGCTGTCGAACACGTCGTAGGTCACCTTGATCCCGGTTTCCTTCTCGAAGGTCGGGATGGTGTCCTCGGCAATGTAATCGCTGTAGTTGTAGACGTTCAGGACCTGGCTGTCCTGACTGCCACCGTTGCCACCGCCACAGGCGGCGAGCATGGCGGAGGCCAGGCCGAGCGTGAGGATACGCAGCTTCATCGGGTGCTCCAGAATGCGGGGAGGGGGGCCGGCTCGGGCCGGCGACGGATGCCAGCCTACCCCCCGGCGGCGGATTTTTCTATTCCACGCTTTCACACGTTCAGCAGCAGGAACTCGCGCTCCCACGAGCTGATGACACGGAAGAAGGTCTCGTACTCCTTGCGCTTGACCGAGATGTAGGCCCGGCAGAAGCGCTCGCCCAGCAGCGCCTGCAGTTCGCCGCAGCGCTCAAGCCCGTCCAGCGCTTCGCCCAGCGAGCGCGGCAGGTCGTAGCCCAGCTCCTTGGCGCTGCCGGTGACCGGCGCATCCGGCGCCAGCCGCTCGCGGATGCCGAGCAGGCCACAGGCCAGGGTGGCGGCCATCGCCAGGTAGGGATTGGCGTCGGAGCCCGCGAATCGGCTCTCCACCCGCATGTTCTCCGGTGTATCCAGCGGCACGCGCAGGCCGCAGGTGCGGTTGTCGAAGCCCCAGTGCACGTTGCTCGGCGACACCTCGCCGAACACCAGCCGGCGATAGGAATTGACGTTCGGCGCGAAGAACGCCATCGCCTGCGGCGCGTACTTCTGCAGCCCCCCAAGATAATGGCCGAACACCGGGCTGAACTCGCCTTCGGCATCGGTCTCACCGGCGAACACGTTGCTGCCATCGCTCACCCGCACCAGGCTCTGGTGGATGTGCATGGCGCTGCCCGGTTCGTTCTCCATCGGCTTGGCCAGGAAAGTGGCGTACACGCCGTGGCGCATCGCCGCCTCGCGCATGGTGCGCTTGAACAGGAAAACCTGGTCGGCCAGATCCATCGCATCGGCGTGGGTGAAGTTGACTTCCAGCTGTGCCGCGCCGGATTCGTGGATCAGTGTGTCCACGTCCAGCTTCATGGCATCGGCGTAGTCGTACATCAGGTCGAGGATGGGGTCGAACTCGTTGACCGCATCGATCGAATACGACTGCCGCGCTGTTTCCGGGCGACCGGAGCGGCCGGCAGGCGGCAACAGCGGGAAATCCGGGTCGGTGTTCTTCTGCACCAGGAAGAACTCCAGTTCCGGCGCCACCACCGGGCGCAGGCCCAGCTCGGCGTAGGCCGCCAGCACGCGCCGCAGCACATTGCGCGGCGCCAGCTCATGCGGCTCGCCATTCTTGGTGTAGCAGTCATGGATGATCTGCGCGGTGGCATCGGCGGCCCACGGCACCATGCGCACGGTGTCCGGATCCGGGCGCAGCATCATGTCCGAGTCCGACGGCGAGGTCAGTTCGTAGTAGTCATCCGGAAACTCGCCGGTGACGGTCGTGGCGAAGATGCCCTCGGGCAGGCGGGTACCGTAGTCGTGCGAGAACTTGTCGGCGGGAATGATCTTGCCGCGCGCGTTGCCGGTGATGTCGGGCACCAGGCATTCGACTTCGGTGATACGCCGCTCCTTCAGCCAGCGCAGCAGGCTGCTCTCCTGCGGTGCGGGGGGCGTTGCCGTCTTGCGCGGGCGCGTTCGGGAACTCATCGGGAATCCAGTTGGTTCTGTTGATGCTGCCGGCAAGCTTGGCCGAACGCACGGAAAATAGCGTGATAGAACGGCGCCTGCATGACGCGCCACTCCGGGTGCCACTGTACGCCGAGCACGAAGCGGTGGCGCGGGCTGCGTGCCGCCTCGACCAGCCCGTCATCGGCGCGGGCCTCGACCTGCAGGCCGCTGGCCAGGCGGGCAATGCCCTGGCCGTGCACCGAATTGACCTGCACCCTCCCCTCGCCGTGCCAGCCCGCCAGCCACCCATCCGCCACCAGTGTGACCGCGTGGGACGGCCCATACTGCACGTCCACGGGCGCCTGCGGATCTTCGCGATGATCGGCCAGCCCGGGTACCCGATGGACCTCTGGATGCAGGCTGCCTCCCAGGGCGACGTTCAATTCCTGGAAGCCACGGCAGATCGCCAGCACCGGCAGGTCCATCGCCAGCGCCTCGTCCAGCAGTGCGAAGGCATTGGCATCGCGCGCAGGATCATGCGCATTGCCGGACCAGCTGCGGCCACCGTCGTAGTGCTGCGGCTCGATGTTGCTGACCGCACCGGTCAGCAGCAGACCGTCGAGACGCTGCAGCCAATCGCGCGCCGGCAGCGGCGGCTGCAGGCTGGGCAGCACCAGCGGCGTGACCTCCGCCGCCTCGGCCAGGGCGCGGACATACTTCTCGCCGGCCACCGTGAAGCGATGATGGCCAAGCACCGTACTGTCGGTGGGCAGGCCCACCCAGGGCAGGCGACGCATGGGGAAACTCCTTGGCGTGCAGACACGTTACCCGCAGGTCCGCGAGTGCGGCAAGTCGTCGCCATCACGCGCGAGGTGCCAAGTATCGGCGAAACTGGGGGCGTGAACGCCGATCAACCTCCTCCGCCCCGTCTTCCCACCCTGCGCCCGCGAGGCCCGCAGTGACGTCCGCCTTTCCAGCCAGCTGGTATGCCGCCAGCCTGCCGGAGCCGGCCGCCCTGCCTCCGTTGCAGGGCGATGTGCAGGCCGATGTCGCGGTGCTCGGTGCAGGCTACACGGGCCTGACGGCGGCGCTGGAACTGGCCTCACGCGGCCAGCGCGTGGTCCTGCTGGACGCCCAGCGGATCGGCTGGGGCGCGTCCGGTCGCAACGGTGGCCAGGCGCTGGTGGGCTATGGCTGCGAGGTGGACGAACTGGAACGGCAGCTGGGCCGGGACGATGCCCGCCATCTGTTCGACTGGTCACGTGACGCCGTGCAGGCCATGCGCACCCGCATCGACCGCTACGGTATCGACTGCCATTGGCGTGAGGGCCACGCCAGCGTCGCCATCCGTGCCCGCCACGAGCGCGAGCTGCGTGCCCACTGCGAGCACCTGCAACAGCATTACGATTACCCGATGCAGTGGTGGGACCGGCAGACACTGCGTGGGCAGCTGGACAGCCCGCGCTATCGCGCGGCCATGTTCGATCCACTCAGCGCGCACCTGCACCCCCTGGCGTATGCGCGCGGCCTGGCCGATGCAGCGCGCGCGGCCGGGGTGGTCATCCATGAGAACTCTGCGGTTACCCGCGTGCAGCGCGGGCCTCGCCCGGCCCTGCACACCGCGCACGGCAGCGTCAGCGCCGCGCATCTGGTGATCGCCGGCAATGCCTGGCTGCAGGGCCTGCTGCCAGCGCTGGAGCACCGCATCATGCCGGTAGGCACCTATATCGGTGCCAGTGCGTGCCTCGGCCCCGAACGGGCCCGCGCGCTGATCCGTAATGACATGGCAGTAGCAGACACCGCGTGGGCGCTGGACTATTTCCGCCTGAGCCACGACCACCGTCTGCTGTTCGGGGGCCGCGCCAGCTACTCGGCGCTACCGCCGCCCGGGCTGCGCGGAGTGATGCAGCGACGCATGCACGCGGTTTTCCCGCAGCTGACCGACGTCGCTCTCGATCAGGTCTGGGGCGGCTATGTCGACATCACCCGCAACCGTGCCCCCCATTGGGGACGGCTGGACGGCAATCTGTACTTCGCGCAGGGATTCTCCGGCCACGGCGTGGCGGCAGCCGGACTGGCGGGTGACGTGATCGCCGCGGCAATCGCCGGCCAGAGCGAGCGCTTGGACGTGTTCCAGCGCCTGAAGCACGCGCCATTCCCGGGCGGGCGCCTGCTGCGCATGCCGCTGCTGGTGGCTGCGATGTCGTGGTATAGGCTGCGGGATGCGCTGTGGTAGCGGGCCAATTGCGCCAGTTAGTGACGTGTCATCCATTGGATCTGCGATAGATCACATATTGAGCACCGAAATCGTGATATCTCCTTCACGCAAGGTGGGGACTTCGATATCAATTGCATAATCGAGCGCATGCCGATACCGTCGTTTTGACCGGGTCCCGCGACGAATGGATGCTGACAGGGAACGTACTGAGGGGAAGTGCGATTGAACTGGTGGAATGAAGGTCTGCAACTGAAAATGCGTATCCGCCCAGCGGGGCTTGCGCTTGCCCTTCTGTATGGGCTCACCTGCTGGGCGACGCGGCAGCTTTCGCTCGACCAGTTCTATCTTCCCGCGGGAGTACGCGTAGCTGCGGTTCTGCTCTGTCCACCACGGCTCTGGCCTTATCTGCTGCTCGGGGAATATTCCTACTTCGCGCAGATGCGATATCCGATGGTGGATAAGTACGGTATGGCTTGGGCCATCCTCGCATCAGCGCTGCTCATGCCTGCGGTGATGTTGATCACCCATGTCTGCCGGAGGCTGATGACAAGCTCGGCAAATGCCCGCTTGTTGATGATCGCCCTGTTGTCCTCCATCGTGGTCACACTGCTCAATGTCGGTTTCTCGCAGTTGCTCTGGCCCACGCCGCCTGCTGATTCGGCAATCGCGTTCCTCACTCGTGCGGTGCGTTTCAGCGTTGGTGACTTCATTGCCATTCTTACCGTAGCGCCCCTTGCACTTCTATGGGCCAGGCGCAAGGCCGGAATGAGCTGGAAGACCGGCACTTTCGGGCCGACAGCGGTTGCGCTGTCGGTCATGATCTTGCTCGGTGTCACTGCCGCACTGATCCCGCCGGATGCAGGCGCGCTCAGGACATCACTGCAGCTGCTGATGGGCCTGCCGGCCATTGCGCTTACCTGCCTGCACGGCTGGCGCGGTGCCGCCATCGGCGTACCGGCATTGAACCTGATCATCGGGCTGACAACCCCGAAGCCTTATGCAGCTGCTTTTGACGCGTCGACCTTCACAACGCAACAAGTGATGGCAATCACCGGCGTCGCCCTGCTTCTGCTCGGCTCCCGCATCAGCCACTACCATCGAAGCTATCGGCTTCGCGAAGTAGGCGAAAAGAACGCCATCAGTCTGGCACGCAGCTCGCATATGGCGAGCGAGTCGGATCTTCGTGAACGTGCAATCCGTCTGCGAAAGCTTGGCGACGGCATCGATCTTTCGCTTTCCGAGGTCATCAACTGGCTGAACACGCAGGGCCATTCAGCGATCGCCAGCAGCCTGACCCACACCGCGAACGTGCATTCCCGCCTGTTCCGTGAACAGGCCAGCATGGTCTATCCCGCAGCTCTGGAACAATTGGGGCTGTACGTAGCACTGCAAGCAGGCGGTGTTCGCTCGGCTTGGGCCGACACCCATCGTGTAGCCGACCTCCAGCTTGCAGGCGACCCGTGCCAGCTCAGCCTGGATCTGCAGCTGGCAGCGTATCGGACGCTCATAGATGCTGTATCGCTGCTTCTGAAATGTGAGCCCGGTCAGCTCGTCGTGCGTGCACGCTGTTTCCGGAAGCACGAGCAGCGAGGGATTGTCATGATAGTGTCGCTGCTCGACCGGCACAGCGCGCTATCCGCCGCAACCTCAGCGCTGGCCAATGACAGATTGGCAGGGCGGACGCTGGCTTTTGGCGGATCATTCCATTGCAGGAACAACCGCCTGATCATGATACTGATGGAATCGGCAGCAACCACCAGGCGCGAATCCGCTGATGACGTCTCGATGGAATCGGGCCACTCGCCTGCTGTCTGGGACGGACGACAAGCGCAGGCCTGACCATTGGTTAAGCAGCCGGGTGATGAAAGGTCACAGCAAGGACAACGATCAGCAGGCGACGCCGGCCCCCCGCTGATCGATGCTTAACGGCCCTCGATGGCCCAGAGCGCACTCGATCCGGCGTTGTAGCGCACCAGCACGAAATTGCTGCCGCGATAGACCACTGACCGCACTGCCTTGGCCGGAACCGGGGACGGCTGACCGGGGAGCGAAACCGGGACCTGCGTTTCTCCGGCCGGGAGAATCCAGAAAGTGCCATCTGCATTGCCAACGATGAGTTGCACGCGACCGGCAAGGTCGTTCACCTGGAAATAGCTGATGCCGTCACGCTGGAAGCCATAGACCAGCCAGTTGGGATCCTGACTCAGGTTGACCGTCGCCGGATACGCCTGCCCCAATCCTGCCTGGCTCATATGGGTGCCATGATCATCCGACTGTGCCAAGGCTGGCATTGGCAGGTACGCCGCCACGACCATGCCCACCGTTACCGCGATAACTGCGATTCTCACTATTGCCTCCTCGATTAATGAAGTATTGAGCACGCCGAAATCCGTCGAGATATGTCGGAGACGTCGGTTGTGAACAGATCTCCCGTGACAAAGCTCATGGTTCGGGCATGCAGCATGCACTATATGTCCCCTGGCTCCGATGATGCATCCGTCACGCTCTGGATAATGGTGTCCGCCCGAACCGCTGGCACGAAGGCCGCATCAATCGGTGGGTACTCGCAGTACGCGTGCCACAGCGCGCCGCTGTCAGCGGCCGGAACAAGGGGCATGCAGCGATTCAGGACCGTCCACCCCTAAAGTTACGGCCGAAACCGCCGCTACCCGTGCCAAGACTTCCCTGACGTGAGCCTCCGCATCATGCCCGTCCTGCCGCAGGCCGCCGTCGATGGCGACCTCGCCGATCCGCTTCCGCAGCGGATCCTGCTGGTCGAAAACTCCCGTGCCTTCACCGGCATGCTGCGCGAGGCGATCGAACAGCGCCTGGAGCTCCCCGTCGTGGTCGCCTCCACCCTCGCCGAGGCCGACCGCCTGCTCAATGAGGGCGGCGGCTGGTTCCTGGTCCTGACCGGCCTGGTTCTGGCCGATGGCGACAGGGACGCGGTGGTCGAATTCTTCCTGAAACGCGATCTGCCCACCGTGGTGGTCAGTGGCGTGTATGACGAGGATCTGCGCAAGCGCGTGCTGCAGCAGCAGATCATCGACTACGTCCTGAAGAACACGCCCGGCAGCATCGACTATCTGGTGTGGCTGGTGCAGCGCCTGGAACGCAACCGTCGCATCGCCGCGCTGGTGGTGGACGATTCGCCCTCGGCACGCGGCTATGCGGCCGCGCTGCTGCGCATGTACGGCCACGAAGTGTACGAGGCTGCCGATGGCAATGAAGGCCTGGCGGCGATCGAGGCCCATCCTGCGATCCGGCTGGCGGTGGTCGACCAGGAGATGCCCGGCATGCAGGGCGTGGAATTCACCCGCCGCCTGCGCACCCTGCGCTCGCGCGACAAGGTGGCGGTGATCGGCATTTCCGGCAATACCGACGCATCACTGATTCCGCGCTTCCTGAAGAACGGCGCCAACGACTTCCTGCGCAAGCCCTTCTCGCGCGAGGAATTCTTCTGCCGCGTGTCGCAGAACGTGGACCAGCTGGAGCTGATCGGCACCCTGCAGGATCTGGCCACCCGGGACTTCCTGACCGGCCTGCCCAACCGCCGCTGCTTCCTGGAACAGAGCCAGCGCCAGCTGCCCCAGCTGCAGACCCATGGCCAGAGCGTGGCGGTGGCGATGATCGACATCGATCACTTCAAGCACATCAACGATACGCACGGCCATGAGGCCGGCGATGACGCCCTGCGTGCCGTGGCCGGGGCGGTGGCCGTGCATGCGCGCAGCCAGGACTTGATCGCGCGCTTCGGCGGCGAGGAGTTCTGCCTGCTGGTGCCGGACATGGAGCAGGACGAGGCAATGCTCTACTTCGAGGAACTCCGCCAGCGCATCGCGGCGCTGGAAGTGGATATCGGCACCGCCACACTGCGCATGACCGTCAGCATCGGCCTGTGCTGCCTCCGCCCGCAGCGCGATGCGCTGCATCGCCTGATTTCCGAGGCCGACCGTCAGCTGTACCTGGCCAAGGCCGGTGGCCGCAACCGGGTCAGCTGCACCACCATGGGCAGCCCGCTGCGTCCGCGCGAGCCCGCCCTGCCCTGATCGATCCGCTTTGATCCAGATCAACGCTGCCTGCCGGCAGCAGCCCTACAGTCGGCCCCGACATCACGCATGAAGGGGAGCCGGGGATGGCACTACTGGTCTGGCAGGACGATCTGAACATCGGCATCGATGTGATCGACCAACAACACCGCCGCATCATCGAGATGCTCAATCACCTGCATGTGGCCCAGGCCAGCATGCAGCGTGCCGCTGTCGGCGAAGTGATCGACGAGGTGGTTGATTACACCATGTCGCACTTCGCGTTCGAAGAAGAGCTGATGGAGGAAGCCGGCTATCCGTTCTGCGCTGCCCACAAGCGCGTGCATGAGGTCTTCATCAAGCGCGTGGCCGAGTACCGGCTGCGGTTCCAGGCCGGCGAGGACATCAGCGACGAGCTGCGCACGATGCTCTCGCGCTGGCTGTTCAACCACATCCGCGGCGACGACCAGGCCTACGCCGAACAGGTCAAGTCACATCTGAACCAGTTCACCCGTGAACACCAGGGCGGGGGTTGGCTGGGCCGCACGCTCAAGCGGATCTTCGGCTGATCAGCGCACGCGACGCTGCAGTGCCACCAGTGCGGCCAACGTCGCAATCGCGGTCAGGCACAGGTAGTAGCCGACCGCGACCAGGCCGAAGCGCTCGGCCAGCCAGGTCGCCAGGTACGGCGCAGGCGCCGCGCCGAGGATGCCGGCCAGATTGAACGACAGCGATGCGCCGGTATAGCGCACCTCCACCGGATAGATCTCGGCCAGGAATGTGCCGCAGGGGCCATAGGTCAAGCCCATCAGGAACAGGCCCAGGCTCAGGAAGCCCAGCACCAGCCACGGGCTGCCGGGCTGGAACAACGGCGCAAACAGCAGGCCGAAGCCCAGGATCAGCACGCTGGCCACGATCATCGTCCGGCGGGTGCCCCAACGGTCGCCATAGCGCGCCGACAGCGGGATGCCCAGCGCGAAGAACAGCATGGCGGCCATCTGCATCAGCAGGAACTGCTCGCGGCTGTAACCGAGTACCGCCGTGCCATGGCCCAGGCTGAATACCGTCATCAGATAGAACAGCACGAAGGTGGCGAATGCGCCCAGCGTGCCCAGCAGCATCGGCACGGGATGGTCGCGCAGCACCGTCCACATCGGCAGCCGCACCGGCGCTCTGCGTTCCAGTGCCTTCTGGAAGTCCGGCGTCTCATGGATGTTCAGGCGCACCCACAGGCCCAGCCCGACCAGCAATGCGCTGGCCACGAACGGAATACGCCAGCCCCACTGCAGGAAGTCGTCCTGCCCCATGCTTCGGCCCAGCACCAGGAAGATGCCTGCCGACAGCAGGAAACCGAGCGGCGCGCCCAGCTGCGGGAACATGCCGTACCACGCGCGCTTGCCCGGTGGTGCGTTCTCGGTTGCCAGCAGCACCGCCCCGCCCCACTCGCCGCCCAGCCCCAGCCCCTGGCCGAACCGGCACAGCGCCAGCAGCGCCGGAGCCCACAGCCCGATCTGCGCATGGGTCGGCAGCAGGCCGATTGCGACAGTCGACAGTCCCATGGTGAGCAATGCCGCGACCAGGGTGGCCTTGCGGCCGATGCGGTCACCGAAGTGGCCGAATACCGCCGAACCCACCGGCCGCGCGATGAACGCCACGGCGAACGTGGCCAGGGATTGCAGCAGCGCGGCCTGGTCACTGCTTTCCGGGAAGAACAGATGCGGGAACACCAGCACCGCGGCGGTGGCGTAGATGTAGAAGTCGAAGAACTCGATGGTCGTGCCGATCAGGCTGGCCAGCAGTACACGGCGAGGGGAATTCACGGGTGACGCGGCAGCGGTGATCGTCGACATCGGCAAGGCAGGCAATCCGGATCATCCGATTCTGCCACGCATGACCCGGCAGGCGTGACGATGGTTTCAGCCGACACGGATGCAGCCACACGCGATGCGATGTGTTCAGGGCGGTGGTGCCACCGCTCCCCTCGGGGCGCGGCCCGCTGCTACAGCTGGATCCAGGTGGCCTTGATCTCGCTGTACTTGTCGAAGGCATGCAGTGATTTGTCGCGCCCATTGCCGGACTGCTTGTAGCCCCCGAAGGGGGCGGTCATGTCACCGCCGTCCCAGCCGTTGACCCAGACGCTGCCCGTGCGCAGCTGCCGCGCGACCCGGTGCGCCCGGCCCAGATCCCGTGTCCACACGCCCGCCGCCAGGCCGTAGCGGCTGTCGTTGGCCAGGCGCACCGCTTCGGCCTCGTCGTCGAAACCCAGCACCGCCAGCACCGGACCGAACACCTCCTCGCGCGCCAGCGCCTGTTCCGGCCGGACCTGGTCGAATACGGTCGGCTGCACGTAGCAGCCGCCTGCTTCCACCTCGGCGCGGCGTCCCCCCAGCAGCAGGCGCGCTCCGTCAGCTTCGGCCATGGCGATGTCCGCCAGTACCTTGTCCACGTGCGCGGCATCGACGAGGGCACCCATCGGTGCGTCGGCCTCCAACGGGTGACGCGGCTGCATGCGCTGGCCATGGGCGATCACCCGATGCACGAACTCCTCGCGGATCGAACGCTGCACCAGCAGCCGCGAGCCGGCGGTGCAGACTTCTCCCTGGTTGAAGAAGATGCCCTGCGCCACCCCCTTGGCCGCCCGCTCCAGGTCGGGCGCATCGGCAAACACGATATGCGGGCTCTTGCCGCCGCACTCCAACCACACCCGCTTCAGATTGGAGCGCCCGGCATGCTCGAGCAGCTTGGCGCCGGTGGCGGTAGAGCCGGTGAAGGCCAGCACGTCGACGTCCCTGTGCAGCGCCAGCGGCTCGCCCACGCGGGCACCATCGCCCGGCAGAACGTTGAGCACGCCATCGGGCAGACCGGCCTCGCTGGCCAGCGCTGCCAGCCGCAAGGCCGTCAGCGGCGAGCGTTCGGAGGGCTTGAGGATCACCGAATTGCCCATGGCCAGCGCCGGCGCGATCTTCCAGCAGGCCATCAGCAACGGGAAGTTCCACGGCACGATGGCGCCGACCACACCCGCAGGCTCACGCGTGACCAGGCCCAGCTCCTGCGGTCCGGTCGGTGCGATCTCTCCGTACAGCTTGTCCACCGCCTCTGCGGTCCAGGCCAGGCAACGCACCACGCCAGGCAGGTCGATGCGCCGTGCATCGCGCACCGGCTTGCCCATGTCCAGCGTTTCCAGCAGGGCCAGTTCGTCGGCATGCGCTTCCACCAGCGCCGCCAATGCCAGCAGCACGCGCTTGCGTTGCGCAGGGCTCACCTGCGACCAGTGGCCGGCCTCGAAGGCGCGCCGTGCCGCCTGCACGGCACGCTCCACGTCCTGCGCGTCGCAGTCGGCGACGGCGCCAAGCACACGGCCATCGATCGGGCTGACGCAGTCGAAGCGGGCACCGCTGGCGGCATCCACGTAGCGGCCCGCGATGAAGGCCTGGCCGGGAATGGAGAGCTGGCCGGCCAGTGCCTGCCAGTGGCTGCGGTCGGGGAAATCGGCCATGACAGGATCCTGCAGTGCGTGTCGTTCCGGTTATACCGGTGCCGCCGCGACCTCGCCGTGACAGGCCATGCCTCGTGTGCACGGCGGGCATGGTCCGGGCGATGACGGCTGCGCTACAGTCCCTGCATCGGACCCGACGGAACCGGCATGAAGAACCCCGCGAGCGACGTGCACGAGCTGGCCATCCAGCGGCCCGACTCCCTGGAGGCGTACTGGATGCCCTTCACCGCCAACCGCCAGTTCAAGGGCGCGCCACGCATGCTGGTACGGGCCGAAGGCATGCATTACGAAGACGTGGACGGGCGCCCGGTTCTCGATGGCACCGCCGGCCTGTGGTGCTGCAATGCCGGCCACGCCCGCCCGCGCATCGTCGAGGCGATTGTCGAACAGGCACGCACCCTGGATTACTCCCCCGCCTTCCAGATGGGTTCGCCACCGGCATTCGCGCTGGCGCAGCGTCTGGCCGCGCTGGCTCCGGCCGGGCTCAACCACGTGTTCTTCACCAACTCGGGCTCCGAGGCGGTGGATACCGCGATGAAGATCGTGCTGGCCTATCACCGCCAGCGCGGCGAAGGCCAGCGTACCCGTTTCATCAGCCGCGAGAAGGCTTATCACGGCGTGGGCTTCGGCGGCATGGCGCTCGGCGGCCTGCCCAACAACCGCCGCCAGTTCGGCCTGCAGCTGGCGGGCGTGGACTATCTGCGGCATACCCTGGATCTGCAGCGCAACGCGTTCAGCAAGGGCCTGCCGCGCCAGGGCGCGGAACTGGCCGACGATCTGGAGCGCCTGATCGGCCTGCACGACGCGTCCACCATCGCGGCCGTGTTCGTCGAGCCCATCGCCGGTTCTGCGGGAGTGATCCTGCCTGCGCCCGGCTATCTGCAACGGCTGCGGGAGATCTGCGACCAGCACGGCATCCTGCTGGTGTTCGACGAGGTCATCACCGGTTTCGGCCGGGTCGGCATGCCGTTCGCCGCACAGCGTTTCGGGGTCACGCCGGACCTGCTGACCTTTGCAAAGGGAGTCAGCAACGGCGCGGTTCCGCTGGGTGGCGTGCTGGCCAGCGATGCGGTGCACGCCGGCCTGATGCAGGGCCCGGCACAGGCCATCGAGCTGTTCCATGGCTATACCTATTCCGGGCACCCGCTGGCCTGCGCGGCAGCCCTGGCCACACTCGACGTCTACGCAGAGGAGCGCCTGTTCGAGCGCGCCATCGAACTGGGCGAGTACTGGCAGGAGCGGCTGCACGCCCTTCAGGGGCTTCCCAACGTGATCGACATCCGCAACTTCGGACTGGTCGGTGCGGTCGAGCTGGCCCCGCGCAAGGACGCACCGGGCAGCCGTGGTCACGAGGTCTACCGACGCTGTTTCCACGACGGCAGACTGCTGGTGCGCTGTACGGGCGACATCATCGCGCTGTCGCCGCCACTGATCGTGGACAAGCCCCAGATCGACCAGATCACCAGCACTCTGGGCGAGATGATCCGGGCCACCGCGTAAGCCCGGGCCGGCGACAGCAAGCAGGTACAATGGTCGGTTCCGTTCCTGCCCGTTGCCGTGCCCATGGACATCGTCGTCAAAGAAGAACTCAAGGCCTACATCGACCCGCTCACGCCCGACGAACATGAGGCGCTGGAGCGCAGCATCCTCGCCGAGGGCTGCCGCGATGCACTGGTACTGTGGGGCGATGTCCTGGTGGATGGCCACAACCGCTACGGCATCTGCCAGAAGCATGGCCTGCCGTTCAACACGGTGCAGAACAGCCGCTTCCAGAGCATGGAGGACGTGCACCTGTGGATGATCGAACAGCACCTGGGCCGCCGCAGCGTGTCCGATTTCCAGCGCGGCGTGCTGGCCCTGCGCAAGCGCGACATCCTGTCGGCACGCAAGCAGATCGAGCAGGCCCAGCTGCAACGCGAAAGTGATGGCACCGCAGCATCGGCCGACGATGCCGGTGAAGACAGCCCACCGTGGGAACCCGCGCCGAAACTCAGCCGTGCGGAACTGGCCCGCGAAGCGAAGCTGAGCACCAGCCAGGTCGGGATGATCGAACGCATTCACGCACAGGCCGCCGCCGAAGTCGTGGAAGCGGTCAAGGCCGGCGTGATCTCGATCAGCGCGGCCGCGGCCGTGGCCGACCTGCCCGAGGAAGAGCAGCGCGCGGCAGCCGCAGGCGGCAAGGACGAACTGAAGCAGGCCGCCAAGCGCGTACGCGAGTCCAAGCGCAAGCCGCGCGCGGCGAAGCCAGAACCGGCGGAAATGGCGTTCGATGAGCCCAGCGAGGACGAGATCGCCCTGCGCGATGCGGAAGTGCTGTCCGCGCTGGAGCAGCTGGGTGAGGATGCGCCGGCGCTGCGCCGACGCGTCGTCGCGCTCACCCGCGAGAACGATGCCCTGCGCACGCAGCTGGCGGCATTGCGCAGGCAGCTGGAAGCGCTGTAACAAATGGGTAGCGCTGGGCCATGCCCGGCGAGCGCAGCGGGCCCTGAAAAGCCGCCGGGCGTGGCCCGGCACTACCGATGCGCCGGCATCATCCGGTGGCGGTTAGACTGCCGCCATGACGTCCGCAATCGATCCGCGCCGCGCCCAGCTGCGACGCCTGAAAGCCATTGCCCTGGGTCTGCTGGTGCTGATGTTGGCCGGTTTCGCGGTCAGCCACTGGCAGGGCGAGCGCGGCGCCTGGGCCTGGGTATCCGCCTTCTGCGAGGCGGCAGCGGTGGGCGCGCTGGCAGACTGGTTCGCGGTGGTCGCCCTGTTCCGCAGGCCGATGGGCCTGCCGATTCCCCATACAGCCATCATTCCGCGCAGCAAGGAGCGCATCGGCGACAGCCTGGCGCTGTTCGTGCGCGATCAGTTCCTGGAGCCACAGGTGCTGCTGGCCAAGCTGAAGGTGTTCGATCCGGCTGGCCGTCTCGGCAGCTGGCTGGCCGAACCGGCACGCGCACGCATGCTGGCCGACATGGCACGCGGCTGGGCGTTGCAGGCACTGGACTTCTTCGATGAACGCGCCGTGCGTCGGCAGCTGCACGCGTTCGTGGTGCAGCAGTTGCGACAGTGGAACGCGGCATCCACCGCCGGCGAGCTGCTTGCCCTGCTGACCGCCGACGGGCGCCACCAGCGCGTGCTGGACGAGGGCCTGCAGAGACTGGGACGCTGGCTGGAGCAGCCGGAAGTGAAGGAGCGCGCGTCGCAGCTGATCGTGCGCTACATCCAGCGCGAATGGCCGACGCTCTCAAGCACGGTGAACTGGGTGAAACCCATCGACGAGATCGGTGACAGCCTGGCCGAGCGACTGGCACGCGCCGTGCTGGAGGAGCTGCAGCAGGTACTGGCCGAACCGCAGCATCCGCTGCGGCAGGATTACGAGGCGTGGCTGGGCAACTACGTCCAGCGCCTGCGCGAAGACCCGGCGCTGGCCGAGCGCATCGAACAGCTCAAGCAGGAGATGATCGACCATCCTGCCCTGCAGGAGTACGTGCAGGGGCTCTGGGCACGCATCCACGCCAGTCTGCGCGCCGACCTGCAGCGCGAGGATTCGGCGCTGGTCGGCCACCTGCAGCGCAGCCTCGCCTCGCTGGGAAGCACCCTGCAGTCCGACCCGGCACTGCGCGATGCACTGAACCAGCATCTGCTGGAAGGCGCACAGCGCCTGACCGGGCGACTGCGCGAGGGGGTCACCACGCACATCGCACAGACGGTCAGAGGCTGGGACGAGCGCCATCTGGTCGAGCAGCTGGAATTGAGCGTTGGGCGCGACCTGCAGTTCATCCGCTTCAACGGCACCCTGGTCGGCGGCCTGATCGGCCTGCTGCTGCATGCGGCAACGGTGGTGTTCCGCTTCTGAGCGGCAGGTCCGCTGACCTGCTGCGTGGGCGCGGAACGACCCCTCTTTCGTCACGCAGTCTTGATTAACAGAATGCGAATGCCTATCATTTACTGATCGGTTGTGCGATTGGCCGCACGGGCAAGGAAGACCTGTCCGGTGCCCATGTACGGCCCTGACCTCCGGCTGCCCGTCTGCGCGGGCAGCGCTGCATTGATGGGACACGCTGGGCGACGTGCGCGGGGCGCAAGGGGGCCGCAGGCGCGTTCGATCCCCTCCCCGACCGACAGGACCACCGTGGACCGCTCGCCCGCAACCGCCAGCTCCCGTGTTTTCTTCCGCAACCCGCGCTGGGGCGTGCTGTCGCGCTCACTGGCCGCGATCTTCGGTGGCTATGCGCTGGCCTCCATGACCGGCGTGTTCTGTGCCGTCGTCCTGCCGGGCGCGCGGGGCCAGACCGTGCTGACCGGCATGCTGCTGGCCATCCTGGTTGCCGCCTGTGCCGCGCTGTGGGCATTCGCCACCCGCAGTGCCCTGCGTGCGTGGATCGGCATCCTCGCCCCTGCCCTGCTGATGGCCGGCATTGCGGGGCTGATGGGAGCCTGGGCATGAAGAACGGATTCCGCCAGTCGATGGCCTGGCTGCACACCTGGACCGGCCTGCTGGTCGGCTGGCTGCTGCTGCTGATCTTCATGGCCGGTACCGCAAGCTACTACCGTGAAGAGATCAGCCGCTGGATGCGCCCGGAACTGCCGGCCAGCACCGTCAGCATCGATGTGGCCGCGCAACGCAGCGTGGACTACCTGCAGGCCCATGCGGGGCAGGCCCAGACCTGGTTCGTGACCCTGCCACAGCCGCGCAACCCGGCCATGCAGCTGTTCTGGCGCCTGCCACCCGAGCTGGCCGATCCAAGCCGTGGCCGACGCGGTGCCTTCGGCGATGCCACGCTCGACCCGAACACCGGCGACGAACTGAACGCCCGCCAGACGCGCGGCGGAGATTTCTTCTACCGCCTGCATTTCGACCTGCACTACATCCCCGTGCTGTGGGCCCGTTACCTGGTCGGCTTCTGCGCCATGTTCATGCTGGTGGCCATCATCACCGGGGTGATCACCCACAAGAAGATCTTCAAGGACTTCTTCACTTTCCGCAAAGACAAGGGCCTGCGCTCCTGGCTGGATTTCCACAATGTCAGCGCGGTGATGGCGCTGCCCTACCACGCGATGATCACCTACACGGGCATCGTCACCCTGATGATCATGTACCTGCCCTGGGGCGTGAAAGTGGCCTACCCGCAGGATGAGGACAAATTCTTCAGCGAAGCCTTCGGTGGCCTGCCTGAAGTAACCGCGCCGGCCGAAGGCCGCGCCGCGCCACTGCCGATCGCCCGCCTGCTGGACGATGCGCGCACCCACTGGCATGGCGCCGAAGTGGCCGGCTTCACGGTATCCAATCCGGGCGCGCGCAACGCGGTGATCGACATCCGCCAGCGTGACGGCAAGCGTCTTTCCATCGACACGCCTTCGCTGCGTTACGACATGGTGGACGGCAGGCTGCTGGAACAGACCCCGGCCTCCGGTGGTGCCACCGCCACCCGTGGCGTGCTGTACGGCCTGCACCTGGCGCGCTTCGCCGACTGGGGGCTGCGTGCGCTGTTCTTCCTGTCCGGCCTGGTCGGCTGCCTGATGGTGGCCAGTGGCGTGGTGCTGTGGGCGGTGAAGGAACGACCGAAGCACGCCAAGAGCGGGCGCACCGGCTTCGGCCTGCGCCTGGTCGATGCGTTGAACATCGGTACCGTGGCCGGCCTGCCGATCGCCTTTGCCGCCTACTTCTGGGGCAATCGGCTGCTGCCGCTGGATCTGGCCGATCGCTCAAATGCCGAAGCCAACGTGTTCTTCTATGCGTGGGGCGGCGCCCTGCTGGCCGCGTTCGTCTGGCCGAAACGGATGATGTGGACGTGGCAGCTGTACCTGGGCGCGGCCGCATTCGCGCTGGTTCCGGTGGTCAACGCGCTGACCACCCACGCCCATCTGGGCATCACCCTGCGCAGCGGCGACTGGGTGCTGGCGGGCTTCGACCTGTCGATGATCGCCTCCGGTGCGATGCTGGCGCTGTGCGGCTGGCGCATGCAGCGCTGGACGCCACCGTTGTCTGCGGCCGAGAAGAAAAAACGTGCCGCGGCAACCGTTGCGCCCAGGGCACCGACCGAAGCCACCGAAGTGGAGGCCAGCGCATGATGCTGCTGGCGCTGGCGCTTTCCTTCTCCGCATTCACCGCATTGTCGCTGGCGATGGAAAGGCACCAGCACGACCTGCACGGCAAGGCTGCCGCCGTTCCGGCACGGCGCACCCAGTGGCGGGTGCTGGGCTGGTTGCTGCTGGCGGTCACCTTCGCCCTGTGCGTTGCCGACCATGGCTGGGCCATGGGCCCGGTGCAGTGGCTCGGCGTGATGACGGTGGGCGGCGTGACGCTGTCGTTCGGGCTGTATCCCTACCGGCCGCGGTGGATCGTGCCGCTGGCGATCACCCTGCCGTTGCTGGGCCTGGTGGTGGCGCTGGCATAGCCGGTAGCGCCGGGCCATGCCCGGCGAACCTTCACCCCAAACGCTTCAACTCCCACGCACGGTGGATGCGTGCGTTGCGCTCGAAGTCCGGACCGATGGTACGCGCAGTGATCTCACGGCACTGGGCGAACTCGGCGATCGCGTTCTCTTCCAGCTTGAAACGGCGGAAGTTGTTGGAGAAGTACAGAACGCCTGCCGGTGCCAGCCGTGCCACCGCTGCACGCAGCAGCCGCAGCTGCTCGCGCTGCACATCGAAATCATCGGCGCGGGCGGAGTTGGAGAACGTCGGCGGATCGCAGAAGATCACATCGTACTGGCCACGGTCGGCTTCCAGCCAGGCCATCGCATCGGCCTGCACCAGAAGATGCTGGTTGCCGCCTTGACCATTCAGGGCCAGGTTGTCGTAGCACCATTGCAGGTAGGTAGCGGACAGGTCGACGCTGGTGGTGCTGGCCGCGCCGGCCACGGCTGCCTGCACGCTGGCCACGCCGGTGTAGCAGAACAGGTTGAGGAAGCGCTTGCCACGCACCTGCTCGGCCATCATCCGGCGCAGCGGGCGATGGTCCAGGAACAGGCCGGTATCTAGATAGTCGAACAGGTTCACCTGCAGCAGCGCATGATTCTCGCGCACCACCACGAACTCGTCGCGCTGCTCGAAACGGCCGTACTTGCTGCCGCCCTTGCCACGCTCGCGTGACTTCATCGATACCTGTTCGGGCGGCACGCCGAATACCTCACGCGCGGCGGCCAGCAGTTCGTTGCGGCGGCGGCGCACGTCGTTCTCGGGAATCGCGGCCGGTGCAGCGTATTCCTGCACGTGCAGGAAGGTGCGGCGCTGGCCACCGTCCTCTTCGTAGACATCGATGGCCGCCGCGTATTCCGGCAGGTCCGCATCGTAGGCGCGGAAGCAGGTGATGTCCTCGCGCGCGCGCCAGCTCTTGAACTTCTTCAGGTTCTTGCGCAGGCGGTTGGCCACCATCTGCGCACCTTCGCTCAGCTCTCGCGGCTGTGCGGGATCACGCCCCGGCACCGCGATCGGGTCGCAGACGATCAGCGCGCATTCCAGCGCGCCATTGAACATCTGGTACTTCTTGGCCGCACGAAGACCCGTGGCGAAGGCCAGCTCGTCGTTGCCGCACAGCAGGCTGGCGCGCCACTGCGGCACCGCCTTCTGCAGCGCGTTGCCCAGGGCGCGGTACAGCGCCGGATCGGCGGCCAGGCGCTCGTCGTAGGGCGGGTTGCAGACCACCGCACCGATCTCCTGCTCCGGCGAGGTCAGCTCGGACACGTCGGCGCGGGTGAAGCGGATGGCGTGGGCCACGCCCGCCACTTCGGCATTCTCGCGTGCCGCTTCGATCGCCGTCGGATCGATGTCGCTGCCGTGGATCACCGGCTTCAGCGCGGCCAGGCCGGTGGCCTCGCGCTCGCGCGCCTCGCTCTGGATCGCCTTCCAGGCCACCTTGTCGAAGCCCAGCCAGCGGCTCGGCGGCAGGCTGCCGTGGCGCATCAGTCCCGGTGCAACATCGGCCGCCATCAGCGCGCCTTCGATCAACAACGTGCCGCTGCCGCACATCGGGTCCAGCAGGCCACCACCGGCGGCATGCAGGCGCGGCCACTGCGCCCGCAGCAGCAACGCGGCCGCCAGGTTCTCCTTCAGCGGTGCTTCGTGCGCGGCACCCCGCCAGCCACGGCGGTGCAGCGGGCCGCCGCCGAGGTCGATCGACAGCGAGGCACGGCCCTTGCGCAGCGACAGGTTGACGCGCACATCCGGCAGATCGGTGTTGACCGACGGCCGCTCCAGGCCTTCATCGCGCATGCGGTCGACGATGGCGTCCTTGATCCGCTGCGCGGCAAAGCGGGCGTGGGTGATCTTGTCGCCGGACACATGCGCATCCACCGCCAGGGTCATCTCCGGCTTGATGTGCTCATGCCACGGCAGCGCACGCACGCCGTCATACAGCGCCTGCTCGTCGGGGCATTCGAACTCGTCGATCGGCCACAGCACGCGGCTGGCCAGGCGTGACCACATCACGATCCGCAGCGCCTGCTCCAGCTCGCCCTCGGCATTGACGCCGGCAATGGTGGCAGTGGCCTTGTCCAGGCCCAGGGCCGACAGTTCATCGGCAAGCAGGTATTCCAGGCCCTTGGCGCAGGAGACGAAGAATTTCACGGGATCGGTTCGCAGGTGGTCGGGCGCGGCAGGGGTGCCGTGCCAGTCGAAAAGGAGGGCCGCAGGAACGGCCGGCAGGCCCGCGCCGGGGGCGGCGGGGCTGCCATTGTAGTCAATGCGGGCCGGCGCGCCGTGCGCCCCGGCTTCACAGTTGGCGCAGCAGGCGCTCGAAGGCGTGTGCGGATGCCTCCACGTGCCGCTCGAGGCGGTGCCCATCGTCCACCAGCAGCAGCTGTGCCGAGCGCGCCTGCGCCCAGGCGATCACCCCGGCGGCGGGCACGACATCATCGTGCCAGGCCTGGACCACGGTGGTGGGGACCGCTGCGGCGTCCAGCGCCGGCATGGGCCCCATGGTGGTCGGCGGGACCATCAGGAACAGGCCCGCCACCGGCACCTGCAACGAGGCGATCGCAGAGATGTAGGCGCCCAGGCTGGAACCGGCCAGTACCAGCGGTCCTTGTGCCGCCGCATGTGCAGCGCGTTCCAGCAGGCGCTGCAGACGCCCCGGCACGTCACCGACGCGGCTCACTTCGCTCATCGCGTCCAGATCGGTGTAGTCCGGCCGCTCATGGGTCCAGCCCAGGCGCTGGGCGACCTCGGCCAGTGCCGTGACCTTGGTGGCCTCCGGCCCGCTCTCGAAGCCATGGGAGAGGATGCAGTGACCGCGGCTCATGCGCACGCTCCGCAGGCGCGCGCCGACAACGAAAGAGAATGCAGGTTCATTGCGCAATGCTAGCATCGCCGCATGCCCAACCCGCTCCTGCCCGGCCTGCTGCTGCAGCCCCTGCCCTATCACGACCTTCTGCCGCTGCGCGCGCCGGACACGCTGGAGATGGTGGTGATCCACTGCACCGAGCTGCCCGACCTGGCCACGGCCCGTGCCTATGGCGAGCGGGTGCTGTACGACAGCGGGGCCGGCAACAGCGGCCATTTCTACATCGACCGCGACGGCAGCGTCGTGCAGTACGTGGCCCCTGAGCGCGTGGCCCACCACGTCCGCGGCATGAACGCACGGACGCTGGGCATCGAGCTGGTCAACAGCGGGCGCTACCCCGACTGGTTCGACAGCCGTCACCAGGCGATGGACGAGCCGTACACCGAGCCGCAGCTGCAGGCCCTGGAACAGCTGCTGCTGGCCCTGGTGGCGCGCTACCCGTCACTGCAGCGGATCGCCGGCCATGACCAGCTGGACCGGGAACAGGTGCCGGCCAGTGACGATCCGACGTTGAGCGTGGCCCGCAAGCGCGATCCGGGGCCGTTGTTCCCATGGGCACGGGTGCTGGCGAAGGTGCCCCTGCAATCGATCGGGTAACCGGCAGGACTGCCGCCTGAAGGGGGCAGATCCGTTCTGCGCAGGACAACGGATCTGACCCCGGTTCTGTCTCAGGTACCGCTGGCGACCGGTCGGCTGCTGTCGCTCACCCAGCCGCTCCAGGAATCGGCATAGATGCGTGCCCCGGACAGGCCCGCCGCTTCCATCGCCAGCAGCAGATGGCACGCCGTCACGCCGGAACCGCACATCAGTACGACCTGCTCCGGATCGCGATTGCCGATGATGCCCTGCAGCTCGGCACGCAACTCCTGCGAATCACGCATGCGGCCATCGAGCACATTGGATGCGAACGGGCGGTTGACCGCGCCGGGCACGTGGCCGGCCACCGGATCCAGCGGTTCGACCTCGCCGCGGAAGCGCTCTCCCGCGCGGGCGTCCAGCAACCAGCCCGGCGCATGCTTGAGCCGTGCAGTGATCTCGTCGGCATTGGCGATCTGCGTGGTGTCAAAGCGCCCCGGATAGGCCGGCCGGGCCGGAACCTCGCCCGCACCGGTCGCCAGCGGCAGCCCCGCTGCCTGCCAGGCGGCAATGCCTCCATCGAGCACCGCCACCCGCGCGTGGCCCATCAGGCGCAGCAGCCACCACAGGCGCGCGGCGGCCATGCTGCCATCGCTGCCGTCGTAGACCACGACCTGGGTCTCCGGGGCGATACCCCAGCGACCCAGCCGTGCGGCGAACGCGTCGCTGTCCGGCAGCGGGTGGCGACCGTGGCCGGCACGGGTGAGGTCGGACAGATCACGGTTGAGGTCGGCGTACACCGCACCGGGGACATGACCGGCCAGGTACTGGCCCTCGCCCGCCTGCGGATCGCCCAGCGACGCGCGCGCATCGACCACACGCACGGCGGTGCTCGCCGTTGCACGGGCGTCGACCACGCGCACGTCCTCGCCCAGTGCAGCGGCGAGGGTGGCGACATCGACCAGGGTGGTCCACGGCGGATCGATCGGCTTCATTGCACTTGCTCCAGGCGGCGACGCAGGTTGTAGAGAATGGCCGCCGTCGCCCCCCAGATCCGCTGGCCAGGCCAGCCGTACTCGAGCACATGACGGATGCGGCCACGATGGTTGATTTCGACCTGGCGCAGGTTGTCGGCCGCCATCAGGTAATCCAGTGGCACCTCGAACACCTCGGCCACTTCACTGGGCTGCGGCACGGGCACGAAATCCGGATCGACCACCGCCACCACCGGGGTGACACGGTAACCGGTGATGGTCACGAACGGATCGAGGTAGCCCAGCGGCTGCACCTGCGCAGGCGCCAGCGCGATTTCTTCCTGGCTTTCGCGCAGCGCTGCGGCCAGCGCATCGCGATCATCCGGCTCGGTACGGCCGCCGGGAAAGCCGACCTGGCCGCCGTGCTGTCGCAGGGTTTCAGTGCGACGGGTCAGGATCACCTGCGCACCGCTGGCACGCGGCACGATGCCGGCCAACACCGCCGCTTCCACCGGCGGACCCGGCGGCAGCAGGTCGATCAGTTCACTGCGGTTCCAACCGTCACCGGCGGGCGGGGCGGCCAGCGGATGCAATGCGCGCAACAGGCGATCATGGTCGGCCAGCGAGCCGTGCAGCGATTGCTGCAGCTGCTCGCGCAGCGGCAGCACGCGATGCAGGATGTGGCTGCGTTCGCTGTCGCTCATCGACGACCACCGTGTGATCTCGTCGATGTGCCGCCGGCAACCGCGGCACAGCCGGTTGCCATCCAGCTTGCACGTTCCGATGCAGGGGCTTGCGACAACACGCGCCGGGTCTTCCGTAGTTTGCACGTTGCAACAGTAGCGCGATTGCGCTGAATTTGCGCGGGCTGAAGATGCGGCATGCGGTCCTTCACCGCGCGCCTTCGCCGAGCATGGCCCGATGCTGCCGGCCGCGCGCGGCGCAAACAAAAACGCGCCGGTGGGATCACCGGCGCGTTGATGTTGATGCGGAGGCTTACTTGACGCTGACCAGCTTGATCTCGAACTGCACGGCCACGTTCGGCGGGAACGGGGTGCGCGGGTCGGCACCGTACGCCTGGTCCGGCGGCAGGGTGACTTCCCACTTCGAACCCGCCGGCATCTGCAGCAGGGTCTCACGCATGGCCTTCATTTCGACTTCGCTGACCTTGATCGACGGAATCTGCTGGGCCGGGCGGGCCTCGGTCGGGCGCTGGCCGTACGGGAACGGACCGGCAACTTCCAGCTGCACGGTGCTGGCCTGGGTCGGCTTGGCACCCTTGCCGGCTTCGATCACGCGGTACTGGACGCCGCTCGGCAGGGACTGCACGCCGGCCTTGGCCTTGTTCGCCGCGATGAACTGATCGCTCTTGGTCTTGTTTTCGGCAGCGGCCTTTTCGTACTCGGCCTTGGCGGCCTGGGCACGACCCTGCTCGCGCTTCTGGAACGCTTCAACGGCCGGCTTCAGCTGCTCGGCGGTGATCGCCGGCTGCTTCTTGGCGTAGGCGTCCTGCAGACCCTTCACCACCGAGTTGATGTCCAGCTGCTCACCACGACCGGTCAGCTCCGCCAGGTTGTTGCCGTAGTCGTAACCGAAGTAGTAGCTCAGCTTGCCCTTTTCGGACGAGACGTCCTGGGCGAAGGCATTGCCCGTCAGGGCCAGGGCCGCGACGGCGACCGCGATAGAACGCAACTTCATCAAACAGTTCTCCAGGGGTGGTAACTCAGGGACGTTCTGCGCCGCCCTGAGGCGACGGGTTAGGATAACGGCCACAACGTGTAACCGCTACTCACCACGCAGGCTATGACCTGTCTGCGCGGGCAGAGTTCAAAATCACTCTTTTTTAACGTTCCAGGAGTTTCACCGTGGCCGATGACCTGATCGCTGTCACCGACGATGGCGCCATCCGCACCGTGACCGTCCAGCGCCCGGACAAGCTCAATGCCCTCAATGCCGCGACCCTGCAGGGTCTGGCCGATGCGTTCAGGGACGCCGCGGCCGACCCCGAGGTGCGTGTGGTGGTGCTGACCGGTGCCGGCCAGAAGGCCTTCGTCGCCGGCGCCGACATCGCCGAGATGAACACACTCAGTGCGGTTCAGGGACGTGATTTCTCCCTGCTCGGCCAAGGACTGATGCGTCAGATCGAACGCATGCCCAAGCCGGTCATCGCCCGCGTCAACGGTTTTGCCCTGGGCGGCGGCCTGGAACTGGCGCTGGCCTGCCATCTGCGCGTTGCCGCTGACTCGGCCAAGCTCGGCCAGCCGGAGATCAATCTCGGCCTGATCCCCGGCTTCGGCGGCAGCCAGCGCCTGCTGCGCCTCTGCGGCCGGGCCGCCACCCTGGAACTGTGCCTGCTGGGTGCGCCCATCGATGCCGCCCGTGCGCTCGCGCTGGGCATCGTCAACGAGGTGGTGCCGGCGGCCGATCTGGACACCCGCGTGCAGGACATCGCCCGCCAGCTGGC
Organism: Stenotrophomonas sp. STEN147; assembly: GCF_056757995.1. NCBI lineage: Bacteria > Pseudomonadati > Pseudomonadota > Gammaproteobacteria > Lysobacterales > Lysobacteraceae > Stenotrophomonas > Stenotrophomonas sp. STEN147. Next base: position 170,617 of record NZ_JBRRCG010000001.1, read on the forward strand.
ACGCTCGGCGCCCCTGGCGCTGCGCGCCCTGCTTGATGCGGTCCACATCGGCGGCGAGTGCAGCCTGGAAGCGGGACTGGAGTACGAAAGCGCGCAGTTCGGCCTGCTGTTCGCCACCGAGGACATGCGCGAAGGCACCGGTGCCTTCCTGCAACGCCGTCCCCCCGCCTTCCAGAACCGTTGACCCCATGGCATCCCGACCCAACCCCGCGCTGCTGTTCGCCCGGGTCCAGGCAGACGATCTTGATGGTGCCCTGCAGGCTGGCCTGATGGACTATGTCGCCAACGAAGGCGACACACACGAGGTTCCCGGGCACCCGGAACTGCCGGAGGTGCTCAGCCAGGCGCGGCAGCAGCTGCAGCGCGCGTGGGCCGCACGTGACCGTTACCGCGCCCGCGCGGTGCGCCTGGCCCGCCGCGACGCCGAACGCGATGCGCGTCGCACGCCGCGCCCGGCGCCGGACGTGAAACCTGCGCTGCCGGCCGCCGCTGCCGCCATCCTCGCCCGTGCCAAGGCACGCGCCACCGGCAAGGAGCGCTGATGGCCACCGCGAAGAAGGCCGCCCGCGCGCCGGCGCGGCGTGGCAGCAGCATGCCGCGCGCCGACGTGGTGGAAATGTTCACGCGCCTGCGCGAACTCAACCCGCATCCAAAGACCGAGCTGGAATACAGCTCGCCGTTCGAACTGCTGGTGGCGGTGGCCTTGTCGGCGCAGGCCACCGATGTCGGCGTCAACAAAGCCACGCGCCGCCTGTTCCCCGTTGCCAACACGCCCGCGCAGATCCTGGCGCTGGGCGAGGACGGGCTGAAGAAATACATCGCCACCATCGGCCTGTTCAACGCCAAGGCGAAAAACGTGATCGCCACCTGCGCGATCCTGCTGGAGAAACATGGCGGTGAAGTGCCACGCGATCGCGAGGCACTGGAAGCCTTGCCGGGTGTCGGCCGCAAGACCGCCAACGTCGTGCTCAACACGGCCTTCGGCGAACCCGTGATGGCGGTGGATACGCACATCTTCCGCGTTGCGAACCGCACGGGACTGGCGCCGGGAAAGAACGTGCGCGAAGTGGAAGACAGGCTGGTCAAGGCGATTCCTGATGAATTCCTGCTTGACGCACATCACTGGTTGATTCTGCACGGACGCTACGTCTGCAAGGCACGCAAGCCGGACTGCCCGGGATGCGTGATCGCCGATCTGTGCCGCTTCAAGGACAAGACACCGGCCCCCTGAAGCATCCCCGCAGCGCCTGCGGATAAATGCCATCACAGCGCAATCCCCACGTCATATCGGCCCGGCATCAATGCCGGGCCCAGTCGTGGCAAGGGTCGCGGCGGACGGACTGCGCGCGGAAACTGTCACATTTACGCAATCTTTACCTTCTAGCCTGCGCGCATCTTCCCACCTGCCTGCAAGGCTCCTCTCCATGAAACTGCATCACCAACTCCTGACGGTGGCCGTGGCCGCTGCGCTCTATGTGCCGGCTGCCCACGCTGAAGTCGCCATCGACGTGATCGGCGGTTCGGAAATCACCTTCGAAGGCCTGGTCCAGGCCGACGGCAACTGGTTCCACAACGACGTCGTGGACCTCAATGGTGGCGATGCCGGCAACGGCAAGGACAGCGAGTTCGAGCTGCGCCGCGCCGAGCTGGTGCTCAAGGGCAAGGGCCCGGGCAACGTGGAGTGGGTGCTCGGCTACGACGCCAAGGCGGACAAGTTCCTCGACACCAACGTGAAGTACAAGCTGCTGGGCAATGCCAACCATTTCATCCAGGTCGGCCAGTTCAAGCAGCCCAACAGCCTGGAAGAGCTGTCCAGCACCAAGAACAACGACTTCATCTCCAAGGCCGCGGTCACCAATACCTACGCGATCGCCCGCCGCCTGGGTGGCGCCTACAGCTACGGCCAGGACAACTGGTCGGTCACCGCCAGCGCCTTCGGCCGCGAGCTGACCCGCAACCTGGCCCATGGCAGCGGCTATGGCGCGCGTGGCACCTGGGCTCCGATCAACGAGAAGGGCCAGGTCCTGCACTTCGGCCTGAGCTACGTGGACTACGACGCCGACGCTGACACCCTGCGCGTGCGTGCGCGTCCGAACGCCGACCTGGCCACCGCCCGCCTGATCGACAGCGGCAACCTGACCGACACCGACCGAATCAGCACCGTCGGCGCCGAAGCCATGTACTTCCAGGGCCCGTTCAAGGCCCAGGCCGAGTACTACACCAGCAAGGCCAAGCGCTACGACCACGACAACTACACCAGCGACGGCTACTACATCAGCGGCCTGTGGAATGTCACCGGCGAGACCTGGAGCTACAAGGGCGGCACGCCTGGCACCGGCCTGCCGAACAACCCGGCCAGCGGCCAGTGGCAGCTGGGCGTGCGCTACGACCACATGGACCTCAACGACGGCAACCTGGCCGCGAACCCGGTCGCCGGTCGCCCGCCGATCGTCGATGGCGTGCTCGGCGGCAAGATGGATGTGTGGACCGTCGGCGCCAACTGGTACTGGCGCTCGAACTTCAAGCTGATGCTGAACTACGTGAAGGTCGACAGCAAGAAGTACAGCTCCAGCGCCCGCGGCTTCGTCAACGACGATCCGAACATCCTGGAAGCCCGCGCGCAGTTCTTCTGGTAAGACCCCGCGTCATCGCATCACGCACCGGCAAGGGCACGACTGCGGTCGTGCCCTTGCCACGTGCGGTAGCGCCTGTACCGCTGCGCGATCCCCTCATCCGATGTCACACCGGCGTCATATGACAGACCTTTCCGTGTCACGGAATCGTTATGGAATGTGCACCGATACGTTGGGCAACCGCCCTTCGACCACCCCAGGAGTCTCTCCCGTGATCCACGCCTTCAAGTCGCGCGCCGCTGTCGCCATCCTGGCCGCGTCGTCCGTGTTCGCCGCCAATGCTGCCGATGTCACCGGCGCGGGCGCCTCCTTCATCTACCCGGTGATGTCCAAGTGGTCGGCGGACTACAGCACCGCCACCGGCAAGAAGGTCAACTACCAGTCGATCGGTTCCGGCGGCGGTATTGCCCAGATCAAGGCAGCGACCGTCGATTTTGGTTCCTCCGACGCGCCGCTGAAGCCGGAAGAACTGGCTGCCGCCGGCCTGGCCCAGTTCCCGTCGGTGATCGGCGGCGTGGTGCCGGTGATCAACGTCGCCGGCGTCGCGCCGGGCGCGCTGAAGCTCGATGGCCCGACCCTGGCCAACATCTTCCTGGGCAAGATCACCACCTGGAACGATCCGGCCATCGCTGCACTGAACCCGGGCCTGACCCTGCCCAGCGGCAAGATCACCATCGTGCACCGCTCCGACGGTTCGGGCACCACCTTCAACTTCGTCAACTACCTGTCCAAGGTCAGCCCGGAGTGGAAGAGCAAGGTCGGTGAAGGCACCTCGGTGCAGTGGCCGGCGGGCATCGGTGGCAAGGGCAACGAAGGCGTGGCCGCCTACGTCAAGCAGATCAAGGGTGGCATCGGCTACGTCGAGCTGTCCTATGCGCTGCAGAACAAGATGTCGTACGCGGCAATGAAGAACGCCGCGGGCAAGATCGTGCAGCCGTCGGACGCCTCGTTCTCGGCCGCCGCCGCCAGCGCCGACTGGGCCAATGCCCGTGACTTCTACCTGGTGATGACCAATGCCCCGGGTGCCGATGCGTGGCCGATCACCGCCACCAACTTCATCCTGGTCCGCAAGCAGCCGAAGAACGTCGCCGGTGCCAAGGCCACGCAGGAGTTCTTCCGCTGGATCTACAGGAACGGCGACCAGCAGGCCAAGCAGCTTGATTACGTGCCGCTGCCGGACACCCTGGTCCGCCAGATCGAGACCTACTGGACCCAGAACCTGAAGTACTGAGCAAGACCTCCCCCGCAGGAGCGGGGCCGGCGGGTCCTCTCTCCCCCGCCGGCCCCACCGGGCGCGAGATCCTCGGGATCTCGCGCTCTTCTCGTTTGCGGGGTCCGGCCTGCCGTCGCAGCGGGGCGCGGGGCGCGATCCTGCACCGGCCCGGCAACCCTGCCGGTGCGCAGATCGGGCGGCCGCGGCGGTCTCCGGGGGTGTCCGCAGTGGGCGACGACCCTGTGAAACCCTTGTCGGAACGTGATCCAGGACACCTCTGTCATGGACGTCATACGGCTGTAACAAAAACATCATTTCATAGCCGCATCCGCCGACGCCGTCGGCTCTTCCCCGCTATGGAGTGACCATGAAACTGCACTCGGCCGGCCTCGCCGCCCTTTCCCTGGCCATCGCCCTGGGCCTGTCGGCCTGCGGTGGCGACAAGCAGGCCGCGCAGCAGCCGGCCGCCGACGGTGCCGCTGCCCCGGCTGCCGCCGGTGCGAAGGTGACCGCCGAAGTCTCCGGCGCCGGCGCGTCCTTCATCTTCCCGCTGGTGTCGAAGTGGTCGGCCGACTACAACGCCAGCACCGGCGCCAAGATCAACTACCAGTCCATCGGTTCCGGCGGCGGCATCGCCCAGATCAAGGCCGGCACGGTCGACTTCGGCTCGTCCGACAAGCCGCTGAGCAGCGAGGAGCTGGCGCAGGCCGGCCTGGCCCAGTTCCCGTCGGCCATCGGCGGCGTGGTGCCGGTCGTCAACATCGAAGGTCTGGAAGCTGGCAAGCTGCGCCTGAGCGGCGCCCTGCTGGCCGACATCTTCCTCGGCAAGGTCAAGACCTGGAACGACCCGGCGATTGTCGCTGCCAACCCTGGCGTGACCCTGCCGGACGGCAAGATCACCATCGTCCACCGTTCGGACGGCTCGGGCACCACCTTCAACTTCTCCAACTACCTGTCCAAGGTCAGCCCGGAGTGGAAGAGCAAGGTCGGCGAAGGCACCTCGGTGCAGTGGCCGGACGGTGTGGGCGGCAAGGGCAACGAAGGCGTCGCCTCGTACGTCAAGCAGATCAAGGGCTCGATCGGCTACGTCGAACTGGCCTACGCGCTGCAGAACGCCATGCCGTACACCTCGCTGCAGAATGCCGCCGGCACCTGGGTGCAGCCGAGCGCGGAGACCTTCGCCGCTGCGGCCGCCAGCGCCGACTGGGCCAGCGCCAAGGACTTCAATCTGGTCATCACCAACGCTCCGGGTGAACAGGCGTGGCCGATCACCGCCACCAACTTCATGCTGATGCAGAAACAGCCGAAGGATGCCAAGCGCAACCAGGACACCCTGGCCTTCTTCAAGTGGGCCTTCGAGAACGGCCAGGCCCAGGCCAACGAGCTGCACTATGTGCCGCTGCCGGCCGAACTGGTCACGCAGATCGAGGCCTACTGGGCGACCGAACTGAAGTGATGGACCCGACGGTGCCCGCCGCGTGCGGGCACCGTGTCTTCCACGCCGTGCCGCCCCGCCCCTTCCTGGCCCTGCCGTCCCCATGAATGCCATCGCCCAGCCTGTAGCCGCCCCGTCCACGCGTGACGCGCGTGATGCCCGCAACGACAAACTGTTCCGATGGGTGCTGGTCGGCACCGTCATCTTCGTCCTGATCGCCCTGGCCTGCGCGGCTCTGTCGATGCTGTGGGGCGGCCGTCATGCCCTGCAGATGCAGGGCCTGAGCTTCTTCTTCTCTTCCGACTGGAATCCGGTCGAAAACAAGTTCGGTGCGCTCGCCCCGATCTACGGCACCCTGGTCACCGCGCTGATCGCGATGGTCATCGCCGTGCCGGTCAGCTTCGGCATCGCCTTCTTCCTGACCGAAGTGGCGCCACGCTGGCTGCGGGGGCCGGTCGGCACCGCCATCGAACTGCTCGCAGGCATTCCCTCCATCATCTACGGCATGTGGGGCCTGTTCGTGCTGGTACCGGTGATGACCGAGTACGTCACCCCGTTCCTCAACGAAACGCTGGGCGAATGGCCCGTCATCGGCCCGATCTTCCAGGGCCCGCCGCTGGGCATCGGCATGCTGACCGCCGGCTTCGTGCTGGCCATCATGGTCATCCCGTTCATCTCTTCGGTCATGCGCGAGGTGTTCCTGACCGTACCGACCCGCCTGAAGGAATCGGCCTATGCGCTGGGGTCGACCAAGTGGGAAGTGAGCTGGGACATCGTGCTGCCCTACACCCGTTCGGCGGTGATCGGCGGCGTCTTCCTCGGCCTTGGCCGGGCACTGGGCGAGACCATGGCCGTGGCCTTCGTGATCGGCAACAGCGTGCGCCTGTCGCCGTCGCTGCTGGAGCCGGGCACCACCATCGCCGCCCTGATCGCCAACGACTTCGGCGAGGCCACTGAAACCTACCGCTCGGCGCTGCTGCTGCTTGGCTTCGTCCTGTTCATCGTCACCTTCGTGGTGCTCGCCATCGCCCGCCTGATGCTGATGCGCCTGGCCCGCAAGGAGGGCAACTGATGTCCACCACCGCTGACTCGCTGTACCTGCGCCGCCGCATCGGCAATGTCGTCGCCATCGCGCTGTCCTGCGCCACCGCGCTGTTCGGTCTGTTCTTCCTGGGCTGGATCCTGTTCACCCTGGCCGCGAAGGGCCTGGCCGGCATCAACCTGGACCTGTTCACCAAGATGACACCGCCGCCCATGCAGGAAGGCGGCCTGGCCAACGCCTTCTTCGGCAGCGCGGTGATGTGTGCGCTGGCGATCGGCATCGGCACCCCGCTGGGTGTCCTGGCCGGCACCTGGCTGGCCGAGTACGGCAATGCCCGCAAGGCCGGCACCGTGGTCCGCTTCGTCAACGACATCCTGCTGTCGGCCCCGTCGATCGTGCTGGGCCTGTTCGTCTACACCCTGTACGTGATGCAGACCGGCGGCCAGTTCTCCGCCTTCGCCGGCGCGCTGTCGCTGGCCTTCATCGTGCTGCCGGTGGTGGTGCGTACCACCGACGAAATGCTGCGCCTGGTGCCCTCGCAGATGCGCGAAGCGGCGCTGTCGCTGGGCATCCCGCAATGGAAGGTGATCGTGCAGGTGCTCTACCGCAGCGCCTCGGCCGGCATCATCACCGGCATCCTGCTGGCGCTGGCCCGCATCTCCGGTGAGACCGCACCGCTGCTGTTCACTGCCTTCGGCAACCAGTACTGGAACAGCAACGTGTTCCAGCCGATGGCCTCGGTGCCGGTGGTGATGAACCAGTTCGCCGGCAGCCCGTACGAATCCTGGCAGGTGCTGGCCTGGGCCGGTGCCCTGGTGCTGACCGTCTTCGTGTTGCTGGTCAGCCTCGCCGCCCGCGGCCTCCTGCTGCGCAACCGCATCTCCCATGACTGACCTTTCCGTGGAAACCACCATGAACGATCTTTCCAATGCCGTGCCGATGCAGCGCATCGCCGTGCCGGCCTCGCACGAGAACCTGCATACCCCGGCTCCGGTCAAGCTCGCTGCGCGTGGCCTGGACTTCTACTACGACAAGTTCCACGCCCTGAAGGGCATCAACCTGGAGATCCCGGAAAAGCGCGTCACCGCGCTGATCGGCCCCTCCGGTTGCGGCAAGTCGACCCTGCTTCGCATCTTCAACCGCATCTACGCGCTGTACCCGAAGCTGGAAGCACGCGGCGAAGTGCTGCTGGACGGCGAGAACATCCTGTCGCCGAAGTTCCCGATGAACCGGCTGCGCAGCAAAGTGGGCATGGTGTTCCAGAAGCCGGTGCCGTTCCCGATGACGATCTTCGAGAACGTGGCCTACGGCATCCGCCACCACGAGAAGCTGTCCAAGGGTGAGATGAGCGACCGCGTCGAGCAGGCACTGCGCCAGGGCGCGCTGTGGGACGAGGTGAAGGACAAGCTCAACCAGAGCGCGCTGGGTCTTTCCGGTGGCCAGCAGCAGCGCCTGTGCATCGCCCGCGCCGTCGCCCTGCGCCCCGACGTGCTGCTGCTGGACGAACCGACTTCGGCACTGGACCCGATCTCCACCAGCCGCATCGAGCAGCTGGTGGAAGAGCTCAAGAACGATTACACCATCGTCATCGTCACCCACAACATGCAGCAGGCCGCCCGCGTATCGGACTACACCGCCTTCATGTACCTGGGCGACCTGATCGAACATGACCGCACCGAAGTGATCTTCTCGCAGCCGTCCAAGCAGCAGACCGAGGACTACATCACCGGTCGCTTCGGCTGACCGGACCGCGGCTTCTTCACAGACAACGCCAGCCGGGCGTGGCCCGGCTCTACATGACGGAACAACCATGAATCTTCCCAACGACCACATCGTCAAGAGCTACGACGAAGAGCAGCAGCGCCTGGTGGCCGAAATCGTGCGCATGGGCGAGATGGCCGTCGCCCAGCTCGAAGCATCGATGGACGTGATCGAGAAGCGCGATGAGAACGCCGCCCATCGCATCATCGCCAACGATGAGGCGATCGATGCACTGGAGCAGCAGATCAGCCACGACGTGATGCGCCTTGCGCTGCGCGGCCCGATGGCGCGCGACCTGCGCGAAATCCTTGCGGGCCTGCGCATCCCCGCCGACATCGAGCGGATCGGCGACTACGCGGCCAACGTGGCCAAGCGTTCGATCGCACTGGGCAAGGTGCCGCCGCTGCCGCAGATCCAGGGCCTGCGCGCCCTGGGCCGGCTGGCCGCACAGCAGGTGCGCCGCGCCATCGCGGCCTACCGCGACAATGATGCCGAGGCGGCGCTGGCCCTGCGCGAGGATGACGCGCGCCTGGATGCGCAGTACACCGCGCTGTTCCGCGAACTGCTGACCTACATGATGGAAGATCCGCGCAACATCACGCCGTGCACCCACCTGCTGTTCATGGCCAAGAATCTGGAACGCGTGGGCGACCACGCCACCAACATCGCCGAGAACGTCTGGTTCCTCGTGCATGGCGAGCAGCCGCTGCCGCCGCGCGAGAAGCGCGACGAAACCTCCAGCACCGGTCAGCCCTGACGCTGCACTGCAACACCGGAGTCGACTCCAGAGTGGCCGCTGTCCGCGCGACAGCGGCCTTTCTTTTTGGGCCTTCCAGCATTTCCAAAGGCGCCGCGCCTGCCCGGCAAGGCCCCGCCCCCTGACTGCGCGGAAAATCTCACGAAAATTTGAGTTCTCTGCGAGGATTCGTTGAGTAGGATCGGCGCACGATCGCTTCCACCGGCACCCCTGCCGGCCACCCGGGCACCTGCCCACACCACCCAGGAGCACAACCGATGAGCAGTACCAACAAGACCCTGTCCCTGCTGACCGCTACCGCCCTTGTCGCCGGCCTGGGCATGACGGCCAGCGCCTCGGCTCTGAGCATGAGCGATCTGGCGCAGGGCTATCTGGTGGCCGGCCAGGCCGCCAAGGCCACCGATGCCAAGGCCGCCGACGCGCGTACCGGCGACGCCGCCAAGCACGCCGAAGGCAAGTGCGGCGCCGATGGCAAGAGCGCCGAAGGCAAGTGTGGTGGCGACAAGGGCAAGGCCGCCGCCGGCACCGATGCCAAGGCCAAGAGCACCGGCGACAAGAAGGCGGCCGAAGGCAAGTGCGGCGAAGGCAAGTGCGGTGGCAAGCACTGACGTCCGCGCCAGCGCTGTCCACCGGCGGTCGCCGCTTCCCGCGGCGGCCGCCGGGTTGGGCCTGCGCCGCGCGCTGCTGCAGGCGCTGCGCGAGGCGCCGGCCGGCGACTTCGACTTCCTCGAATGTGCGCCGGAAAACTGGATCCACGTAGGCGGCCCGGCAGGCGATGCACTGGCTGAACTGGCGACGCGGCATCCGCTGAGCTGCCACGGCCTGTCGCTGTCGCTGGGCGGCAGTGCACCGCTGGACACGCAGCTGCTGGCACAGGTTGGCCGGTTCCTGGACGAGCACCGCGTGCCGCTCTACAGCGAGCACCTGAGCTACTGCAGCGACGACGGCCATCTGTACGACCTGCTGCCGATTCCGTTCACCGATGAAGCTGTACGCCATACCGCCGCGCGCATTGCCCGTGTGCAGGACCTGCTCGGCCGGCGCATCGCGGTGGAGAACGTGTCCTACTACCTGGCACCGGAACCGTCCATGGACGAACTGTCCTTCACCAACGCGGTGCTTGCCGAAGCGGACTGCGACCTGCTGCTGGACGTCAACAACGTCTACGTCAACGCCTGCAACCATGGCTACGACGCCGACACGTTCATCGCCGGCCTGCCGGCACAGCGCATCGTCTGCCTGCACGTGGCCGGGCACCTGGATGAAGCGCCGGACCTGAAGATCGACACCCATGGCAGCGCCGTGATCGATCCGGTCTGGGAGCTGCTTGCACGTACCTATGCGCGCATCGGCCCCCGCCCCACCCTGCTCGAACGCGACTTCAACTTCCCCCCATACGCCGAGCTCCAGAGCGAGCTGCAGACCATCCGCCGCCTGCAGGCCGACCCAGCCGGAGGCAGCACGCATGGCTGACGCGCCGGAGCGGCTGCGTGCGCAGCAGCACGCGTTCACCGCCCATCTGCGCGACCCGGACACCGTGGCCGCGCCGGCCGGCATGGAGCCGCGACGCGTAGCGGTGTACCAGCGCCTGCTGTTCAACAACCTGCTGGGTCTGTTGAGCAACGGGTTCCCGGTCTGCGTGCGCCTGCTCGGTGAACCGGGCTGGAATGCCCTGGTGCGCAGCTACTTCGCGACGCATCGCTGCCGCAGTCCCTTGTTCACCGAACTGGCTGCCGAGTTCGTGCAGTGGCTGCAGGCACAGCCGCAGCTTCCGCATCCGGCGCTGGCCGAGCTGGCCCACTACGAGTGGGTGGAAACGGCGTTGTACCAGCTGCAGGCCGAGCCGCTGCCGGTGGCCGGCGCGATCGATCCGCGGGTGGTCGCGCTGCAGCGTTCGCCGCTGGCCTGGCCCTTGCTGTATCAATGGCCGGTCCACCGGCTTGGCGCGGACGATGCGCCGCGCACGGCTCCGGCCGAGCCGACCGGCCTACTGGTCCGGCGCGATGCCGACGGTGAGGTGCGTTTCGCCAGCCTCAGCCCACTGGCGGTGCATCTGCTGGCCCGCATCGGCGAGCAGCCCGGCGCCGATGGCAACACCTACCTGCGGCAGCTGGCACTGGCGCACGGGCTGGAGGAGCACGCGTTGGACGAGGCCGGTGCCGCCCTGCTGCAACAGTTCCTGCAAGCCGGCGTGATCGGCCCAATCACGCCGCCTCCCTGACGCCCACTCCCGGAGATTCCCGATGAACTACCCGATCCTGGCCACCGCGCGCGGCCAGCTGGACCGTCTCGCCCCCTGGTTGGCCCCGCTGGGCCTGCGCGTACTGCTGGCCTGGGAGTACTTCGAATCCGGCCTCGAGAAACTGCACGGCCAGAACTGGTTTGCCGACCTGCAGGAGGCCTTTCCGTTTCCATTCGACCACTTGCCGGCCGCGCTGAACTGGCAACTGGCCACCTGGTTCGAACTGCTGGGTGCCGCCTGCCTGCTGGTCGGTTTCGGCACCCGCTTTGCCGCTGCCAGCCTGCTGGTGCTGACCGTGGTGGCGACCCATGCGGTGCACTGGCCGATGGAATGGCACTCGCTGGGCGACCTCGCCATGGGGTATGCAATCAGCGACCAGGGCTTCGGCAACTTCAAACTGCCCGTGCTGTTCATGGCGATGCTGCTGCCGTTGCTGTTCGCTGGCGCCGGCAGGCTGAGCGTCGATGCACTGCTGGCCCGGCATGGCGCTGGCGGGGGCACCTGGGCGGGAGCCGGTCCGCGACGCCGCTGATTGGCGCGCCGCCCGCAACGCCCCATCCGGCTGCGCGCACCGGGCGCTCAGGAACGCTCTGCTAGAATCCACGCATGACCGACCCCACCCCCGCACCTGACGTCGCCCCCGTTTCCGCAGTACCGCAGGCGCAGCGTGCGATGTCACAACGCTTCCGTGGCTTCCTGCCGGTGGTGGTGGACGTGGAGACCGGCGGCTTCGACGCCCAGCGCAACGCGCTGCTGGAGATCGCGGCGGTGCCGATCGAGATGGACGAGAACGGCCTGCTCTTCCCCGGGCAGACCGCCAGCGCGCATGTCGTGCCGGCCGAAGGGCTGGAAATCGATCCGAAGTCGCTGGAAGTCACCGGCATCATCCTGGATCACCCGTTCCGGCTGGCCAAGGAAGAGCGCGCCGCGCTGGACCATATCTTCACCCCGGTTCGCGCCGCGATGAAGAAGTACGGCTGTCAGCGCGCAATCCTGGTCGGCCACAACGCGCATTTCGACCTCGGTTTCGTCAACGCCGCCGTCGCCCGTACCGGGCACAAGCGCAATCCGTTCCACCCCTTCAGCGTGTTCGACACGGTGACGCTGGCCGGCATCGCGTACGGGCAGACGGTGCTGGCACGTGCTGCCAATGCGGCGGGACTGGGCTGGGATGCCAACGAAGCGCATAGCGCGGTGTACGACACCGAGCAGACGGCACGGCTGTTCTGCACGATCGCCAACGCCTGGCCGCGGTAACCGTCAGCGCCCCTCTCGCCGCGCAGGCGTGGGTGCCGACCGTGGGCCGGCACCGCCGGCGCGTCAACCGATGCTCGTGCGATCCCGCCCGTCACTCTTGGCACGGTAGAGCGCGCGGTCGGCGCGCTGGTACAGCAGCGCCGGGGTCCGGTCTTCAGCCTCCAGTTCGACCAGTCCCGCACTGAAGGTCACCCTCAGCCCGTCCACGCCCGCCCAGTCCGGGTGGTCATGGAACAGCCCCCGCAACCGCGCGCACAGCTGCGCGGCTTCCTCCAGCCGGGTGTCGTTGAGCAGCAGCGCGAATTCTTCGCCGCCCGTGCGCGCAGGCAGGTCCGAGTCACGACAGGCCGTGGCGATCACCCGCGCCACCTCGACCAGTACCGCATCACCGGTACTGTGGCTGTAGCGATCGTTGACAGCCTTGAAGTGATCGATATCCAGCACCACCAGGCATAGCGGGTGGCCGCTGCGCTGCGATCGTGCGAAGTCACGCGCCAGGGTTTCATCGAAGCCGCGGCGGTTGGCCAATCCGGTCAGCGCATCCTCCCGCGCCTGGCGCTCGAACGCCTCGGCCTGCCGTGCGAGGCGTTCGGCCAGCTCGGTCTTCTCCTGGTTCACCGCCTGCAGATGGACGGTCTGGGCCTGCAGGTCGAAGGTGGCCTCGTCCACGCGGCGAGCCAGACGCAGGTTGCTGGCCTTCAGCTGCTGCAGCAGGAAGCGGTACAGCGCCACCAGCCCGGCCAGCAGCAGGATGCCGCCCAGCGCCTGCACGCTGCGCCGTTGCCACCAGAACGGCTCCACGCTGAAGCTCCATACGGCTTCCTGCTGGCCCCAGGCGCCACTCGGGTGCGCGGCGGCCACGTGCAGCGTGTAATCGCCCGGTGGCAGGCCAACGAACTCCACGCTGCGCTGTGGACCGCGCTCGACCCAGCCGCTGTCCAGTCCATCCAGGCGCGTGCGGTAGCGGATCCGGTCCGACATCAGGTAGCTCAGGCCGACATAGCTCACCGCGAGGCGACGACCACCGGGAATCAGATTGCGTTCGGCGCCCTCCCAGTGCACCGGCGCGCCGTCCACCTGTACGTTCTCGATCGCCGCTGGCGGTGCCCGCCGTTCGCGGAAGCGCTGCAGGCGCTGCGGATCGACCGTACTCAGGCCGCCCGCGGTGACCACCCAGAAGGTGCCATCCTGGCGCAGGATCGCCGAGGGGCCGGAGCTGCCGTTGGCCTGTGCATTGGCCATGCCGTCGATCTCGTTGTAGCGCTCCACGCTCACCCGCGGCGCGCGGCCGTCGGCCACGGCATTGAGAGTCGCCATGTCGGTGCGCAGCACGCCACGGTTGCTGCTGATCCATACGTTGCCCAGCCGGTCGGGCACCAGCTGGAACACCGCGTCGACCGGCATGCCCTGCTCCAGGCCGACGCGGGCCAGCCGCCCGCCCTGCCAGCGGTACAGGCCACGATCACTGCTGATCCACATCGCGTCACCCAGCTGGTGGAAGCCGAACACACTGCGTCCGCCCCCCAGCGGCGCCAGATCGATCGCCTGCACACGGTTGCCGCGCAGCACGCGGATGCCCTCGATCGTGCCGATCCACAGGTTGCCCTGGTGATCGTGTTCCAGCGCTGTGATCAGCCCGGTCGGCATGCCCGCCACCGGCGACACCTGCACACGGTCGCCGTCGATGCGCACCACTCCCTTCTGCGTTCCGGCCCAGACCGCCCCGCTCGAATCCACGCTGATCGCGCGGATGTTGCCACCCGGCATGCCATCGTCGGCGGCGTAGTTGTGGCGCAGGCGGCCGTCCCGGGACAGGCGGTAGACGCCGTCACCGAAGGTTCCCACCCAGAGATCGCCGTCCGGCCCCTGCGCCAGGCTCAGCACCGACGGCGCCTTGCCACCGCGGTTGTGCAGCGGCATGGCCTGGAAACGGCCATCGGCATTCTGTCGATCCAGGCCACTGGCACTGCCCACCCACAGCTGGCGGTCACGATCTTCCAGCACGGTGCGCACGTAATCGCCGCTGAGCCCATCGCGCTCGGTGTAGCTGCTGAACAGGGTCTCGCGCAGGCGGTACAGGCCGCCGTTGGCCCCCACCCAGATGCTGCCCTCGTCATCCTCGCGCAGGCTCACCACGCGCCCGCCCGGCAGGCTCAGGCCCGCAGGCAGCCGCTCCAGTCCATGCGAGGAAATCCGCAGCAGCCCCTGGTTCTCGGTGCCCAGCCAGAGATCACCGTGGCGGTCCTGCAGCATCGAAGTCAGGTGCAGCTGGCCCGGCAGCCGGTGCACCAGCACCAGCCGGTCATCCTCGACCCGGTACAGGCGCTCGCCCGCCACGATCCACAGCGCACCGTCCGGCGCCCGGTACGGCCAGGACAGGCCACTGCCCGCGCCCAGCCCCCAGGCGGCGGGCGCGCGCTTCAGCACGCCATCGTTGTCACGCAGTACCAGGCCATCGAGCGTGCCGACCCAGACCCGATCCTGCGCATCCACCACCAGTTTGGTGAAGCTCATCGCCATCGGCAGATCGGCAGCCGGCGCCTGGTAGACAAAGCCTCTGTCCGGCGCGAGATAACCCAGGCCCTTGCCTTCGTAGAGCAGCCACAGGCGCCCCTGGCTGTCCATCTGCATCGACTGGATCAGTACCTGCGGGGTATCGGGCTGGTGCTCCCACACACGCCACTGGCCATCACTGCCACGCCGGCTGACATTGCCGCGCGAGTCGCTGATCCACAGCCCGCCCTGACGGTCGACGAACAACGCGCCGATACCATTGTCGCGCAGCCCGGGCCGCGTGCTGCGGTCGAACACGGTGAAATCCAGGCCGTTGTAGCGCACCAGGCCTTCCCAGGTGGCAAACCAGAGATGGCCTTCCGGCGTCTGCGCGATGTCGCGCAGCGAGTTGTGCGGCAGGCCGTTGCGCGAGGTCCACACATCGATGGCGTAGTCGCGCAGCGGCGGTGCACCGCTCTGTGCATGCAACGGCAATGCAGCAGCCAGCAGCAGCCACAGGAGGCTGTGTCGCAGCACCGCCCTCCAGTCCCACGCGTGACGCTCCACCCAGCGCCCGTCGTCCCCCTGCCCGCCCATCACCGCAGCAGTGGCGGCCGGGTACTGCGGCCAGGCAGGGCGGCAGGTGGATATGCCCTGGCAGCGCGGGGCGGCGTGCCGACGGGAACAGGCTGGCTCATCGGGGGGCGTCTGGGGAGATGCGCGAATGATAGGGCAAACGCCAGCCCGCCGCGCCTGCCCAGCCGTGCCCCCCTCTCCGGGCAGCAACGGCGGGCTTTCTGATCCAGCCGTGCAGGCGGTACGGATTTCTGGCGGAAGGGCGTGGTCCAGTACACCTTCCCGAGCCCAGGCGGTGACCACAGGCAGGACCAGAAGACCCCACGCCTGGCGCCTCTGCGGAGGGACAGCTACGTCCTGTCGCCAGCACGACGCCTGTAATAAGCCACCAGATCGGCCGGGTAGTACTCGTGGTCACGGAAGCTCGCATCGTCGATGTCGAACAGCATCACGACCAGCGCGGCCTCGAAGGCCCAGTAGCCCATGTAGCCGCTGTCGTCGTCATGGTGATTCTCGTGCCAGTACACGTTGCGGCAGCCTGCATACCAGCCGTCCAGGAATTTCTTTACGAGCCCGGGCCGGTCCGAGGGTGAGGCGATTGCCATGAGCGGGCTGTACTGGCGATACAGCACCTGCCTCCCCAGCACTCTTTCGTCTTCAACCAGCAGTATCGCGATTTCGTCAAAGAGTCGATCCTTTCCCGCATTCCCAATCAGCGTGAGGGCCTTCGCAAGGTAGGCCGACCCCATACCGGCGCTGACCGCGATCGCCAGCCACCAGAGGTGATCGACGTAGTGATCTTCACGAAGATCCTCGAACTGTGCGCGATAGTTCTGGTCCTCCAAAGGCAATTGATCACACTGATGCAGAAGCTGCCCACGCGAAACAAGCAGCCGGTTAAGGTCATCACGAAGCGAAACAATAGCGTCGCCCCTTGAGAATCGCATGACCAACCGACGAAGGATGCGACCGGACACATCCGACGCGCCGAGAACACATCCCTTCGGTGGATAGGCTCGATTCGCGATTGAATGATCAATACGCGCCACCTCCACGGAGTCATAATCGATCCAATCCGTGAAGTACGGCTCCAGCATCCGGGTGTCACGCTGCGCACTCATGCGCCATCGTCCCACGGGCCGATCAAGGAACCGGTGTCGCCGATTTTTCTCATCACTAATGTTCCATCTTCCGCCGATCGGACAAGAACCTCCTCTACACGTCCTTGCCTCATCGCACCGCCTCCGCCGTCAACCACGTACACCAGCGACTGAGTGCCTCCGAGCAGCCTGCAGCCACAGGCCAGCGAATCGCCTTCGCGCGCGATCGGCTTGCCGTCGAGGATCAGCGTCGGGTCACCGGTGACGATCTCGAACGCGCCGCCATGCTTCGGGCACGTTGCCTTGTCGCCCACGCAGGCGACGGCCTTGCCTTCGATATCCGTATTCGACGATCCGGTCAGCACCCGCCCGCCGCCCGTGGTGGCGTCGCCCACCACGATCCACATCCGTGCCATCTGCCATCCGCAAGGAACTTCGATGGCTTCAGGTGACCGGCCGCACGCAGCGCAGGCAATTCAACGCTGACGCAATTGCCTCGACTGCCTGTAAAACGCCTTGCAGCGCAGGCAATTACCGTGGGTGACGCATTCGCCCTATCGTGCTGCAGGCAGGGCTATCGCGTCAGTTTTGGGTGGGGCCTGCCGGAACGCAGCCCCCACCGCGTCAGCTCAGCCTGCCCGGCCCGGCGCCACCACCTGTGCACTGGCCGGCCACTGCACCACGGCTTCCAGTCCGCCCTCGGCACGGTTGCGCAGCCACAGCCGCGCGCCGTCCTTCTCGGCCAGCGCGCGCGCAATGGTCAGGCCCAGCCCGGCCCCGCCGGTTTCGCGCGAGCGCGAGGTCTCCACGCGCACGAACGGGTCGAACACGGCTTCCAGCTGGTCGTCGGCCAGGCCGGGGCCATCATCGGCCACCACCACGGTGATGCTGCCGCCGCCCCGCTCGATGCGCACCCGCACGCGCTGGCCGTACATCACCGCGTTGTCCACCAGGTTCGAGAACAGGCGGTGCATCGCCAGTGGCCGCAGCATCAGCACCGCATCGCTCCTGCCCTCGAAGACGACATCGGCCCCACCTTCTGCGGTGTCCTCGACGATGCTCTCCAGCAGCGAATCCAGGTCCAGTGCAGCGCGCTGCTCGGCACTCTCGGCACTTCGGGCCAGTTCCAGGCCTTCGCGGACCAGTGCCTGCATCGCAGCCAGATCGCCGATCAGGCGCTCGCGCAGCGCCTCATCGGTCACGTTCTCCAGCCGCAGGCGCAGGCGGGTCAGCGGTGTCTGCAGATCGTGGGTGATCGCCGCCAGCATCTGCGTACGCTCGGCCAGGTGGCGCTGCAGGCGGTGCTGCATGGCATTGAAGGCCTCGGCGGCGCGCTGTACTTCACGCGGGCCACGCAGCGGCAGCGGATCGCGCTGCAGGTCGTCGCCAAGATCCTCGGCGGCGGCGGCCAGCTCCTGCAACGGTGCGCTGGCCATGCGGGCCACGATGTAGGCCAGTACCGCGATGGCCAACACGAGCAGGGTCAGGAACAGCGGGTCCACGGCCAGGATGCCGTTGTGGGCCACCGCGGGGGAATCCAGTGCCAGCTTCAGCAATGTACCGTCGTTGAGGGTGACGTCCACCGCGCGGCATTTGGGCGGGATGAACGCCGGATCGCGCTCGCGCGGATGCTTGCGGTGGCCGGGCGGCGGCGGTGGCAGCAGTTCCTGCAGCCTGGGAATGCAGGAGCGGAACGAAGTGAAGTGCACCTGCGCCCGCGCGACCGGCCCCGGGCGGTCCTCCAGCACTTCCATCAGCGCAGCATCGGCACGTCCCAGGCGCGCACCGGGCTGCAGCGCGCGAACGCTCGGCCCGCCCACTTCCAGCAGGCGCTCGCGCAGCTCGGGATTGCCGTCGAGCAGGTTGACGTAGCCCTGCAGGCGATCGGCGATGCGGTTGAGGTTCTGCCGCTCGAACTCCTGCTGCCGTTTGGAGGTGGCCAGCATGGTCGCGCCGATCGCCGCCACCGACATGCCCAGCAGCAGGATCACGAACAGCCGCCCGACCATCGAGGACAGAAAGTGGCGCAGGCGATTCATCGCGGCTTATTCCAGGTTGACGGCCGAGGCGAGGACATAGCCTTCGTTGCGCACGGTCTTGATCAGCCCGTCGGGACCGCCATCGTCACCCAGCTTGTTGCGCAGGCGGCTGACCTGCAGGTCGATCGCGCGATCCTGCGCCTCATAGTTGCGGCCGCTGCTGAGCGCGACCAGCTGCTCGCGCGACAGGACCTTGTTGGCATGGGCGATGAACACCCGCAGCAGGCGGAACTCCGCGCCGGACAGCACCACCACGCGCCCATCCGGATCGACCAGGTGGCGGTGCTCCAGATCGAACACCCAGCGCGAGAATCGTGCACGGCGCACCGCCAGTGGCTCCAGATTGGCCGGCAGGGCTTCGGTACGGCGCAGCACGTTGCGGATGCGCGCCAGCAGCTCGCGCGGCTCGAACGGCTTGGCCAGATAGTCATCGGCGCCCATTTCCAGGCCCAGCACCCGATCGATCGGTTCCGCGCGGGCGGTCAGCATGATCACCGGCGTGTTCGAGCGTGCGCGCAGGTCACGGCACAGGGTCAGGCCATCCTCGCGCGGCAGGTTGAGGTCGAGCACGATCAGGTCCACGTGCTCGCGCTCCAGCAGCTGGCGCATGCTGGTGCCGTCGGCCGCCGTGCTGACCTGGTAGCCGGCGCGGCCGAGCTGCTCGGCCAGCAGGGTGCGGATGTCGTTGTCGTCGTCGACGATCAGCAGTCGATGCATCGGGTTTTCAGTCTCCATGTCGCGGATCATCCCGTGTCGGGAGCTGAACCGCATCCTGGCCAATGCGTACCACTGTATCCACCCGCGGGCCGGATACCTGTCGATACGCGCTTTCGCCGACAGTGTTACACACAGACACAACCTGAGGATTGAGCGGTTGATCGCCCGGTCTTCACAATGCCCACCATCGCCGCCATCGCGGCACCGAGAGTGAAGCCACCACGTGATCCGCCGCCTGTTGCCCGCAACCCGCCGGGGCCGCCTGATGCTGGCCGCCCTGCTCGTCCTGATCGCTGCCGTGGCCGCCTGGTGGCTGCTGCGCAAGCCGGCCGCTCCGGCCCTGGCCACCACCCCCGTAGGCCGTGGCGACATCGAACAGACCGTCGAGGCGACCGGCGTGATCGACGCCTACAAGCTGGTCAGCGTAGGTGCGCAGGCCTCCGGCCAGATCAAATCGCTGAAGGTGCAGCTGGGCGATACGGTGAAGGAAGGCGACCTGATCGCCGAGATCGACGCCACCACCCAGCAGAACCAGGTGCTCAACGCACAGGCCTCGCTGGACCAGGTGATCGCGCAGCGGGCGGTGCAGCAGGCGACACTGCGCCAGGCCGAGCTGGAATTCGCACGCCAGCAGCAGATGCTGGCCGCCGAGGCCACCTCCCGCCAGGAGTACGATGCCGCCGAAGCACAGCTGAAAACCGCACGCGCCCAGCTGCAGTCCTACGAGGCACAGATCAAGGGTCGCGAAACCGAGCTGGGCACCGCCCGGGCCAACCTGGCCTACACCCGGATCACCGCGCCGATGGACGGCACCGTGGTCGCCGTGGTGGCCGAGGAGGGCCGCACGGTGAACGCCAACCAGACCGCGCCGACCATCGTCATGCTGGCGCGCCTGGACGTGGTGACGGTCAATGCCGAGGTGTCCGAGGCGGACGTTGTGAAGATCAAGGCCGGCATGCCGGTGTACTTCACCACGCTGGGCGACCCGGACCGGAAGTATCACGCCACGCTGCGGCAGATCAATCCGGCACCGGCATCGATCGCCAATGAAAGCTCGTCCAGCTCCAGCAGTTCTTCCAGTTCCAGCTCCAGCAGCGCGGTGTACTACAACGCCCTGTTCGACGTGGAGAACCCGGACGGCACCCTGCGCATCGACATGACCGCGCAGGTCTCGGTCCTGCTCAAGCAGGCCAAGGGCGTGCTGATGGTACCGGCGGTGGCACTGGGGCCGAAGACCCGCGATGGCGAGCGCGTGGTACGGGTGGTGGATGATCGGGGCCAGCCGCAACCGCGCAAGGTCAAGGTCGGCATCAACAACGGTGCATCGGCTGAAATCCTCTCAGGCCTGCAGGAGGGCGAACGCGTGGTGGTCGGCGAGGCCAGCGCCGCAGCGGCGTCTGCGGGCAGCGGCAACCGGGGTGGCATGCAGATGCGCGTCGGCGGCCCGGGCATGGGCCCGCGCCGATGAGCACGACGGCGCCGCTGCTGCGCCTGCGTGACCTGCGACGCGAGTTCCCGGCCGGCGACGACGTCATTGCCGTGCTGCGCGACGTCAATCTGGACATCCACGCCGGCGAAATGGTCGCCATCGTCGGCCAGTCCGGTTCGGGCAAGTCCACCCTGATGAACATCCTCGGCTGCCTGGATCGCCCCACCCGGGGCAGCTACCAGGTAGCCGGCCGCGAAACCGGCCGGATGCAGCCGGACGAGCTGGCCGAACTGCGGCGCGGGCATTTCGGCTTCATCTTCCAGCGCTACCACCTGCTCGGTGACCTGGATGCACGCGGCAACGTGGAAGTGCCGGCGGTATACGCGGGCAGCCCCGGCCCGGTACGCAACGCGCGGGCCGAGCAGCTGCTGCAACGGCTCGGCCTGGGCGACCGCATGCATCACAAGCCGGGCCAGCTGTCCGGTGGCCAGCAGCAGCGCGTGTCGATCGCGCGTGCACTGATGAACGGCGGGGAGGTGATCCTGGCCGATGAGCCCACCGGTGCCCTGGATACGAAATCCGGCGAGGAGGTGATGGCGATCCTGGGCGAGCTGCATGCCGAGGGACATACCATCATCATCGTCACCCACGACATGAGCGTGGCCGAGCATGCCCAGCGCATCATCGAGATCCGCGATGGCGAGATCATCGCCGACCGCGCCAATCCTGATGCGCCGTCCTACCGCGCGCGACGCCAGGCCAGCACCGGTGTTGCCCACGGCAACAGCTGGCGCGCAGCGCGCGACCGCTTCACCGAAGCGTTCCGCATGGCCCTGCTGGCGATGAACGCGCATCGCCTGCGCACGTTCCTGACCATGCTCGGCATCATCATCGGCATTGCTTCGGTGGTCTCGGTGGTCGCGCTTGGCAACGGCTCGCAGCAGCAGATCCTGCAGAACATCAGCGCGCTGGGCACCAACACCATCGATGTGTATCCCGGCCGCGGTTTCGGCGACATGCGCTCTGCACGTGTGCAGACGCTCAAGGCCAGCGATGCCGATGCGCTCTCACGGCAGAGCTACGTGGACAGCGCCACGCCCAGCGTGTCGACCTCGGTCACCGCGCGTTACCGCAACCAATCCTCCACCGCCCAGGTCAGCGGCGTTGGCGAGCAGTTCTTCCGGGTCAAGGGCGTGACCCTGCTCAGTGGCAGCTTCTTCGATGCCGATGCGGTGCGAGGGCTGGCCCAGGTCGCGATCATCGACGAGAACACGCAGACCCAGTTCTTCCCCGGCGTCGATCCAGTCGGCCAGGTCATCCTGCTCGGCAACGTGCCGGTGCGGGTGGTCGGTGTCGCCAAGCGGCAGAGCTTCGGTTTTGGTGGCAGCACCAGTCTCAGCGTCTGGGTGCCGTACACGACCGTGATGTCACGCATGCTGGGCCAGAGTCACGTCTCCAGCATCACCGTGCGCGTGGATGACGCCACGCCGATGGACGCCGCGCAGGAGGCAATCACCCGCCTGCTGACGATGCGCCATGGTACCGAGGATTTCTTCCTCAGCAACAGCGCCGAAATCCGCGAGACCATCGAGCAGACCACGCGCACGATGACCCTGCTGATCGGCGCGATCGCCGCCATCGCACTGCTGGTCGGTGGCATCGGCGTGATGAACATCATGCTGGTCTCGGTCACCGAGCGGACCCGCGAGATCGGTGTGCGCATGGCCGTGGGTGCGCGGCAGAGTGACATCCGCCAGCAGTTCCTGATCGAGGCGGTGCTGGTCTGCCTGCTCGGCGGCCTGCTCGGCGTCGGCCTGGCGCTGCTGCTGGGCTCGATGATCGGACGCTTCGCCAGCGACTTCCAGGTGCTGTTCTCCACCGCTTCGATCATCGCCGCATTTGCCTGCTCCACCCTGATCGGCGTGGGCTTCGGCTTCCTTCCCGCGCGCAATGCCGCGCAGCTTGACCCGGTGGAGGCCCTGGCCCGCGAATGAAGACGATGCCCATGCTCCCCTTTCCTGCTCCCTCGCGCCTGCTGCTGGCCGGCGCCGTACTGATTGCCCTGTCCGGCTGTGCCTCGGTCGGCCGTTATCCGGTTGCCGATCCCGACGTGGCTGCTACCTATGGGCGTGGCGATGCCGCACGCAACGCACCGGTGGACGCTCCGCGCAGCAGCCTGGATACGCCTGCCCGTGACATCCGCGAGGATGTCTGGTGGAGCGGTTTCGGCGATGAACGTCTGGACCGGCTGGTAGCCCGGGCGCTGGCCGCCAACAGTGACCTTGCCGCCGCCGGCCTGGCCGTGCAGCGTTCCCGCCTGCAGGCCGGGCTGGCCAGCAACGCGCTTTGGCCACAGCCGTCCTCGTCGGGCGTCAGTGGCAGCGGCAGCCGTGCCACCGACCAGGCCGACGACTGGCGCCGCAGCTATTCCACCGGCGTTTCGCTGGCCTGGGAAGTCGATCTGTGGGGCCGGCTGAGGACCCAGCGCGACATCGCACGCTGGGAGGCTGAAGCCACCGAGGAAGATCGACAGAACACCGCCCTGCTGGTGATCGGCGATGCCGTCAGCCAGTACTGGGCGTTGGCGTACCTCAACCAGTCGATCAGCACCGGCCAGGCCAACCTGGAGCGGCTGGAACGCACCCGCGAACTGGTCCAGGCCCGTTTCGACGCCGGTGCGGTTTCGCGCCTGGAAGTACGCCAGGCCCTGCAGAACCTGCAGTCGCAGCGCGCTGCGCAGAGCGCGCTGGAACAGCAGCGCGTGGAAGTGCGCAATGCGCTGACCGTGCTGCTCGACGGCACCCCGTGGCCCCAACAGGACGAGCCGCAGAACCTGCTGCAGGCACGCAGCCCTGCCATCGCTGAAGGCCTGCCGGCGGACCTGCTCGCTCGCCGTCCCGACCTGCGCGCGGCCGAGCTGCGGCTGCGCAACAGCCTGAAGACGATCAGGGTCACCGCCACCCAGTACTACCCGGCGTTGAGCCTGACCGGCAGCCTCGGTTCCAGCGCGACCTCGCTGGGCGATGTCCTGCGCAATCCGGTGGCCACGCTCGGTGCCGGCCTGTCCCTGCCCTTCCTCAACCTGCAGCGCGCACAGCTGGATACCGACGTGGCCGGTACCGACTACCAGATCGCCGCGACCGGTTTCCGCAAAACGCTGTACACCGCCCTGTCGGAAGTGGACAACGCGCTGTCGGCACGCGAGCAGCTGGCGCGCCAGGTGGCGGCGTCGCAGGCCTCGTATGACGAGGCGGTGGAAGTGGAACGCATGCAGGAAGTGCGCTACCGCGTGGGTGCCACCGACCTGCGGACCTGGCTGGAAGCCCAGCAGACCCGGCGCGATGCGGAGTTGTCACTGGCCCGCGTCCGGCAGAGCCAGTTGACCAACGATGTGACGCTGTTCAAGGCGCTGGGCGGCAGCGCGGGGTAGCGCCGGGCCATGCCCGGCGGCGTGGAGCGCGGCACGCCATGAGCGTGGTCGGACCGGATCCGCCGGGCATGGCCCGGCGCTACCACGGGACGATCAGCCGCGCTGGCGCACGGCCTCGAACAGGCTGACGCCCGCGGCGACCGATACGTTCAGGCTCTCGATCTCGCCCGGCATCGGGATCTTGACCAGTCCATCGCAGTTCTCGCGGGTCAGGCGGCGCAGGCCGTCGGCTTCACCGCCCAGCACCAGGGCGATGTTGCCCTTCAGGTCCAGATCGTACAGCGACGCGGTCGCTTCACCGGCCAGGCCGTAGATCCACACGCCCTGCTTCTGCAGATCCTTCAGGCAGCGCGACAGGTTGGTCACGGCCACCACCGGGATACGGTCGGCGGCGCCGGCCGAGGTCTTGCGCACGGTGGCATTCACCGTCGCCGACTTGTCCTTGGGAATGATCACCGCAGTGGCACCGGCCGCCGCGGCCGAACGCAGGCAGGCCCCCAGGTTGTGCGGGTCCTGCACCTCATCCAGCACCAGCAGCAGCGCCCTGCCTTCAGCGGCAGTGACCAGGCCTTCCAGTTCATTCTCGCTGTAGGTGCGTGCGGCGGCATAGCGCGCGGCCACGCCCTGGTGGCGGACCGCACCGCCAACGCCGTCCAGCGCCTGCGCGGTGACCCGGCGGACATCGATGCCCTTGCGGCGCGCGTTCTCTTCGATTTCGGTCAGGCGTGGATTCTTCGCACCGGCCTCGACCAGCACTTCGCGGACGTTCTCGGCGTCGTTCTCGATGGAGGAGGCGACGGCGTTGACGCCGACGATCCACTGGCTGTTCTTGCTCATGCGGGCGGGACCGGAAAGGGGGTGGCTATGGTAGAGCATCGGCGACGGCCGCGCTTCGCGCTCGCCGGGCAGGGCCCGGCGCTCCCCCGCCGTTCACCCTTCGGCTGAACGGCTGCGCGGCGGCCAGTGTGGCGTGTCGTGGTCGGGATGCTGGTGGGAAACGATCGCAGCCAGGAAGTCCAGCGCCGCCACGTCCTCCTCCGTCCGCCGTGCCGGCAGGCTGCCCAGGGCATCGACGAAGGGCAGCTTGCGCTCGACACCGTACTGGATCGTCGGCGGCAACCGTTCCGGCTGGTCAAAGGCGCCCGCCGCCACGGCCATGCCGTCGGGGGCTCCATAGGTCAGCGGCGTGCCGCATTCGCCGCAGAAACCGCGCCGGACCACATTGGAGGACTGGAAATAGCGCGGCTGGCCGCGGGTCCAACTGAACTGCACGCCGCGCACCGAGACCAAAGGCGCGTAATACGCGCCAAAGGCCTTCTGGCACATCCGGCAGTGGCAGATCGAACTGTCGGACAGCTCACCGCGCACCTGGAAGCGGATGGCACCGCACTGGCAGCCGCCGCTGTACTCGGGTTGGCCCTGCATGCTGCTTTCCTCCGGAACGGGCTCTACGGGTCAGTACTTCTCTTTCCTGCGCTTGGCCGGTTTGCCGCGCTCGGGCAGCGGCGACAGTCCTGTCTCTTCTTCCTCGCCCTTGTGTTCGACCAGCCGGAAGTCGATCTTGCGCTCTTCCATGCTGGCCTTCAGTACGAGGATGCGCACGCGGTCACCCAGCCGGTAGCTGCTGCCACGACGTTCACCGGTCAGTGTCTTGCGGGTCGCATCGAACTTGTAATAGTCCTGCGGCAGCTGGGTGACATGGACCAGGCCCTGCACCTTGGAATCGTCCAGTTCCACGAACAGGCCGAAGCTGGTCACGCCACTGATCACGCCATCGAACTGGCCGCCGACATGCTTCTCCATCCACGCGGCCCGGTAACGCTCGTCGACCTCGCGTTCGGCCTCGTCAGCGCGGCGCTCGCGCTCGGAGCACTGCAGTGCCAGCGCTGCCATCTCGCGTGCGGTGTAGGTGAACTTGTCCAGCGGCTTGCCCGACAACGCATGCTTGATCGCGCGGTGCACCAGCAGATCGGGATAGCGGCGGATCGGCGAAGTGAAGTGCGCGTACGCCTCCAGCGCCAGCCCGAAGTGACCGTGGTTGTCCGGACTGTAGACGGCCAGGCTCTGGCTGCGCAGCAGCACCGACTCCAGCAGGGTGGCATCGGGACGGTCGCGGATCTTCTTCAACAGCTTGGTGTAGTCACCGGGGCGCACCTTCGACCACGGCGGCAGACTCAGCTTGAACTCCTTGAGGAATTCCAGCAGGTCGGCGTACTTGGTCTCCGGCGGCTTCTCGTGGACGCGGTACGGCGCCGGCACATGGCGCGACAGCAGGTACTTGGCCGCCTCCACGTTGGCGGCGATCATGCATTCCTCGATCAGCTTGTGCGCGTCGTTGCGCACCAGCATGCCGGCCTGGGTGACTTCGCCACGGTTATCCAGCACGAAGCGCACTTCGCTGCTCTCGAACTCGATGGCCCCGCGCTTGGCACGGGCCTTGGCCAGCACCTTGTACAGCTGGTGCAGGCGCTGCACCTGGGGCAGCAGATCGCCGATGACGGCCTTCGCGCCGGCATCGTCCTCGCCCACGGCCTGCCACACCTGGGTGTAGGTCAGGCGTGCGTGCGAATTCATCACCGCTTCGTAGAAGCGCGAGTGGACGACCTGGCCATCGCGGTCGATCTGCATGTCGCAGACGAAGCACATGCGGTCGACCTTGGGCATCAGCGAGCAGATGCCGTTGGACAGGGTCTCCGGCAGCATCGGTACGACGAAGCCCGGGAAGTACACCGAGGTAGCGCGTTTCTGCGCCTCCTCATCCAGCGGCGTGCCCGGACGCACATAGTTGGAGACATCGGCGATGGCCACCACCAGGCGGAATCCCTCCGCGTTCGGCTCGCAATACACCGCATCGTCGAAGTCCTTGGCATCCTCGCCATCGATGGTCACCAGCGGCGTGCGACGCAGGTCGACGCGGTCGCCGATCATCGCCGGCTCGACCACCAGCGGCACCGCGGCGGCCTCGTCCAGCACCTCCTGCGGAAACTCGAACGGCAGCTCGTGGCCGTGGATGGCGGTCTCCACCACCAGCGAGGCGGTCAGCTTGTCACCCAGTACCGCGATGATGCGGCCGATCGGCGGACGGCGGCTGTCCGGCACCTGTGTCAGTTCGCAGACCACCAGCTGGCCATCACGCGCACCTCCGGTCTGATCAGGCGGCACCTGCACGTTGCGCTGCACGCGCTTGTCATCAGGCACCACGTAGTTGATGCCCATCTCGATGCTGAAGCGACCGATCAGGCGGGTCATGCCGCGCTCGAGCACGCGGGCGATGCTGCCTTCGCGGCGGCCGCGATGATCGATGCCGGTGACACGCGCCAGCACCTTGTCGCCGTGCATCACCTTGCGCATTTCATAGGGCGGCAGGAAGAGGTCGTCGCCGCCCTCGACCGGGCGCAGGAACCCGAATCCTTCCGGATTGGCGATCACCACACCGGTGACCAGGCTCAGCGCCTGCACCGGCGCGAAACCTCCACGGCGGTTCTGCACCAGCTGGCCATCGCGCACCATCGCACCCAGCCGGCGCGACAGCGCTTCGGCCCGGTCCGGCGCGGTCAGGCCCAGGCGGGCACCCAGTTCCTCGGCAGTCTGCGGCCCTTCGCAGCGCTCCAGCAGGGCCAGAATGGCCTCGCGGCTGGCGATGGGCTGTTCGTATTTCTCGGCTTCGCGGGACGCGTAGGGATCCTCGATCACCTTGCCGGCCGGCGGCAGCTTGCGGCCCGGCGCCGGTCCGGGGGCGTCACCGCCACGGCCCGGGCGACCGCGCGGCGGGGCGCCGCCTCCCCCCAGTTCCGGGAACCAGCCCGGCAGTGGCTTGCCCGGCTGGGAGGTGCGGGCTGCACCCGTCTTGGCGCCCTTCTTCGGGGCCTGGCTGCGGGACTTGCTCCCGCCCTTGCTTGGTTTTTTGGTAGTCATCGCCCTCCATGGTAGCCGCTGACGGCGTGCAGAACCGGTCAGCGACCCGCTTGCAGGAGCCACGTGAAAAAACTCCGCGAAGTCGTTGACAGCCTGCGGATTCATCTTCACAATTGCGCCTCTGGAACGCCCAGGTGGCGGAATTGGTAGACGCACTAGTTTCAGGTACTAGCGGGTAAAACCGTGGAGGTTCGAGTCCTCTCCTGGGCACCATTACAAAAACCCCTGAGAAATCAGGGGTTTTCCGTTTGTGGGGCACGCCAAATGCCCACCACCACTGCGCGCGCCCAATCAGCACCCTGGGCACGATGGCCGTACGAGTTGATCGCGATCCAACCAGCAGGGCATGTGGGCGGGCAGGATTGACGCGGAGGTCGAGCGCATTACGCGCTCAAACCACTTTGAGTGCGGGCCTCTTACCTGCGACGTCCTTGACCTTGTCACCATAGAGCCCTCCCACCAGAGCTTCAATCTCATCGGCTGGGAATGACAGCTCCTTCGCAAGTGCTGTCCGGTCCATGCGGTCGTTCCAAAGAAGCTGAAACACCTTCTTCCAAAGCACAGATTCCTCACGCGGCATGGGACTTGGCTCCTGCGTACGGTAGCCCTTGCAACTCATGTGCTTGCACAGGTCGCGATAGTGCCACTCTGAGACACGGCCAACTTCGTACGCATTTCGTGCGAGCGCAGCGACGGATACGCCCCATCGCCGCTTCGCCTCGATGAGCTTGGGCAAGGACACAGCGGCGGGAAGGTAGGTCAGCAAATCCTCGCGAGGCATCAGAAAGGCAGATGCGAACTGATCGGCATCCCTCTCCACGTCACGCCCCGCCGTGGCACCGTGGATATGCAGCACCAGGTGGCCAAGTTCATGAGCGGCGTCGAACCTGCTGCGCTCCGCAGACTTGAAAGTGTTCAGGAAAACGTATGGCGTCGCCCCTCTCCAGAACGAGAAGGCGTCGACGTTCTTGTTGCTCTCCGACAAGCTGAAAACCCGGACACCCCTCGCTTCTAGCAACCGCGTCATATGCGGGATGGGCTTGTTCCCCAACCCCCAAGCGTTGCGCAGCGCCTGAGCAGCCGCGACCGGGCTTTCATCTCTAAGGTCCAACAAATCCGCAGACGGCAAGTTGTAGCGGGCAGTCACATAGTCGTCAAACGCAATGCCAATCGCACCGCTCGCCAGCGCGGCGTTTTGTTGTTTGGCAGTCATGGCCGCCAGACTTCGGAAGCTCACTGCCTCCTGCTGCGGCTCCTCCAAGTCATCCAAGAAGAAGAACGTCTGCGGGTAGCGCAGCACACCGGCCAATGCAGCAACCGTCTCTTCGCTTGGCTCTGGCGTCTGACCAGTCTCGATTCTCGTGAGCGTCAACTGGGACAAACCCGCTCGTTCCGCCAACTCCTTCTTCGTGAGCTGGCGTCGCTTTCTCGCTATCGCGAGGCGCTTCGGATTGAACATCGTCTACTTCTTGGTGACGGGCACATCTGGCAGATCACTACCGCCGACATCGTCGTCCGAGCCCCAATCGACAGGGCCGTCGAACTCATCATCGATCACAAACAGGCGCCGGCTGAAGCCCTCGAACTGATTTCCTTCAAACGACTCTGGGCACGAGACCTCTGCACGCAGCGAGGTCTCGTCGGCGCTGACGCAGATCAACCACACGGTCGGGGCCGCACCATGCTGGAAGCCGGCCTCCGACCTACCAAACAACACGCCCTGTCCCTTATTGACCAAGCTGCGCGCTCCGGCGCCTTTCCCCGAAATTGCCTCCGGATCCTGAGGAGCGCAGGCACGGTTGACGTTCTGAAACACCACTTGCACGTTCAGCTCATCGTTCACCGTCGCCTCGACGTTCCCATCGCGGGCCACACGCCACCCCTTCGACAGGAGACCCATACGGATCGCTCGGGTGCCGTAGCGGTACGAATCCCAGCCAGCGCTGCCGACGGGATCAATCGGTAGTGCTTCCATCCGCGCTGCCGAGGCCTGTTGGGCCACCTGCACGACGAACTCCCGAGACATACCCAAAGCTTCGAGCTGGGCATCGACGTCCTCCGGCACATCAACGATCTTTAGGGGTTGGGCGACCACGGGCGGCTCCAATGTTGATTAATTTCGCCTCCAATGTAGCAGGAAAAAATCAACATTCAAGCCCTATTCTCACCGTGCTTAGTGTTACGAGCGGACGGATCGCCCCCCCCTCCACCGCCCCTGCCAACTGTGGCCGTGCGCTGTCTAGCCCGCCGCCCTCCACCTCCTTGAAGGCCTGAACCAGGCTTCCACCTCACCCCACAACGTGCTGCTGGATGGCGCCCTCTTGAGCCGACAGCCCCAAACCGGACTGACCTTGCCGAGCGGTCGAGACCTGCACTTAGCTAACGAACTTGATCTGCGCAACCCCGCAACGCTCGTTGCGCCATTTGGTACATTTGCGCAAATCTGAATGTAAGCTGTTATAAGTCATAACACGCGCTCTTCACGCTTGCGTTATACTGTGACAGGCGGTATAAGTGCGATGCCCGTTCAGAGTAGTGAGCGGGGGCGTACTTAGCACGTCTGGACGGCATCCGCAGCATGCTGCGACCGCAGAACCGACGAGGTGAGCGACGAGGCTGGACAACAGTTCGACCACAAGCGTACCCATAAGTTCCTCCAACACGGGGCTGTACGACGATCTTCGATCATGCGGTTAAGACCGGCTATCGGCCGGTTGGGTAGGGCGTTTAGATGACGTCCGGCTGTATCAACCAGGGGGGGCAAAGGTCGCCGCAGCCTGCCCCACCCTGTAGAAGCCAAGGTGGCGTCGATGGGTAAGGAATCCCTAAAGATTGCGAAGCAACTCCCAACCTCTGCACTTGCCGCGGCTCAGCTTCCGCGCGGCTACGTCCATTTCGACACACCGCTGACGAAGTTCTCATGCGAGAAGTTGGTGACCTGCCCCGATGCGGTCCGCAAGCATTCGTTCTTCCCCTTCATCAGGGTTGACTTTATACGGACGAAGTTTCGGCGAGTGGCCCCTGGAGAGATCGAGCGCAGCATGAAGCTTCGTGACATCCGGTACGCCGCGCATGCGGACTCAGCCATCTACGCCTACTACAACTTCGTCCTTGCGGAGCACTACGAGCATCAACTGGAGGTGCTTGGTCTCTGCGAGACGGTCACGGCATTCCGAGCACTGGGAAAATCGAATATCGAGTTCGCTCAGGAGGCGTTCGACTGGATCGACAATCATCGTCCCTGCGTCGCCCTTGGCTTCGACGTCAAGGACTTCTTTGGCTCACTGCACCATGCGACGCTGAAGAAGAGCTGGGCGGCGCTTGTGGGCGCAGGCGCGCTACCCGACGACCACTATGCGGTCTTCAAGTCATTGACGAAGCACGCATCGGTTGAACTCGTTCCTGCTCTGAAGGCTCTGTCCCTTACGCGCTCAAGCCTCAAGCGACTACATCGGCTATGCAACTCTACTGAGTTCCGAAAGCTGATTCGCGGCGGCAACCTCATACAAGTCAACCCCAACGATCACGGCATTCCCCAAGGCTCTCCGATAAGCGCTTCCCTGTCGAACATCTACATGCTGCCATTCGACACCAAGTTGAGAGCATTCGCTGAGTCATGCGGTGGTCTCTACCGCCGC
The DNA here is from genome assembly GCF_056757995.1 of Stenotrophomonas sp. STEN147. Taxonomy (NCBI): domain Bacteria; kingdom Pseudomonadati; phylum Pseudomonadota; class Gammaproteobacteria; order Lysobacterales; family Lysobacteraceae; genus Stenotrophomonas; species Stenotrophomonas sp. STEN147. The sequence goes on from NZ_JBRRCG010000001.1 coordinate 202,294, forward strand.
TACTGTGATGACATCCTCCTCGTCGTTCCAGAGAACGATGTGAAACCGGCCTCGCAGTTCGTGGAGTCCGCGCTGATCGAGCTGAAGCTCAAGATGCAGCATGCGAAGACGCTCAAGTGCCACTTCGGACCGGGCAAAGCGGATCGGCCGCTCCAATACCTCGGCTTGGTTTACGACGGCGAACAGGTCACCTTGCGAGCCGCTGGCGTGTCTCGGTTTTACGTAAAGATGCGTAGAGGTGTGAAGCAATACAAGTCTGCGAGACGAACAGACGGCGGCAAGCCTCTCCTAGTCCAACGGCGGAAAGATTTATTGAATCGCTATTCATCCCACGCGGGGAGAGAGGACCGAACCTACTTCAACTACGTCAAGCGAGCGGCGTGTAAGACGAAGTCAGCTGCGATCCAGTCGCAACTCAAGAGACACCGCACTCGGCTCAAGCACCTCATGGAGACCTGATCTAGATCGGACTTGATCGAGTCTTAAGCAGTCGATGAACACCAAGAAGGAACCGATTGTTCCCTAAGGGTTTCAATAAGTTGGCGAGAGCGGCATCCACGTCCTCTCCTGGGCACCAACGAAAAATCTCCTCGCCTCGGCGGGGTTTTTTTTTGCCCGCGTTTCCTGCCGTCATTCCGCAGCGTGGCCGGGCGTTCACAAGGGTGTTGACACCCCCGTCACGGCACCCCATAATCTCGCTCCTCGACGCCCAGGTGGCGGAATTGGTAGACGCACTAGTTTCAGGTACTAGCGGGTAAAACCGTGGAGGTTCGAGTCCTCTCCTGGGCACCACGTCGAGACTGAGAAAAACCCGCGAAAGCGGGTTTTTTCATGTCCGGGCGCCAGCCAGCTGGATCAGAACAAGGGGCGCAGCACCAGCTCCAGGCCCAGCAGCAGCAGGAAGCCCAGGAAGCACACGCGGAACACCCGCGCACTGATCCGCTGCCGGATCACCTGCCCCAGCCACATGCCCGCCAGCGCCGGCAACACCGCCAGCGCGCTCAGTCCCAGCTGCTGCACACCGAATGCGCCGTGCAGCACCAGCCCACCCGTCAACGAGAGGGTCGACACCGTGAACGCCAGGCCCAGCGCCTGCACCAGCTCTTCGCGCTGCAGCCCCAGCGACTGCAGGTACGGCACCGCCGGCATCACGAACACACCGGTCGCCCCGGTCACCACGCCGGACAACGCCCCCACCAGCGGCCCCAGCCAGCGCTCACGCCGCTGCGGCACACGGAACACCGGCGCAACCAAGGCATACAGCGCATACACCACCAGCGCCACGCCCAGCGCCACCCGCGACCAGGTGCGGTCGACCCGTACCAGCAACGTCGCCGCGCCCAGGGTCACCACCACCACGGCCAGCATCATCGGCCACAGGCGGCGCATGATCGGCCTCAGTGATGGCCCGGCCAGCAGTTGCCAGGCGTTGGTGACGAAGGTCGGAATGAACAGCATCGACGCCGCCGCCACCGGCGACAGCGCCCCTCCCAGCAGGCCCATCGCCACGGTCGGCAGGCCCATGCCGGTCACGCCCTTGACCACCCCCGCCAGCATGAACACGGCGACCAGCAGACCATAGAAGAATGTCGTCTCACTCATGCCGTCATTGGAACCAGCGCGCCTTCCGCGCACAATGCGGCTTATGCGCCCCACCCTTCGGCTGGCCCGAAGGCAGGCGGCACGCAACGAGGGCCGTGACATGCGGATGGACATCGCCGACCTGCGCCTGTTCCTGGCCGTGGCCGACGCCGGCAGCATCACCGCAGGCGCCGCGCAGGCGAACCTGGCGCTGGGCTCTGCCAGCGAACGCCTGCGCGCGATCGAGAACGACGCCGGCACCGCGCTGCTGGTGCGTCACCCGCGCGGCGTGAGCCTGACCGAAGCCGGGGCCGCCCTCGCCCACCACGCGCGCCAGATCCTGCATCAACAGGCACAGCTGCGGGGCGAACTGCAGGCCTTCGCGAAGGGCGCGCGCGGCACCCTGCACCTGTATGCCAACACCGCCGCACTGACCAGCTACCTGCCTTCCCGGTTGGCTCCCTGGCTGGCCGAACGCCCACGCCTGCACGTCGAACTGCACGAACGCACCAGCCCTGAAGTGGTCCGCGCCCTGACCGCTGGCCAGGCCGAAGCGGGAATCATCAGTGATGCGGTCGAGGCAACCGGCCTGCAACGCCATGTCGTTGCCGAGGATCCCCTGGTGATGCTGCTGCCCGCAGGCCATCGTTTCGCGGCCCGTCGCACGCTGGCCTTCGCCGATGTGGCCAGCGAAACCTTCGTCGCGCTGGCCGATGGCAATGCGCTGCAGACCTACATCGAAACGCAGGCACGCGACATCGGCCATCGGTTGGACGTGCGCATCCGCATGAAGACCTTCGAAGGCGTGTGCATCATGGTGGGTCACGGCATCGGCGTGGGTATCGTGCCGCGCACCATCGCCCGCCAGCACCGCCGCGCGACACAGGCGCTGGCAGTGCCCCTCGCGGATGCGTGGGCACAGCGCCGCCTGTGTGCCTGCTTCGCCGACTGGACACGGCTGTCGACAGCGATGCGCAGCCTGCTGCTGCACCTCGGCGTGGAAGCGGAGAAAAAAGCATGAAATGGTGTTGACACATCCGATGCCGTACCGCAGAATTCCCCTCCTGAGTCGCCCAGGTGGCGGAATTGGTAGACGCACTAGTTTCAGGTACTAGCGGGTAAAACCGTGGAGGTTCGAGTCCTCTCCTGGGCACCACGACTCATGATGATGAAACCCGCGAAAGCGGGTTTTTTCGTTTCCGGAATCCGCAACGTCAACGCAAGGGCGACGCCTTCCGCGCGTTGCGCGAACGCCGCCCGGCGGAACTCACCGCAGACAAAAACCCCGCCTTGCGGCGGGGTCGATATACAGCACCGTGTTTCCGGGCAGTTTCAGTGCCCGCCACCGGCCGCTGCACCGGCACCGGCACCGAACGGCGGCTTGGCCAGCCACAGGAAGGTGATGATGGCCAGGAAGATCCAGCCCAGCAGGAAGAAGATGTCGTTGAAGCCCATCTGCGATGCCTGGTGGTTGATCATGGTGTTGAGCACCGCAGCACCATGCTGCAGGTCACCCTGCCCCATCGCCGCAACCTGGTCCTGCATGCCCGGCTGATAGGCCGAAATGTGTTCGGTCAGATCGGCGTGGTGCACCTGCGTGCGACGTGCCCACAGCCAGGTGGTCAGCGATGCTGCGAAACTGCCGCCCAGCGTGCGCAGGAACGTGGCCAGGCCCGAACCCGCAGCGATTTCGCGACCATCCAGATCCGACAGCAGGATCTGCAGCACCGGCATGAAGAACAGCGCCACGCCGATGCCCATGATCAGCTGCACGCCGGCCACGTGCTGGAAGTCCACCTGCAGATTGAAGCCCGAGCGCAGGAAGCTGGTCATCGACAGGAACACGAAGGCGATGGTCGCCAGCATGCGCATGTCGAAGCGCGAGGCATACTTGCCCACGAACGGCGTCATGATCACCGGCAGCACACCGATGGGCGCCGTCGCCAGGCCTGCCCAGATCGCCGTGTAGCCCATGTCGCGCTGCAGCCACTGCGGAATCAGCAGGGCCACGCTGAAGAACGCGGCATAGGCCACCACCATCGCCAGCGTGCCGGCGCGGAAGTTGCGGTGGCGGAAGAGTTTCAGATCGACGATCGGGTCCTTGTCGGTCAGTTCCCAGATCAGGAACACGGTCAGCGCCACGACCGCCACGCAGGCCAGCACCACGATCCGGGTGGAGGAGAACCAGTCCTCGTCGTTGCCCAGGTCGAGCACCAGCTGCAGTGCGCCGACGCCGATCACCAGCGTGATCAGGCCGACGTAGTCCATCTTCGGCTTCTCCACGTGTTCCGGACGGCCCTTCAGCTGGTTGCCCACCACCAGCGCGGCGAAGATGCCCAGGGGCACGTTGATCAGGAAGATCCATTCCCAGCTGTAGTTGTCCGTGATCCAGCCCCCGAGGATGGGCCCGCAGATCGGCGCGACCACGGTGATCATCGCCAGCAGCGCCAACGCCTGCCCGCGCTTCTCGCGTGGATAGATCGAGACCAGCAACGACTGCGTGATCGGGTACATCGGGCCGGCCACGAAGCCCTGCAGGGCGCGCGACACCACCAGCATGCCCATGCTCTGCGCCAGGCCACACAGCAGCGAGGTGATGACGAAGGCCAGCGTGGCCCAGACGAACAGCTTGCGCTCGCCGAAACGGCGGCTCAGCCAGCCGGTCAGCGGCAGTGCGATGGCCGTGCTGACCGCGAACGAAGTGATGACCCACGTCGCCTGCTGCGAACTTGCGCCGAGATTGCCGGCGATGGTCGGCAGCGAGACGTTGGCGATGGTGGTGTCGAGCACCTGCATGAACGAGGCCATCGCCAGGCCTACGGTGCACAGGGCCACGCTCGGCGGCAGGAACCCGGCGGCCGCACCCGGCGCCGCCGGTGCGCCCGGGCTTCCGGGCGCGGCTGGAGCTTGGGCGGACATGGCGACCTCAGCCCACCTTCGACTGCTGCGGCACGTTGCCCTGGATGATCGAGTGGATCACCTCGTCGGCATCATGCAGCTGCTTGGCATAGACGTCGGTGTCGAACACCGTGCCCTTGGCCGGGGCGCTCGGCAGCACCTCGCCCTTCTGGTCGCGCAGGCTCACCTCGGCCTTCATCGACAGCCCGATACGCAACGGATGTTCGGCAAGCTGCTTGGCATCGATGGCGATGCGCACCGGAACGCGCTGCACGATCTTGATCCAGTTGCCGCTGGCGTTCTGCGCCGGCAGCAGCGAGAACGCCGAGCCGGTCCCCAGGCCCAGGCTCTGCACGCGGCCCTTGTACTTCACATCGCCGGCGTACAGGTCAGACTTCAGCTCCACTTCCTGGCCCAGGCGCATGTGGCGCAGCTGGGTTTCCTTGAAGTTGGCCTCGACCCACATCTGCTCGGTCGGCACCACGGCCATCAGTGCGGCCCCCGGCTGCACGCGCTGGCCCACCTGCACCGAGCGACGGGCCACATAACCGGTGACCGGCGCGACGATGCCGGCGCGGGCGTTGTTGAGGTAGGCCTGGCGCAGCTGCGCGGCGGCCGCCTGCACGTCGGGCTGGGTGGCGATCACCGTATCGTCGACCAGCGCGCGGTTGCGCTCGACGGTCTCGCGCGAACCGGCCACCGCGGCTTCCGCCGCCGCCAGCTCATCGCGGGCATGGGCGAGTTCTTCGTTGGAGATGGCACCGGTGGCGGCCAGATCCCTGCGGCGGGCGAAGTCCTCGCGCACACGCTTCAGGGTCACCTGACGGGCATTCAGGTCTGCCTGCGCGCCTTCCACGCTGCGATACAGGCCACGGGTCTGGCGAACGGTCTTGGCCAGGTTGGCTTCGGCCTGCTGCAGGGCCACGGACGTATCGGCCGGGTCCAGCTGCACCAGCAGCTGGCCACGCTCCACGCGCATGCCGTCATCGGCATTGATGGCGACCACGGTACCGGCCACCAGCGGGGTGATCTGTACGAGGTTGCCCTGCACGTAGGCATCGTCGGTTTCTTCGAACCAACGGCCGAACATGAAATACCACAGCGCCAGTGCGGCGAGCAGCAGCACGACGATGACGAACAGGCCCCGCAGCAGGTTGCTGCGGCGGTTGGAGGCGGCCGGGGCCGCAGTGTCTTGGGTCTGGCTCATGGCGGGGATCTTCAGGAATGCGAGGAATCGGAATGGGAGGCAAGCGGCGCGCGATCGGCATCACTGGGCTGGAAGCCGCCGCCCAGCGCTTTGCTCAGGCGCACCGAGGTCTGCACCTGCTGCGACTGCAGGCTGGCCAGCTGCTGTTGTGACTGCAGCAGGGTGGACTGTGCGGACAGCACATCCAGGTAGCTGCCGATGCCGGCGCGGTAACGCTGCCCGGCCAGGTCGAACGCTGCACGCGCCGTGTCCACGGCCTGCTGCTGCGACTGCGCCTGCTGCGCCAGCGAGCGCACCGCATTGACCTGGTCGGCCACGTCGCGCAGTGCGTCAAGCACCGCCTGGTTGTAATTGGCCACCGCCAGGTCGTACTGCGCATCGGTGTCGGCCAGGTTGGCGCGCAGCTTGCCGCCTTCGAAGATCGGCAGGCTCAGCGCCGGGCCGATGTAGGCGAAGGTGGAACTGCTCTGCAGCAGATCGCCGACATTCGGCGCAACCACGCCGGCCAGTGCGGTCAGGTTGAGGCTCGGGTAGAACTTCGTCCTGGCGACCTTGATCTGCTTGTTGGCCGCTTCCACGCGCCAGCGCGCGGCGACGATGTCAGGACGACGGCCGAGCAGCTCGCTGGGCAGCACGCCTGGCAGCTGCAGGGCCGTCGGATTCAACGGCTGCGGACGCTCGATCGTCAGGCCACGGTCGGGGCCCTTGCCGACCAGCGCGGCCAATGCGGTGCGGGCGGCGTCGATGCGTTGCTGCGCGGCCTGCACCTGCTGTTGCGCGGCGGGCACGCGGGCTTCGGCCTGGCGCACCTGCAGATCGCTGTCGATGCCGGCACGGCGACGCTGACGGGTCAGTTCCAGCGACTTCTGCGACCGCGTCAGTTCTTCCTCGGCGACATCGTCGAGCTGCCACGCGTAAGCAAGGTCCGCATAGGCCTGGGCGATGCCGGTGGACAGGTTCAGGCGCGCGGCCTGGGCCTCCACGGTGGCGGCATGCGCGCCATCCACGGCCGCTTCCCAGGCGGCGCGCTTGCCGCCCCACAGGTCGATGCCGTAGCTGAAGTCGAAAGCGATCTGGCTGCTGCCTGCGTAGTGGCCACCGATCTCGTCGCCGGCCATCGACTCGGGCAGGCGAAGCCCGGTATAGCCGCCGGAAACGGAGAGGCTGGGCAGGCGGTCGGCACGTGCGGTGCCGACCTTGGCCTGCGCCTGGCGCAGGCGTGCGTCGGCCGCGTCCAGGCTCGGATGACCGGCCAGGCCTTCGGCGATCAGCGCGTCCAGCTGCGCATCGCCCAATGCCTTCCACCAGTCCTGTGCGGGGAAGCCGGTGGCGCTGAGGTCGGTGTCGGCCAGGGTGCGCTCGCTGTGCAGGCTGTCCACATCGAGCAGGCGGGCCTGCGGTTCGAGGCCGCGGCTGCTGGCACAGGCGGCCAGCGCCAGCGCCAGCGCCGACAGCAGCAGCGCGCGCCCGGACCGGCGGAATGAGGAATGCGGGATCGGGTTCATGGGGTCGTCAGGGAATCGCGGATTCGGGTCAGGAGGGACAACAGCAGCGTGCGCTCGTCGGCGGACAGATCGCGCAGGGCGTAATCCATCACCGCGTCGCCGCGCAGCTTCAAGCGCGCCCACAGTGCGCGGCCTTCATCGGTCAGCACGATCTGCAGCGCACGGCGGTCCTGCGCATGTGCCTCACGGCGAACGCAGCCCAGGGCTTCGAGCTTGTCCAGCAGGCGGGTGACAGCACTGGGTACCTGGTCGATGGCCTGGGCCAGTTCGTTGGCGGTGCAGGGGGCCATGTTCGAGAGCACCTTCAACCCGATGTAGTGGGTGAAGCCGATGCCCAGGTCTTCTTCGGCCATGGACGCGTCAAGCTGGCGGACCAGGCCGTCGCGCACCTGGCGCAGCAGCAGGCCGAAGCTGGGGGGAGTGGTTGCAGGACAGATCATGGGAGTGCATTCTCTTCCAAAAAAAATATTTCTCAATGGAAATATTCGATCTGGCATCGAATGCTGTGTTGCAGCAGCGGGCTGGATCAGTGAAGGCGCCTACCTTAATGGCGCCCCAGGATGGCCCGGTAGTACAATCAAGCCAATGAATGACACATTCCAGCCAGCGGACAGGATGAACAAGGAGGACATCGCCCCGGCCCGGCAGCTGCTGCGCAACGAGGCGCTGGACTGGTTCGAGCGCAACGATGGCCCGCCGGTCGTCGGCTTCCGCTTCGACAGCCCACAGGGGCTCGCCCGCGAAGTCGACTGGCACCATCATCAGCGCGCGCAGCTGATCTGTGTCGAGCGCGGCCTGCTGACCACCCGCACCTCGCACGGCACATGGTCGCTGGCGCCCGGTTCGGCCGGCTGGATGCCGCCCCTGGAACCGCACACGGTCGCTCTGGACGGCCCGCTGCGCGGTTGGGGCATGGCGCTGGCCGGGCCGGCCTGCACCCCCCTTCCCGCCGCCCCCTGCGTGCTGGGCCTGTCCAGGCTGGCGCAGGCGCTGGCGGACCGGATCTGCGGCTGGTCGCTCGACCAGGTCGTCACGCCCGAGCACCAGCACATCATCGAGGTTCTGCTGGATGAGATCCGCACCGCACCGCGGCAGCGCATGCACCTGCCGATGCCGCACGATCGGCGCCTGCTGAAGATCGCCTCGCAGCTGCTGGCCGATCCCTCAGACGAGCGCAGCCTGGCCGAATGGGCGCATTGGGCCGGGCTTTCGCCGCGCAGCCTGACCCGCCACTTCCGCGACGAGACCACGCTGAGCTTCGCGCAGTGGCGCCAGCAGGCCCGCCTGTCCGAAGCGCTGCGGCAGCTGACCGACGGCCGCAGCGTGGCCGATATCGCCCATGCGCTGGGCTTCAGCAGCGCCAGCGCCTTCGTCACCGTGTTCCGCCGCCATTTCGGCCTGCCGCCCGGGCGCTACCTGGCGCGGGCCGGGAATGGGCTCGAAACCGGCCTGGACCCTGCGCGCGGCTTGGCATCCCCGGCCGCATCCGGATAATCACAGGATTGCGAGCGGCGACCGCCGTCGCCGCCTCCCACACAGGTAACAACGCCGCATGACCGAACTTGCCCGCCCCGTGTTCCACGGATTCGAACAACTGCCGTTGCGCGAGTACGCCGAACGCGCCTACCTCGACTACTCGATGTACGTGGTCCTGGACCGCGCCCTGCCGTTCGTCGGCGACGGCCTGAAGCCGGTGCAGCGCCGCATCATCTATTCGATGAGCGAACTGGGGCTGAATGCCGCGTCCAAGCCGAAGAAGTCCGCACGTACCGTCGGTGACGTCATCGGTAAATACCACCCGCACGGCGACAGCGCGTGCTACGAGGCGCTGGTGCTGATGGCCCAGCCGTTCTCCTACCGCTATCCGCTGATCGAGGGCCAGGGCAACTTCGGCTCCAGCGACGACCCGAAGTCGTTCGCGGCGATGCGCTACACCGAATCCAAGCTGACCCCCATCGCCGAAGTGCTGCTGGGCGAGCTGGGCCAGGGCACCACCGACTGGGCGCCCAACTTCGATGGCACGCTGCAGGAGCCGACGTGGATGCCGGCCCGCCTGCCGCACCTGCTGCTCAACGGCACCACGGGCATCGCCGTGGGCATGGCCACCGATGTGCCGCCGCACAACCTCAACGAGATCGTCAGCGCGCTGCTGCACCTGCTGGACGATCCGGACGCCACCGTGCGCGACCTGTGCGAGCACGTGAAAGGCCCGGACTACCCCTCCAGCGCCGAGATCATCACGGCCGCCAACGATCTGCGCACCCTGTACGAGACCGGCAACGGCAGCGTGCGTGCGCGCGCGACGTTCAGCCGTGAAGCCGGCAACATCGTGGTCACCGCACTGCCGTTCCAGGTATCGCCCTCGAAGGTGATCGAGCAGATCGCCGCGCAGATGCGCGCCAAGAAGCTGCCGTGGCTGGAAGACATCCGCGATGAATCCGACCACGCCAACCCGGTGCGGGTGGTGCTGGTGCCGCGCTCGAACCGCGTCGATGCCGAGCAGCTGATGGGCCACCTGTTCGCCACCACCGACCTGGAGCGCAGCTACCGCGTCAACCTCAACGTGATCGGGCTGGACGGCCGTCCGCAGGTGAAGAACCTGAAGATGCTGCTCAGCGAATGGCTGACGTTCCGCAGCAACACCGTCACCCGCCGCCTGCAGCATCGCCTGCAGAAGGTCGAACGCCGCCTGCACCTGCTGGAAGGTCTGCTGGTGGCCTTCCTCAACCTGGACGAGGTGATCCATATCATCCGTACCGAGGACGAACCGAAGGCCGCACTGATCGCGCGCTTCGGCCTGTCCGAAGAACAGGCCGAGTACATCCTGGAGACCAAGCTGAAGCAGCTGGCCCGCCTGGAGGAAATGAAGATCCGCGGCGAGCAGGACGAGCTGGCCAAGGAACGCGAGAAGATCATCGGCATCCTCGACAGCAAAGCCAAGCTGAAGAAGCTGATCCGCGATGAGCTGCAGGCCGATGCGAAGAAGTTCGGCGACGAGCGCCGCTCGCCGCTGGTCCAGCGCCAGGCGGCGCAGGCCATCGACGAGACCGAGCTGGTGCCGAGCGAGCCGATGACGGTGGTGCTGTCGCAGAAGGGCTGGATCCGCGCCGCCAAGGGGCATGACGTGGACGCGTCGGCCCTGTCCTATCGCGATGGCGATGCGCTGCAGGGCGCCGTGCGCGCGCGCAGCACCCAGCAGGTCGCATTCCTGGACAGCGACGGCCGCGCCTATTCAACGGCGGTGCACACCCTGCCTTCTGCGCGGGGCAACGGCGAGCCGCTGACCGGCCGTTTCTCGCCGGCACCCGGCACCAGCTTCGTCACCCTGGCCAGCGCAGAGCCGGACGCACGCTTTGTGCTCGCGTCCAGCCATGGCTACGGCTTCGTCACCCGCTTCGAGAACCTGATCGGCCGCAACAAGGCCGGCAAGGCGATGCTGAACCTGTCCGCCGGCTCGTCGGTGCTGCCGCCAGCGGTGGTTGCCAATGTCGACAGCGACCGCATCGTGGCGGTGACCAGCTCGGGCAACCTGCTGGCGATTCCGGCCAGCGATCTGCCCGAACTGGACAAGGGCAAGGGCAACAAGATCATCGAGATCCCCAAGGCCAAGCTGGCCACGGAACGCGTGGTCGCCATCGTGGCGATCGGGCCGGGGCAGACCCTGCAGGTGCGCGCCGGCCAGCGCACGATGGGCCTGAAGTTCAACGAGCTCGATGCCTACCTCGGCGCGCGGGCGACCCGCGGCCACCTGCTGCCGCGTGGCTGGCAGAAGGTCGAAGGCCTGTCAGTGGAATGACGCAGCGGGGTCGGATCCCTTTCCAACGGAAAGGGCTATGACCCCAGCTCTGCCCGCGGGGCATGGCCCGGCGCTACCGGAACGCAGCACCAGACACGAAAAAGCCGGGGCATTCCCCGGCTTTTTCGTTGTCGGCTGGCGGGCGGTGGAGCGGCTGGCGGGCGAAGGCTGGCGAGCGGTGCTCCGGTGCTGGCGGGCGACGGTACTCGCTCAGTGCGCCGGGGCGCCGCTGCCGTCGATCTTGCTCAGCTGGTACAGCTCCAGGCCGATGCGCTTGATCAGGCCCAGCTGCTGCTCCAGCCACCAGGCGTGGTCCTCTTCGGTGTCCTTCAGCTGCGCCAGCAGGATGTCGCGGCTCACGTAGTCGCCCTTCTCTTCGCACAGCTTCATGCCGGCGGCGAGGTTGTTGCGCACGGTGTACTCGGTGTCCAGATCCTTCTGCAGCATCTCCTCCACCGTCGTACCCGGCTCGGTCAGGTGCGGGCGCATGTCAGGATCACCGCCAAGGAACAGGATGCGGCGCAGCAGCGCGTCGGCATGCTGGGTCTCTTCCTCCATCTCATGGTTCAGGCGCTCGTACAGCGCGAACAGGCCCTGGTCCTCGTAACGGCGGGAGTGGATGAAGTACTGGTCACGCGCGGCAAGCTCGCCGCGCAGCAGTTCCTTCAGGCAGGCGATGACGTCCGGGTTGCCTTTCATGGGGGGGCTCCTGTGAATCGATGCGGCATAGGGTGCCCCATTTCGGGATACGGTGATCTAATCGGAATCAGTCGCAGTTGCGCCTGCGGCTACAATCGGCCCCGGCGTTCGGAAAGGACCTGCAATGCGACGTACATGGCGTTGGCTGCTCGGCGTGCTGATCGCCACCCTGCTGGTGGTGGCCCTGGCCGCGTGGCTGCTGCTGCGCGGCAGCCTGGCCGATCTGGAAGGTGAACATGCCCTGCCCGGCCTAAGCGCAGCAGTCACTGTCGAGCGCGACGCGCTGGGCGTGGTCACCATTACCGCGGGCAGCCAGGCCGACGCCATGCGTGCGCTCGGCCGTGTCCACGCACAGGAGCGCTACTTCGAGATGGACCTGATGCGGCGCAGCGCGGCCGGCGAACTGGCGGCGCTGTTCGGCCCGAAGGCCATCGAGGTGGACAAGCGCATGCGGGTCCATCGCCTGCGCGCGCGGACCGACGCCCATCTGGAGGCTGCCCTGGGCAGCAACGCCGCGGCGGTGAACGCGTATGTCGATGGGGTCAACCAGGGCCTGGCCGATCTCTCCGTGCGCCCGTGGGCCTACCTGCTGCTGCGGCAGGCGCCGCAGCCGTGGACCGCCAGCGACAGCGTGCTGGCCGGGCTGGCCATGTATGCCGATCTGCAGGATCCGGGCAACCGGACCGAGCTGGCGCTCAGCCGCATCCAGGCGGTGGTGCCACCGGCGCTGCATGCGCTGATCGCGCACCAGGGCAGCGAATGGGATGCACCCCTGTTCGGCGAGCCGCGCGGTAATGCCCTGCTGCCCGATGCAGGGCAACTGGATCTGCGCACGCTGGCCGCCCCGCCCGCCCCCGTGCCGGTGGAAACCGGCGCAGTGGGCAGCAACAACTTCGCCGTGGCCGGCGCACTCACTGCCGATGGCCGTGCCATCGTTGCCGACGACATGCACCTGGGCTTGCGCGCACCCGGCCTCTGGTTCCGTGTGCGTCTGCGCTATCCCGATCCGCAGGCGGCCGGTGGCCAGATCGACATCAGTGGCTTCTCGCTGCCCGGTCTGCCGGCCGTCATCGTCGGCAGCAACGGGCACATCGCCTGGGGATTCACCAACAGCTACATCGACACCGCGGATTTCCGCAACGAACCGGCCACTGCCCCGGTGACGGTCCACGAAGAGCGCATCGCCGTGGCCGGCCAGAACGACGTGGTGTTCCCGGTGCACGAGACCGCCTGGGGGCCGATCCTGCACACCCACGCCGATGGCAGCGGCGACGCACTGCGCTGGGTCGCACATCTGCCCGGCGCGGTGCGCCTGGATTTCGCCGACATGGCCCGCGCGGGCGACCTGGACCAGGCCCTGCGCGTGGCCGACCGCGCCGGCATTCCTGCACAGAACCTGGTGATCGGCGACCGCAGCGGGCGCATCGCCTGGCGCCTGATCGGCGCGCGCCCGGACCGTGGCCCCGGATGTGCAGCGGCCGGTTACGCGCCAGCCCGCAATGACGCCTGCGCACCCTGGTCGCTGCGCAGCGACGCTGCTCCCGCACTGATCGATCCCGCCGACCACCGTCTGTGGACGGCCAACGGCCGCGTGCTGGACGGCGCAGCCCTGGCAGTGGCCGGCAATGGCGGCTACGACCTTGGCGCCCGCGCGCGGCAGATCCGCGACCTGCTGGCGGTCCAGGACCGTTTCGATGAGCACGACCTGCTGGCGATCCAGCTCGATGACCGCGCGGTGATGCTGCAACGCTGGTGGGCGCTGCTGCAGCAGATCACCGCACACAGCAGCGACCCTGCACTGCAGCGCCTGCATGCAGCCAATGCGCACTGGGAAGGACGGGCATCGGTGGACTCGGTGAGCTATCGCATCACCCGAGGCTTCCGTGGCAAGGTGCTCGATGCGGTGGAAGGCGCGCTGCTCGCGCCTGCCCGTGCACAGCTGGGCGCCGACTACCTGCCGCCGCGGCTGCCCGAGCTGGAAGGCGTGGTCTGGCCGATGCTGGAACAGCGCCCGGCACATCTGCTGCCACCCGGTATCGACAGCTGGGATGCGTTGCTGGCGAAGGCCGCGCGTGAGCTGGAAGCAGATCTTGCCAGCCAGGGACCGCTGGCCCAGCGCCGCTGGGGAGAGCGCAACACCGCGTCGATCTGCCACCCGGTCAGTCGCGCCCTGCCCGCCTTCGCACGCCGCGCGTTGTGCATGCCGGCCGAGCCGTTGCCCGGCGACCGCGACATGCCCCGGGTGCAGGCCCCGGATTTCGGTGCTTCGCAACGGATGGTGGTCTCCCCCGGTCACGAGGTCGACGGCATCGTGCACATGCCCGGTGGCCAGAGTGGCCATCCGCTGTCCCCCTACTGGGGCGCGGGCCACGAAGACTGGGTGCACGGCCGTCCCTCGCCGTTCCTGCCGGGCAAGGCCGAGCACGTGATGACGCTGGTGCCGGCGAGATAGAGCGGTAGCGCCGGGCCATGCCCGGCGAGCGCGCAGCGCGGACGGACAGCAAAGCCGCCGGGCATGGCCCGGCGCCACCGGCTCAGGTGCGGCGGCGCTCGATCAGGTTCAACAACGGCCCGGTCATCGCAGTGGTCACCAGCGCCATGATCACCAGTACCGCGAACAGGCGATCCCCGAGCAGGCCCAGTTCATAGCCCAGGTTGAGCACGATCAGTTCCATCAGGCCGCGCGTGTTCATCAGCGCTCCCAGCCGCCATGCCTCGCGGGCCGGCAGACCGGTGCTGCGGGCGGCACTGAATGTGCCCAGCAGCTTGCCGGCCGTGGCCACCGCGATCACCACCAGGCACAGCACGATGTCGCCGGCGTGCAGTGCGTCGGCGCGCATGCGCAGGCCGGTCATGGCGAAGAACAGGGGCAGCAGCAGGGTCACCGCGAAGGGCTCGACGCGGGCCATCAGCAGTGCGCGCAGGGGCGCATTGGATGACACCGCCACGCCCGCAGCGAATGCACCGAACAACGCATGGATGCCCAGCATCTCGGTCACCAGCGCACTGGCCAGCGACAACAGCAGGATGCCCAGCAGCCACCGTCCTTCGCGTCCTGCCACCACCTGCTGGCGGGCAAACCACGGTCTCACCAGGCCAAGCATCAGCACCACGAAAGCCACCACGCCCAGCAGGTTGAGGCTTGCCGGCAGCCAGCCACCGGCCTGTGCAGCCGCCACGATCAGCGCCAGCAGGCACCAGGCCGTGGCGTCGCCGAGTGCCGCGCAGGCGATGGCGGTCTGCCCCAGCGGCGTATGGGTGATGCCGCGATCGGCGAGGATCCGCAGCAGCACCGGGAATGCCGTGATGCTCATCGATATCCCGACGAACAGCGCGAAGGACGTGAAGCCCACGCCCTGCGGACCGTGCTGCGGGTACAGCCAGATGGCCAGGGCCACGCCCAGCACGAACGGCACGGCGATACCGGCATGGCTGACGGTGAACGCGAACCGCCGTCGTCCGCGCAGTGCGGCCAGGTCGAGTTCGGCACCGGCCACCAGCAGGAACATCAGCACACCCAGCTGGCTGAGCAGGCCCAACGGCGCCAGAGACGCCGCCGGGAACAGCGCGCCATGCAACTGCGGCAACAGGCTGCCCAGCACCAGCGGGCCCATCATCAGGCCTGCCGCCATTTCGCCGATCACCGCCGGCTGGCCGACGCGCTTGAGCAGCGCTCCCGCGCCCTTGGCCACCAGCAGCAGTACCAGCAGCTGCAGCAGGAACAGGCCCAGCGGCGAAGACAGATGCCGGGCCCAGCTGCCTTCGTCGGCAACCGTGGCGCGTGCGACCGCTTCGGGCGCCGCCGGCCCGGCATACCGCGCCAGCAGCAGGCCGGCCAGCAACGGCAGTCCGGCCCAGGCCACGTAGCGCCACCCCCACTTCATCGGCGGCGCCCGGCCCTCGCTCTGTACGTCCATGAACATTCCCCAATGTGCAGGGGGGCGATGATACGTCCTTGCCTGCGCCGACGCTGCGCGGCGGCCGGGCGCTGCCGGTTACGCCAGCGCCTGCTCGTGCACCCCGGCGATCGCCCGGCCGGACGGATCGGCCGCTGCGGCGAAACTCGCGTCCCAGGCAATCGCGGCCGGCGAGGAACAGGCGATCGATTTTCCACCCGGAACCGTTTCGGCCGCGGCCCGGCTCGGGAAGAACTGTTCGAACAGGTGGCGATAGTAGTACGCCTCCTTGGTCTGCGGCGGGTTGTGCGGGAAGCGCTTGTCGGCGGCGGCCAGCACCCGGTCGCTGACCTGCGCCTCGGCGTGCGCCTTCAATCCATCGATCCAGCCGTAGCCGACGCCATCGCTGAACTGCTCCTTCTGGCGCCACAGGATGCTGTCCGGCAGATAGCCATCGAACGCTTCACGCAACACCGCCTTCTCGATACGGCGACCGCCGAAGCCGCTGCCGACCATCTTGTGCGCGGCGTCGATGCGCATCGCCACATCGAGGAAGTCGCGGTCCAGGAACGGCACGCGAGGCTCCACGCCCCAGGCCATCATCGACTTGTTGGCACGCAGGCAATCGTAGTTGTGCAGGGCATCGAGCTTGCGCACCAGCTCCTGGTGGAATTCGCGCGCGTCCGGTGCCTTGTGGAAGTACAGGTAGCCGCCGAAGATCTCGTCGCTG
Source organism: Stenotrophomonas sp. STEN147 (assembly GCF_056757995.1). Classification (NCBI taxonomy): domain Bacteria; kingdom Pseudomonadati; phylum Pseudomonadota; class Gammaproteobacteria; order Lysobacterales; family Lysobacteraceae; genus Stenotrophomonas; species Stenotrophomonas sp. STEN147. The sequence goes on from NZ_JBRRCG010000001.1 coordinate 218,606, forward strand.
CCTTCGCCGGACAACACCATCTTCACCCCCATCGCCTTGATCCGCCGGGCCAGCAGGAACATCGGCGTGGACGCGCGGATGGTGGTGACATCGTAGGTTTCGATATGGCGGATCACCTCGGGGAGCACGTCGAGGCCTTCCTCGAAGGTGTACTCGAAACCGTGGTGCACGGTGCCCAGCGCTTCGGCGGCGACGGCGGCGGCGGCCAGATCGGGCGATCCCTTCAGCCCGATCGCGAACGAATGCAGGCGCGGCCACCAGGCTTCGCTCTGGCCGCCATCCTCGATGCGGCGGCGGGCATAGCGGGCGGCGACGGCGGCCACCAGCGAAGAATCCAGACCGCCCGAAAGCAGTACGCCGTAGGGCACGTCGCTCATCAGCTGGCGCTCCACGGCATGCTCGAATGCTTCGCGCAGCTCGGCCAAGTCGGCCTGGCGCCCTTCAACGTCCGCATACTCGCGCCAGGGCTGCTGGTAGTAGCGCACCAGTTCGCCGCTGGCACTGTCGTAGTAATGACCCGGCGGGAACTGGGCAACGTCGGCACAGGTATCCACCAGCGCTTTCATCTCCGAGGCCACACGCAGGCGCCCCTGCGCGTCGTGCCCCCAGTAAAGCGGCACCACGCCGACCGGATCGCGCGCCACCAGTACGCGACCGGCATCGCGGTCCCACAGCGCGAAGGCGAAGATGCCGTTGAGCTGCTCCAGCCAGCGGGACGGCGAGCCTCCCTGCCGGTAAAGCGCGTTGATCACCTCACAGTCCGAGCCGGTCTGGAAGTCGTAGGGGTGCGCCAGCGCGGCCTTGAGCAGCTGATGGTTGTAGATTTCGCCGTTGACCGCCAGCGCCAGCTGACCGTCCGCCGACAACAGCGGCTGCGAGCCACCTGCCGGATCGACGATGGCCAGGCGCTCGTGCACCAGCAGTGCACCTTCATCAAGGTACACACCGCTCCAGTCAGGTCCACGATGGCGCTGGCGCTGGGACAGCCCGAGCGCGTGACGACGCAGGGCGGGTAGATCGTCACCGGCCTGCAGGCCGAAGATTGCGAAGATCGAACACATGGGGGAACTCCTGTTGGGGTATTTCACGGGTAGGAAGGTGTTCGACCGGCCAACCAGGCCCGGGTAGCGCTGCGCCCGGGCACAAAAAAACCCGCATCGGCCGATGCGGGTTTTCTGGTGTCCGGGCGTGTGTTGCTGTCTATCTACCCAGGGCGCAGTCCCGCATCGGCCGCGCACGATTATTCGCGCGCAGATTATTGCGGTTGTTGTTGACGGCGGTGGCCAGGCGGATCGACATGACCCGACCCTAACCCGGTTTCCAGCCCGGTGCAACCGTTGCGTCAGCAACCACCCGCAGAGGCTTACACTGGCGCGCCCTGAACCCTATAACGGAAATGCGACACCGCACTGGACGCACCGGGGCACTGGCCGCCCTGCTCTGCCTGGGCCTGGCTGCCTGTCAGACCCTGCCCTCCCCTTCCACGCTGCCCCTGGAACAGCAGCGGGCACTGGAGCAACGCGGAACCGACGGCAGCTTCGAGGGTGCGTGGGAAACCGCGCAGACCTTCGAACGCTTCAACGACGTGCGTGCCATTGCCTACTATGAGCGCGCCGCAGCGACTACCCCCTGGACCTTCCGGAACGCCATGGCGGAAGAGGCGCTGGGTCGGATCTGGATGTCCGGCGTGCTCCGACATGCCGATGGCCCTCACGTCAACTCCGCACCCGTGCTGCGTGCGTCCTGGCGACGCGGCGAGCGCGCGGCTCTGGCTGCCGCCAACCATGGCAACCCCTATGCGTTTTCCGATCTGGCCAGTGCGTACCGCGATCGCGGCGACGCGCAGCAGGCACTGCGCTGGGATCTGCGCACCACCGTCTACAGGCGTCATGCGCCCTCGTCCTCCAGGCTGCACGATGCGTTGGCCGCGCAGGGTGATACGGTCCACCCGCTCGTCGCCAACCTCCAGCGTGACGCAGCGCGTGGCAATGCCGACGCGCAGGTGGACCTGGGGGCATTGCATGAACATGGCGTAGGCGTAGCGCGCGATCCGGCACGGGCCCTTCAGCTCTACCAGCGCGCCGGCGATCAGGGCAACGTGTTCGGCCAGTACTTCGCAGGGCTGCTGCTGGCCCGGAGCGCGCCCGGCGTGCAGAAGGACACCGGGGCCGCAGCGCGCTGGTTCACCAGGGCTGAAGCGCAGCGCTTCTACCTGGCCGCGCCCAGCTATTGGCAGAAGGCGGTCGAGCCGCCGTTCTTCAATTTTTCGGAATGATGCCAACGGCAGCCGGGCATGGCCCGGCTGCCATCTTCGCTGCACTCACACCAGCAGGCGCTCGACCAGCCGCAGGTACAGGCCCGGCAGGGCCTCAAGCTCGTCCACGCGCACGTTCTCGTCCACCTGGTGAATGCTGGCGTTGACCGGTCCCACTTCGATGCACTGCGCGCCCAAGGGCGCGATGAAGCGGGCGTCCGACGTTCCGCCACCGGTACTTTCTTCCGGCGCACCGCCGATGTGGTCGGCCAGCACGCCGCGCGCGGCGGCACGCAGCGTGCCTTCGGGCGTGTAGAACGGCTCGCCGCTGCGGTGCCACTTCAGCGTGTACTGCAGGCCGTGACGGTCCAGCAGCGCGGTGATCTCCGCTTCCAGCTTCGGCGCATCCCAATGCGGGTTGTAGCGGACGTTGAAATCCACTTCCAGCTCGCCCGGAATCACGTTGTTGGCACCGGTGCCGGCATGGATGTTGGAGATCTGCAGGCTGGTCGGCGGAAAGCTCTCGTAACCCTCGTCCCAGCGCCGCGCACTCAGTTCGGCCAACGCCGGCGCCGCCTGATGGATCGGATTGCGCGCCTTCTCCGGGTAGGCCACATGGCCCTGCACGCCCTGCACGCGCAGCTTCGCCGACAGGCTGCCACGGCGGCCGACGCGGAGCAGATCGCCCAGCGTTGCAGTCGACGAGGGTTCGCCGGTGATGCACCAGTCGATGCGCTGGCCGCGCTCTGCGAACAGGCGCGCGACATGGCGCACGCCGTTGATCGCATCGCCCTCCTCGTCACTGGTCAGCAGCACCGCCAGCGTTCCCGCATGATGCGGGTGGGCTGCGGCGAACTGCTCGGCCGCGATCACGAACGCGGCCACGCTGCCTTTCATGTCGGCCGCGCCACGGCCGTACAGCACGCCATCGCGGATCTGCGGGACGAACGGATCGCTCTGCCAGGCCTCGCGCGGTCCCGGTGGCACCACGTCGGTGTGGCCCAGCAGGACCAGCACCGGCGCACCGCTGCCATGGGTCGCCCACAGGTTGTCGACGTCGCCCAGGCGCAGGTGCTCGCAGTCGAACCCCGCACGCTGCAGCCGCTCCGCAAGCAGCGCCTGGCAGCCGGCATCGTCCGGCGTGACCGATGGCCGTGCGATCAGCTCGCTGGCCAGGTCCAGCACCGCGCTCACGCGCCGCCCACGCCGAAGCGCGCCTTGAACCCGTTGTCGCTGAATCCCTGGCTGACCTTGCCGTCGGACGTCACCACCAGCGGGCGCTTGATCAACTGCGGGTACTCGCGCAGCAGCAGCTTCCACTCGGCATCGGAGGCGGCCGCCTTGCGGTTGTCCGGCAGCTGCCGCCAGGTGGTCGATGACCGGTTGACCATCGCGGACAGGCCGCCCAGCTGCGCAGCCCACTCGACCAGCGTTTCCGGGCCGGGCTTGGTCTCGCGGTAGTCGACGAAGGTGTATGGCACGCCGAAGCGGTCCAGCCACTTGGTCGCCTTCTTGCAGGTATCGCAGTTCTTCAATCCGTAGACAGTGGTGCTCATGGCCATCGGCAATGCTGGAAAACGGAGGGTCAGAATCTCACAACAGACGCTCGGACACGACCCGGAACGGCACGCGTGGCAGGTGGAAGGCCAGCCCGTCGGGCAGCGCAACGCCCATCGCCTGCAGGCGTGGACACTGCAGCGCACCCTGCAGGTGCAGCGGCCGCAGATGGGTCAGCTCCACCGGCAGGTCGATGCGGGTGCTGGCCCAGTGCCCGTCACAGGTACGGGCGATGGCCTCGTCCTGGCAGGTCAGGAAACGCAGCAGGGCGTGATGGCCGCCAAAGGCCGCCGACCACGTGGCATCGTCCCAGCCTGCGGCAACCTGCCACTGCAGTCGAAGCGCCGGCGCGCTGCCGTGCCCACCTTCGATCAGGGTATGGCCGCCGCCATCGGCCTCAAGCACATGTGCGAAGCGCACGGAGAGATGAGGTTGCATGGCATCGCTGAAGGCACGCGCACCGGCGACGAAGGCCAGCTGATCCATCACGTTGCGGTCGAACAGCACGACCGGGGCGCCGCCCGGATCGTCGTCGCGGCGCAGGTACCAGCGCCAGTTGCTCTGCTGCGGCGATGGCATCAGCGCCCGCAGAGGGCCGGCCAGGGCCGGCCCGAAGTGACCGTGCCGATAGCTGAGGATGGTGTAAGGCGTACGACCGGCATGGACCACGTAGTGATGGCCAGGCGGCGGTGACGGCGCATGGCGCACATCGACCCACCAGCTGGCGTAGACCACATCGCGCACATCGCTGGCCAGCGCCGGCATCGGCCAGCGCCGCGACAGCGCGCGGCGCAGCCGGGTCCAGCGCGGCGCGTGCAGCAGGCGCGGCAGCATCCGCGCGAACACGTTGTCGAACGGATGCCGGTAGATCGCGGACTGCGCCAGGTCGTCCGGCGCAGCCATCGTCAGTCCGCCAGGCCGCGCAGAAGATCGTTGACGCTGGTCTTGCTGCGGGTGCGGGCATCGACCTGCTTGACGATCACCGCGCAGTACAGCGAGTGGGTACCGTCCTTGCTCGGCAGCGAGCCCGACACGACCACGCTGTACGGCGGGATGTAGCCGTAGGTGATCTCGCCGGTGGCGCGGTTGTAGATGCGGGTGCTCTGGCTGAGGAACACGCCCATGCCGATCACGCTGTGGTGGCCGACCACTACGCCCTCCACCACTTCCGAACGCGCGCCGATGAAGCAATGGTCTTCGATGATGGTCGGGCTGGCCTGCAGCGGTTCGAGCACGCCGCCGATGCCGGCGCCACCGGACAGGTGGCAATGCTGGCCGATCTGCGCACAGGAACCGACGGTGGCCCAGGTATCGACCATCGTGCCCTCGCCGACATGGGCGCCGATGTTGGTGAAGCTCGGCATCAGCACCACATCCTTGCCGAAGTAGGTACCCCGGCGCGCGATCGCGCCCGGCACCACGCGTACCCCGGCACGACGGAACTTCGCTTCATCGTATCCGGCAAAGCGCGATTCGACCTTGTCCCAGAACGGGGCCGGACGGGCATCGACCACCGCCATGTCATTGACACGGAAGTACAGCAGCACCGCCTTCTTCAGCCATTCGTTGACTTTCCAGCCCCCCTGCCCGTCCGGCTCGGCGACACGGAACTCGCCGCTTTCCAGGCCGTCGATCACGCGGTTGACCAGCACCCGGGTCGAGCCCTCCAGTTCATGCAGGGTCAGCGTCGCGCGGCGCTCGAAGGCGCTTTCGATACCGAACTTCAGTTCTTCCACGCCCGGCGCGGCCGGCCTGCGCAGCGACTTGCGGGCGATGGTCTCGGCGCGCGCGGCTTCGGCGCTCTTGGCCGGGGCCTTCTTCGGCGCCGGCTTCTTCGCGGCAGCCACCTTCTTCACCGGGGCAACGGTCTTCTTTGCGGCCGTCGCGGCAGTGGTCTTTCGGGCCGCTGCGCTCTTGGCGGTCGCGGCGGTCTTCTTTGCAGGCTTGGTGGCCATCAGGTGGGGTCTCCGGCGTTTCGATCAGGGTCCAGGCAGGCCAGCATCGCGTCATGCAGCTGCTGCCGGGCGGGTTCGGTCAGGGGGAGGTCGTGTTCGTCACTGATCACGAAGGTGTCTTCGGCGCGTTCGCCGAACGTGGCAATGCGCGCGTCATGCACGCGCAGGCCCTGGTTGCGCAGCACGAACGCCACGTCGGCCAGCAGGCCGGGGCGGTCGGGTGCGACCAGAGCGAATCGGGTTGCGCCGGGCTCGTCGCGGAACTCGATGCGCGGCACGAAGCGGAAGTGACGCAGCTGCCGCGGCACCACCCGCCGCGACGGGCGCAGACGGCCCAGGTCACCGGCCAGCGCCTCGCGCAGCGCAGCTTCCAGGTTGGCGCTGCTGCCATCGGCGAAGGTATCGGCGGGGCTGACCTCAAAGGTATCGAAGATGGTGCCCGCAGGGCCGTCCAGTACCCGTGCGCGATGGATGCCGTAGCCCTTGCGGTCCAGCGTCATCACGATGGCAGCGAACAGGCCGTCGCGATCCGGCGAATGCACGAACACTTCCAGCGCGGGGTCGTCGACGCTGATGCGGCGCACCTTCACCAGCGCCTGGCCCTGCTTCACCGGCACCAGCGCAGCGGCCTGCCAGGCCAGCTGCTCCGGACGCAGGCGGATGAAGCCTTCATCAGGCATGACGGCGAACTGGCGGTCGATCGTGGCATCGTCATAGCCCTGTTCGCGTACCAGCGCGCGCACGCTGTCACGCGCCTCGGCAACGCGCTCGGCGGCCGGCACCGGATGCTCCAGGCCCTCGCGCAGTGCGCGCCGCGTGGCGAAGTACAGATCGGCCAGCAGCCGGTCCTTCCAGGCGTTCCACAGCTTGGGGCTGGTGCCGGCGATGTCGGCGCAGGTCAGCAGGTACAGGTAGTCCAGGCGGTCGCGGCTGCCGACCAGGGTTGCGAAACGATGTATCACGGCCGGATCGGCAATGTCCTGCTTCTGCGCTGTCACCGACATGCGCAGGTGCTGTTCGACCAGCCACGCCACCAGTTCGGTATCCGAGGCACTGAGCGCGTGTGCCTGGCAGAACGCGCGCGCATCCACCGCTCCCAGCTCGGAATGATCGCCGCCGCGGCCCTTGGCAATGTCGTGGAACAGCCCGGCCAGCAGCAGCAGCTCCGGCTTGCGCAGCCGCGGCCACACTTCATGCGCGATCGAGAAGCGCTCGTCGGCACGGCTGCTGGCGAACTGGCCGATGTTGCGCAGAACCATCAGCGTGTGCTGATCGACGGTGTAGACGTGGAACAGGTCGAACTGCATGCGCCCGCTGACTTGGGCGAACGCGGGAATCCACTGGCCCAGCACACCCAGCCGGGCCATCCGCGAGAGCGTGTCGACCGGGCGCTGGCCACGCAGCAGTGCCATGAACTGCTCACGCGCATCGGCATCGGCCTGGTCATAGGCGGGCAGCAGCGGCAGCGACTCGGCCAGTGCGCGCGCGGTTAGCGAATGCAGGCCACGCACCTGCGGGTTGTTGGCCCAACCGGCGAACAGGGCGAACACCTGGCCGATGTCGCCGCGCGGCCACGCCGCCTCGTTCGCCGCCAGATAGCCGCGGCGCAGCGAGAAACCCACGGTCAGTGGTTCCGGCAGCGCTTCGCCGTCGAACTGCTCCTCGAAGCGTTGCAGCAGGCGGTCGCTGATCCGGCGCACCACCGAAGCGGCACGATAGAACCCCTGCATCATCTTCTCGACGCCCAGGTTCTCGGCGTCGTCCTCAAAACCCAGCCGCGCGGCCAGTGTCTTCTGGTAATCGAAGCGGAGGCGCTCCTCCGGCCGCCGTGCCACCAGGTGCAGGCCGAAGCGCAGACGCGCCAGCACCGCGCGCTCCCGCTGGAGCGCCGCGGCTTCGTCGGCACCCAGATGGCCCAGCCCGACCAGCGCCTCGAGGTCGCGAACGCCGAACGCGCGCAGCGCCATCCACCCCAGCGTATTGAGATCACGCAGCCCGCCGGGGCCGTCCTTCAGATCGGGCTCGAGGTTGTCGGCGGTATCGCCGAAACGTTGATGGCGGTTGCGCAGTTCCTCCAGCTTGGCCAGGAAGAAGGTGCGCGCCGGCCACAGCCCGCTGTCGTCGTCGGTTGCTTCGCGCAGCGCCCGGCGCGCCGCATCGTCGGCCAGGATCGGGCGCGCTTCGATCAGCGCGGTCAGCACGGTCTGGTCGGCGGCCGCCTCGCGGCACTGCGCCGCCGAACGCACGGCATGGCTGACCGCCAATCCGCAATCCCACAGCAGGGCGAACAACCGCGCCAGGCCCGCCTCGTGGGCGAGCTGCGCTGGCGGCGCGCCGAACACCAGCAGATCGATGTCAGAACGTGGGAACAGCTCACCACGGCCGTAGCCGCCCACAGCGAACAGGGACAGCCCGCTGTCGGACGGCAGGCAGCGCTGCCACGCCAGCCGGATCAGGTGATCGGCCGCGCGCGCGCGCAGTGCCAGCAGGCGCTCGATGTTGTCGCCCTGGTCGAAACGGCGGTACAGCCGCGCATCGGCCTGCTGCAAGGCCTGCCGTGCAGCGGAAGCCCAGTCCGGGTCGTTGAGCGACGCGGCCGGCGTGTCCAGCAGCGAACTCGCCGGCAGCATCCTCAGGAGACCTGCGATTCGCCCGGCGACAGGGTCAGCACGTCAACGCCGGTCTCGGTGACCGCGATCATGTGCTCCCACTGCGCCGACAGCTTGCGGTCCTTGGTCACCACGGTCCAGCCATCCGGCAGCACCTTGTTGTAGCGGGTGCCCTCGTTGATCATCGGCTCGATGGTGAAGGTCATGCCCGGCTGCAGCACCAGGCCCTGCCCCGGGCGACCGTAATGCACCACCTGCGGCTCGTCGTGATAGACCTTGCCGATGCCGTGGCCGCAGTACTCACGCACCACGCTGAAGCGCTCGCCTTCGGCATAGCTCTGGATCGCGTGGCCGATGTCGCCCAGGGTCGCCCCCGGACGTACCGCGCGGATGCCGCGCCACATCGCTTCGTAGGTGGTCTCCACCAGGCGGCGCGCCATCACCGACGGTGTGCCGACGAAGTACATGCGACTGGTGTCGCCGTGCCAGCCATCCTTGATGACGGTCACGTCGATGTTGACGATGTCGCCGTCCTTGAGCACCTTGCCTTCGCTCGGAATGCCGTGGCAGATGACGTTGTTGACCGAGGTGCACACGGTCTTGGGGAAGCCGCGGTAGCCGACGTTGGCCGGAATGGCGCCCTGCACGTTGACGATATGGTCATGGCAGATGCGGTCCAGTTCCTCGGTGGTGACACCGGGCTTGACGTGGGGGGTGACGATGTCCAGCACTTCGCTGGCCAGGCGGCCGGCGATGCGCATCATCTCGATTTCCTGCGGGGTTTTCAGATTCACGCTCATGGCGCCCATTATCGCCGATCCGGCCGCAATCTGAACGAACGCCACCCAACTGGACGTTCCCGGCCATGCACAGTTCCGGCAAGGCGAGCGGAATCGTGATCGCGCCCACAATCCGCAGCCCCTGTTTATCACGGATTACAGACACTTGGCGGTCCTAAGCTGGCGCCAGCGTCGCCGAAGCGGCCCCGAACGTGCCGCCTTCGCCTTGTTCAACGGACCTTCGGGTCAAGGAGGTTGTCCATGCGAATCCCACTGCGCTCCTCCCTTGCCGGGGCCATGACCGCGCTGCTGCTGGCCGGCCCGGCGCTGGCGGCCGATACCACCACCTTCAACGTCACCCTCGTGGTCACCAAGGCCTGCACCATCACGGCCGCGGCCGCCACCAACGTCGACTTCGGTACCGCCGCATCGACCACCGCGATACCTACCCTGGGCCAGGGCACGGTGACCGCCCAGTGCTCTGCGCTGACCCCGTATACGATCGCGCTGAACGCGGGTGCGAACGCCGGCACGGCCGGCGACGTCACCACCCGGCGCATGAAGAACACCGACGCGGCGGTGACCGCCAACAACTACGTCGGTTACCAGCTGTACCGCGACGCGGCACACAGCCTGGTCTGGGGGTCGACGACCGGCACCAATACCCAGGCCGGCATCGGCACGGGCCTGGCGGTCCCCTACATCGTCTACGGCCAGATCCTGAACCTGAGCACCAACAACGCGGCCGCCGGCAACTACCTGGACACGATCACCGCCACGATCACTTATTGATGGAGCACGCCTCCATGTCCCGACCCCGCCTGTGGCGCGCCGCCGGCGTGGCGTTGCTCGCCTGCCTGCTGGCCAGCGCCATGGCCACCTCCGCCGCCACCAGCCTGCAGGTCGCGCCCACCACCCTGCAGCTGGAGCCCCGCCAGCGTGCCGCCGAGCTGTGGCTGACCAACAGCGGGACCGCGCCGGTGAAGCTGCAGGTGCGGGTGTTCCGCTGGGTCCAGCAGGATGGCAGGGAGCAGCTGCTGCCTGCCGATGGGCTGCTGGCAACCCCACCGATGCAGGAACTGGCCGCAGGCCAGCAGCAGCTGGTGCGGGTGATGCGCACGGACAGCGAGGCACCGCCCTCCCAGCAGCATTACCGCCTGATCGTCGACGAAGTGCCGGACCTGGCCACCCGCGCCAGCGGCATGCAGTTCGTGCTGCGCTATTCGATCCCGGTATTCATCCAGCCGGCTGGGGGCACGCCGGCACCGCGCCTGCAGGCACGCCTGCTGCGGCTGGACGATGGTCGCAGTGGCGTCGAGATCGGCAATTCCGGCGACAGCTACGCGCAGATCGCCGACCTGGCGCTGGGCAGTGTCGAACGCCCGCGTATCGTCCACCCCGGCCTGCTGGGCTACGTGCTGCCCGGCCAGGTGATGCGCTGGCCCGTGGAGCGCACGGCGGTCGACCGGGACAACGACCAGATCACGGCCAAGATCAATGGCGAGTCGACGCAGACACCGCTATCGCCGCCACCGGCTCGCTGAGGCGGTGGTGGGCACGGTGCTCGCTGCCGCGTGGGTTCCCGCGGCTCCGGCTGCCAACGTGTCCGGCATCTCCGGCGTCTCCGCCGATGCCCTGCTGCCTCCCCCGACACCCCTGACGGCCAGCCAGACGCTGTACCTGGACGTCTCGCTGAACAGCACGCCGCGCGGCCTGCTGCCCTTCACTGAAGCAGGTGGCCGCCTGCAGGCCAGTCCGGAGGTGCTGCGCCAGCTCGGCTTCAGCGCCACCGGCGATGCACCGGTGTTTCTGGATCAGATCAGCGGCGTGGTCGCGCGCTACGACGCCCAGCTGCAGACACTAGCGCTGGATGTGCCGCTGGACCAGCTGACCCTGCCCACCACCCTGCTCGGCCGCCCGCAGGTGCGTACGCCGGCCGGCAGCGCCTCGCCGGGCCTGCTGCTCAACTACGACGTGTACGGCAGCCGCATCGAAGCACTCGGCAACCTCACCCTGAGCTCGGAACTGCGCCTGTTCGGCATCGGCAGCGGTACCTTCGAGAACACGGCGGTCACCCGTCGCTACCAGCAGCCGGACGACCGTCACTGGCGCAGCGAAAGCGTGCGCCTGGATACGCACTGGACACTGGATTTTCCCGAGTCGGCGACCACGCTGGAGATCGGTGATTTCTACAGCGGCTTCGTCGACTGGACCCGGCCGGTGCGCCTGGGCGGCGTACAGGTCGGACGCAACTACGGGCTGCAGCCCTACCGCGTGCTGACGCCGACGCCCGGTTTCCTGGGCGAGGCGGTGGTGCCGTCAACGGTGGAGCTGTACGTCGATGGGTTGCGCCAGTACAGCGGCCAGGTGCCGGTTGGACCGTTCCAGCTGGCCGCCCAGCCGGGCATCAGCGGCACCGGCACCGCGCAGGTCGTGGTGACCGATGCCTTCGGCCGCATGCAGACGCTGGATTTCAGCTTCTACGGCACCCAGCAGCTGCTGGCCAAGGGCCTGTCGGACTGGTCGATCGGTGCCGGACAACTGCGCGAAGCGTTCGGCGAACGCTCCTTCGAGTACGACAGCCGCACGGTGGCCAGCGCCAGCTGGCGTGGTGGCATCAGCGACACCTTTACCGGCGAAGCGCACGCCGAAGGCGGTGGCGGCCTGGTGCAGGCCGGCGTCGGTGGCTGGTGGCTGGCGGGCGAGGCCGGCGTGTTCAATGCCGCCTATGCGCACAGCCGCCTGCAGGGCCTGCAGGGCGGCCAATGGGCACTGGGCTACAGCTGGAACAACCGCCGCTTCAATTTCAATGTGCGCAGCGTACGCACCCACGGCGACTACCGCGATCTGGGCGCGCTGCAGGACAACCTGCCCCCGCGCATCAGCGAACAGGCCACTGCCGGTCTCGATCTGCTGGGGCTGGGAACGCTGAGCGCAAGCTACCTGCGGCTGCGCTACCCCGATGGCGACGACAACCGCTATGCCAGCCTGTTCTGGTCGCGCACCTGGAGCCAGCGCTGGTCGGCCTACCTGTCGGTCAACCAGAACCTGGACAGCAGCGACGACCGCAACATCTACCTGGCAGTGAGCGCCAGCCTCGGCAACAACCGCCAGGCCAGCCTCTCCAGCCAGCGTAACGGCGACAGCCAGGCCTGGGTGGCCGATATCACCCAGCCGGTTCCCGGCGATGGCAGTGCCGGCGGCATCGGCTGGCGCGCGCAGGTGCGCGGGGGCGACGAGGGCACAGGCGGCCTGGCCGAGGTCGGCATCCTCAACGACGTGGGGCGTTATGCGCTCGGCGCATCGCGCCAGGCCGGCATTGACTACGCCTATGCCAGCGCCAGCGGCAGCCTGGTGTGGATGGACGGGCACACCTTTGCCACCCGCGAGGTCTCCGACGCCTTCGCGGTGGTCAGCACCAGCGGCGTCGCCGGTGTGCCGGTACGGCTGGAAAACCGCCTGATCGGCGTCACCGACGACCGTGGCCTGCTGCTGGTCAGCCCCCTGCTGTCGTGGCAGCGCAACCGGGTCTCCATCGACACGCTCGACCTGCCGGCGGACATGCGCGCCGACCGCGTCGAAGACTGGGTGACGCCCCGCCAGCGCGCCGGTACCGGCGTGACGTTCCACCTGCGCTCGCGGCCGTCGCTGACCCTGGTCCTGCAGGACATGGCCGGACAACCGCTGGAGGTGGGCAGCGAAGTGCAGCTGCCGCAGGGTCGCCAGGCCACCGTCGGCTACGACGGCCTGCTGTACCTGGAGGACGTGGCGCCGGGCAGCGTGCTCTACATCACCACCAGCCGCAGCCAGTGCCGGGTGAAGGTGCCGGCCATACCGGACGTGGCTGCCAGCGGCGCCCGGCCCCGCCCGGCACCGGTACCGTGCATTCCCGAGGTGGCGCCATGAAGGTGCCCCTGCTCGTCCTGCTGCTCGTGCTCGGCCTGCTGGCTGCCACACCGGCGCACGCGGCGGCGGTGTGCACGGCCACCGCCAACCCCACCCTGCCGTTCGGCAACGTCAACAGCAATGCCCCCGGGCCCACCCCGGCCACGCTGAACATCACCGTCACCTGCACGACGGCGGCGCTGAGCCTGCTGGCCACCACCGGCGTGCGCGTCTGCGTGGGCATCGGTGCCGGCAGCGGCGGTGGCAGCAGCAGCACCTGGCGGACCCTGCGCACCAGTACCGGCACCCCTCCCGACACCCTGAACTTCCAGCTCTACAACAATGCCGGCTACAGCCAGGTCACCGGCCTGGTTCCCCGCGGTACGCCGCCAGCGCAGGAGCTGACCATGACCTACAACGTGCCGCTGGTGGTCGGCGGCAGCGGCGCGCAGTCCACCCAGCTGTTCGCGCAGATCCCGGCCAACCAGGTGCTGGCCGCGGGCAACTACAGCAGCACCTTCAGCGGCGCCGACGTGGTGCTGACCTGGGCCTGGAACGAAGTGCTGCTCGGCAACGCCACCGTACCGGCCACCTGCAACGGCGGCGCCACCGGTACCAACAGCGCCAGCGCGGCCTTCAGCTTCATCGCGACCGCGACCGTGCTGCCACAGTGCGGCAGCTACCTCACCACCCCGCTGGACTTCGGCAACGTCACCGGCAGCATCACCAGCAACATCGACCGGACCGCCAGCCTGACCCTGACCTGCCTGAAGAACACGGCATTCCAGATCGGCCTGGACAACGGCCAGAACAATCCCCCGGCCACCCCGACCCGGCGCATGCGCACCACCATCGGGGGCAACAGCTACTATCTGGCCTATGAGCTGTACCGCGACAGCGCACGCAGCCAGCGCTGGGGCAACACGCTGACCGTCGATACCGCCAGCGGAACCGGTACGGGCAGTACGCAGCAGCTGACGATCTACGGCCGGGTGCCGCCGGTCACCGGCCAGCCGCCGGCAGGTACCTACAACGATGTGGTGCAGGTGACGATCACCTACTGACCGGTGCCGGGAGCACGTGCCGCCCTACAGATCCGGCGCGCCCGGTCGATAGCGTCCAGCAGGTATCCCGGCACGGTGGATGACAGGTGGTTCGCGCAGTTCCGATCCTGGCGATGATGCTCGCCGCCCCCCTGGCCTGGGCCCAGCCGGCAGCCCCGGTGCAGGTGCGCCTGGTCGTAGTGGAAGCCTGCCAGGGCGATGCCGGCGGCCGCGCGTGTGTCGTTCCGCACCAGCGCAGCGATGCCCCGCAGCTGCCGGCACAGGTGCGTGAACTTGCCCCCGCGCCAGCCGCGCCCACCGACGACGCTCCCGCCGCGCCGACATTCATCTACTGATGCCGATGCGCGTACTCCTTGCCCTGTTCCTGCTGCTGCCGGGGCTGCCTGCCGCCGCACTGGACCTGCTGCCCACGACCCTGCAGCTGCCGGCCGAAGGCGGCCGCACCGAACTCTGGCTGCACAACCCCGGCCCCGAGCGCTGGCAGGGCGAGGTGCAGATCCTGGCCTGGGAGCAGCAGCTGGACGCCGAACGGCTGCAGCCGAGCGACCGCATCCTGGCCAGTCCGACCCGACTGGATCTGGCGCCCGGCGCCCGCCAGCGGGTCTGGCTGCTGCCCCGCAGCGCCGTCCCGGTCGCCGCCGAGCAGGCCTACCGTATCGTGCTCGCCCCCGGCAGCAGCAGCCTGCCACGCTACTCGCTGCCGCTGTTCCAGGGTGCGGCTGCGTCGTCAGCGCGCCCGGCCGTGCGTGCCCGCGTCGAATCCAACGGGTCGCAGACTCATCTGCGACTGGACAACCCGGGCCGCCTGCATGCGCGCCTGGACGGGCTTTCATTCGAGTCCGCCGGCGGCCATCGCAGCGTGCTGCTGCCGGGCCTGGCCGGCTATGTGCTGGCAGGACGGGAACGGCGCTGGACGTTGCCGGCACGCCGCGACGGCTATCTCGGCGGCCGCTTCCGGGCCCGCCTGCAGGACGGCCGGGAGGTCGTTCTGGACGCATGGGACCCGTCAATTGCGGCGAACCCTCCGGCCGGGCTATAATCGCCGGGATGCCTTGCCGCCCAGTGCGCGGGACCATCGTCCACACCGGACGTCACCGGTGAATCCACACCTGCTGCCCCCATCCGTGCCGGGGTGCTCCGCAAGGAGTTCGGCCACGGAGGCAACAGGGAAGCCCAACCCCGGAACCGATCGCGCTTCCACGCGTCCCGCATACCTGTCCCGCGGGCGGAATCGCTGGTTCCATATCAGGAGTACTGCAATGCCCCAGGTCACCATGCGTCAGATGCTGGAAGCCGGCGTCCACTTCGGCCACCAGACCCGTTACTGGAACCCGAAGATGGCTCCGTACATCTTCGGCGCCCGCGGCAAGATCCACATCATCAACCTGGAAAAGACCGTCCCGCTGTTCAACGACGCGATGAACTTCATCTCGTCGGTTGCCCAGAAGCGCGGCACCGTCCTGTTCCTGGGCACCAAGCGCAGCGCCCGCGAAACCATCAAGGAAGAAGCCGAGCGTTGCGGCATGCCGTTCATGAACCAGCGTTGGCTGGGCGGCACCCTGACCAACTTCCGTACCGTCAAGCAGTCGGTTGCCCGCCTGAAGGAACTGGAAGCCGGTGAAACCGACGGCACCTTCGAGAAGCTGGTCAAGCACGAAGTGCTGGGCCTGCGTCGCGAGCGCGACAAGCTGGAAGCCTCGCTGGGCGGCATCAAGGACATGAACCGTCTGCCGGACGCCATCTTCGTCATCGACATCGGCCACGAAGACATCGCCATCAAGGAAGCCAAGAAGCTCGGCATCCCGGTGATCGCCGTGGTTGATACCAACTACAACCCGGAGCTGGTCGATTACGCCATCCCGGGCAACGACGACGCCATCCGCGCCGTGCAGCTGTACGCCCGTGCCGCCGCCGACGCCGTGCTGGAAGGCAAGGCCGCTGCTCCGCACGCCGCCTCGGTGCGCGAGGAAGAGTTCGCTGAAGCCGCCGCTGAAGGCGAAGAGAAGCCGGCCCGTCGCGCTCCGGCCAAGAAGACCGCCAAGAAGGGCGACGAAGCCCAGGCCTGATCCAGGCCCCGGGGTGGGCCCCAGCGCCCACCCCTCCTGCATGCCGCCCTCGGCGCGTGACAGGACCATGTCATACGGGCCGGCCACCATGCCGGCCCAACCCCTTTCTTTCGTGAGGTAATCCCGTGGAAATCACTGCTTCCCTGGTCAAGGAACTGCGCGAGCGCACCGGCGCCGGCATGATGGAATGCAAGAAGGCGCTGACCGAAGCCGCCGGCGACATCGACGCTGCGGCGGAACTGCTGCGCAAGTCCGGCGCTGCCAAGGCCGACAAGAAGGCTGACCGCGTGGCCGCCGAAGGCCGTCTGGGCCTGGCACAGGACGGCGGCAAGGCCGTGCTGGTCGAAGTCAACTCGGAAACCGACTTCGTCGCCAACGACGTCAACTTCAAGACCTTCGTCGACGCCGTTGCCGCTGCCGCCCTGGCATCGGGCGCTGCCGACGTCGAAGCGCTGAAGACCGCCAAGCTGGCCTCCGGCGAGACCGTCGAAGAAGCCCGCGCCCTGGCCGTGCAGAAGCTGGGTGAGAACATCCAGATCCGCCGCATCGCCAAGGTCGACGGCAACAACACCGTCGGTGCCTACGTCCACACCAATGGCAAGGTCGGCGTGCTGGTGGACCTGGTCGGCGGCGACGCCGAACTGGCCCGCGGCCTGGCCATGCACGTGGCTGCGCTGAAGCCGCCGCACAACAAGGCCGCCGACGTTCCGGCCGACTTCGTCGAGAAGGAAAAGGAAATCGAACTGGCCAAGATGTCCGAGAAGGACAAGTCGAAGCCGGCCGATATCCTGGAAAAGATCATCAGCGGCAAGATCAACAAGATCGTCAGCGAAGTGACCCTGTACGGCCAGGCCTATGTGCTGGACGGCGACAAGACCGTCGAGCAGGTGGTCAAGGCCGCCGGCGCCGACGTCGCTGGTTTCCAGCTGCTGGTCGTCGGCGAAGGCATCGAGAAGGTGGTGGAAGACTACGCCGCCGAAGTTGCCAAGGCGATGCAGGTCTGAGTCCAGCCTTCCGGCTGTGAAGCGACCAGAAGGAGCCGCGGGGAACCGCGGCTCTTTTTTTATGCGTCAGTGAACTTTGCGTTGCGCGCGAATCAGGCCGATACTCGGCGCAGGGAATCCTCAGTCACATAGCAGGATAGAAAGTCGCAGACTGTGATGAATTCCTAGGTATTCTTGCCCTAATGGAATTGAACGATCCGCCATGCCTCCCGAGCTGACAGCTGCCCTGGCGCTCTGCCGCAACCTCCCCTCGCCACCCGGTATTGCCCTGCGCATCATCGAACTGGCCCAGGATCCGGAAGCGGACATCGCCACCGCCGCCGACATCATCGCCATCGACATGGCGCTCAGCGCCCGCATGCTGCGCATCGCCAACTCGCCGCTGTACGCCAGCCGGCGGCGCATCGAGAATCTCGGCCAGGCACTGACCATGCTGGGCCTCAACGCCACCATCAGTCTGGCGCTGGGTTTCACGGTCACCCAGGGACTGACCGGAAGCGGTGCCGATCACGACCTGCGCCAGCGGGCCTGGAAGCGCAGCATCCTCAGTGCACTGGCTGCCAGCCAGCTTGGCCAGGCGCGCGGGCTGCGCCGCCTGGAAGAACTGATGCTGGCCGGACTGCTGCAGGACATGGGCGTGCTGTGCCTGGCGCAGGCCGAAGCCGAGCGCTACCTGCCCCTGCTGCGTGAAGCACGCGACAACCTCGACCTGGTTGCCCGCGAACGCGACGTGCTGGGCTGCAGCCACGCCGATGTCGGCGCCTGGGTGGCCGAGCAGTGGGGCCTGCCGCGCTACCTGGTGGAGAGCATCAGCCACAGCGAAGACGAGGACGCCGCCGATTCGCCCTTCCAGGCGTGCGTGCAGCTGTCCGGCGCGGTCGCCGACATCTGGCTGGACGGCGACGCCGACGCGGCCCGCGAACGGGCGCTGCAGCAGGTGCATGACCGCCTGGATCTGGACAGCGCCCGCTTCGACCAGGTCCTGGCCCGCATCAGCGATGCCCTGCCCGATATCGCCAGCCTGTTCGAAGCCGGCCTGAATTCTCCGGCGCGGGTACACGAACTGATCGATCACGCACAGGAGCTGGCCACCCTGCGCAACCTGCGCGAACTGCAGGATGCCGACCAGGCACGCCGACGCGCCGATGAATTCGAGGCGCGCGCCAAGCGGCTGGCCGACCAGGCCCACCGCGACGCGCTGACCGGCGTACTCAACCGGCGCCAGCTGGAAGCGGTGCTGGAGCAGGAATTCCTGCGCGCCGGCCGGCATGGCTGGCCGCTTTCGGTGGCCTTCATCGACCTGGACGACTTCAAGAAGATCAACGACGCCCACGGTCATCTGACCGGCGACGAGGTGCTGCGCGCCTTCGCCGGCAAACTGCAGGGCCAGCTGCGCAACAGCGACACCGTCGCCCGCTTCGGTGGCGAGGAGTTCGTGGCGCTGCTGCCCAATACCAGCGAATCGGTGGCGCTGGAGGTGATCCGGCGCGTACTGGCGAACATCGTCGCCACGCCGATGGCCGAACTCGAGGGAGGGCCACTGTTCGTCACCTTCTCCGCCGGCGTGGCCACGCAGGGGGGCTACGAACGCTTCGCTGACGTGCAGGACCTGCTGCGCGCCGCCGATGACGTGCTGTATCGATCCAAGAACCTGGGCCGCAACCGGGTGATCGCCCGCTCCCCCGGCGCGCTGGGCCACGACGAACTGTCCGCCACTGCCGGCCTCGAAGCGGGCTGAACGGGACGCCCCGATGAGCGGGGCGATCCAGCCGATTTTGCGCCGCAGTGCACAAAACACTTTGGCCGGGCGCCGCATGCGCGTAGAATCGCCCGCGATTTCCACGCACCCGAGGTCCCCATGTCCAAGCTCGCCTATCGCCGCATCCTGCTGAAACTCTCCGGGGAGGCGCTGATGGGAGACGAGGACTACGGCATCGACCCGAAGGTCATCAACCGCCTGGCCCGTGAAGTGATCGAGGCCCAGCAGGCAGGGGCCGAAGTGGCACTGGTGATCGGCGGCGGCAACATCTTCCGCGGCGCCGGCCTGGCTGCCGGCGGCATGGACCGGGTCACCGGCGACCAGATGGGCATGCTGGCCACCGTCATCAACGCGCTGGCCATGCAGGACGCCCTGGAGAAGCTGGGCGCCAAGGCCCGCGTGATGAGCGCGATCAAGATCAACGACGTGTGCGAGGACTACATCCGCCGCCGCGCCATCCGTCACCTGGAAAAAGGCCGGCTGGTGATCTTCGCCGCCGGCGTCGGCAGCCCCTTCTTCACCACCGATTCCGGCGCTGCCCTGCGCGCGATCGAGATCGGTGCGGACCTGCTGCTCAAGGCCACCAAGGTCGATGGCGTGTACGACAAGGATCCGAACAAGCACAGCGACGCGGTCCGCTTCGACAGCCTGAGCTACGACGAAGTGATCCGCCGCGGGCTGGAAGTGATGGACACGGCCGCTTTCGCACTGGCCCGCGACAGCGATCTGCCGATGCGGGTGTTCGACATGGGCCAGCCGGGCGAGCTGCTGAAGATCCTCAGCGGCGAGAACATCGGCACCCTGGTCCAGGGCCGCGACCCGGCCTGAGCCTGAGCGCAAGGCGACGCCCGGGCCGATCCAGGCCCGGCAGCGTCCCGTATTCGCCTATAATCGCCCGATTCCAGTTACATCCAGGACCCGGGCGATGCTCAACGACATCAAGAACAACGCGCAGACGCGCATGGCCAAGAGCATCGACGCTCTGAAGCACACCCTCACCTCGATCCGCACCGGGCGTGCCACTCCGGCCCTGCTGGACCGCGTCACCGTCAATGCCTACGGCAATGCCAGCACCCCGCTGAACCAGGTCGCCTCGATCTCCAACGCCGACGCCCACTCGCTGCTGGTGACGCCGTTCGACAAGAGCATGATCAAGGAGATCGAGAAGGGGCTGTACAACGCCGAGTTCACCCCGAATACGCTGGGCACCGCGATCCGCATCAACATGCCGCCGCCGACCGAAGAGCGCCGCAAGGAACTGGTCAAGCAGGTGCAGAAGGAAGGCGAAGGCGCCAAGATCGCGATCCGCAACATCCGTCAGGACGCGAACAAGGAAATCGCCAAGCTGGTCAAGGACAAGGCGATCAGCGAAGACGAGAAGAAGCGCGGCGAAGACGATATCCAGAAGCTGACCGACAGCAACATCAAGGATGTCGACAAAGTCGTCGCGGACAAGGAAAAGGAACTGTTGTCGGTCTGAAGTCGATGCCTTCAGTCCCGCCTCCCCTGCCGGCCGCCCTGCCCCGCCACGTTGCCATCATCATGGATGGCAACGGACGCTGGGCACAGCAGCGCCGCCGCCCGCGCGTGATCGGCCACCGTGCCGGCGCGCGCGCGGTCAACCGCACCATCGAGCGCTGCCTTGAACTGGGCATCCCGGCGCTGACCCTGTTCGCCTTCTCCAGCGAGAACTGGGGCCGGCCGCAGGACGAAGTCGATGCGTTGATGAAGCTGTTCCTTGGTGCGCTCGACCGCGAAGTGGACGAGCTGCACCGCCGGGGCGTGCGCGTGCGCTTCATCGGCGAGCGCGAGCGCTTCGGCGCCTCGCTGGTCAGCCGCATGCAGCTGGCCGAACAGCGCACCGCCGGCAACACCACGCTGACCCTGTCGATCGCCGCCAGCTATGGCGGCCGCCAGGACATCGCCCGCGCGGCGCGCGCACTGGCTGCCGAAGTGGCGGCCGGGCGCCTGCTGCCCGAACAGATCGACGAGGCGCTGCTGGGCCGGCAGATGGCCCTGGCCGACCTGCCGGCACCGGACCTGTTCATCCGCACCGGTGGCGACACCCGCATCAGCAATTTCCTGCTGTGGCAGCTGGCCTATACCGAGCTGTGGTTCACCGAGGCACTGTGGCCGGACTTCGACGCCGCGATGCTGCAACAGGCGCTGGATGCCTATGCGGGCCGTGAGCGCCGCTTCGGCCTGACCAGCGCCCAGATCGCCGCCCTGGCCACCGAGACGTCCAGCCCATGACCAAGACCCGAGTCCTCGCCGCGCTGATCATGGCGCCGGTCGCCATTGCCGCGATCCTGCTGCTGCCGACGCAATGGCTGGCCGCCGCGGCCGCCGCCGTCCTGCTGATCGGCCTGTGGGAATGGCTGAAGCTGGCCGACGTCGAAGACACCCTGGCGCGCACCGTGCTGCTGGTATTGAACCTGCTGCTGATGGTGCTGCTGGTGTGGGCCGACGGCAGTACCCTGGTGCTGTTCCAGATCACCACGCTGGTCGGCGTCGCCTGGTGGCTGGCGGCGCTGGTCTGGCTGCGCTTCTTCAACTTCGGTGCACAGCCGGGCAGCCCCGCGCGCATCCTCAAGCTGCTGGCCGGCACACTGGCCATCGTGCCGGCCTGGGCCGCACTGGTGCTGATCCACGCCGGCGGCGACCCGCCCGGCCGGCAGGGGCATCTGTGGCTGCTGGCCGCCCTGGCGCTGGTCTGGGCCGCCGATTCGGGCGCCTACTTTGCCGGCCGCCGCTTCGGCAGGCACAAGCTGGCCCCGCGCATCAGCCCGAACAAGACCTGGGAAGGCCTGGTCGGCGGCCTGCTGGCCGGCGTGGCCGTGGCCGTCGGCCTGGGCTGGCTGGCCGGTATCGACCTGGCCCACCTGCCGGGCCTGCTGATCACGTCCGTGGTCGCCGTGCTGGCCTCGGTGCTGGGCGATCTGTTCGAGAGCCTGATCAAGCGCCATGCCGGTGCCAAGGACTCGGGCAACCTGATCCCGGGCCACGGTGGCGTGCTCGACCGTGTCGACGGCGTCCTGGCCGCCGTGCCGGTGTTCGCGCTGGGCAAGGAAATCTTCGGATTCTGACCATGCATGCAGCAGCAGACCTGCGCCGGGTCGCCGTGTTCGGCGCCACCGGATCGATCGGTGCCTCCACCCTGGATGTGATCGCGCGCCATCCGCAGCGCTACCGGGCCACCGTGCTTGCCGCCGGCCGCCAGGTGCAGGCGCTGCTTGCGCTGTGCCGCCAGCATCAGCCGCTGCACGCGGTGATCGCCGACGAGGCCCTGTACCCTGCGCTGCGCGACGGCCTGCGCGAGGCGGGCCTGGCGACCGAGGCCCACGCTGGCCAGGCAGCGCTGGACCAGCTTGCTGCCAGTGACGCCTGCGACACCGTGGTGGCTGCCATCGTCGGCGCAGCAGGGCTGTCCTCGACCCTGGCCGCCGCCGCCGCGGGCAAGCGCATCCTGCTGGCGAACAAGGAATCACTGGTGCTGGCGGGCGAACTGCTGACCCGTACCGCCGAACGTGCCGGGGCCGAGATCATCCCGATCGACAGCGAGCACAGCGCCATCTTCCAGTGCCTGCGCTCGCGCGACGCCAGCCTCGAAGGCGCCGGGGTGCGCCGGATCCTGCTCACCGCCTCCGGTGGCCCGTTCCGTGGCCGCAGCCGCGCCGAACTGGCGCAGGTCACCCCGGCCCAGGCCGTGGCCCACCCGAAGTGGTCGATGGGGCCCAAGATCTCGGTCGATTCCGCCACCCTGATGAACAAGGGCCTGGAAGTGATCGAGGCCCACCACCTGTTCGCCGTGCCGGGCGAACGCATCGACGTGCTGGTCCATCCGCAGAGCCTGGTCCATTCACTGGTCGAATTCGTCGACGGCTCGACCTTGGCGCAGATGGGCCTGCCGGACATGCGCACCACCCTGGCCGTTGGCCTGGGCTGGCCGCAGCGCATCGCCTCGGGCGTGGCCGGGCTGGATCTGCTGGCGCAGGGCCGGCTGGATTTCGAGGCGCCCGATACCGAGGCCTTCCCCTGCCTGGCGCTGGCCTGGCAGGCGATGCGCGCCGGTGGCACCGCCCCGGCGATGCTGAACGCCGCCAACGAAGAGGCCGTTTCAGCGTTTCTTCAGGGCCGGATCGGTTTCCTGACCATCCCGGCACTGGTCGCTAACGCTCTTTCAACACTGCCGACCGAGCCAGCCGATACACTGGAGGTCCTGTTGTCCGCCGACCAGCGCGCACGCCTGCTGACCCTGAACGCCATCGACGCCGCCTGAACCGCCCGCCTGCCCAGCCCTGCATGACGACGCCGCCCCTGCCCGCCAACGTGAGCCTGCATGACTGACTTCATCGGATCGGTCTGGTGGATGATTGTCAGCCTGGGGCTGCTGGTCACCTTCCACGAACTCGGGCATTACTGGGTCGGTCGCCTGTGCGGCGTCAAGGTGCTGCGCTTCTCTGTCGGCTTCGGCCGGCCGCTGTGGTCGCGGCGCGACCGGCATGGAACCGAGTTCGCCATTGCTGCGATTCCGCTGGGCGGCTATGTGAAATTCCTCGACGAGCGCGAAGTCGAGGTGCATCCGCAGGAACGCGGCCAGGCGTTCAACCACAAGACGGTCTGGCAGCGCATCGCCATCGTCGCCGCCGGCCCGGTCGCCAACCTGCTGCTGTGCATCCTGCTGCTGTGGGCGATGTTCGTGATCGGCAAGCAGGACTATTCGCCCACCCTCGGCCGCACCAGCGGCATCGCGGCGACGGCGGGGCTCAACAGTGGTGACCGCGTGCTGCGCGTGGACGACCGCCCGGTCAGCACCCTGGGCGAGGCCAGCATGGCCCTGACCGCGGCAGCGATGGACCGTCGTGATGTCACGCTGGACGTGATCGACCGCAGTGACCAGGTGCATGCCCGTACCCTGCCGCTGTCGCAGCTGCCGGCAGGCTTCGATGAACGGCGGGTGCCGATCCTGGCGGGCCTGTACTGGCAGTCATGGCTGCAGCCAGCCCTGGTCGACAGGCTCACACCGGATTCCGTTGTTGCGGGCCAGCTGCAGCCGGGCGACCTCATCGTGGCCATCGACGGGCAGCGCATCGACAGCGTCGATCAGGTGATCGGCGAAATCCAGGCGCTGGGCCGCACCGGCGGCCCCGGCATGATCGAAGTCCTGCGTGGCGGCGAGCGGCTGGCACTGGAAGTGACTCCACGCCAGGGCAAGGACGGCAAGGGCGAGCCGGTCTGGCAGATCGGCGTCGGTTTCCCCACCACCTACAGCCCGGCCTACGACACCCTGCTGCGTTACGGGCCACTGGACGCGGTCACCGTGGCGGTGCGTGAAACCGGCCGGCTGGCCGCCGACTCGCTGGGCATGATGGCCCGCATCGTGACCGGCAAGGCCTCGCTGCAGAACGTTTCCGGCCCGGTCACCATCGCCCGTGTGGCCAATGTATCGGCCAAGCGTGGGCTCGACTGGTTCCTGCAGTTCCTCGCGCTGCTGTCGCTGAGCCTGTGCATCATCAATCTGCTGCCGATCCCGATCTTGGACGGCGGCCACCTGCTGTATTACCTTATCGAGTTGGTCAAGGGCAGCCCGCTGAGCGAGCGTGCCATCGCCGCCGGCCAATACATCGGCCTGGCGTTGCTGGCCGGGCTGATGGGGTTGGCGTTCTACAACGACATCCTCGGCCTGGTCCCGCGATGAACTTTTCCACGTTGTTGCCGTCTACAGCGTCGGCATCCCGCACCAATGAAATCGACCTTCCTACCGGACGTGACATGACGCGACTCCCCAATCGCCGCCTGCTGGCCCTCGCCCTCGCCGCCGTCACCGGCGCTCCCGCCCTGGCCCAGGCAGCCGAGCCCTTCACTGTCAGCGACATCCGCGTCGACGGCCTGCAGCGCATCAGCTCGGGTACGGTATTCACCTACCTGCCAGTGGAGCGTGGCGAGACGGTCACCGACAGCAAGGTCGGCGAAACCATCCGCGCCCTGTACAAGACCGGCTTCTTTGAGGACGTGCAGCTGGACCGCCAGGGCAACATCCTGGTGGTGACGGTCAAGGAACGCCCGGCGATCAACAAGCTGACCGTGACCGGCAACAAGGACATCAAGTCCGACCAGCTGCTCAAGGGCCTGTCCGACATCGGCCTGACCGAAGGTGGCACGTTCGATCGCCTGAGCCTGGACCGCGTGACCCAGGAACTGCGCCGCCAGTACAACGACCGCGGCAAGTACAACGTCGAGATCACCCCGACGGTGAGCCCGCTGGACCGCAACCGTGTGGACATCGCCATCGCGATCAAGGAAGGCAAGGCGGCCAAGATCCGCCATGTCAACCTGGTCGGCACCGAGAAGTACGACAGCAAGGACATTCTGGAAACCTGGGAATCCAAGGAGCACAACTGGGCCTCGTGGTACCGCCGCGATGACCAGTACTCCAAGGAAAAGCTGTCCGGCGACCTGGAAAAGCTGAACTCGTGGTACCTCGACCGTGGCTACGTCGACTTCAGCATCGACTCCACCCAGGTGTCGATCAGCCCCGACAAGCGCGACATGTTCCTCACCGCCGGTGTGACCGAAGGTGAGCAGTACAAGATCTCCGAGATCAAGGTCAGCGGCGACACCATCCTCCCGCAGGAGGACGTGGAGCGCATGGTGATCCAGAAGTCCGGCGACACCTTCTCGCGGGCGCTGCTGGAGTTCAGCTCGGACACGATCACCAACTCGCTGTCCAACATCGGCTACGCGTTCGCCAAGGTGAACCCGATCCCGACCACCAACCGTGCTGACCAGACCGTTGCCATCAACATGCAGGTGGTGCCGGGGCCACGCGTGTCGGTGCGTCGCATCGTCTTCCGCGGCAATACCCGCACCTCCGACGAGGTGATGCGTCGCGAAATGCGCCAGTTCGAGAACAGCTGGTACTCGCAGGCCGCGATCGACCGCTCCAAGATCCGTCTGCAGCGCCTGGGCTATTTCGAATCGGTGGATGTGGAAACCCCGGCCGTCAGCGGCAGCAACGACCAGGTCGACGTCGTCTACAACGTCAAGGAAACCACCTCCGGCAGCTTCGTGTTCGGCCTGGGCTACTCGCAGTCCTACGGCATGACCACTTCCGTGCAGCTGTCGCAGAACAACTTCCTCGGCGGCGGCAACCGCGTGTCGGTGGAAGCCTCGCGCAGCAGCTACCTGCAGCGCTACGGCTTCAGCTACACCAACCCGTACTTCACCGATGACGGCGTGTCGCTGGGCTACAACCTGTCCTGGCGCGAACTGGACTACTCCGACTTCAACACCGCGCAGTACAACAGCACCAACGGTGCCGCGCAGGTGGTGTTCGGCGTGCCGCTGACCGAAACCGACTCGGTCTCGCTGATGTTCGGCATCGACAGCAACCAGATCACGACGTACCCGGGTTCGACTCCGCAGTCGATCATCGACTACATCAACGCCGTCGGCCGCCGCACCTTCCATGCCTGGCGCACCGAGCTCGGCTGGGCACGCGACTCGCGCAACGACTACTTCATGCCGACCCGCGGTACCTACCAGCGCATCGGCCTGGAGACCACGCTGCCGGGTTCGACCGTCGAGTACTACAAGCTGAACTACCAGATCTCCAAGTACTGGCCGATCATGCCGTCGCTGGTGATCAACACGCGTGCGGAAATCGGCTACGGCGACAGCTACGGCAAGGACACCTCGCGTGATCTCTGCTACACCGCGCCGACCGAGGCCAACCCGAACCCGGTGCAGACCGTGAACTGCAACCCGGGCTCACCGGATTACAGGAAGACGGTCACCGCCAGCGGCCTGCCGTTCTACGAGAACTTCTACGCCGGCGGTACCAACTCGGTGCGCGGCTTCGAGGACAACACGCTGGGCCCGCGCGAAGTCACTGCCGGCTATCCGGAGGGCCAGCCGCTGGGCGGCTCGGTGAAGACGGTCGGCTCGGTGGAAGCCTACTTCCCGCGCCTGTTCGACAGCCCCTCGGCGCGCGTGTCGGCCTTCGTCGACTTCGGCAACGTCTACAACGGCACCAAGAACTTCAAGGCCAACGAGCTGCGCGTGTCCACCGGTGTGGCCCTGCTGTGGCGCGCCCCGGTCGGCCCGATCTCGATCAGCTATGCGTTCCCGCTGAAGAAGGAAGACGACGACAAGATCGAGCGTCTGCAATTCACCTTCGGTGGGCAGTTCTGACGAACCGCCCTGCGGCTCATCAGAACTGCACGCGTATTCCTCCTATCCCCCGCGCCGCTGGCGCGCCCCCCTTAACAGAAGGGGGGCTCTCCACCAGACGGGGTACGAAGCGCCGGGCTCTGCCCGGCGTTTTCGTTTAACCCGGATGGCTGAAGCGCACGATCCGCTTTTGATCTTTTCTGTTTTCCGCGGCTGGCACTCGCGCCACGCTGTCAGAGGTCGGGCGGGTCGGGGCTGCGGGGGTGTGAGCCGCATGGATGCGGCGATCAAGGCTACAGGGACGTACTTGCGCCGTCCCCCGCAGCCCCGACCCGTCCGACCCAGCCCATGAGCCTGGCTCTGCCGGCCGCGAGGGGCCCCACCGTTGGCTGCACAACTGCCCCCCGCATGACCGCAATGGCGTCACACGTTAAACTCCCGCCGTGAATACTCCCTCCTACACCGCCCAGCAACTCGCCGAGCAGTTCGGCCTGCAGGTCCATGGCGACCCCGCCACCGCCATCCATGGCGTGGCCACCCTCGCCCATGCCGGCCCTGGCCAGCTGACCTTCCTCGCCAATCCGCGCTACCGCACCCAGCTGGCCGACAGCCAGGCCTCGCTGGTGGTGCTGCGTGCCGACGATGCCGGGGCGGCTCCCGGCGCCGCGCTCGTGGCCAAGGACCCGTACACCACCTTTGCCAAGATCGCCGCGCTGTTCGACATCGCACCGACGCGCCCGCCGGGCATCCATCCCAGCGCCGTCATCGATCCCACCGCCCAGGTCGCAGCCAGCGCCCATATCGGTCCGTTCGTGTCCATCGGCGCCCGCAGCGTGGTTGGTGAGAACTGCATCATCGGCACCGGCAGCGTGATCGGCGAGGATTGCAGCCTGGACAACGGCTGCGAACTGATTGCGCGGGTCACCCTGGTCACCCGCGTCCGGCTGGGCAAGCGTGTGCGCGTCCACCCCGGCGCCGTGCTCGGCGCCGATGGCTTCGGCCTGGCGATGGACGCGGGCAGGTGGATCAAGGTGCCGCAGCTTGGCGGCGTGCGCATCGGCGACGACTGCGAAATCGGCGCCAACACCTGCGTGGACCGCGGCGCGCTGGAAGACACCGTGCTGGACGAAGACGTGCGCCTGGACAACCTGGTGCAGATCGCACACAACGTGCAGATCGGCGCGCACTCGGCCATCGCTGGCTGCACCGGCATTGCCGGCAGCGCCAAGATCGGACGTTACTGCCTGCTCGGCGGCCACGTCGGCGTGGTCGGCCACCTGGAGATCTGCGACAAGGTCGTGATCACCGGCAAATCAGTGGTGCGCAACTCCATCCATGAGCCGGGCGAGTATTCGTCCGGCACCCCGTTGACCGACAACCGCACGTGGCGCAAGAACGCCGCGCGCTTCAAGCAGCTCGATACGCTGGCCCGGCGCATCCTGGCTGTGAGCAAGGAGAAAGAATGAACGACACGCTGCAGCTTCCGATCGATGTCCTCCAGATCCAGGAGCTGATCCCGCACCGCTACCCGTTCCTGCTGGTGGACAAGGTCCTCGAGCTGGATGTGGACGCCAAGCGCATCCTTGCCCAGAAGAACGTGAGCATCAACGAGCCGTTCTTCCAGGGCCATTTCCCGGGTCGCCCGATCATGCCCGGCGTGCTGATCATCGAGGCACTGGCGCAGGCCGGCGGTGTGATGACCCAGCTCTCGCTCGGCCGCGATGCGCAGTCCAAGCTGTTCTACATGGTCAAGGTGGAGAACGCCCGCTTCAACAAGCAGGTGGTGCCGGGCGATGTGCTGCTGCTGGACGTGCAGATGAAGCGGCTGATCCGCAACATGGGCTGGTACTACGGCGAAGCCAAGGTCAACGGCGAAGTGGTGGCCTCTGCCGAGGTCATGTGCGCCGGTGCCAAGGGCTGAGCCATAACGGAGCCAGGAATGACTGACAACGCCCCACGGATCCACCCCACCGCCGTCATCGACCCGTCCGCCCGGCTGGCCGACGACGTGCAGGTCGGTGCCTTCACCCTGATCGGTGCCGATGTGGACATCGGCGCAGGCACGGTCGTCGGCCCACACTGCAGCATTCTCGGACCGACCCGGATCGGCCGCGACAACCGCTTCATCGGCCACGCGGCCATCGGCGGCGAGCCGCAGGACAAGAAGTTCGCCGGTGAACGCACCGAACTGGTGATCGGCGACCGCAACGTGTTCCGCGAGTTCGTCACCGTCAACCGCGGTACCGGCGGCGGCGGTGGCATCACCACGATCGGTGACGACAACTGGATGCTGGCCTATACGCATGTGGCGCACGACTGCCACGTCGGCAACGCCTGCGTGTTCTCCAACAACACCACGCTGGCCGGCCACGTCACTGTCGGCGACTACGTGATCATCAGCGGCTTCGCCGGTGCCCATCAGTTCTGCCGCATCGGCGCCCACGCCTTCCTCGGCATGGGTGCGCTGACCAACGGCGATGTTCCGCCGTTCACCATGGTGGGCTCCGATTCGCTGGGCCGCCCGCGCGGCATCAACAGTGAAGGCCTGAAGCGCCGCGGTTTCGATGCCGAACGCATCTCCGCCATCAAGCGTGCCTACCGGACCCTGTACGTGGCCGGCCTGCCGCTGGCCGAAGCCAAGCAGCAGCTGGTTGAACAGGCGCGCGACAGCGAGGACGTGAAGTCCATGCTGGAGTTCATCGAGCACGCAGAGAGGCCCCTGCTGCGATGAGCAGCACGTCCGGCCAGGCGCCGGCCGGCGCCGCTGTCATTCCGCTGGCCTCCCTGGCCGGCAGCGTGCCTGCACAGCGGGTGCTCAGCGAGCGACCGTTGCGGATTGCACTGGTGGCCGGTGAGGCCTCCGGCGACCTGCTCGGCGCCGGCCTGGTGCGCGAGTTGAAGGCCCGCTTCCCGAACGCCGAATTTGCCGGCATCGGCGGCGATGCCATGCGCAATGCCGGTTGCCAGACCTGGCACGACGCCAGCGAACTGGCGGTGATGGGGCTGACCGAAGTCCTGCGCCACCTGCCGCGCCTGTTGAAACTGCGCTCGGCCTTCCGCCAGCGCGCGCTCGAGTGGCAGCCGGACGTGTTCATCGGCATCGATGCGCCGGACTTCAACCTGGGCATCGAGCGCTGGCTGAAGCAGCGTGGCGTGCGCACCGTGCATTACGTCAGCCCTTCGGTCTGGGCGTGGCGCGAGAAGCGCGCCGAGAAGATCGGCAACAGTGCCGACCTCGTGCTGTGCCTGTTCCCGATGGAGCCCCCCATCTACGCCCGGCACGGAATCGATGCGCGCTTTGTCGGTCACCCGATGGCCGATGACATTCCGCTGCAGGGCAACCGCGATGAAGCCCGTGCCGCGCTGGGCCTGCCGGCCACGGCCAAGGTGCTGGCGGTGCTGCCGGGCAGCCGCCTGGGCGAGATCTCGCGTCTGGGCGAACCGTTCTTCGAGGCCGCGTGGCAGGTTTCCGAACGGATTCCGGGGCTGCACGTCGTGGTGCCTGCCGCCAATGCCGCCTGCCGTCGCCTGATCGAGGAACAGCTGTCGCGTTCGGCGCTGCCGGTCGCCTACTCGCATGTGCTTGATGGCCAGGCCCGCGACGCCATGATCGCCGCCGACGTGGTGGTGCTCGCCTCCGGTACCGCGACCCTGGAAGCCATGCTGGTGAAGCGGCCGATGGTGGTCGGCTATCGCGTCAACGAACTGACCTACCGCCTGGTCAAGGCGCTGGGCCTGATCAAGGTCGACCGCTTCGCCCTGCCCAACATCCTGGCCGGCCAGGACCTGGCACCGGAGCTGATGCAGCACGACTGCACGCCGGACAAGCTGGCCGCCGCCATCCAGCAGTGGTTCGACCATCCGCAACGGGCCGCCGACCTGCAGGGAACCTATTCGCGCCTGCATGAACGCCTGCGCCGCAATGCCTCGGCACGCGCCGCCGACGCTGTCGGCGAGCTGCTGGTACGCGAGCTGGACAAGGCATGAGCCGCCGCCACGCCGCCGCAGCCAGCCTGGCCCTGTTCGACGGTTCACTGCGGGTTGAACCGGACCGCCTGGTCGCCGGTGTCGATGAGGCCGGCCGTGGCCCGCTGGCCGGGCCGGTCGCCGTCGCGGCGGTGGTATTCGATCCTGCCCGCCCGCGCATCAACGGCCTGGATGACTCCAAGCAGCTCACCGCCGCGCGCCGCGAGCAGCTGTACGACCGCATCATCGACCGCGCCCTGGCCTGGCATGTGGTGCTGGTGGACGTGGCAGCGATCGACCGCCTGAACATCTACCAGGCCACCCTGCAGGGCATGCGCGACGTGGTGGCGGCCGTGGCCCACGTGGCCGGCTTCGCCCGCATCGACGGCAACGTGGTTCCGAAGGGGCTGGTACTGCCGGCCCAGGCGCTGGTCGGTGGCGATGGCATCGACCGCGCGATCATGGCGGCCTCGATCCTGGCCAAGGTGTCGCGCGACCGGTACATGCAGGACCTGCACGTACAGCATCCGCACTACGGTTTCGACCAGCACAAGGGCTACGGCACTCCGGCCCACCTGGCGGCACTGCGTGAACACGGCCCCTGTGGCGAGCACCGGCGCAGTTTCGCCCCGGTGCGTGAATGCCTGGAAAACCCGGCGGCCGCGGCCATCGCCTGAACAACCGCCGCCGGGCATGGCCCGGCGCTACCGGGTGGGTCCACATTGCCGTGGGAGCGCCGGGCCATGCCCGGCGGCATCGTGCGCCCACAGTGCCGTGGTAGCGCCGGGCCATGCCCGGCGGCATCGTGCGCCCACAGTGCCGCGGTAGCGCCGGGCCATGCCCGGCGGCATCGTGCGCCCACAGTGCCGCGGTAGCGCCGGGCCCATGCCCGGCGGCATCGTGCGCCCACAGTGCCGCGGTAGCGCCGGGCCATGCCCGGCGGCATCGTGCGCCCACATTGCCGCGGTAGCGCCGGGCCATGCCCGGCGGCATCGTGCGCCCACATTACCGCGGTAGCGCCGGGCCATGCCCGGCGGCCTGTTCGCGCAATCGACGCGCCGTCAAGAGCTTGTCGCCTCCCCCTGCCCTCGCTACCCTGACCGGGCATTCCAGCGCTTCCCGACCCCGGCGACGAACTCCCGTCGGCACCCGGGGCCCCCGCGCTCCAACCTGGTCCGGCATGTCCAACTCCCGCTTCGTACATCTCCACGTCCACACCGAGTTCTCGCTGGCGGACTCGACCATCCGTGTGCCGGCCAAGCCGGACCAGGCCGACCCGAAGAAGGCCAAGCAGGCCAACCTGCTGTCACGCTCGGTCGAGCTGGGCCTGCCCGCGCTGGCGGTGACCGACCTCAACAATCTGTTCGCCCTGATCAAGTTCTACAAGGCAGCCGAAGGCGTGGGCATCAAGCCGATCGCCGGCGCCGACGTGATGATCGCCGAGGAGGGCCAGGACCCGTGGCGGATGACCCTGCTGTGCCGCGACCGCGAAGGCTACCTGAGCCTGTCACGGCTGCTGACCCGTGCCTGGATGGAGGGCCATCGTCCCGAAGGCGGCGTCGCCGTGCATCCGGACTGGTTAAAGGCCGGCAACGCCAACCTGTTCGCGCTGGCCGGGCGCGAGAGCCTCGCCGGGCGCCTGGCGCTGGACGGCAAGCACGACCTTGCCGAGCAGCATCTGGCCGACTGGCAGCGGGTGTTCGGCGACGGCCTGCACCTGGAACTGACCCGAACCGGCCGCGACGGCGAGGAGGCCTTCAACCGCTTCGCGCTGATGGCCGCCGGCCAGCGCGGTCTGCCGGTGGTGGCCAGCAATGATGTGCGCTTCCTTGCACCTTCGGACTTCAGCGCGCATGAGGCACGCGTGTGCATCTCGACCGGTCGCGTGCTGGACGATCCCAAGCGGCCGCGCGAATACAGTGACCAGCAGTACCTGAAGTCGGCCGAGGAGATGTGTGCGCTGTTCGCCGACATCCCCGATGCGATCGACAACACGCTGGCGCTGGCCGAGCGCTGCAACATCGAGATGCGGCTGGGCACCTACTTCCTGCCCAACTACCCGGTGCCGGACGACGAGACCCTGGATACCTGGATCCAGAAGATGTCGCGCGACGGCCTGGAAGAACGCCTGCAGAAGAATCCGCTGGCGCCGGGCAAGACCCGCGAGGAGTACTTCGAGCGCCTCGAATTCGAGCTCGATACCATCATCAAGATGGGTTTCCCCGGCTACTTCCTGATCGTGGCCGACTTCATCCAGTGGGGCAAGAACCAGGGCATCCCGATCGGCCCGGGCCGTGGTTCCGGTGCCGGTTCGCTGGTGGCGTGGGCGTTGAAGATCACCGACCTGGATCCGCTGCCCTACAACCTGCTGTTCGAGCGGTTCCTGAATCCGGAACGCGTGTCGATGCCTGACTTCGACATCGATTTCTGCATGGACCGCCGCGACGAAGTGATCGACTACGTCGCGCGCAAATACGGGCGCGAACGCGTCAGCCAGATCATCACCTACGGCACCATGGCCGCCAAGGCCGTGGTGCGCGATTCCGGCCGTGTGCTCGGTTTCCCCTATGGCCTGGTTGACGGCGTCTCCAAGCTGATCCCGAACATCCTCGGCATCCACCTGAAGGATGCGCTCGGCAAGGGCAAGGAAGGCCCGGGCTCGGAGATGGCATCGGCCGAGCTGATCCAGCGTTACGAAACCGAAGACGATGTCCGTGACCTGATCGATCTGGCGCTGCAGCTGGAAGACCTCACCCGCAACGCCGGCAAGCACGCCGGTGGCGTGGTGATCGGCCCCGAGCCGCTGAGCGAGTTCTGCCCGCTGTACGCCGAACACGACGAGAACGGCATCGGCAAGAATCCGGTCACCCAGTTCGACAAGAACGACGTGGAAGAAGTGGGCCTGGTGAAGTTCGACTTCCTTGGCCTGCGCACGCTGACCATCATCGACTGGGCAGTGAAGGCGATCAACAAGCGCCACGCGCGCGCCGGCATCCCGCCGGTGGACATCGCGGCGATCCCGCTGGACGACGCGCCGACCTACAAGGACATCTTCGCCAACGGCAACACCGGTGCGGTCTTCCAGTTCGAATCCTCCGGCATGCGCCGCCTGCTGAAGGACGCACGCCCCGACCGTTTCGAAGACCTGATCGCGCTGGTGTCGCTGTACCGCCCCGGCCCGATGGACCTGATTCCGTCCTTCAACGCGCGCAAGCACGGGCAGGAAGAAATCATCTATCCCGATCCGCGCACCGAAGCCATCCTCAAGGACACCTACGGCATCATGGTGTACCAGGAGCAGGTGATGCAGATGGCGCAGATCGTCGGCGGCTACTCGCTGGGCGGCGCCGACCTGCTGCGCCGTGCGATGGGCAAGAAGGTGCCGGCCGAAATGGCCAAGCACCGCGAGATCTTCCGCGAGGGTGCGGCCAAGGGCGGCGTCGACGGCCCCAAGGCCGACGAGATCTTCGACCTGATGGAGAAGTTCGCCGGCTACGGCTTCAACAAGTCGCACGCCGCTGCCTACGCGCTGGTCAGTTACCAGACCGCGTGGCTCAAGCGCCATTACCCGGCCGAGTTCATGGCGGCCACGCTGTCGTCGGACATGGACAACACCGACAAGGTGGTCGGCTTCCTCGACGAGGTGCGCAACCTCGGCCTGACCGTGCTGCCGCCGAAGGTGAACCAGTCCGCCTTCATGTTCGAGGCAGCCACGCCGGACACCATCCAGTACGGCCTGGGTGCGATCAAGGGTGTCGGCCAGGGTGCCTGCGAAGCGGTGGTGGACGAGCGGCTGCGGGGCGGAAACTACACCGACCTGCTCGATTTCTGCACCCGCGTCGGCTCGGCCAAGCTCAACCGGCGCACCCTGGAAGCGATGATCAACTGCGGCGCACTGGATGAGCTGGGCCGCAACCGCGCCTCGCTGATGCTGCAGCTGCCGGAAGTGATCAAGGCCACCGAGCAGATGGCACGCGAGCGCGCCTCCGGGCAGAACTCGCTGTTCGGTGGGCCGGACCCGAGCGCGACGACGATCCAGCTGGACCTGCCGGAGGCCGAAGAGTGGCCCCTGCTGCAACGCCTGAACGGCGAGCGCGACACGCTGGGCTTCTACCTCAGCGGCCATCCATTCGATCCGTGGCGCGACGACGTGCGCGATCTGGTCGGCAACGATCTGGGCGCGGTGGAAAAGATCTGGAGCGCCAGCAGCGGCGGTGGTGGTGGCGGTGGCGGTGAGAAGCGCTGGCGCCCGGAAGTGCAGACCGTGCTGGCCGGCCAGGTGGTCGGCGTGCGCCGCAAGGGCGAAAGCCAGATCTTCATCCAGCTCGAGGACGGGCGTGGACGCGTGGAGTGCAGCGCGTTCTCCGACACCCTGGCCGAGTTCGGCCACCTGATGACCAAGGACCGCATCCTGGTGGTCAAGGGCGGCCTGCGTGAAGACGAATTCAACGGTGGCTACGCCCTGCGCATCCGCCAGTGCTGGGATTTTGATGAGGTCTGCGCCAACTACGCTACACGGCTGTCGCTGCGGCTGGACCTGCGCCAGCAGCGGCCGGTGTGGGAGCGCATCGATGCCCTGCTCGACCGCCATCGCCCCGGCCGCACCCCCCTGCGCCTGGACCTGCTGCTGAAGGGCCCGCACGGTGGCATCGCCGGCATGCTCGACGTGTCCGGACAGAGCGCCGTGCGCATCGACTCGAAGCTGATGGAAGCGCTGCGCGCCGACCCGGCCGTGCGCACCCTGAAGGTGCGCTACAGCCCGCCCTGGGCCAGCTGATCCCGCCCCGCCAGGTCCCGCGTCCAGCCGGCGCGGCCAAGGCAGCGCGCTGCCTGCCGGCCAGCCCCTCCGTACGCTCCAGACAGGGGCGTACGGGGAATTTCACCGGGTTCGGCTACACTTTCCTCCTTCTTTACACGACGGCTTCCGATGAATCCGAACTACCTCGACTTCGAGCAACCCATCGCCGACCTGGAAGCGAAGATCCAGGAGCTGCGCAACGCCAGTGCCGGTCCGGCGGTCAATGTCGAAGCCGAAGTGCACGCGCTGCAGGACAAGCTGCGCATGCGTACCGCACAGATCTTCCGCAACCTGACCTCCTGGCAGGTGCTGCAGCTGGCCCGCCACCCGTCGCGGCCCTACACCGCCGATTACATCCGCATCATCTTCGATGAGTTCCAGGAACTGGCCGGTGATCGCGCCTTTGCCGACGACAAGGCCATCATGGGCGGCCTGGCCCGCATCAATGGCCGTGCGGTGATGGTCATCGGCCACCAGAAGGGCCGCGACACCAAGGAGAAGATCAAGCGCAACTTCGGCATGCCCAAGCCCGAGGGCTACCGCAAGGCGCTGCGCCTGATGAAGATGGCCGAGCGTTTCGGCCTGCCGGTGCTGACCCTGATCGACACCGCCGGCGCCTGGCCGGGCATCGACGCCGAATCGCGCGGCCAGTCCGAAGCGATCGCGCGCAACCTGATGGAAATGGCCGAACTGAAGGTGCCGGTGATCTGCACCGTGATCGGCGAAGGCGGCTCGGGCGGTGCGCTGGCACTGGGCGTGGGCGACCGCACCGTGATGCTGGAGTACGCGGTGTATTCGACCATTACCCCGGAAGGCTGCGCCTCGATCCTGTGGAAGGATGCCGGCAAGGCCAAGGACGCGGCCGAACAGCTGGGCCTGACCGCCCCGCGCCTGAAGAGCCTGGGCCTGGTCGACAAGGTCGTGCGCGAGCCGACCGGCGGCGCCCACCGCAACCCGACCCAGATGGCCCGGCGCCTGAAAGCCGTGCTGCTGAACGAGCTGGACGCGCTGGACAAGCTGTCCACCGCGGAACTGCTCGAGCAGCGCTACAAGCGCCTGCGCAGCTACGGCACCTACGAGGCCGCGTAATCGCTGCTTCGGCTGCACGGAACGCCTGAAGCCGGGCAATGCCCGGCTCCAGAGGTGCCACATCCGTGTGGCGATACGTCCCTGTTCCTGCGCGTACGGGCTCGCCGTACGCCGATCTGCTTACCAGTTGTAGGACATGCCCAGCGTGGCGCTGACTTCGCGGTAGCCTGAGTCACCGCGGCTCACGTCCAGACCACCCCAGCCCGTCCAGCCCTTGGCGAATTCCACCCGCGCGCCTGCACCCAGCGCGTAGCGGTTGCGCGGCGCGTCGCTGTCCATGGCCACGTCATCGAACGCCATGCCACCCGTGCGGGCGTCGCGATACCAGTTGGCGGTCAGGTACGGGGTCACCACGGCGCCATGCGTGCTGGTCGATTCCGCTTCCAGGCGCAGGCCGAGGCGGCCGGACAGGCCACTTTCGCCCAGGCCACGCACCACGGTGCCGTTCTGCTCGGTATGTCGATCCGTGCTGACGTTGGTGTAGACCAGCTGCAGCTCCGGCTGCAGGCTGATCCTGCTGTCGCCCAGCGTGCCGAGGCCGAAGCGGTAACCCGCCTCCAGCGAACCCTGCCACAGGTCGCTGTCGTAGCGCTCGGCAGCCAGGCCATCGCCTTCCACCCGGTTGTTGAAGCGGCCGTGCTGCACCCAGCTGTCCACATAGGCACGACCATTGTTCCAGCTGCCGTACACCCCTGCGGCCACGCCGGCGACCTTGCCGCGTGCCGCAAAGCCGGTCAGCGCCGAGGTGCTGGTGCTGTCAGCACGCCCACTACCGAGCATCACGCCCAGGCGGCCACGCCCTTCATCGAACAGCCCCACGTCTGCGCCCACCTGCACCACATGGCGCTGCGTGCGCAGATCCAGCTGCTCCTGCATGGCCCCCAGGCGAGCCTGCTGGCTGTCCACGCGTGCCCAGCCCTGCACACCCCCGGCAACGGCCGCATTGCCGTCGCGATCACTGCGCTGCAGGCGGAACAACTGCCCTGCGGCGTACTGGTTGGCCAGGTACGCGCCGGTCTCCGGGCGCAGCACCGGCTTCGGATCCGGATTGATCGGACCGGTCGGGTCACAGTCGGGCAGCGACGGATCCAGGTCACAGGGATCCGGCGGCGTCACCGGCAGTTCCGAACGCAGGTACCAGTTGCCGTCGGCCTCATCCTTGAACAGGAAGTACTCGTACTGCCCGCCGACCGCACGGCCGACCAGGTCGAACTGGGCGTCGGACGCACCGTTGATCTCGATCAGCTCGATGCCCTTGTCGGTCTGCGCGCCCTGGCCGCCAGCATTGAGCACGCGCACATTGGCCTGCCCGGTCGCATCACCGGCAATCACCAGGCGGTCGGTCTGCGAGTCGTCCTCGCCAAGCACCGTGTTGAACACGAGCGTGCCGCCGTTACCAACGAACTCATCGAGTGACAGCGTATTGAAACCGCCCGCACCATCGCCCAGCTTGACCATGCTGCCCGCATCCAGCTGCAGACGGCCGACACTGCTGTCGCCGGTCAGCTGCCAGGTGCTCTGCTCACCCACCGCCACCGAGCTCGCATCGACGATGCGGCCGATCAGCGTGGCGCGGTTGCGCAGCGAGACATCCAGCTGGCCCGTGTAGGAGGTGCGATCGGCAATGATGTCGCCGGTCAGCGCCGCGTTCTCCACGTTGAAGCGCACAGCAACGTTGCCGACCTGCCCCTCCTCGCCATGCTTGACCAGCAGCAGCGTGCCATCGCCGGCAATCAGGCGCGCACCGTTGCGGATGGTGATCTCGGCGGATTCGCCGTCGACGTCGGCATCGGGACTGCCCCAGTCGACATCGGGATTGACCCAGATCGCCGGGCCGGTCTGCGACTCCAGGGTGGAATTGTCGACGTTCAATACCAGGTTGTCCGCACCCCGATATTCGAAGTACATGACGGCGCCGTTGCGGCTGGCCCGGATCGTCGAACCGTTGACAATGTCAGCCCGCCCGGCACCCATCGCCAGACCGACGTTATGGTTCCAACCCGTGCTGTCGCGGTGCGCCACATCCAGGTGGGAGTTGTCCATCAGAAGGTACACGTCGCCCTGTCCACCGCTGAATTCCGGGAACAAGGCGATGGCACCACCGATGGAATCGATCCGCGTGTTGTAGAGGCGTGCCGACGAATCGACCGAGATGTTGAACTGGGTCATGCCCAGATCGAAACGGCTGTCCCGCGCGACGAGCCGGGAGCCGGACTGCACGTGAATGTTCTCATTGGCATTGCGGACCAGCACATCCGCGCCCGTCAGGAAGGCGTTGGAGCCATAGAGCACCTGGATGCCGTAGGTGCTGGCGTTCGACACCGTAAGAGTGGAGCCATTGTTCACCCGCCATGCTTCGGTCGGGTCACCCTGCACCACCTCGTGGTCCTCGTCGTTGAGATAGCCGGCAGAAGCGTGCTGCGCCAACGGCAGGGCCAGTGCCAGCAGCAGGCATTGCGAGAGCGGACGCAGGGCAAGGGAACGCCCGCCTGCGGCGGAACGATGGGCATGTTTCATGATGGATCTCCAGAGGGGGCACGTGAGCGGCACAGCGTGCGTGCAGTACCTGGCATTCCCATCCATGCCCACGCGGAGCAATGGCGGGACTGTTGCAGGCAGCCGCTGTGTCGAAGGCGCGCAGTATCTGGAGACGCACGGGCGGGGCCCATGCAATTTGTTGCAAGGCGCGCCGCGCCGCTCGTCAGGTTACGCGGCGATTCATCTGGAGGTGCGCGATGTGCGCTGGCTCAGAAGGGTTTGGCCAGCACCAGCCAGACGATCGGAATGAAGGCCAGCAGCGGGATCTCGTTGATCCAGCGCAGCGCGCGCGAGGACGGCAGAGGCCGGCCCTTGGCGACGCCCTTGAGCAGGCGGCCGGTCCAGCCGAAGTAGACCAGCAGCAGCACCACCAGGCCGAGCTTGGCATGCAGCCAGCCGGCACCGCCCGGCGCGACCATCGTCGGGAAGTCCGGAATGACCCGGTAGCCCAGCCACAACACCAGTCCCAGGATGAAGGCCAGGCCGAACATCGAGTGGCCGAAACGGTACAGGCGCAGGCCCATCAGCTGCAGGCGCTCGACCACCGCGGGTTGTCCCGCCGCCTCGGCCAGGTTCACCAGGATGCGCGGCAGATAGAACACCGTCGCCATCCACGCCACCACGAACACGATGTGGAAGGTCTTGACCCAGTAGTAGCTCTGCATGCGCTCGCTCCAGCGGCTGGCGTAGGTGGCGGCCATTCTCGCATGGCGTGCCGGTGTACCGGCTGCGGTCGGCGCGACCGATCGACGCACGGCGAGCGGCAACGCCGTACGATAGGCGCCGTTTTCAACGGAACCTCCTTCTGCGTGGACAAGACCTACGACGCCGCCTACTTCCAGCGCTGGTACCGCCGGGCCGACATCGGCGGCAGCGCCCGCCTCGCCCGCAAGGTGGCAGTGGCGGTGGCCACTGCCGAGTACTACCTGGAGCGGCCGATCCGCAGCGTGCTGGACATCGGCTGCGGCGAGGGGGCCTGGCGCGCGCCGCTGCGGAAACTGCGTCCGAAGGTCGAGTATCTGGGCTTCGACAGCAGCGAGTACGCTGTGCGTCGCTATGGCCGGACCCGCAACCTGCATCTGGCCCGCTTCGGCGACTTCGCCTGGCTGCGGCCGTGCGCGCCGGTGGACCTGCTGGTCTGCTCGGACGTGATGCATTACGTGCCCGACCGCGAGCTGCGCGCCGGCCTGGCCGGCGTGGCCGAGCTGACCGGCGGCATCGCGTTCCTGGAGACCTTCGCCGCCGAGGACGCGTTCGAGGGCGACCATGAGGGCTTCCAGGCCCGCCCGGCAGGCTGGTATCGCCGGACGCTGGCCCGGCACGGCCTGCAGCCGGCAGGGGCGCACTGCTGGCTCGGCCCCGCCCTGGCAGGCGATGCGGCCGCGCTGGAACGGATGTGAATCCGGATTCATTATTTTCAGCCAACTTAACCTGCGGGACACCCGGATGGGATATGCTGCGCGGCAACATATGACCATACATATTCGGTCGTCATGCTCTATCAACTGCACGAACTGACCCGCAACCTGCTCGCCCCCTGGGTGCACCAGGCCCAGGCCAACGCCAAGTTCTTCGCCAATCCCGGCCACTGGTGGTCGCAGATGCCGGGTGCCGAACGCCTGGCGGCGGTCAACGAACTGTTCCATCGCATCGGCAAGGATTACGAGAAGCCCGAGTGGGGCATCAACGAAATCGAGGTCGAAGGCGAGCGCGTGCCGATCGTCGTGCACGAGGAAGTGAGCAAGCCGTTCTGCAAGCTGCTGCGCTTCAAGCGTCACAGCAACGAAGCCGACCAGCTGCACACCATGCTCAACCAGCCCTTCGTGCTGGTGGTGGCGCCGCTGTCCGGCCATCACGCCACGCTGCTGCGCGATACCGTGCGCACGCTGCTGCGCGACCATCGTGTCTACGTCACCGACTGGGTCGATGCGCGCATGGTTGCGGCCAGCGAAGGTGATTTCGGCCTGGACGACTACATCGCCTACATCCAGGAGTTCATCCGCCACCTTGGCGTCGAGCGCCTGCACGTGGTCAGCGTGTGCCAGCCGACCGTACCGGTGCTGGCCGCGGTGTCACTGATGGCCAGCCGTGGCGAGCCCACCCCGCGCACGCTGGTGATGATGGGCGGTCCGATCGACGCACGCTGCAGCCCCACCGCGGTGAACAATCTGGCGACCCAGAACCCGCTGTCCTGGTTCGAGAACAACGTCATCCACAGCGTGCCGGCCGGCTACCCCGGCGCAGGCCGTCGCGTGTACCCGGGCTTCCTGCAGCACGCCGGTTTCCTGTCGATGAATCCCAGCCGCCATTTCAGCTCGCACTGGGACTTCTACGCCGACCTGGTCAAGGGCGATCTGGAAGACGCTGACGCGCACCGCCGCTTCTATGATGAGTACAACGCGGTGCTGGACATGCCTGCCAGGTACTACCTGGACACCATCCGCGTGGTCTTCCAGGACTTCCTGCTGCCGCGCGGAGAGTGGGTGGTCAACGGCGAAAAGGTCGACCCTTCGGCGATCCGCGATACCGCGCTGCTGAGCATCGAAGGCGAACTGGACGATATCGCGGGCCTCGGCCAGACCGAAGCGGCGCAGGCGCTGTGTACGGGCATCCCGGCCGAGCGCCGCGAGCATTTCATCGTCGAAGGCGCCGGCCATTACGGCATCTTCAGCGGCCGCCGCTGGCGCGAGGTGGTGTACCCGAAGGTACGCGACTTCTTCGCAGCGCACGCAGAAGCGCCAGCGGCAAAAGCGAAGAAGAAGAGCAACGTCACCCCGCTGCGCCGCAAGGCGGGCTGACCCCGCGCCGGGGGTCGGATCCCTTTCCAACAGAAAGGGCTCTGACCCCGCTCGAACGGAGTCAGAGCCCTGTTCTGCGAACAGGGATCCGACCCCTTGTCGCTTACAGGCGCACCAGCAGGTTCTTGGCGATCAGGCCATGCAGCCTGCCGATGCCGCGTGCCAGGTGCAGCGTCAGCAGCAGCAGCAGGGCACCCGCCGCGGCGACCACGATCCCGACCAGCGGCGAGGCAGCCATCGGCAGCACGTTCACGCCATCAACGTACACGCCCGGGATTTCCCCGCTGAAGATCGCTGCCACCGGCGCCCAGATCAGTCCCAGCGACAGCGACAGCAGCGTCACCGCGATGGTGAAGTAGACGATGCCCAAGGGCAGCATCAGCACGAAGTACAACAGGGTCAGCCAGGTGCGGCCGTCGGTGAACATGTCGCCGATACGCTGCAGCCAGCTGCGGCTGCGGTCGGTGTAGCGCGGTCGCCGCGGCATGCGCTCGCCCAGCAGCGCCTCGACCAGGCGCCCCTCCAGCAGTGCCAGCCCGCGCACCGAACCGAAGAACAGCACGGTCAACGGCACGCCGATGATCAGGATCAGCAGGCCGAGCGACAGCGACAGGCCGGTCACCACCCAGGTGAAGAAGAAGATGCCGGTGGCCAGCGACAGCAGCATGTAGAACAGCGCGCCATAGGTGTGCGGATCGGCCACCACGCCAAAGAAGCGCGACAGCAGCGAGCGCGGCACCGGCACCGGCGGTGCCGCGGCCGGTTCCACACCACTGGCCTCGGCTGCCACACGCAGCACCGGCGCGGTGTCGGCGCGCGGCGTGCGCAATGCGCGGTTCACGGTGACTTCCGTTTCGCGGTAGATCTCCGCCACTTCATCCGGCGCACCGTAGCTGCCGGCCACATCGGCAATCACCTCCGCCTCGCTGCGGCCGGGCTGGGCGGCCAGCTCGGAACGCAGGTATTCCTCGGCGTCATACAGCGCGTCCTGCACCATCGCCGGATCGGCGCCCTGCAGCGCCGCGCGCAGCTGCGCCAGGTACTGCGGGATGGTGGTCGGCAGGGCGCGGCCTGCCAGGCTCGGGTCGTTCATTGCGGTACCCCCTCCAACACGGAATCGACGGAATCACGGGTGGCCTGCCAGGCCTGGCGCCACTGCGCCAGCACTTCGCGGCCACGGTCA
The DNA here is from genome assembly GCF_056757995.1 of Stenotrophomonas sp. STEN147. Lineage (NCBI taxonomy): Bacteria > Pseudomonadati > Pseudomonadota > Gammaproteobacteria > Lysobacterales > Lysobacteraceae > Stenotrophomonas > Stenotrophomonas sp. STEN147. The sequence goes on from NZ_JBRRCG010000001.1 coordinate 262,082, forward strand.
TTGATGCGGTAGTAGCGCCGGGGCGGCCCGCTGCTGGAGGGCTCGACATGGCTCTCCAGCAGGCCGCCGTTCTCCAGGTTGCGCAGCACCGGGTACAGCGCGCTCTGCTTGCCACTCAGCACGCCCTCGCCCACGCGCTCCAGCTCCTTGGCGATGAGGTACCCGTACAGCGGCTCGCCGGTACGGGCCAGCACCGCCAGCAGGGCCAGCGACACGGTTCCGGCGCTGAGCTCCTTCTGGAACTTCTTCAGGTGGATGTCGTCTTCCGACATGCCCGGCCCTCCACTACGTTGAAGTCCACAGTAGTGCGAAGTTCGGTATAGCGAATGTGTCGTTAGTCATCCTGCCGGTTGGCGTGGCCCTGCGCCTCGCGCAGAATCGGGGGCTCGTTCATGTTCCGGGGTTTCCATGCCGCACCGTCGTCGCCTTGCCCTGACCGCCCTCGCCCTGGCCTGCCTGTTGCCCTCGCTGGCCAGCGCAGCGACGCCCTACCGCAGCCCGCAGCAGATCCTTGACGCCTCGGCCGCCAGCGATTGGCGCACCCCCGACCCGGCCAACCTGCTGTACATGGATCTGCCTGCCGGCCGGGTGATCATCGAACTGGCGCCCCAGTTCGCACCACGCCATGTCGCCAACATCCAGACGTTCGCCCACGAGCACTTCTGGGACGGCACCAGCATCTACCGTTCGCAGGACAACTTCGTCGTGCAGTTCGGCGATGCCGACGCCGATGACCCGGCCAGGGCCAAGCCGTTCGGCAGCGCCGCGCGCAAGCTGCCGGCCGAGTTCGAGCGTGCCAGCGCCGGCCTGAAGGTGAGCGTGCTGCCGGACCGCGATGGCTGGGCGGCGCAGACCGGTTTCGTCGATGGCTTCCCGGTCGGGCAGGATCCGCAGGCCGGCAAGGCCTGGCTGGCGCACTGCTACGGCATGCTGGGGGCCGGTCGCAACAACGACGAGGACAGCAGCATCGGTGCCGAACTGTACGTGGTGACCGGGCAGTCGCCACGTCAGCTGGACCGCAACATCACCCTGGTCGGTCGCGTCCTGAAGGGCATGGAACTGCTCAGCGCGATCCCGCGCGGCCCGGCGCCGATGGGCTTCTATGAAGACCCGAAACTGCGCACGCCGATCATTTCGATCCGCCGAGCCAGCGACGTGGCGGCCGCCGAACGCACGCCGATCCAGGTGTTGCGTACTGATTCAAAAGCTTTCGCCGATACCGTGGAGGCGCGACGCAATCGCGTGGATGATTTCTACAAGCGTCCGGCCGGGCATATCGATCTGTGCAATGTTCCGGTGCCGGTGCGGTGATGATTCCTGCGCGTGACGCGTGCTGAAGGTGCTTCACTGTTCATGGGCGTTACTTTTCTTTGTACGCAAAGAAAAGTAACCAAAAGAAACGTTCCGCCGACCGCGAGCCGATGCGCGTTGCGCATCGGTACCCTGCGCTCCTCGGCCCGTCGAGGGACGGCGCGGGAACTCGCTGCGCTCAGACACCCGCGCCTCTTCGCCCTCGCCGGACCTGCGGTGCTCGGCTCGCTCAAGGCGGACCCAGATCAAAGTCCACAGCTGCACCCAGCAGATCCACGTCAAGCGTGGATGCTGTTGCTGTTGCTGTTGCTGTTGCTGTTGCTGTTGCTGTTGCTGGTGATCTTGACCTTCAGTCCGCCTTGAGCGAGCCGAGCATCGCAGGGGAATCAGGGGCGGAGAGGTGCCGATGTCTGAGCGCAGCGAGTTCGGCACCGTCCCCTGATTCACCGAGAAGCGCAGGGGACCGACGTGCGAAGCACGGCGGCTCGCGGCTTGGCGGCGCGTTTCTTTTGGTTACTTTTCTTTTCGCGCGAAAAGAAAAGTAACGCCCATGAACAGTGAAGCACCTTCAGCACGCGCCACGCGCAAAACGCCAACGCCTCAGCCCTTCTGACTCACCGCCACGCTACCCAGAATCAACGCACCCGCAATCAGCATCTGCAGCGTCACCGGCTCACCCAGGAACAACCACGCGAACGCCGCACCGAACAGCGGAATCAGGTAGGTCACCGTCGATGCACGCGACGGGCCGATGCGGCCAATCAGACGGTAGAACATCAGGAACGCCAGCCCGGTGCAGGCCACGCCCAAGGCAATCGCCGCGCCCCACGCCTTGAGCGGAATCGCGGCCTGCGGCCAATGGCTCACCGCCATCGGCAGCATCCACAGCGAGGCACAGGACAGCGTCGCCGCCGCCGCGGCAGCAGACGGCAGGCCCGCCATGTGCCGCTTCACCAGGTTCACCCCCAGGCCGTACAGCAGCGATGCCGCGGCGCCGGCCAGCACGGCCGTGCCGATGCCCAGGCCCGAGACCTTGGCCGTCGCCAGCACCACCACGCCGGCAAAGCCGACCAGCAACGCACCCGCGCGACGCATGCCGATCTTCTCGCCGAAGAACAGGAAGGCGATGAGCGCGGCAAACAGGACCGTCATCGCATTGCAGATCGCACCGATCGCCGCCGGTGCGTGCTCGGCGGCGTAGGCGAACAGCACGAACGGCAACGCCGAGTTGACCAGGCCGATCGGCGCCAGCCACAGCCAGCGCCGCGGCGGGAACTGCGCCCGCGCGCGCCACAGGAACGGCAGCAGTACCAGTGCTCCCAGCAGCAGACGCACCTCGACCAGGGCGAACGGGCCGAACGATGGCACCGCCACCCGCATGAACAGGAACGAGCACCCCCAGATGGCGCCCAGCAGGGTCAACTCCAGCGGTGTGCGCCAGTCGCGCTCGGCCGCCTGCGGGACCGCATTCATGCCCTGCCTCCGTCCATCATCCACTCCTCGGTTGGTACCACAGGATCAGACGCAGACGCCCGCCGCACAAGCGCGTAGTATCGCTGCCAGCCACAAATATGGTTTGAGGCTGGACATGCAGCTACGCCCTTCCCTGCTCCCTGCCCTGGCCGTGTTCGCGGTCGCCGCGCGCCACCAGAACTTCGCCCAGGCCGCGCAGGAACTGCACCTGACCGCCAGCGCGGTCAGCCACCATGTCCGCCGCCTGGAAGAGGTGCTGGAAACCCGCCTGTTCCTGCGCCATGCCCGCGGCGTGCGGCTGACCGCCGAAGGCCGGCAGCTGGCCGACGCCGCCAGTGCGGCGTTCACCGATGTCGCCGCCGTCGCCCACAATCTGCATCCGGATGCGGACAGCGTGCCGCTGCGCATCACCACCCTGCGCTCGCTGTCGTACTGCTGGCTGCTGCCACGCCTGCCGCGCTTCACCCAGGCGCATCCGCACATCCGGGTGGAACTGCACACCGGCAGCGGCCTGGACCGCTATGACGACAACGGACCGGAGGTCGGCATCCGCTATGGCCTGGGCCAGTGGCCGGGGCTGCATGCGCAACACCTGATGGACGACAGCCTGTTCCCGGTCGCCTCGCCGGCGCTGCCGGGCGTGGAAGCCCTGCACGATCCGGCGCGCATCGCCGAGCTGCCGCTGCTGACCGATCTGTCGCCGCAGGGCTGGCGCGACTGGTTCCGCCATGCGGGCGTACGCCCGCCCTCGCCGCTGCCGCCGATGCACACCTTCGCCGACAGCACCGATGCGATGCGGGCGGCGGTGTACGGCATGGGCGCGGTGCTGGCGCGCACCCACATCGCCCAACCCTACCTGCAGCGCTACGAGGTGGTGCGGCTGCCCGGGCCCGCCCTGAAGGCCCGCTATGCGTATTACGTGGTGCATGCCGAAGGCCAGCCGCCCAGCCCTGCCGCACGCCTGTTCATCGATTGGCTGCTGGCCCAGGCACAGGACGACCGCACACCGATCCCGGCACTGCCCGACAGTCTGCTCGGCCGCGCGCCCACGCCCGGCTGACCAGGCCCTCACCCGGTCTTTGCCCATCGCTGGCTACGCTGGGGATACCTCCACAACGACCTGCATCTGCCATGGCCCTGCTGCGAATGCGCATCACTGGAACCGAAGACGACGCCCGTGCGATCAGCGACCTGCTGCTGGGCCTGGAAGGCATCGAACATGTCGAGGAAACCGACGATCTGATGCCGCACATGGACGACGATGACTCCAGTTCGGCAGGACTGTCCGATGACATCGGGCCGGGCATCCACGAACTGGAAGTGGAGGTGGGCAACGAAAGCACCGCGCAGAAGGTTCGTGACGCGGTGCAGGAGCTTGCGCTGGAGCTGGACGTGTTCGTCGAATACGAGACCGACGAAGGCTGAGGATCGCCGGGCGTGGCCCGGCGAACACGCGCGTTACGGCGTGCGACGGCGGCGACGCAACCCGGCCCTCACCCCCCATCCTGCGATCAACGCCAGTACCGCGACCGGCAGCAATGCAGCCGCCGCACGGATCAGGAAGGCGATACTGGTACTGAGGATGCTGCCCGACTCGCTCAGCGCATCGCCGATCTCGCTGCGGCCGCGCTCGCCGGAGGTGGTACCGAAGTGCAGCGTCAGCAGCTGCGTATCGATGCGGCGACGCTGCTGCGCGGCGTCCTTGCTGGCCTGCTCCACCCCCGCCTCGATCTCCGACAGGCGCGTGCTGATCGCCAGCAGATCCTCGATCTTCAGACCGCCACGGTCCTGGTAGGCAAGCAAGCGTGCGTGTTCCTTCTCCAACCGTGCCTTGGTCAACGCGGTATCGGCCACCTGCTGTGCAAGATCCTCGGCGCGGGTGGTGCGCGACTGCAGTGTGCCGCCCTCGCCCGCCAGGCCGATCAGGGGCTCCACGCCCTTCGGCGCGATGCGTACACGGACCTCGCCGCTGGGTGAATCGCCACTGCGCTGGTCCACCTGCAGCACCGCACAGTCGCCGAACTTCGCACTCTGGCAGGCCTGCGCGACCTGCTGGATGCGCGGCGCGATGGTTTCCGCGTCCAGCTGTACCTGTACGTCGTGTTCATAGGCCAGGAAGGCGCCTTCGGGCGACGCCACGGCTTCGGCTGCGGCACCACCGCCACCGGCCGCGTGCTCCACCTTCGCGCAGGCCGCCAGGGCCAGCACGAGTGCCGGCACGGTCAATGCGCCCACCCATCCACGCCGGACCGTCACGCTGCGGCTCCGTCGTAGGAGGTCACCGACAGGCCGGCCAGATCGACCTGCGGCAGGCAGCGCACGTTGACCGCCACCATCGCCGCACCGCTGCGCGGATCCACGGCCTCGCTGTACGGTGCAGTGCCGCACTCGCGGCAATGGTGGTGGTCGATGTGGTGCCTGTTGAACTGGTAGGTGGCCACATCGGCTGGATCGGTCTGCAGCTGGAATGCCTCGCGCGGCGCAAACCACAGCAGGCTGCCGCGGCGGCGGCACATCGAGCAGTTGCAGTCGATGACGTCGCTGATCGGGGCCTCGGCCTGCACCGTGAATGCGATCCTGCCGCAATGGCAGCTTCCCTGGTATTCCATGTCCTTTGCTCCGCTGGCGGGTCCGTGTAGGTGCCCATGGTAATCCTATGGCACGGGGACAAAGCAGCCTTCGCGGCCTATGCTCGGGGTTTGACCCCGTACAGGAACGCCGATGCGCCCGCATCTTCTTGCCCTCGCCCTGGTCGCCGCCCTCGCCGGCTGCCAGCAGGCCGACGCCCCGACCGCCGGTTCCACCTCCGCCGCCAGCCAGCAGGCCGGTGACGCGGCAGCCGATGCGGCCTTTGCCGATCTGTCCAAGCGCGCCCTGGACACCTGGATGCAGTTGTCCCCGGTCAGCGCCACCCAGATCGGCGACCACCGCTACGACAGCGAGATCGACGACCTGAGTGCGGCCGGCCAGCAGAAGACCGTCGCCGCCTACAAGGCATTGCTGGGCGAGCTGGACAGGATCGACGTGGCCAAGCTGGGCCGGGAGAACCAGGTCGATGCCGCCATCCTGCGCAACCAGCTGCAGTCGGAAATCTGGAACGCCGAAGTGCTGCAGTCCGGCAAGTGGGATCCGCAGCTGTACAACGGCATCGCCGGCAGCGCGATCTACGGCCTGATGGCACGCGAGTTCGCGCCGCTGCCGGAACGGCTGAAGTCGGCCACCGCGCGCATGGAAAAGCTGCCGGCGATCTTCTCCCAGGCCCGCGAGAACCTCGATCCGGCGCGTGTGCCGAAGATCCATGCCGAAACGGTGGCCAAGCAGAACAAGGGCATTCTCAGCATCGTCGATACCTTCATCACCCCGCATATCGGCGAACTGCCGCAGGCCGACCAGCAGCGCCTGCAGGCCGCCATCGATGGCCTGAAGAAGGCCGTGGACGAACAGCAGACCTGGCTGGACAAGACCCTCGTGCCGAACGCGAAGGGTGATTTCCGCATCGGTGCGGAGAAGTACGACCAGAAGCTCAAGTTCGCCCTCAGTTCTTCGCTGTCGCGGCAGGAGATCGGTGAGCGCGCGCGTGCCGAGCTCAAGCGCGTGCGCGAAGACATGTACGGCATCGCGCAGACGGTGCTGAAGGACAAGCCGGGTGCGCCGGAGATGCCGGCGCAGCCGACCGACGAGCAGCAGCAGAAGGCCATCGAGGCCGCGCTGGAACTGGCCTACGCCGACAAGCCGGCACGTGACAAGGTGGTCGACGACGCCAAGGCCGCGCTGGACCAGTCCACCGCGTTCGTGCGCGAGCACGACCTGATGACGCTGCCGGATGCGCCGGTGGACATCATCCTGATGCCGGAATTCCAGCGTGGCGTGGCCGTGGCCTACTGCGATTCGCCGGGCCCGCTGGACAAGAACCTGAAGACCTTCTACGCGGTGTCGCCGATTCCCGACGACTGGAACGACAAGCAGGTCGATTCCTTCCTGCGTGAGTACAACTCGCGCATGATCCACCTGCTGAGCATCCATGAGGGCACGCCGGGCCATTACCTGGAAGGCTGGCATTCGGCCAAGTTCCCCTCCACCCTGCGCGCGGTACTGCGTTCGGGCCTGTTCGCCGAAGGCTGGGCGGTCTACACCGAGCGCATGATGCAGGAGCAGGGCTACCTCGACAACGATCCGCTGTTCCACCTGGTGCAGCTGAAGTTCTACCTGCGCACGATCTCCAACGCCATCCTCGACCAGGGCGTGCACGTGGACAATTGGGATCGCGAGAAGGCGATGCACCTGATGACCCACGACGCGTTCCAGCAGGAGAGCGAAGCGGCCGGCAAGTGGGTGCGCGCGCAGCTGACCTCGGCGCAGCTGCCGACCTACTTCGTGGGTGCGCAGGAGCACTTCGACACCCGCAAGGCGATGCAGGACAAGCTGGGCGACGCGTTCAACCTGAAGGCCTACCACGACCAGATGCTGTCCTACGGCGCACCGCCGGTGCGCTTCGCCCGCCAGCTGATGCTGGACCAGCCGATCGAGTAAGCGGCTGCGCTGGATGTGGATGATGAACGGCCCGGGCAACCGGGCCGTTCTTCTTTCTACTGGTCGGCCGCCACGAACCCGCCGGTCTGCCGTGCCCACAGCCGCGCATACAGACCACCGGCCGCGATCAGCTCGGCATGGCTGCCGGTTTCCACGATCCGGCCCTGGTCCATGACCACCAGCCGGTCCATGCGCGCGATGGTCGACAGCCGATGCGCGATCGCGATCACCGTCTTGCCTCCCATCAGTTCGTCCAGGCTGTCCTGGATCGCGGCTTCCACTTCCGAATCCAGCGCCGACGTCGCCTCGTCCAGCACCAGGATCGGCGCGTCCTTCAGCAGAACGCGGGCAATGGCGATGCGCTGGCGCTGGCCGCCGGACAGCTTGACCCCACGCTCGCCGACATGTGCGTCGTAGCCACGACGTCCCTGCCCGTCCACCAGCGTGTCGATGAACGCTTCGGCACGCGCCTTGGCGACCGCAGCACGCAACTGATCATCGGTGGCATCCGGGCGCCCGTACAGCAGGTTGTCGCGGATCGAGCGGTGCAGCAGCGAGGTGTCCTGGGTCACCACGCCGATCTGCTGGCGCAGGCTCTCCTGTGTGACATGCGCGATGTCCTGGCCATCGATCAGGATGCGACCGCTTTCCAGGTCATACAGCCGCAGCAGCACATTGACCAGGGTCGACTTGCCGGCACCGGAGGGCCCGACCAGGCCGATCTTCTCGCCCGGCTTCACCACCAGGTCCAGGCCGGCAATCACGCCTCCCTTCTTGCCGTAGTGGAAATGGACATCCTGGAAGTGCACGCCACCCTGGGTGACCTGCAGCGGCACGGCGTCCTCACGGTCCTGCACGGTCAGCGGCTGGGCGATGGTGGTGATGCCGTCCTGCACCGTACCGATGTCCTCGAAGATGCCGTTGATGGTCCACATGATCCAGCCCGACATGTTGTGGATGCGGATGACCAGGCCCGTCGCCAAGGTGATCGCGCCGACGGTGATGTGGCCACCGTTCCACAGCCACAGTGCCAGGCCACAGGTCCCGGCGATCAGGAAGCCGTTGACGATGGCGATGGCCAGGTCCATGCCGGTCGTCACCCGGGTCTGCGCGCGGTGCTTGACCGCCAGCTCCTGGATCGACTCGGCCACGTAGGCCTGCTCGCGGCCGCCATGGGCGAACAGCTTCAGCGTGGGGATGTTGGTGTAGCCGTCGACGATGCGGCCCATCGCCTTGGAGCGTGCTTCCGAGGCGATCCATGCCCTCTCCTTCGCGCGCGGCACGAAGTAGACCATGATCACCGCATAGGCGATCAGCCACAGCAGCAACGGCATCATCAATCGCCAGTCGGCCTGCGCGAACAGATACAGCGCGGTGCCGGTATAGACCACGATGTACCAGAGCGAGTCGACCATCTGCACGGCCGATTCGCGCAGCGACGTGCCGGTCTGCATCACACGGTTGGCGACGCTGCCTGCAAAGTCGTTCTGGAAGAAGCTCAGGCTCTGCCTTACCACGTAGTTGTGCATCAACCAGCGCGAACGATTGCTCAGGCCCGGCACGATGGCCTGGTTGACCAGCAGGTTGTGCAGGCCGACCAGCACCGGGCGCGCGATCACGGTGATGAACAGCATCCAGCCCAGCTCATTGGCGTGACGCGTGAAAAAGCCGGCACCGGGCTGCTCGGCGACCATGTCGACGATGCGGCCCAGGTAATCGAACATCGCCACTTCCACCAGCGCCAGCAGCAGGCCAGCGATCAGCGTGGCCAACAGCACCGGCCACACCGGGCGGAGGTAGTGCAGGTAGAACGGCAGCACCCTGCGCGGCGGCATGCGCCCGTCCACGGGCGGGAACACCGGAATCAGGGATTCAAACCAACGGAACATTGCATTCCCTCGCTTCTTGCAACCGGCGGAGTATCCCATGCCGGATGTGTACGCCAACCGACGATGCGCGGTGCCGGTAGCACCGGGCCATGTTCTCCGGGCATGGTCCGGCGGCGTCAGTTGACTACCCATCGCGGTAGCGCCGGGCCATGCCCGGCGGCGTCAGTTGACCGGGGTGAACAGCAGGTCCTGGAAGTCGAAGCTGAAATCGGTCAGGTCGGAGATCGGCTGCATGCGCACCTCGCGCACCTTGCCATCCGGGTCGAGACTGATGTTCACGAAGGCATCGGCATTGAGCGAACGGTCATCCCAGCGCACGATGAAGGTGTCGTGCTGCCAGTGCTCCAGCCGGCCGCTCAGCTGCGCGGTCTTCATGAAGCGCAGGCGCAGCCCCTTGCCTTCCGTGCTGATCTGCATGTCGCCATACCAGCGGTCGCGGAAAGTGCCGGTGTAACCGGCCAGCGGCAGCGAGGGAGTGCTGCCCCTGACACGCGCTGCCTGGTGCTTGGCCCAGGCCTCATCGGCCTTGTCCTGGCCCTTGGCCACGGCCTTGGCATAGGCGTCCACCCAGTCGTGCTTCTCCGCACCCAGATAGGCATCGAGCACGCTCAGCGTGATCGCGTTGAACGCGGCGCCCACTTCCTGGTTGGTCAGCACCACGACGCCCAGCTTCTCGCCCGGCACCAGCGTCAGCCGCGAGACCATGCCGGGCCAGCCACCGGTGTGCCAGACCAGCTTCTGCCCGCGGTAATCGCTCAGGCTCCAGCCTTCGCCGTAGCCGGCGAAGTTCGGCCGCGCCGGTGCCAGCTCCGGCACGCTCGGCGCCGGAATCGACTGCGGCGTGATCATGCGCCACATCTGCTGCTGGCTCTTCGCGGTGAACAGCGGGCTGCCATCGGCCAGCGCGCCCTCGGCCAGCTGCACCTGCATCCAGCGCGCCATGTCGTGCGCGCTGGAATAGATGCCGCCGGCTCCTGCATTGTTCGACCAGGTCAGCGGTGCGACGGTGCGCAGATCCTTGAAATCGTACTTGGCGTGTCCGACAGCCGCCTTGTCGCCGGGTCGCAGGTGGTCGGCGTTGTAGCGCGTGCCCGCCATGCCCACCTTGTCGAAGATGCGGGTCTGCAGGAACTGCTGGTAGCTCATGCCGGAAACGTGCTCGATCACCTGCTGGGCGACGGCGTACAGGATGTTGTCGTAGGCATAGCTCTCGCGGAATCCCCCTTTCAACGGCACCTTGCCCAGCCGCTCCACCACTTCGGCATTGCTGTAGGCGGTGGCCGGCCAGAACAGCAGGTCGCCCGCGCCCAGGCTGAGGCCGCTGCGATGCGAGAGCAGGTCACGGATCGTCATCTGCCCGGTCACGAACGGATCGGACATGCGGAACGACGGCAGGTGGTCAATCACCTTGTCGTCCATCTTCAGCTTGCCGTCCTCGGCCAGCAGGTTCAGCGAGGTGGCGGTGAACGCTTTGGTATTGGAGGCGATCGCGAACAGGGTATCGGCCTGCACAGGATCCGGCCTGCCCTGCTCACGCACGCCCCAGCCGCGTTCCAGCACCACCTTGCCGTCCTTGACCACGGCAACGGCGATGCCCGGCACGTCGAACTGCGCACGCACGCGCTCGACGGTCGCATCCAGATCCTGCAGCTGCGGGGGCGTTGCAGCATTCGCCATGGTCGTGCAGGCCAGCAGCACGGCTCCTCCAATCCAGGTATTCATCCAGAACCATCTCCGAGCAGGGGTCGTGGCCATGTGCAGGCCATAACCGGGGTTTCGCGGGATGGTAACGGTCGCCGGCGCATCGTGCCCTGTGCCATAGGAGGGGTGCCATGGACGAGAACGGCCGATCAAGCAGTGGATCCACCATCATTCCATGCCTGCGCTACCGCGACGCGCTGGCGGCGATCGACTGGCTGCAGCGCGCGTTCGGCTTCCAGGCGCAGGCGGTGTACGCCGATGGCGACGTGGTGTTCCACGCGCAGCTGGTGTTCGGGCACGGCATGATCATGCTGGGTTCGACCAGCAACGACAGCGCGTGGTCGAAGCTGGCGGTGATGCCCGACGAAACAGGAGGCCGCCAGACCCAGAGCGCCTGCGTGATCGTCAGCGACGCCGACGCGCACTATGCGCGGGCCAAGGCGGCCGGCGCGCGCATCGTGATCGACATTGCCGACCAGGCGTACGGCGGCCGTGGCTACGCCTGTGCCGATCCGGAAGGCTACGTGTGGTGGTTCGGCAGCTACGATCCCTGGCGCGCGGACCATCGCCAGTGACCGCGCAGGCGCCCGCCCCCGTCCGCTGCGGCATCGGCGGCTGGGTGTTCCCGGAATGGCGCGGCGGCATGTTCTATCCGCCCGGCCTGCCGCAGCGGGAGGAACTGGCACACGCCAGCCGTGCCCTGCGCTGCATCGAGATCAACGGCACCTTCTATCGCACGCCGACCCCGGCCCAGTGTGCGCAGTGGGCGTCGCAGACTCCCGCTGGCTTCCGCTTCTCCCTGAAGGCCCCCCGCTACCTGGTGCAGCGTCGCGACCTGTCCGGCACCGTGGAGGCCGCCGCGCCGTTCCTGCAGGCAGCGATCGCCCTGGGCGACCGCCTCGGGCCGCTGCTGTGGCAGTTCGATCCCCGCCACCCTGCCGATGCCCGGGCACTGGACGCGCTGATGGCCCAGCTGCCGAAGCAGCTCGATGGCGTGGCGCTGCAGCACGCTGTTGAAATCCGCAATCCGCAGGTGCACAGCGCGCCCCTCGTCACTGCCGCGCGCAGGCACGGAGTGGCGCTGGTCATCGAAGACAGCGACGAAGCCCCGCTGCATGGCGACGTCACCGCCAGCTTCGTCTACGCGCGCATCAAGCGCAGCCAGGCCCGCCTGCTGCAGGGGCTGCCCGCCGCCACGCAGCAGCGTTGGGCCGAACGCGCCCGGCGCTGGGCCGTCGGCGAGCCGGTCGACGACCTGCCATGCCTTGCCGGATCCGCCCCATCGACGCCACGAGAGGTGTACCTGCTCTGCATCGGTGCCGGCAAGGCACGCAATCCGGCCGCGGCGATGGCCCTGCAGCAGCGGCTGGACGACCTGCTCGGGTCTCAGGGGCGGTAAACGCGGCCAGGATCGAGCTGCCGACGCCCAGCGGTCATCGCCTTGCCGCACAATAGGCGGATGAGCACGCCCGACACCCGCAAAGCACTTTGGCAGATCCACTTCTGTGTCCTGTTGTGGGGCGTCACGGCCATCCTGGGCAAGCTGATTACCTTGCCGGCGCTGCCGCTGGTGTGGTGGCGCATGCTGCTGGTGACGGCGATGCTGGCACTGCTGCCACGGGTGTGGCGCGGCCTGCGCACGCTGCCGTTGCGGGTGGTGGCCGGATACGCCGGCATCGGTGCGCTGGTCGCCCTGCACTGGCTGACGTTCTATGGTGCGGTGAAACTCGCCAATGCCTCGGTGGCGGCGACCTGCATCGCGCTGGCACCGGTGTTTACCTCGATCATCGAGCCGTGGGTGGCCAAGCGTCCGTTCCAGCTGCGCGAACTGGCCTTCGGATTGGCAGTTCTGCCGGGCGTGGCGCTGGTGGTGGGGGGCGTGCCGGATGGCATGCGGCTGGGGGTTCTGGTTGGCGCGCTGTCTGCACTGCTGGTGGCGGTGTTCGGCTCGCTCAACAAGCGCATGGTCAGCCACGCCGATCCGTTGACGGTGACTGCGCTTGAACTGGGGGCCGGCACCTTGACCCTGACCCTGCTTGCGCCGCTGATGCCCTACCTGCTGCCGGCCCTGGCCAGCCCGCTGTGGGTGGTGCCGGACCTGCACGACGGCATCCTGCTGCTGGTACTGGCGGGTATCTGCACGCTGCTGCCGTTCGCCCTCGCCCTGGTCGCGCTGCGCCACCTCAGCGCCTACACCGTGCAACTGGTGACCAACCTGGAACCGGTGTATGCGGTGCTGCTGGCGGTACTGCTGCTGCGCGAGCAGCACGAAGTCACCCCATGGTTCTACCTGGGCGTGGCGATCATCGTCGGTGCGGTCTTCCTGCATCCGCTGCTGAACCGCCGCAGGCCGTTGCAGCATCCGGAAATCCTCGGCACCGCGGAAGCCCGCAACATCGCCGATTGAGCGGGCACGTCACCGCCGCGGCCAGTGCCATGCTGGCGCGTCCAGCACGCCCTGTCCGCTCAGCAGCGTGCGGCCGTGTTCCTTGTGCAGATGCAGGGAATGGCATGCGGGCGCCTGCTCCAGCGCGGCGATCAGGCGGCTGGCGTGCGACACCACCCACACCTGGCTGCGTGAACTGGCCGCCACGATCAGCCGCGCCAACGCAGGGAGCAGGTCAGGATGCAGGCTGGTTTCCGGTTCGTTGAGCACCATCAGCGGCGGCGGCCGCGGCGTATGCAGGGCAGCAGCCAGCAGCAGGAAACGCAGCGTGCCGTCGGACAGTTCGGCCATCGACAGCGGTCGCAGCAGGCCGGGCTGGTGGAACCGCAGCACCATCCGTCCATCCAGCACCTCGAATCCCACCGAAGCCCCGGGAAAGGCATCGTCCACCGTGCGAGCCAGCGCGACCGGGTCACCGTTTTCCAGGATGGTCACCCACGCTGCGGCCAGATCGCGGCCATCGTGGTGCAGCACCGGGGTCCGCGTGGCCATCGCCGGCTGCCGTGCCGGGGCATCGGCATCGCTGCGGAAGTGATCGTAGAAGCGCCAGCGATCAATGTATCCGCCGAGGGCCGAAACCTCCGGCATGCGCTGCGGATCCGCCATGCGGCTGAACACGCTTTCAAACGACGGCAACCGCTCATCCACCGGGTCCCAGCCACGGGCGTGACGCCGCCGCACGATCGCGCCGCGGCGCTCTACCAACAGATTGGCGCTACGCAGGAACGGCCCTGCCCAGATCGCTTCGGCCTTGATCTGCGGATCCAGGGCGAACGCCGACTGGCCAGGCACCGGATAGCCAAGATCGATGGCATAGCCGTACTCATCGGTAGTGAAGCCAAGCCGGAGGCCCACCGGATCCTGCCGCGGCCCGCCCTGCAAAGGAGTCTCGCCGGCAACCACGCGGCGGTCGATCCTTTCCGGGCCCGCCCACAGTGCGGAAACAAGACCGCCCTCACGCGCGAGCGCGGCCGCGACGCCGCCCCGTGCGGTCTCGGCCAACAGGCGCAGCGCACGGTACAGACTCGATTTGCCGCTGCCGTTGTCGCCGGTGATCACGTTCAGCTGCTGCAACGGCAGCACCAGCGTGTGCAGCGAGCGATAATTGGCGACGGCCAGGGTCTGCAGCATGGATCTCGTCCTCGGAATCAGGACATCCATGCTGCCCCAAGCTGTTCGCAGCAGCTGCGACCCGACGCCATGCAGCACCAGGGCCATGCCCGGCTGCCGTCGCCACGCTCAGTCCGCGAACTCCACGCGGTTGCGTCCGTTGCCCTTGGCCCGGTACAGCGCCGCGTCGGCACGGGCCAGGGTCTGATCGACACTGTCGCCGGCGCGATGCATGGCCACGCCGATGCTGACCGTGACCGGAAAGCCGAGCGGCAGGTTGCCCACGGCCTCGCGCAGGAACCCGCACTGAAGTTCGGCGGTGTGCAGGTCGATGCCCGGCAGGAGCGCCACGAACTCCTCGCCGCCATAGCGGGCCGCCAGGCCGGCGCCGGCAAAGTGCGCGCGCAGCAGCGCACCCAGCGCAGCCAGCACTTGGTCACCGGTCGCATGCCCGTGGAAATCATTGATGTGCTTGAAATGGTCGATATCCAGCAAGGCTACGCATACCTGCTGCGGCTGACCTTGGGCATCGACCGCCGTGACGGCCTCTTCCAGCGCCAGCTTCATCGCCCGGCGGTTGGGAAGACCGGTCAGTGGATCGGTCCGGCTCTGCTCGGCCAGATCGGCATTCTGCGCAAGCAGCAGATCGTGGTACTCGGACAGCAGGCGCTCGTAATCGTCCCGCTCCAGCATGTGCTTCTGGATATCCAGGGCAAAGCGGCGCAGTTCCATCACCAGCATGACCTGCCGCGACAGCGCAGACAGCGCTTCGGCCTTGTGGGTATCCAGCCGCCCCGGGTTGGCGTCGAACACGCACAGCGTCCCCAGCGGCAGGCCATCGGAACTGATGAGCGGGGCGCCCGCATAGAAGCGGATATGGGGATCGCCTGACACCAGCGGGTTGTCATGGAAGCGCACATCTTGCCGCGCATCCTCGACCACCATGATCTCGCGCGGCTGCAGGATCGCATGGCCGCACATCGAGTCGCTGCGCAGGGTCTGGGCGACGTCCAGCCCCTGGATCGACTTGAACCACTGCCGCCCGACATCGATCAGCGACACCGCCGCCATGGAGGTTCCACAGATCTCCCTGGCGATCACCACCAGATCGTCGAACGATCTCTCGCGTTCCGAATCAAGGATGCGGTAGCGGTACAGCGCTTCCAGGCGAAGCGCTTCATTGGCGGGCTTGTCGGGCTTGATCATGCAGCGTCATGTTCCGGCAGGTCTCGGCGGAGTCTATCCGATGCGCGGCCGGGCCGACGTCCGACCGCTGCCGTTCACCAGTCCTGCTGCTGCGGCAGCAGGCCGTGCAGCTCCTGCTCGGTCAGGTTGCGCCACTGGCCCGGCTTCAGCGCGCCGATCTTGATGTTGTCGATGCGGACGCGGCGCAGCTGGGTGACGCGGTAACCGAACTCCGCCGCCATCAGGCGGATCTGCCGGTTCAGGCCCTGCTCCAGGGTGATGCGGAAGCCGAATTTGGCGATGCGCGAGGTGCGGCAAGGCAGGGTCATCTGGTTGTGGATGCGCACACCACGGGCCATGCCGCGCAGGAACTCGTCGGTGACCGGCTTGTTCACCGCCACCAGATACTCCTTCTGGTGGCCATTCTCGGCACGCAGGATCTGGTTGACGATGTCGCCATTGCTGGTCATCAGGATCAGTCCTTCCGACTCCTTGTCCAGGCGGCCGATCGGGAAGATGCGCTGCTCGTGGCCGACGAAGTCGACGATGTTGCCCTTCACCGAGCTTTCGGTGGTGCAGGTAACGCCGACCGGCTTGTTCAGCGCGATGTAGACGTGGCGGCGCGCCCCCGGCTTGCGTGCGGTGCGGGCACGCAGCGGCTGGCCGTCGACCAGCACCTGGTCGCCCTCGCCGACCACGGCACCGGTGCCGGCCGGATGGCCGTTGACGGTGACCCGGCGGGCGGCGATCAGGCGGTCGGCCTCGCGACGGGAGCAGAAGCCGGTATCGGCGATATGTTTGTTGAGTCGGGTGGTCATCGCCCTATTATCCGGCATCACCGCCCTGTCAGGTTCATGCCGGTGCGGGTGGATCCAGTTCTTCGCCGTCGAACACCCGGTTGCGGCCCGCGCGCTTGGCCACGTACATGGCATGGTCGGCCCGCCGCAGCAGCGCGGCCAGGTCGTCCTCGCCCGGCCGCCACTGGGCCAGGCCGATGCTGGCGGTCACCTCCAGCCCCGGCACCTGCAGGCCCTGGCAGGCCTCGGTGATGCGCTGGCGCAGGCGATCCAGCCGCGCCGCCGCCGCCTCGCGCGGCATGCCCGGCATCAGCAGCAGGAACTCCTCGCCGCCCATCCGCACCACCTGGTCCTGGCTGCGCACGGCGGCCCGCAGCGCACGGGCCACGGCGACCAGCACCTGGTCACCCACCTCATGCCCGTGGCGGTCGTTGATGTCCTTGAACAGATCGATGTCGAGGAAGCCGATCACCATCGGGCCACGCTCACGATCCACCCGTTCCAGATGATGGCCGAGCTCCCGCAGGCCGGCGCGGCGGTTGGGCAGCCCGGTCAGGCCGTCGGTCTCGGCCAGCTGGCGCATCTCGTCGCGCTGCTGGCGCAGGCGTCCCAGCCGCAGGTTCAGGGCGTAGGCCGCCATCATCAGCAGCCAGGTGATCGCCAGTTGCAGCGCCTCCACCCGGTACTCCAGCAGCCACTCCGCAGCGCACGCGTCGGCGCCGATCAGCACCAGCATCGGCGCCAGCGCCGCCAATCCAGCCAGTGCCCAGCGGTCACCACGCCACCGCGCCCCTATCCCCATCAGCAGGGAGACGCCGCAGCCGGCCAGGTAGGTCACCTGCAGCCCCTGTGCGACCCATCCGAGCTGATCCCAGCGCAGCCACGGCACCAGCGCGGCTACGCCCAGCAGGGCCCACAGGACCATCTGCTGGAGCAGGCGTGACTTCGGCCACAACCGGTCGCCACCGTTCAGCCACCACAGGGCCGGCAGCACCAGTGCCTGGCTCGCTGCCGTCAGCGCCAGCAGCCACCAGGCGCCACGCGTGCCGACCGGCAGCCACGGCTCCGGATAGCCGCTGAGGCCTCCGAGGATGGACTGCCACAGCACCAGCACGCCGGTACCCGCGATGTACACCAGGAAGCTGCGATCACGGGTGGTCAGATAGGCCATCAGCGCCGACAGCGCCAAGGCCAGCGCCACTGCGATGCAGGCCGCGCGGACCAGCAGCCGCGCGGTGTCGTTCTGCTGCACCGGGCTGGGTGCGCCGAGCCGCAGCGTCGGAACCCAGCGATCCTTCAGCGGCGTCTGCCACGAGACCAGGAACGGCTCGTGACTGCCGGCCGGCGGCACGGCAACCAGGCCCACGCCGGCACGGAAACGCGAGTCGCGGGTACGCGCGTCATGCATGTCGCCGCAGATCTCGCGGTCGCCGTGCCGTACCTGGACCTCGCCAGCGAACACATTGAACACATCCAGGGCCTGGGGTTCGCCCGACCAGCCCCCCGGTGGCGCCGGCACCCGCACCTGCTGGCGTGGCCCGGCCAGCATCTGCGCGGTACAGGCGCGATGGGGCGTAGGCTCGGCGGTGGCAACGCCCACCAGCAGGTAGTCGCGACCGTGCATCGCCGCACCGGCCTGCGCAGGCCACGGCAGTGCCAACCACACCAGCAGCACGACCAGCACTACCCCAGTTCCGTACTGCCACTGCCTGACGACCACGCCACATCCTGTTCTGCTTACGCCCGCGCCCACTGCGCGTCGCCCCTGGCGTGCATTATCGCAGCCGTCCGTGGCATGCAGGTGTAGACAATCGTCGCGGACCAGCGTTCAGCCTGCGGCCGGCGGGCCTTTCACCGCCTTCAGCCTGACCGGCCGCAGGTCGGTCAGGGTCATCCGCTCCAGCGGCTGCGGCCGCTCGATCGCATAGCCCTGCAGCCCCTGCACGCCCAGCCGGGTCAGTGCCCCCGCCACTTCGCTGCTCTCCACCCACTCGGCCACGACCTCCATCTGCAGTTCGCGGCCCAGTTCGGTGATCGCGCGTACGGTCGCGTGACTGACCGGATCGACATCCATGTCGCGCACGAATGCACCGTCGATCTTCAGCATGTCGGCCGGCAGCTGGCGCAGGTAACCGAACGAGGACAGACCCGATCCGAAATCGTCCAGCGCCAGCCGGCAGCCACGCGCCTTCACCGCATCGATGAACGCCCGCGCCTGGCTCAGATTGCTGATCGCGGCCGTCTCGGTGATCTCGAAGCAGAGCTTGGACGCCAGTACGCGGTTGCGCTCCAGCAGGTCGCAGACGAAAGCCAGGAAGCTGGGTTCGGCGATCGACTGTGCGGACACGTTGACGTTGCACAGGCCGAGCTGGCGCACATGCGCCGGGCACACCTGCAGGTGCCGGAACAGCAGGCCGAGCACATGCCGGTCCAGTGTCACCGCCATGCCGTAGCGCTCCACCGCCGGCATGAACTGGCCGGGCAGATGCAGCGTACCGTCGCTGTCGCGCATGCGCACCAGCACCTCGTAGTGCAGATAGCCCGGGTCACCCACCCGGGCGATGCGCTGCGCGTACAGCAGCATGCGGTTCTCGGCCATCGCCCGGCTCACGCCCTGCAGGCGCTCGGCCTCCAGGCGCCGTTCGTCCAGCGCCATGCGGTCCTCGTTGAAACAGTGCACGCGGTTGCGACCGGCCTGCTTGGCTGCGTAACAGGCACTGTCGGCTGCGCTCATCAGCCAGTTGACATCGGGGGCCTCCTGGCTGACCTCGACCACACCGATGCTGCAGCTCAGCTGCAGGCTGCCTTCGCTGATCGGGAACGTGGCCTGGCCAAGATTGCGGATCACCCGCTGCAGCACGCGCTTGGCCTCATCCTGGCCCGCATGGGCCAGGAACACCGCGAATTCGTCGGCACCCAACCGGCCAACCCAGTCGCCCTCGCGCACGGCGGCGACCAGATAGTCGGCAAAACCGCGCAGCATCTGGTCGCCTGCGGCATGGCCGAAGCTGTCATTGACCAGTTTGAAATGGTCCAGATTGATGTAGCACAACGCATGCGTGCCCCCCTCACTGCGCACCTGCAGCAGTGCACGCTCGAGCAGGCGCTCGATCTCGCGCCGGTTGATCAGGCCCGTCAGCGGATCGTGGCTGGCGTGGTGTTCGATCTCGCGGGCCAGCGCATGGTTCTGGCTGACATCCTCGACAATCGCAAACACCGACAGCCCGCCACCGGTGTTGCGCACGCCGGTACCGCTCCAGCGCCCCCATACCAGGCTGCCGTCGCGACGGCGGAAGCGCAGCTCGCTCGGCCGCAGCTGCCGCTCCCAGTCGATCCGGCCAACACCGTCGATGACCAGCTCTCCTTCCATCAGCAGGTCACCCAGCGACATCTGCAGCAGCGCGTCACGGCGATGGTCGAGGATGTCTGCCATCGCCTGGTTGGCTTCCAGCACCCGGCCGCCGGCATCAAGCTTCAGCATGCCGACGTTGGCCTGGTAGAAGGCTGCGCGGAAGCGGCTTTCATGCTCGGTCAGATCCTTGCCGACCCGTCGCGCCAGGGCGACGGCCATCAGGCTGATCGCCAGCACCGACAGGCCGCCGACAACCAGGGTCGCCATCCGTACCGCCGCAGCCATCCGCAGCAGCGCGTGCGAAAACGCCTGCGCCTGCACCTGCAGCCGCCGGTCGAGATCACGAAGCTGCTGCAGGTACCGGTCGCGCGCGGCGACCGGCAATTGACCGTCGGCATGACGATGCTGCAGTTCGTCGACCAGACGGTGCACGGCCATCAGGTCGCCGTCGGTCGCCCGCCACAGCGCGGTCGCTTCACGGAAGGCGCCGAGGTCGCGGGCATGACGGAACGAAAAGATCAGCCGCGGCACATCGGCACGCGCGTTGCCTCCCTGCAGGAAGCCCTGTCGGGCACGCTCGATATCCGGCCTCGGCTGCTCCAGCGCCAGGCGCCCCTGCAGGTCCCCCATCGGCACGCGCAGGGCCTGGCGGGCGTCTTCCAGATCGCGGGCATCCCCCCGCGCCAGGTAGCGGCTGAGAGCGGCCGTGGCGTCCTGCTGGCCACGCGACCAGTAGCCCTGGCCGGCGATCCACGCCGTCGAGGCCGCCTGCAGTTCCTGGATCAACGCCGACAATGCGACCAGTCCGATCGCCATGCCCGTCAGCAGCGCAAACCTCAGCCCCAGCGCGCGGGACATCGGTACCCGGCGGCTGTGAATGTCCGTGCCACTCCTACCCATCCCGGATCCCCCCGAATGTGCTGCGGCGACAACCTCCTTTCGAACCGGCCCAGCCTATGACCCTGAATGTGTGGGCGGTGCGAAACCGGGGCCCACAACGAGCAACGCCAGCCCGGGGGCTGGCGTTGTCGATCACGGCAGGTCTGGCTCAGTAGCTGCGCGGGCCGCGCGGCTTGAAGCCATCTCGACGCGGCGGACGGCCGTCACGGTCACCGCCCGGGCCACCCGGGCCGCCCGGGCCGCCACGACGCGGGCCACCCGGGCCGCCCGGACCCCGCTTGTCGAAGCGCGGCTTGAACGGACGCGGTGCCGGATTGATCTCTTCACCGGCGGCCAGCGGACGCATCTGCAGCTGCTGGCCGGACACCCACACCTTCTGCAGGTGGGTCAGCACGTCCTGCGGCATCTGCGCCGGCAGGTCCAGCAGCGAGAAGTCGTCGTGGATGTCGATGCGGCCGATGTAACGGCTTTCCAGGCCGGCTTCGTTGGCGATGGCGCCGACGATGTTCGCCGGCTTCACGCCATGCTGGTGACCGACCGAGATGCGGTAGGTCTCCATGCCCTGCTCCGGCGCACCGCGCGGCGGAACCTCGCGGCGCGGACGCTGCTCGAAACCCCCTTCGGCGTCGTCACGGCGGGGACCACGCTCGAAGCGCGGGCCACGTTCGTTGCGGTCGAAGCGATCACCACGCTCCGGACGGTCGCCCCGGTCGAAGCGCTCGCGCGGCGCACGCTCTTCCCGCGGAGCACGCACCGGCGGCTGCAGCAGGAACGGGGTGTCGCCCTGCAGCATCTTCGCCAGCGCGGCAGCAATTTCGATGGCCGGCACGTTCTGCTCGTTCTCGAAGCGCTCCAGCAGCTGGCGGTAGAAATCCAGGCCGCCGGCGCCGAGCGTCTCGCTGATGCGCGAGGTGAACTTGTTGATGCGGGTATCGTTGACCGCTTCCACGCTCGGCAGCTGCATCTCTTCGATCGGCTGGCGGGTGGCGCGCTCGATCTGGCGCAGCATGCCCTTCTCGCGCGGGGTCGCGAACAGGATCGCCTCGCCGCTGCGGCCGGCACGACCGGTACGGCCGATGCGGTGCACGTAGCTTTCGGTGTCGTACGGAATGTCGTAGTTCAGCACGTGGCTGATGCGCTCGACGTCCAGGCCGCGGGCGGCAACGTCGGTGGCCACCAGGATGTCCAGCTTGCCTTCCTTCAGCATGGCGATGGTGCGCTCACGCTGGGCCTGCTGCATGTCGCCATTGATCGCGGCAGCGGCCAGGCCACGGGCCTGCAGCTTGCTGGCCAGTTCTTCGGTGCCGGCCTTGGTGCGGGCGAAGATGATCATCGCGTCGAACGGCTCGACTTCCAGGATGCGGGTCAGCGCATCCAGCTTGTGCATGCCGCTCACCCACCAGTAGCGCTGGCGGATGTTGGCCGAGGTGGTGGTCTTGGCCGCGATGGTGACCTCGACCGGGTCCTGCAGGTAGGTCTGCGCGATGCGGCGGATCTGCGGCGGCATGGTGGCCGAGAACAGGGCCACCTGGCGCTGCTCCGGCAGCTTCTTCAGCACGGCTTCGACGTCGTCGATGAAGCCCATGCGCAGCATTTCATCGGCTTCGTCCAGCACCAGGGTCTTCAGCTCGGACAGGTCCAGGGTGCTGCGGTCCAGATGGTCGATCACGCGGCCGGGGGTACCGACCACGATGTGCACGCCGCGGCGCAGGGCCGACAGCTGCTGGCCATACGGCTGGCCGCCGTACACCGGCAGCACGCGGAAGCCCGGGATCTTCGACGAATAGGACTGGAACGCTTCGGCGACCTGGATGGCCAGTTCGCGGGTCGGCGCAAGGATCAGCGCCTGGGGCTTGATCTGCTGCAGGTCGATGTTGGACAGTACGGGCAGCGCGAAGGCGGCGGTCTTGCCGGTACCGGTCTGCGCCTGGCCCAGCACGTCGCGGCCTTCCAGCATCGCCGGGATGGTGGCGGCCTGGATCGGCGACGGGGTTTCGTAGCCGATGGCGGTGACCGCCTGCATCACGGGCTCGGACAGGCCGAGCTGCGCGAACTGCAGCGGCGCTTGGGAATCTTGGGACATGGGGAACTCCGAAGGCACTGCCGTCTTCCTGGCAGTGCGATAAAAAAGGGGATGGTCCGCGCTTTGGGCGCCCTTCTTATCGCGTGCCCTGGCGCTGCTCGGTCGGAGGAGGTTTCACTCGCTCAGAGCGGAATGATACCGCATTGATCCTGAACGAGGCGTACAGTTTTTCCCTTCGCGTGCCGTCAGGCCCCGTGCTGGCGCACAATACGCGCCCTCTTCCCGGCCCGGCCGCTGGCCTGCGCCCTTTCCCAGGAACCCCCGCTCCATGCAGATTCTCGAATTCGACCTCGACGGCGACTACGTCGAACTCAAGCAGTTGCTCAAGCTGGCCGACCTGGTCACCAGCGGCGGCGAGGCCAAGATGGTCATCAGCGAGGGCCAGGTACGGGTCGATGGCGAAGTTGAACTGCGCAAGGCCTGCAAGATCCGCGCAGGCCAGGTGGTCGAATTCGCCGACAGCCAGATCCGGGTACTGGCGGCCGGCTGATCTGATCCTGTTCAGGCCACGCGCTGGGTCAGGTGCGAGGCGATCAGCTGCCTGAACGGCGCCACGCCCTGGGCGACACGCAGGCCCGCTGCCCGCAGCAGCCGCGCCGGGCGCCGATCATCGGTGTACAGGCTGGCGATCGCATTGGTCGCCTCGTACAGCGGTCGCGCCGCCATCCGATGACCACGCTGGTAGCTGGCCAGCATGCCGGCCGCGGCGATGTCCGCACCGCGGCGCTGCTGGCCGGCGATGCCCCGCGCCAGGCGCTGGGCACTGGCCAGGCCCAGGTTGAAGCCATGGGCGGTGACCGGGTGCATGCCCACCGCGGCATCGCCGATCAGCGCCGAGCGCTCGCCTGCGAAATGGTGCGCATACACACCCACCAACGGATAGGCCTGCGGCGTGGCCACCGGCTGCATGCCCCCCAGCCGATGCTCGAAGAAGCCGCTGATGGCCTCACCGAAGGCCACCTCATCCATCGCCAGCAGTTCCTCGATCCGCCGCGGGGGCAGCGTGATCACCGCAGACGCCTGGCCTTCGTTGAGCGGCAGCAGCGCCATCGTACGACCGTAGCCGAACCACTCCCACGCGGTGTGGTGATGGTCGCGTTCGACGCGCATGCGGCACACCAGCATCGACTTGCCGAAGTCGCGCATCTGCGCACCGATGCCGAGCATGCGCCGGGTTGCGGAGAAGCGACTGTCCGCGGCCACCAGCAACCGCGCGTGCAGCCTGCTGCCATCATCCAGCGTGACCACATGGCCCTGCGTATCGGCCTGCACGCCCTGCACCTTGCGCCCGTCGAACAGTTCCAGGCCGTCCTGGCGCTGCACCGCGTCCCACGCCGCGCGGCGGATCAGATGATTGGGCACCAGCCAACCCAGCGGCTGGCCATCGACCTGGCTGCTGGCGAAGGTCAGTGCGAATGGCGAGCCGCCGTTCATCACCTTGGCATCGCGCAGTTCGGAGATCTCGGCCTCCGGCAGCCGTGCCCACAGCCCCAGCTGCTCCAGGCTCTGCCGCGACGCGTGGGTCAGCGCGATCTCGCGGCCGTCGAACGCCGCTTCGGCGAGCGCCTGGCGTGGCTGCGCTTCGACCAGCCCGATCTGCAGCGCGCTGCCGGCCAGCGCACGTGCGAAGCACAGTCCTGCCGGCCCCGCGCCCACCACCACCACGTCCATCCTGCGCATGAGCGCCTCCCACCATTGATCCAGTCGCAGCCAGCATAGCGCCGCGCAGCTGACCGGCCTTGATCTGGATCAGGCCCGGCTCACAGCAGTGCGAACACCAGCGCCAGGATCGACAGCAGCGACACCAGCCACACCAGGCTGCGCACGTAGGGCACACCTGCGGCGTACAGCGGCAGGTAGACCACCCGTGCCCAGAAGTACGCCTGCGCGGCCAGTGCCGTGGTCTCGCTGCTGCGACCGGCCACCACCACCGCGATCGCGGCGGCGGCGAAGAACGGGAACGTTTCAAGGAAGTTGGACTGGGCCCGTTGCAGCCGCCCTGCCAGCGGGCTGAGTGGCCGGCCCTGTTCATCGCGCGCCGACGCGTTCCACTTCATGCCCCGCTCGCGGGTCACCACCGTGGAGGTGGCGAAGATGTAGACAAACCCCAGCAGCGTCGACCACGCCAGCAGTGTCAGTTCGGTTGCCATGCTGTTCTCCTTCAGGGCCCGGGCGCGCGCAGGCTGTAACCGGCCAGGCGCCAGACCTGGTCCTCATCGAAGCGGAACGAGACCAGTTCGCGCACGGGCTGCGCACTGTTGGCGAAGCGGGTCGGGAAGCTGACATTGATGTACAGGCCTTCGGGCACGGCGGCGCCGGCCGCGTACTTCACCCGGGTAATGGACGGTTGGCCGCGACCACTCAAGGCCCCCAGACGGGTGCGGTCGGCGGTCAGCTGGCTGATGAAGGCCGGCTTGGTCACCGCGCGCCGCGCTACGGCTGATGCGCCATCCCACAACTCGCCCGCGCGGTTGGCGTCGACCATCTGCGCGGCCCTCAGTGCGGCCGCCCCCATCTCCGCGTCCTGCTTCTGCACCTGCGCCTGCTGTGCCGGGCTGAGGGCCGGTGCGGGCGGCCGTGCCGCTGTCGCCGGTGGCGCGGCGGCAGGCGCGTTCGGCGCCGGGCGTGCCGGAGCCGGCGCCGGAGCCGGCGTGGCGGGCGCGGGCACCTGGGCGAATGCAGCAAGCGGCAACAGGGACAGCAGCAGGAGCGCGCGCTTCATGGACACCACCGGTTCATCGGAAGGAACCGCAGTCTACGCCAGCCGGGTGAGGCGTTTGTCAGCGCAGCGGCACGCTGCCCTGGGTTGCTTCGGCATCGGCCTGTGCGGCCTGGGTCTCCGCCTCCACTGCCGGCTGTTCCGCCACCGGAACCTGCGGCGGAGGAGACGGTGGCAGCGTGGCCACGTCGATCTCCGACAGCGGGCTCTCCTCGGGGCAGACCGGATCGGGGAAACCGAACCGCTGCTTGAGCGACTGGCCGCAGCTGTTGATCGATTCCATGTCCGCACCGTCGCGCTTGCATTGCTGGTCGAAGGCGATCAGGAACGCGTCCTTGCGCTGCACGAAATCGTCGCCACACGCGCGCATCTGCTTGATCCGTTCCAGGTCGTCCTGCACCGCATTGGTGCCATCCAGGCCGAACTGCCGCAGTTCCTCCGGGGTCAGCAGGCGCAGGCTGCGGTTGGGCACGGTCATCATCAGATCGGCAACGCCCACCGCCACGCCGTTGCGCTGCAGATAATCCTTCACGTTGTCGTAGACCTCGTGCAGCTCGCGGTTGAGCTCGGCGCGCGAGGTTGCCTTGGAGCTGATGCGCATCATGCGGTGGATGCCGACCTTGCCGGTCAGCAGGCGGTTGTCGCCGGCCGCGAGTACGAACACGCAGGCGCTGTGGCAGATCGATCCTTCGCGCACCCAGATGGTCCAGCCCGATTCGCCGATGCTGTCGCCGGCAATGATCGCCGATTCGACCTGGCCACCACTGGAGTCGAGATCGAGGATGCGCTTGTGGATCTCCAGCGCGTCGGCCACCACGGCCAGGCGCCACATCATTTCGGCGAACCCGGGATTGATCTTGCCGTTGTAGCGCACCCGCAACAGGCCCCGCTCGGCGCACGGCTGCAGCGCCTGGCTGATCTGCTCGCGCTGCAGCCCGTCCAGCTCCACGCCGTCGCCGCCTTCGGCTGCGTAATCGGTGCTGCAGCTGACCCAGGCCCGGCCGTTCTCAAGCTGCGCCTGCGGCCACGGCCGATCAGCGCGGCTGCGCGGCGGGGACGGCGGTGGTGGGGCGTCGGCGGCATTGATCGACACCATGTTGTCGCCGTCACTGGCCGTTGCCCGTGCCGCCTTGTCAGCCGCGGTCACGTTGCCCGGATTCTCCAACTGGCTGCAACCCGCAAGGGCCAGGCACAACAGGGGCAACCAGCGGATCAAGGCGGACATCGGGCAACCGGATTTCGCAGGAACAAGGATCACAGTCTACCTGCCCGGCGCGCGCATTCAGCACGTGGCACTGAACCGGTTCTGACCCCGGATCGCGACCCGCTGCATCCATGTCCGAATCCGGCGAGTATCCGCCACATGAGCGGCCTAGACTGGGCGCATGAACACCGCCCTCGTCCTCGACACCGCTGCCTGCGACCGTGCCCGCCTCGCCCGTGACGCGCGCTTTGATGGCGTGTTCTTCACCGCCGTGCGCAGCACCGGCATCTACTGCCGGCCGGTCTGCCCGGCGCCGCCGCCGAAGCCGCGCAACATCACCTATTTCCCGAGCGCGGCCGCAGCCACTGCCGCCGGTTACCGGCCCTGCCTGCGCTGCCGTCCCGAACTGGCACCGCAGGCACAGCAGGCACTGGCCGGCCAGGCCGTGCAGCGGGCGCTGGCGTTGATCCACGGCGGCTTCCTGCAGGAGCAGCCGGTTGCCGGACTGGCTGCGAAGATCGGCCTCAGCGCACGCCAGCTGCAGCGCCTGTTCGTGGAGCACCTGGGCGCCACGCCCGGCCAGATCCACGCCACCCACCGCCTGCTGCTGGCCAAGCAGCTGCTGACCGAAACCACCCTGCCGGTCACCGACGTTGCGCTCGCGGCGGGCTACAACAGCCTGCGCCGCTTCAACACCGCCTTCCTGCAGGGCTGCGGGATGGCGCCGACCACGCTGCGCCGCCAACACGTCCCGCTGGCCGCCGATGACGGTGGCCTGGTGCTGCGCCTGGGCTACCGGCCTCCGCTGGATTTTCCGCGCATGCTGGCGTTCCTGCGCAAGCGCAGCCTGCCGGGCATCGAACTGATCGGCGACGACAGCTACCAGCGCGTGCTCGGCACGCCTGAACGACCCACCCTGCTGCGGGTGACGGCTGATCCGAAGCGGCCGGAACTGCGCCTGCAGCTGGGTGCGGTCGATCCGCGGCTGATACCGGACATCGTGCGACGCGTGCGGCGGGTATTCGATCTCGATGCCGACCTGCAGCAGGTGCATGCCGCGCTCGGTGAAGAGCCGCTGCTGGCGCGCGGCATCGCCGAACGCCCTGGCCTACGCGTGCCGGGCGGCTGGGATGGCTTCGAGGTGGCGGTGCGTGCCGTGCTCGGCCAGCAGGTCAGCGTTGCGGCGGCGACCACCTTCGCGCGCCGGCTGGTCGATGCGCATGGCGCCCACCTGCCGGGCATGCCGACGGAGTTCGACCGCCAGTTTCCCTCTCCGGCCGTACTGGCGGACGCCCCTCTGGAATCCATCGGTCTGCCACGCAGCCGCGCCGCCACTGTGCGCGCACTGGCCGCAGCCTGCGTCAGTGGCCAGCTCGACTTCGGGCCCGGCCAGGCACTGGAGGAATTCGTCGCCCGCTGCGTGGCACTGCCCGGCATCGGCCCGTGGACGGCGCAGTACATCGCCCTGCGCGGCCTGGGCCAGCCCGACGCGTTTCCTGCAGGTGACCTGGTACTGCAGCAGGTGCTCGGCCATGCCCAGGGGCAGCGCCTGAGCGAACGCGCCACCGAAGCGCGATCCCAGCCCTGGCGCCCCTGGCGCTCGTATGCGGTGCTGCATCTGTGGCATCTGTCCGGCACGTTCGTTGGAGAACCGACATGACGTTGTTGTTCGACTGTTTTGACAGCCCGATCGGCGAGCTCACCATCGCCGGCGACGAACGTGGCCTGGCCCACGTGCTGTTTCCTGAAAACCGCCACCCCGCGCGCGGACGCAGCGACTGGCACAATGCGCCCGGCGCGTTGCCCGAGGCCCGCGAACAGCTGCTGCAGTACCTGCATGGCGAACGCAGCACATTCGATCTGCTGCTGGCACCGCGCGGCACTCCGTTCCAGCTGCGCGTGTGGCAGGCTCTGGCGTTGATACCGTTCGGCCAGACCTGGAGCTACCTGCAGCTGGCGCAGCACCTGGGCCAGCCCAGCGCGACGCGCGCGGTCGGCGCCGCCAACGGTCGCAATCCCCTGCCGATCATCCTGCCCTGCCATCGCGTGATCGGCAGCAACGGCGCGCTGACCGGTTTCGGCGGCGGGCTGGAGACCAAGGCAGCACTGCTGCGGCTTGAGCAACGCCAGGTACCGCTGTTCGCCTGATGGGAGATCGGGGTCAGATGCCTTTCCCCTGGGAAAGGGATCTGACCGCGGACGGTCCTGGCACGCCGTGTCTTGGGCGCGTCATTACCTCGCACTATGATGGGCGGATGACTTCCGTACGCCTGACCTGCGCGCTGGCGCTGCTGCTGCCGTTGGCCGCCTGCACCACCGCACCCGCCCCGACCGCCACCGTCCCCACGCCTGCGGCAACGGCCGCACCGCCGAAGCTGCTGCTGATCTCCATCGATGGCCTGCGTGCCGACGCGCTGGACCGCGGGCTGACGCCGAACCTGCAGCGGATGATCGACAGCGGCGTGCGCGCGCGCTGGATGACGCCCTCCTATCCCTCGCTGACCTTCCCCAACCACTACACCATCGTGACCGGTCTGCGCCCTGACCATCACGGCATCATCCACAATGCGATGGACGACGCATCGCTGGGCAGGTTTGCTCTGAGCAACCGCGAGGCGGTCACCCGCAGTGACTGGTGGGGCGGCGAGCCGATCTGGGTCAGCGCGGAGAAAGCCGGCGTGCGTTCCGCGACCTGGTCCTGGCCGGGCAGCGAAGCGGAGATCAAGGGCGTGCGGCCCAGCCAGTGGCTGGCGTACAACGACAAGGAACCGTTCGAGCAACGTGTGCAGACCGTACTGGGCTGGCTGGCACGCAGCGATGCCGAGGCGCCGCGCCTGGCCACGCTGTACATGGAACACGTCGACAAGGCCGGGCATCACCATGGGCCGCAGTCGCAGCAGTACACGGCAGCCATCGTGCGGGCCGACCAGATTGTCGGCCAGGTGCTCGACGGACTGCAGCAGCGTGGCCTGGCAGCCACCACCAACGTGATCGTGGTTTCCGATCACGGCATGGCCGCGGTGGGCGACGGTCAGGTGATCGCCACCGAGTCGATGGTGGACCCGGCCATTGCACGCAACGTCAGCCAGGGCCAGTCGGTCGGCTTCGCGCCGGTCGCGGGGCGTGAAGCCGAGGCCGAACGTGCCCTGCTCGGCCGCCATGCCCACTACGAATGCTGGAAGAAGGAGAACCTGCCTGCGCGCTGGCATTACGGCACGCATCCACGCATACCCGCCATCGTCTGCCAGATGGATGAAGGCTGGGACGCGCTGACCCGGGACTGGATCGCCAGGCGCGATCGTCGCGACGGCGGCTCGCACGGCTACGATCCGGCGCTGCCGTCGATGCGTGCGGTGTTCGTGGCGAGCGGCCCGTCGTTCCGCCAGGGACTGGTGATCGACGGCTTCGACAACGTCGATGTCTATCCGCTGCTGGCGCACCTGCTGCAGGTTCCAGCCGCGCCGAACGACGGCGATGCCGAGACATTGAAGCAGACGCTGCGTTGATCGGACGTCTCCGCCGGGCATGGCCCGGCGCTACCGCAGCAATGGGGGGCCGGACGTCTCCGCCGGGCATGGCCCGGCGCTACCATGGCAATGGGGGCCATGCCCGGCGAACGCGGCGGCCGCAACGACACGCATAAAAAAACGCGGCGCCAGGCGCCGCGTTCTTCGTTGACCCATCGGCCGGCCGATCAGGCCTTGGCGACGGCCTTCTTCGCCACGGCCTTCTTCGCCGGAGCCTTGGCCACGGTCTTCTTGGCGACCGGGGCAGCGGCGCCTACGGCGACCTTGCTCGCGGTGTGCGAACGGGCGTTGCCGTAGCTGGCGTTGTAGCGCTTGCCCTTGGCGGTCTTGCGGTCACCCTTACCCATGTCTTCAACTCCTCAAATGTGAAATCTGGTTACCCCGTGCTGACACGGGTTCGGCGGGGCCGCCTTGCTGGACGCCCCCGCGCACGATCGGAAAGCCTATCACGGAGCGCCTAGTGCGCGCAGCTGGCGTCGTGTACGTGGCTGTGGTTGAGCCGCAGATTGACCAGATGGGCAACGCCGACCAGCAGACCGCCAATGGTCATCACCACCGCGTGCGGCACGGCGTTGTGATGCAGCGGGTCGTACAGCACCCCGGCCCACAGCGCGACCAGCCCGGGAATCAGGAACGCCAGCGCGCGCAGGGCGCCATGCCGGCGGTAGCCCCAGACAAGGCTGAACAGACCCAGCAGGGTCACGAACACGACCAGCGCCTGTTCAACGCCATCGCTGAGCCAGAACGACAGGCCCAGCGAAGGTGCTGCGGCCAGCAGCACCGGAATCACCGCACAGTGCACTGCGCACAGCATCGATCCGGTGGCACCGAAGCGGTCGAGCAGATGGCGCAGGTGGGAGGAAAGGGACATGACTTCCAGCAGGGTCGGCGAATCGTTATGGAATAATATAACATCCATTCCTGGTCCGCACGATCTCCTCTCCCCCTGTCCCGCGACGGGATACGTGCGCCTCACAATTGATACACAGTAACAAGGACTTCCCGATGCCCGCCCCTTCCCTGCGGTTCAAGCCGCACACCCTCGCCCTGGCGCTCGCCGCGCTGCTGCCGTCCGCCGCATTTGCCGCAGGCGACGACGATGCGCACCGTGACCGCCACCTGACCGAGCTGTCGTCGGTGCAGGTCACCGCCTCGCCGCTGCAGGGCGACGCCGAGTCGCTGGCACGCCCGGTCGAAGTGCTCGCCGGCGAGCGCCTGGACGAACAGAAGGCAGGCACCCTCGGCGATACGGTGGCCAAGCTGCCGGGCGTGCAGAGCACCTTCTTCGGCCCCGGTGTCGGTCGTCCGATCATCCGCGGTCAGGAAGGCCCTCGGGTAGCCGTGCTGTCCAACGGCATGGGCAACATGGATGCCTCCACCGTCAGCGCCGACCATGCCACCAGCATCGAGCCGTTCCTGGCTGATCAGATCGAAGTGCTGAAGGGCCCGGCGACACTGCTGTTCGGCAGCGGTGCGATCGGCGGCGCGGTCAACGTCGTCGATGGCCGCATCGCCCGCGAGCTGCCCGACCGTCCGCTCAGCGGCCGCGCTGAACTGCGCGGCAACTCCGTCAATGACGAACGCAGCGGCATGTTCCGCCTGGACGGCGTCAGCGGCAATGTCGTGCTGCATGTCGACGGCCTGGTGCGCAACGGCGATGACTATCGTATTCCCGGCTACGCGGTGATCGACAGCCTGGAAGACCACCACGACGACCATGACCACGACCACGCGGGCGAGGAAGGCGACGAGCCGCGCCGTGGCCGCCTGGACAACAGCTCCATCCGCACCCGGGCCGGTGGTGTGGGTGCCACCTGGCTGGGCGACGGCGGCTACTTCGGCGTGTCGGCCAGCACCTATCGCACCAACTATGGCATCCCCAATGGCGCCCACGTCCACGCGGACGGCGACGATCATGACCACGACCATGATCATGATCACGGCGAGGAGGAGGAAGGCGGCGACGAGCATGACGTACGCATCGACATGGTGCAGAACCGCTTCGAGACCAAGGCCGGCATCTACAACCCGGTCTCGTTCCTGAAGAACATCAATGCCCGCGTGGCCTACACCGACTACGAGCATGTCGAGCTGGAGGCCGGCACGCCCTCCACACGCTTCACCAACCGCGGCATCGAAACCCGCCTGGAAGCCGTACAGCAGCAGGTCGGTGGCTGGGACGGCGCCTTCGGCGTGCAGTTCGGCAACAGCGATTTCGGCGCCAAGGGCGAAGAAGCATTCGTGCCGGACACCGGAACGAAAAACATCGGCCTGTTCGTGCTGCAGGAGAAGCAGTTCGGCCCGTTCAAGCTCGAACTCGGCGGCCGCCACGACCAGGTCAAGCTGGACCCGACCGGCGATTACCGGCGCCGGCAGTTCGATGCCACCAATCTGTCCGCGGCCGGCATCTGGAAGCTCAACGACGCGGTCGACCTGCGCATCGGCGTGGACAGCTCCGAACGTGCCCCCACCAATGAAGAGCTGTATGCCGCTGGCGCGCACATTGCCACCCGCTCGCTGGAAATCGGCGACGCCAACCTGAAGACCGAGCGCGGCCAGCGTGTCGAGCTGGGCATCCACACCCACAGCGATCGCCTGGACTTCTCCGCCTCGATCTACCAGACGAAGTTCAAGGACTTCATCTACCTGGCCGACACCGGCGTCACCGAAGGCCTGCCGGTGCGTGCATGGACGCAGCAGGATGCGGTGTTCAAGGGTGCCGAGGCGGAAGCCCTGGTGCATCTGTTCGAAGGCGTCGCAGGCGACTGGGATCTGCGCCTGTTCGGCGATTACGTGCAGGCCAAGCTGGACGGCAACGGCAGCCGCAACCTCGACATCGCGGTGCCGCACGGTGACCACAACCACAACTACACCGTGGAGCTGGCCAACACCGGCTACCTGCCGCGCATCGCCCCGGCCCGCGTTGGTGCCGACCTGCGCTGGGCGAAGGACGGCTGGCGCGCGTCGGTGGGCGCCGTGCGTTACAGCCGGCAGAAGGACGTGGCGCAGAACGAAGAGCCGAGCGACGGCTACACCCTGGTCGATGCGCACCTGGCCTACCGCTGGGATCGCAACGACAGCAACAGCTATGAGGTGTTCCTGGATGGCAGCAACCTGACCAACCGTGAAGTGCGCCCGCACACCTCGCTGCTGCGCGACTACTCGCCGCTGCCGGGCCGCGGTGTCGCATTCGGCATCCGTGCGTACTTCTGACCCCTCCAGCAGCAGGACGCCGTTCCACTGATCCCTGACGACGCTCGTTGTCGTTCTCTCCCGGGGGGCCTGCTGGCCCCCCGTTTTTTTTGGACACGGTATGGCTTCAGTCGTGAGCCGCATCGTGACGTGATCAACACGGCCGGGTGGCACCTCCCACCTGCCATGGATACGAATTCACACACCGATCACAAAGATGTGCGTAGGACAACAACCGGACAATCCCGTCACTCAATGTCTCGCACATCGGACACTTCTGTCCGAAAATGAACCCATGACCGCTCAACGCGCCGATGCCGCTGCCCGCCGTGCCCTCATTCTCGACGCCGCCGACCATGTGTTCGGACAACACGGCGTCACCGCTCCGCTGGATCTGGTGGTCGAACGCGCCCAGGTGGGCCGGGCCACGCTGTACCGCAATTTTCCCGACCGCACCGCGCTGATCCAGGCCCTGCTGCAGCGTGCGGTCGACCGCATCCGCCGCCAGGTGGAGCAGCTGGGCGACCGTGACGACGCCCTGTTCGAGGTGTTCGAGGGGATGGCCCAGCGCATCATCGATTCACCTGCGCTGGCCGATTACTGGCGCGCCGTTGATTCGGACGTGCCCTCCATGCGCGCCGCGCGCGAGACCGTACGCGACCTGCTGGAAGCACCGATCCAGCGGGCCATCGCCGCAGGCCTGTGCCGTCCCGATCTGGAAAAAACGGATATTTCACTGATCTCGGGCATGCTGGGAGCGGCCCTTCGCGGCAAGACCCGTGACGAGCGCGCCCGTCTGGCCGGGCGTGCCCTGCAACTGCTGCGCGGAGGACTCCAGGGAGCAGCCAGCGGAGCACGCTGATGGTGCAGCCGTATCTGAAGCCGGTGCCGGACTGGGAGGAGCATGAGAAGCCGACCATGCCCGGATCGGCTTCGATGCCGTGGCACCCACCCTACCGGCGTGCTGCCTATGCCCTGGTGTCGCTGCTGGTGGCCATCACCGGTGGCCTCGGCAATGCGCTGGTCACCGCCAACCTGCCCTTCCTGCAGGGGCAACTGCAGCTCACCCCGACCCAGGGCAGCTGGCTGGTGGCCGCTTACGCGATGGTCAACGTCACCGCCAACCTGCTGGCCTTCAAGTTCCGCCAGCAATACGGCATCCGCCTGTTCGCCGAGATCGGCCTGGGCCTGTATGCCGCGCTGGCCGTGCTGCACCTGTTCGTAGGTAGCTTCGAAACCACGATGCTGACGCGCGCGGCCAGCGGTTTCGCCGGTGCGGCGTGTTCGACGCTGGGTACGCTGTACATGCTGCAGGCGTTGCCGCGGCGCTTCACCGGCAACCTGCTGGTGGTCGGCGTCGGTCTGTCGCAGCTGGCAGTTCCGCTGGCCTGGATCGTGTCGCCCGGCCTGGTCGATACCGGGCAATGGCACCAGTTGTATTCCTTCGAAGCAGGGCTGGCGCTGTGTGCGTTCGCGGCGGTGGTGGTGCTGAAGCTGCCGCCAGGCGTGCAGATCAAGGCCTTCGAGCCCCTGGATTTCCTTACCTTCAGCCTGCTTGCCCCGGCGGTTGCGCTGCTGGTGGTGGTGCTGGCCCAGGGCTACACGCGCTGGTGGCTGGACACACCGTGGCTGGGCTGGGCGCTGGTCGCCTCGATCGCATTGTCGACCACCGCCTTCATCATCGAGCACTACCGGCGCAATCCACTGCTGCAGACGCGCTGGCTGGCCAGCCTGCCGGTACTGCACTTCATCGTGGGTGCGTTCCTCATCCGCTTCCTGACCACCGAGCAGTCCTACGGCGTGGTCAGCCTGATGCGCACGCTGGGCATGGGCCCGGACCAGCTGCGCCCCTTGTTCGTGGTGATTCTGGCAGGGGTTGTCACCGGCATCATCGGTACCGCCGTGACCTTCGGCCCGAAGCGGCTGATCCCGCAGCTGCTGATGGCGATCCTGCTGCTGGGTTCGGCGGCGTTCTTCGACCAGAACCGCACCAGCATGGACCGTCCCCACGATTTCTACCTCAGCCAGTTCCTGGCCTCGGTCGGTGCCGGGATGTTCATGGGCCCGCTGATCATGCTGGGCATCTCCGCCGCCCTGAAACAGGGTGTGGACCACATGATCACGTTCCTGGTAACGCTGTCGATCACCCAGACGCTGGGCGGGCTGGCCGGCTCGGCGCTGCTGGGAACCTTCCAGCTGCATCGCGAACAGCTGTATTCCAGCGCGCTGACCAGCCAGCTTGATCCCGCCGACCCGGTGGTGGCGCAGCGCCTGCGCATCCAGCAGCAGCTGTACGCCGCGCAGATCACCGATCCGGTGCTGCGCAGCGCGCAGGGCACCGCGCAGCTGGCACAGACGACGCGCCGCGAGGCCAATGTCCGTGGGTTCAATGATGTGTTCACCCTGAGCGGCTGGCTGGCGATCGGCTTCCTGTGCTGGTTGCTGCTGCTGTCGCTGCGTACCGCCGTGCTCAAGCAGTGGCGCAAGCGCCATCCGCCCTCCTCCGCTGCGGCCTCCTCCGCAGCGCCCCGCTGAGTCCTCCGCCATGCCTCCCGTCCCGCCCCGTCCCGACGATGCCGACAACGTGACTCCACCGCCGCCAACCGACGCGGCACCTGCGCCCACGCCGGTTGAGCCGGCGGTCGCGCCGAAGTACCTCAGACCCAGCGCGCGCAGCGTGGCAGTGATGGTGGTGGTGGCCCTGCTGGGCATCGCACTGATCCTGCGCGCGTGGCACCTGTGGCCGTTTGCCAGCAGCGTGATGGTCACCGACAACGCCTACGTGCGCGGGCAGATCACGGTGATGGCACCCCAGGTCAATGGCTATGTGACCGAGGTGCTGGTGAAGGACTTCCAGCACGTGAAGAAGGGCGAACCACTGCTGCGCATCGATGACCGCATCTATGCGCAGCGCGTGGCGCAGGCACAGGCCACGCTGGACAGCGCGCGCGCGGCGTTGGCCAACTCCGATCAGTCGCAGGCGCAGAACCGCGCGCAGATCGCTGCGGCCCAGGCCACCCTGTCCGCCGGCAAGGCCGAGCTTGAGCGCTCCCGCAACGAGCTGAAGCGGTACGAACAGCTCGCCGCACAACGCCTGGTATCGATCAATGACCGCGACCGCTTCCGCACGACCCAGGCGTCGGCGCAGGCCAGCGTGCAGCAATCACAGGCACAGATCCGCATCGCCGAGGAAACGCTGGTCTCCACCCAGGTGGCACGCAAGAGCCTGGAGGCACAGGTGGAAAGCGCACAGGCGCAGCTGGAACTGGCACGCATCGACCTGGCCAATACCGTGATCCATGCGCCGCGCGACGGGCAGATCAGCGAGGCCAGCGTGCGCCCCGGCCAGTACGTGGCCGCCGGCTCGCAGCTGCTGTTCCTGGTGCCCGACGCGCTGTGGGTGGTCGCCAACTACAAGGAGGGCCAGACCTGGCAGATGCGCATCGGCCAACCTGCGACGTTCGCCGTGGACGCGTTCCAGGGCCAGGTGCTGCGCGGTCATGTGGAGCAGATCGCCCCCGCCACCGGCTCGGAATTCAGCGTCCTGCGCCCGGACAATGCCAGCGGCAACTTCACCAAGGTGGTGCAGCGGCTGCCGATCCGGATCTCGATCGATCCGGGGCAGGAGCTGGCCGCGCGACTGCGTCCCGGCATGTCGGTGATCGCACGGGTGGATACGGCGGCCGAGCCTGCGCCGGCCCGGTAGGGTCGAGCTCGTGAAAAGGGGTCAGATTCCTTTTGCCAAGGCAAAAGGGATCTGACCCCAAGCCCACCGGCCGCTCAGCCTGCGCAGCGGGCGCAGAGTCCGTGCACTTCCAGCGTCTGCGCCTGCGGCTGGAAGCCGAGCTCCTTGGCCCGCTTCTCCAGCTGGCCGACGATCTCGCGGTCTTCCAGTTCCACCGCGCTGTGGCAGCTGTTGCAGATCAGGAACGGCACCGAATGCGCCGCACTGCTGGGGTGGTGGCAGGCCACGAAGGCGTTCACCGATTCCAGCTTGTGCACGAAGCCATTGGCCATCAGGAAGTCCAGCGCGCGGTACACGGTGGGCGGGGCATCGGCGCCCACGCCCTTGCCGTTGCGCACCCATTCCAGCAGCTCGTAGGCCTTGACCGGCTTGCCGGCTTCGGCGATCAACTTCAGTACGTTGGCGCGGATGGGGGTCAGGCGCAGCCCGCGTTCGCGCGAGACACGCTCGACCACCGCCACGAAATCCGATGCGTCATGGACGTGGTGGTGGGGGGCGGTACAGGCAGTGGCAGTCTTGGCGGGCATGCGCGTTCTCCGGTTCGGCCTGGCAAGGATGCCTCAGACCGTTGCTACCTTGGTAATGGCCGCGTCGATGCGTTTCAAGGCCTGCTCACGGCCGGCCAGGTACACGGTGTGGGAAATGTCAGGGCTGACCTGGGTACCGGTGATGGCCACGCGCAGCGGCTGGGCGACCTTGCCCATGCCGATCTCCAGCGCGGCGGCCGTGTCGTGCAGGGCCGTGCCGACCGCTTCGGCCGTCCATTCCGGCAGCGCCGCCAGCAGTTCACGGGCCTTGCCCAGGGCGACCTCGGCCCCGGCCTTGAAGTGCTTGGCCACTGCGGCTTCGTCGTAGTCGTTCAGCGGCTGGTACCAGACCACGGCCTTTTCGGCCATTTCCTTCAGGGTCTGCACGCGTTCACGCAGGGCGATCACCACGTCCACCGGTGCCGGGCCCGCCGCCACGTCCAGGCCCAGCTTCTGCAGCTGGTAGACCAGGTGCGGCACGATGTCGGCCGGTTCCACGGTCTTCAGGAAGTGCTGGTTGACCCAGCCCAGCTTGGCCATGTCCAGGCGCGACGCCTTGGAGTTGCAGTCCTTCACATCGAACAGGTCGATCAGTTCCTGACGGGTGAACAGTTCCTGGTCGCCATGCGACCAGCCCAGGCGGGCCAGGTAGCTCAGCAGTGCGTCCGGCAGGTAGCCGGCATCCCGGTACTGCATCACGTCGGCGGCACCGGTGCGCTTGGACAGCTTGGCGCCCTGCTCGTCCAGGATCATCGGCATGTGGCCGAACTTCGGCACCGGTGCACCGATGCCTTCGTACAGGTTGATCTGGCGCGGCGTGTTGTTGATGTGGTCGTCACCGCGGATGACCTCGGTGATGCCCATGTCCCAGTCATCCACCACCACCGCGAAGTTGTAGGTGGGATAGCCGTCCGGACGGAAGATGACCATGTCATCCAGTTCGCTGTTGGCGATCTCGATCCGGCCCTTGATCAGGTCATCGAACACCACCGTGCCCTGCAGCGGATTCTTGAAGCGGATGACACGGTTCGGGTCGTCCCGGTACGGCAGGCCCAGCTCGCGCGCGGCACCGTTGTAGCGCGGCTTTTCCTGCCTGGCCATGGCGGCTTCGCGCATCGCGTCCAGCTCTTCCCGGGTTTCATAGGCGTAGTAGGCCTTGCCGTCGGCAATCAGCTGCTCGGCGACTTCCCGGTAACGGGCCACCCGGTCGGTCTGGTAGATCGGGCCTTCGTCGTAGTCCAGGCCCAGCCACTCCATCGCCTCCAGGATGGCGTCGATCGCCCCCTGGGTGCTGCGTTCACGATCGGTATCCTCGATGCGCAGCACGAACTCGCCGCCGCGGTGGCGGGCCTCCAGCCAGCAGTACAGCGCGGTGCGGGCGCCACCGATATGCAGATAACCGGTAGGACTGGGGGCGAAGCGGGTGCGGCAGGTCATGTGGGGCTCGAGGAACGGGAATTCCCCGATTTTACCACCAGCCCCGCGCCGGCACGGAGGGACGGACAGGGTCCGCCCCTCCAGCTCACGTCACGGCTGCGGCTCGGCCTTGCGCGGGAACGACTGCTCGCGCATCGCCGCGTTGTAGGCGAAGGAGGCCACGATGGCCGCTGCCTGCTTCAGATCTTCGGGCTCGGCGTGGTCCCAGGTGTCCAGATGGCTGTGGTGGACATTGGTGAAGTAATCCAGCCGGTCCTGGATGAACTGGAAGCCGGGCAGGCCGATGCGATCGAAGCTGATGTGGTCGGTGCTGCCGGTGTTGCGGGTCGCCACCGTGGTGGCGCCGACATCATGGAACGGGGCGAGCCAGGCCTCGAAGATCGGCATCGCCGCCAGGTTTTCCTGCGCGTAGATGCCACGGAAGCGGCCGGAGCCGTTGTCCATGTTGAAGTAGACCTGGAACTTGCTGTAGTCGCGGGTCTTGCGCAGCGGTCCGGTGGGGTCGCGCAGCGATGCCGGCAACGCCTTCTGCGCAGCGTCCACCGGTTCCGGGAACTGGCCGAAGTGCTTGGCGACGTAGGCCTGCGAGCCGATCAGGCCCTGCTCCTCGCCGCTCCACAGCGCCACCCGGATGGTGCGCCGGGGCTTGGCACCGGTGGCCTTGAGGATGCGCATGGCTTCCATCATCACCGCCACGCCGGCCGCGTTGTCGGCCGCGCCGGTGCCGCTGTGCCAGGAATCGAGGTGCGCGCCGATCATCACCACCTCATCCGGCCTGCTGCTGCCACGGATCTCCGCCAGCGTGTTGTAGCCGGGCTGATCGCTGTCGTCGGTGAAGCGCGCGCTCACGTCCACCCGCAGGCGCACGGGCTGCTTGGCCTCCAGTGCACGCACCAGCGGATTGAAGTGCTCGGCGATCATCGCCAGCTCCGGAATGCCGACCGATTCCCCGGCCTTGCGCGAGCCGCCACCGGCCACGCGGATGATGCCGTTGTCCCAGCTGCTGATGCTGATCGAGGCCAATGCGCCTTCCTCGACGAAGAAGGCGTTGACCTTGGCCGCCAGCGCCTGCCTCTCCTGGTACTCCTTCACCCGCTTGGCGCGCTCGGCGGTGGCGTCCTTGTCCTTGGGCAGGGTGAATTCCTGCAGTCCCTCCAGCGAGGTGGCGTCGTGACGATGCGAGTCCGGCTCGGTACCCCGCTTGTACTCGCGCGCCTCGCCGAGCAGCAGGATCTTCCCGCGCAGCTTGCCGCGGTACTTCTCGATGTCTTCCGGCTTCTTGATGTCCACCTGTACCAGCTCGCCCTCGACCGGTCCGCGGGTGCCCGGCGTCCAGGCCTTGGGCAGTGCGTGCAGCGGCATCACGCGGTCGCCGAGCATCTCCACGCTGGCCGAGGTGAACTCCCAGCCACGGCCGAAGTCATCGAACGCTTCGTCGTGGACATTGTCCAGCTTCCATTCGGTGAACTTGCTGCGGGTCCACGCGTTTGCGCGCCCCATCGCCGGAGAGTTGGTCAGGCGCGGTCCGATGCGCTCGGTGAGATAGCTGAAGGTGTCCATCACCTGCGAGCGATGGAACGCCTCCTGGCGGATGCGGCTGACCATGTCCAGGTCCACCGGCTCGCGCTGCTGCGCCATCGCATTGCCGCTCATCGCCAGCGCAACCGCCAGCACACCCCACTTCAGCACATCCCACCCCTGCCCTTCGGCTCGATCATCAACCCCTCGAGTCTAGCCAGCGGGGGCGCTTGGCCCCCGTCCCATCGGTCATGGGCGGTGCAGGCGCCTCATCCGCTCCAGCCCAACCACAGCTGGGCGCGCATGGGCAGCAGCAGCAACCAGTGCCGCCGGTCGATGCTGCTGCAGCCGTAAACCGCAGCGTGCGAGGGCCAATCGCCGGGCAGGCCGGCGATGCCGATCTCGGCCAACGCTCCCGGCCCGGCCTTCCAGGGCCGGTAGCAGGGGACCTTTCCACCCAGCACGCCACGTCCCTGCCGTGCACCGTCCAGCCACTCCAGCCCCTGCCCCAGCAACCCTTCGCAGGTGGCCGGCGCCAGCTGGAAGCGGACCAGGCCGGGGGCGATCCGTGCCCCCGGCAGGGCCGCCAGCACGCCATGCGCCTGCAGCAGTGCATCCACTTCGAGCAGGGCCGGAATGCCCTGCTGGGCTCTCAGCCGCAATCCCTGGCGCCACCCCATCGCGTTCTCCTCACTTTGCTTCCGCGCCCAGCGCATACCAGTCCACGCGGCGGGTCACCCACATCGCCAGCGCAAGAATCACGAACAGCAGCAGCGAGCCCATCAGCAGCGCGTTGTTCTCCGAGACCAGCAGCCCGTAAAGCGCGCCATACAGCACGGTCAGCAGCGCGGCGAAGCCCAGGCCGCGCTTCCAGTGGCCGAGCACGTTGGCCAGATACACCGCCTGCAGGCCGATGCAGGCCGCCGCCGAGACCAGATACGCCTTCCAGAAGGCGATGTGCTCGGACAGGCTGATCAGCAGCAGGAAGAAGATCGCCAGCGCCAGGCCCACCATCAGGTACTGCAACGGGTGGATGCGCAGCGATCTGATCAGCTCGAACAGAATGAAGCCGACGAAGGTGAGCAGCACGAACAGCACGCCATACTTGGAGGCGCGATCGGCCTGCGTGTAGGCATCGACCGGATCGACCAGCGACACGCTCACCGACTGCGACGCCCCCGCGCCATCGCTGCGCAGCTGGCGCTGGGCATCGGAGGCCAGCGAGGACACCGCCCAGCGTGCGTCGAAGCCCTGCGCATCGACGCGGCGTTCGTTCGGCAGGAAGGCGCCGGCGAAGGACGGATGCGGCCAGCGCGACCGCAGTGCGATGCGGTTGTCATCGCCTACCGGCACGACCGACAACGTGCGGCTGCCGTCCAGCCGCAGCTCAAGTTCCACCGTGCTTGCTGCCAGCAGTCCGCCCTGCACCCCGGCAAAGCCCGCCACGGGGGCATGCAGGCCACGCCCCAGCTCCGCAGCGGCGCCGACACCCGGCAGCAGGCGCACCTGGCGGCCATCCACGCGCAGGTTGGGCGTCCCGACCAGGCCGCGCGCGTCAGATACGCCCAACGCCACATAGGGCTGGCCATAGGTACGGCCTGGCTTGACCGGATAGTCGTCAGCCGCGAAAGAGGCCTTCAACTGGCCATTCCAGCTGT
Organism: Stenotrophomonas sp. STEN147; assembly: GCF_056757995.1. Classification (NCBI taxonomy): domain Bacteria; kingdom Pseudomonadati; phylum Pseudomonadota; class Gammaproteobacteria; order Lysobacterales; family Lysobacteraceae; genus Stenotrophomonas; species Stenotrophomonas sp. STEN147. The sequence continues at coordinate 304,386 of NZ_JBRRCG010000001.1, forward strand.
ACACCGGCACCTTGAACAGCCCGACCTCACGCTGGCTGGGCAGCATCTCGCCGCCAACGTCGAGCGAGGCGGGCATCTGCAGCCAGTGCCCTTCGCTGACCTGCACCTCGGTCTTCTTGTTGCCCTTGGCGTCGACGACTTCCACCTGCTGGCGCTCCACCCACGGCACCACCCGCACCGGCCCCACCAGCCGCTGCGCGCCGGCGCGGCTGTCAGCGACCCGCGCGAAGGCTTCGTCGCGGTATTGGCTGCGCTCGTTGATCACGCTGCGGATCATCATCAGCGGAATCAGCAGCAGCAGGATCAGTCCGCCGACAATGGCGAACCGCAGCAGCATGTTCAGGGATTTCATGGTCCATCCTCGTTGGAGAGGGCTGCAGGATGGACCGTCGCGGTGAGCAGGGTTTGTGGCGAATTTGAAGCGGATGTGAAGTCAGCGCCGCGTGCGCGGGCCGGGCATGCCCAGCGGCAACCACAGGCTGGCCACGGTCCCACCGCCGTCGCGGGCCTGCAGCTGGACACGGCCATCGTGCAGGCGCGCCACTTCCTGCACGAACGGCAGCCCGAGGCCGGAGCTGCGGCGGCCACTGCCGGGACGGGCCAACGAATAGAAACGCTCGAACACGCGGTCACGGGCATAGTCGGGGATGCCGGCCCCCCGGTCGGCCACCTGCAGGCGCACGCCGCCGTCCTCAACCTGAGCCTGCAGCACCACCTCCGTCCCCGATGGAGAGAAGGCAACCGCGTTGTCGACCAGGTTGTTCAGTGCCTGCCGCAGCAGATAGGCATCACCCGGCACGCTCAGATCCGCCACGGCATCAGTGCGCACCTCGACGCCTGCCGCCTGCGCGCGCACCTGCGCGGCTGCGACGGTCTGCTGCAGCAGGTCCGGCAGCGCGATCGGCGCACGCGTCTGCAGCCAGCCATGCTGCTCCACTTCGGCCAGCGCCAGCAGCTTGTCGATGGTTTCGGTCAACCGCTCCTGCTGCTCGAGGATGCTGCGCGCGAAGTGCGCACGGTCGGCATCGGCCATCGGTTCCTGCAGCAGCTCGGCGGCACCGCGTATCGCGGCCAGTGGGCTCTTCATTTCGTGCGTCAACGACTGCACATACTGCTCGACGTAGGCCTTGCCTTCGAGTTTGCGCCGCATGGTCTCCAGCGCCTGGCCGAGATCACCGATCTCATCGCGGCGGCGGCGTGGCGGCGGCACCGGCTCACCGGCGGTGACCGCGCGCGCATAGCGGCTGAGCTGGCCCAGGCCGGTGGTCAACCACATCGTCACCAGCACCCCGACCAGCGCCGAGAGTCCGATCAGCCATGCGCCACGTTCGATGATGGCGCGCTGGCTGGCCGCAATGAACGGGTCGATGCTGCGGTTGGGCTGGGCCAGGGTGAGCACGCCGATGAGGGTGCGGCCATCGCCCGGGTCGTACACCGGCGCGGCCACATGCATCACGGTGTTGCCCTCCTCGCCCGGCGTCTCCGGGCTGGAGCGGGCGCCGTACTCGCCGCGCAGGGTGCGGTAGACATCGTTCCAGCGCGAGTTGTCACGGCCGACGTCGCGGCCCAGCGAATCGTAGATCACGATGCCTTTCGCATCGGTGATCGTCACCCGGTAATCGAGGGCGCGCTTGGGAAAGCGCCACACCATCGCTTTCAGGTCACGCTGCCGCGCCTTGGCCAAATTGCGGGTGAAGCTCCCGCTGTTGATGGTGCCTGCCCTGACGTCCGCGGCCGCCATCTCGGCCAGCACGTTGGCTGCATCGACCAGGGTCGATTCCATCGCCTGGCGCACGCCCGGCTTCACTTCGTTGACGAACACGCGCATGACGAAGAACGCGGCGATGCCCACGATCAGGAAGAAGCCCAGGAACAGCTTCATCACCAGACGCATCGCTCACACCTCCAGGGCGTAGCCCAGGCCACGGTGGGTCCGGATCGGGTCGGTGCTGGCGCCGGCCGCGCGCAGCTTGGCTCGCAGGGTCTTGACGTGCGTATCGACCGTGCGGTCGGCGCTGTCGGCACTGCTGTCCCAGCCGCGGTCCATCAGCTGGGCGCGGCTGAGGATGGCCCCGGGGCGTTGCAGCAGGGCTTCCAGCAGTGCGTACTCGTAGCGGGTCAGGTCCAGCGCCTGGCCGTGGAAGCGGACACGCCGGCCCTCGCGGTCGATGGCGAAGGCGCCATGCGTCTGCCAGCCCGCATCGGTGTCGCTGGCAGCAGGCGCCGCCCGCCGCAGCCGCGCGCGCACCCGTGCCACCAGCTCGCGCGGCGAGAACGGCTTGGCCATGTAGTCGTCGGCGCCCAGTTCCAGGCCCAGCACCCGGTCCAGTTCGTCGTTGCGGGCGGTCAGGAAGATCACCGGCAGCTGCGCCTGCGGACCGGGCAGCGCACGCAGCCGACGACAGACCTCGAAGCCGCTCAGGTCCGGCAGGCCCACGTCCAGCACCACCACATCGATACCACCGTCCCGCAGCCGCTGCAGGGCATCGCTGCCAAGCAGGCAGTGACTGGCCAGGTAGCCCTCGCTGCGCAGCGCGTAGAGCACGGTTTCGGCGATGGCGGCTTCGTCCTCGACCACCAGGACATGGGCAACGGGAGCTGTCATGGCGCGCAGCATAGCCGCTGCGGCCGCCGCCCCGTACACTGCCCGCATGAATTACCGCCATGCCTTCCACGCCGGCAACCATGCCGATGTCCTCAAGCACATCGTGCAGCTGGCCCTGATCGACAGCTTCAAGCGCAAGGACAGCCCGTTCTTCGTGCTGGACACCCACGGCGGCGCAGGCCGCTATCTGCTGGCCAGCGAAGAGAGCCGCAAGACGCTGGAGGCCGAATCCGGGGTCATGCGCCTGATGGCGCAGCCGAAGCTGCCGGACGTGGTCGAGCGCTACCTGAAGGCCGTGCAGGCCGACAATCCGGTCGGCGCGCTGACCAACTACCCCGGCTCGCCCCTGCTCACCGCCCAGGCCATGCGTGCGCAGGACCGGATGGCGGTATGCGAGCTGCAGGAAGACGAAGTGGGCACGCTCAAGGCCCTGTTCGCCCATGACAGCCGGGTCGGCGTGCACCCGGGCGACGGCTATGCACTGCTGCGCTCGCTGCTGCCGCCGAAGGTCAACGGCAGCAAGATCGGCCGCGGCCTGGTGCTGATCGACCCGCCCTACGAGGCCCAGGACGCCGAGTACCAGCGCATCCTGGCAGCGCTGGCCGAGACGCTGGCGCGCTGGCCGCAGGCCACCTGCGCGGTGTGGTTCCCGATCAAGCAGCGCCGCACGATCCTGCATTTCCTGCGCAAGGCCACTGCCCTGCCGGTCAAGTCGGCAGTGACCATCGAGTTCCTGGTACGCCCCGACGACTCACCGCTGCGCCTCAACGGCAGCGGCATGCTGGTGCTCAACGCCCCCTGGCAGTTCGACCGGGCGGTCGGTCCGGCCCTGCCGGCACTGCGCCAGCACCTGGGTGAGCCCGGCGCCAGCACCCGCCTGGATTGGCTCAAGGCACCTGAATAATGGCCTTCACGAGGCTGTACGCCCGTGAGCCTTTTGTTCACGGAAGACGGCCCCGGTGATGCCACAATCGATGGACCACCAAGGAATCACCCGGTATGGCCACTCGCAACCGCATGCCGCCCTGGCATGAGATCTTCAAGGCTCCCAGCGGCCACGAGCTGCTGATCCGCCCCATCCGCCCGGAAGACAGCGCGCCGCTGCAAGCGGCCTTCAGCCTGTTCGGGCCGGAAGAAATCCGCGACCGTTTCCTGCAGGCGGTGACCGAGCTGTCACCGGAAACCACCCAGCGCCTGACCCATCCCAATCCCAAGACCGAGATCACCCTGGTCGCGGCCGAGTCCCTGCCCGCCGGTGAGGCCGTGGTCGGTGCGGTCGCCCGGGCCTCGATCATCCCCGGTACCCGCGAAGCCGAGTACGCGATCCTGATCAGCCGCTTCCTCATCGGCCAGGGCCTGGGCCGGCAGCTGATGCGCAAGCTGGTGAAGTGGGGCCGGGGCAAGTACCTGGATCGCCTGTACGGCGATGTGGCGGCCGAGAACGAGCCGATGAAGCAGCTGGCCGCCTCGCTGGGCTTCAAGCCCGTTCCGCACCCGAACGGCACCGAAGGTCTGGTACGCATGGTGCTGGAACTGGACAACTGAAGGTGACGCCGGGCGCCGCCCGGCGATGCCGTTGCAGCCACTGCGCCCGCCGGCCATGGCCCGGCGCCGCCCGCTCACGCAGCAATCATGGGGCGGCCGGAGGCTTCTGCTAAAATCCGCGGTCCATGTCGCGTACTTCCTACCCCGCCCCGCCGCTGCCGCGCGCCGGCCAGCTCCGCGCCTGGTGGCGCGCCCCCGCTTCACCGACCGCCCTGGCCTGGTACCTGGCCCAGGCGGCGCGCGCGCATGACGCGCCGTTGCTGGTGGTTGCCCGTGACAACCACGGCGCCAACCAGCTCGAAGCCGATCTGCAGACCCTGCTGGGCAACGATCCCGCGCTGCCGGTGATCGCCTTCCCTGACTGGGAAACCCTGCCCTACGACCGCTTCAGCCCGCATCCGGACATCATTTCGCAGCGCCTGGCGGCCCTGCACCGCCTGCCTGCGCTCAAGCGCGGCCTGGTGGTGGTGCCGGTCCAGACCCTGCTGCAGCAGCTTGCCCCGCGCAGCTACGTGATCGGCGGCAGCTTCGACCTGAAGGTCGGCCAGCGCCTGGACCTGGAGGCCGAGAAACGCCGCCTGGAAAGCGCGGGCTACCGCAACGTGCCGCAGGTGATGGACCCCGGCGACTTCGCCGTGCGCGGCGGCCTGCTCGATGTGTTCCCGATGGGCGCCGACGAGCCCTTGCGGGTGGAGCTGCTGGACGAGGACATCGACTCGATCCGCGCCTTCGACCCGGAAAGCCAGCGCTCGCTGGACAGGGTCGAGTCGGTGCACATGCTGCCCGGCCGCGAAGTACCGATGGATGAGGCCAGCATCGGCCGCGTGCTGGCCACCCTGCGTGAACGCTTCGATGTCGACACGCGCCGCAGCGCGCTGTACCAGGACCTCAAGTCCGGGTTGGCCCCGGCCGGCATCGAGTACTATCTGCCGCTGTTCTTCGATCGCACCGCCAGCCTGTTCGACTACCTGCCTGCCGGCAGCCTGCCGGTGGTGTGTGCCGGCGCCGGCGAAGCCGCCGACGCGTTCTGGGCACAGACCGGCGAACGCTACGAGCAGCGCCGCCACGATGTCGAGCGCCCGCTGCTGCCGCCCTCGGCGCTGTACCTTTCGCCTGAGCAGCTGCGCGAGCGGCTGAACGACGCGCCACGCATCGAAGTATGGGCCGCCGACCATGCGCGCATCGCCGATGCACATGCGCTGGGTGACCAGCCCCTGCCGGCGCTGCCGGTAGCGGCCCGCGAAGCGCCCGCTGGCGACGCGCTGAAATCCTTCCTCGGCCACTACCCCGGCCGGGTACTGATCGCCGCAGATTCACCGGGCCGCCGCGAAGCCCTGCTGGAAGTGCTGCAGGCGGCCGAACTGAAGCCGCCGGTGGTTGCCGACCTGCCCGCCTTCCTCGCCAGCGATGTGCGCTTTGCCATCACCGTGGCGCCGCTGGAAGATGGCTTCGCCCTGGACGATCCGCGCCTGGCGGTCCTGACCGAACGTCAGCTGTTCCCCGAGCGCGCCGGCAGCACCCGCCGCACGCGCCGCGCCGGCCGCGAACCGGAAGCGATCATCCGTGACCTGGGCGAGCTGACCGAAGGCGCGCCGATCGTGCACGAGGATCATGGCGTGGGCCGTTATCGCGGCCTGATCGCGATGGACGTCGGTGGCATGCCGGGCGAGTTCCTGGAAATCGAGTATGCCAAGGGCGACCGCCTGTACGTTCCGGTCGCACAGCTGCATCTCATCAGCCGCTACTCCGGCGCCTCCGCCGAGACCGCGCCCCTGCATTCGCTCGGGGGCGAGCAGTGGACCAAGGCCAAGCGCAAGGCCGCCGAGAAGGTGCGCGACGTCGCCGCCGAACTGCTGGAAATCCAGGCGCGCCGGCAGGCACGTGCCGGACTGGCCCTGCAGGTCGACCGCGCGATGTACGAACCATTCGCCGCCGGCTTCCCGTTCGAGGAGACACCCGACCAGCTGGCCGCCATCGACGCGACCCTGCGCGACCTCGCCAGCAGCCAGCCGATGGACCGCGTGGTGTGCGGCGATGTGGGCTTCGGCAAGACCGAGGTCGCTGTGCGCGCCGCGTTCGCCGCTGCCAGTGCCGGCAAGCAGGTGGCGGTGCTGGTGCCGACCACGCTGCTGGCCGAACAGCACTACCGCAACTTCCGCGACCGCTTCGCCGATTACCCGCTCAAGGTGGAAGTGCTGTCACGCTTCAAGAGCACCAAGGAGATCAAGGCAGAACTGGAGAAGGTCGCTGCCGGCACCATCGATGTCATCGTGGGCACCCACCGCCTGCTGCAGCCGGACGTGAAGTTCAAGGATCTGGGCATGGTCATCGTCGACGAGGAACAACGGTTCGGCGTACGCCAGAAGGAGGCGCTGAAGGCGTTGCGTGCCAACGTGCACCTGCTGACCCTGACCGCCACGCCGATCCCGCGCACGCTGAACATGGCCATGGCCGGCCTTCGCGACCTGTCGATCATCGCCACGCCGCCGCCGAACCGGCTGGCGGTACAGACCTTCATCACGCAATGGGACAACGCGCTGCTGCGCGAGGCCTTCCAGCGCGAACTGGCACGTGGTGGCCAGCTGTACTTCCTGCACAACGACGTGGAGAGCATCGGCCGCATGCAGCGCGAGCTGTCCGAACTCGTGCCGGAAGCGCGCATCGGCATCGCCCATGGCCAGATGCCGGAACGCGAACTGGAAAAGGTGATGCTGGATTTCCAGAAGCAGCGCTTCAACGTGCTGCTGTCGACCACGATCATCGAGTCGGGCATCGACATTCCCAACGCCAACACCATAATCATCAACCGCGCTGACCGCTTCGGCCTGGCCCAGCTGCACCAGCTGCGCGGCCGCGTGGGGCGCTCGCACCACCGCGCCTACGCCTACCTGATCACGCCTGACCGCCGTGCGATCACCCCGGATGCCGAGAAGCGCCTGGAAGCCATCGCTTCCATGGACGAGCTGGGCGCCGGCTTCACCCTGGCAACGCACGATCTGGAAATCCGCGGTGCCGGTGAACTGCTCGGCGAGGACCAGAGCGGGCAGATGGCCGAAGTCGGCTTCAGCCTGTATACCGAGCTCCTGGAGCGCGCGGTACGCAGCATCAAGCAGGGCAAGCTGCCGGACCTGGATGCCGGCGAGGAAGTACGCGGTGCCGACGTCGAGCTGCATGTGCCGGCCCTGATTCCGGAAGACTACCTGCCGGACGTGCATACCCGCCTGACACTGTACAAGCGCATTTCCAGCGCGCGCGACAACGATGCGCTGCGCGAGCTGCAGGTCGAGATGATCGATCGCTTCGGCCTGCTGCCGGACCCGGCCAAGCACCTGTTCGCGGTTGCCGAACTGAAGCTGCGGGCCAACGCGCTGGGCATCCGCAAGCTGGACCTGGGCGAAAACGGTGGCCGCATCGTGTTCGAATCGAAGCCGGACATCGACCCGATGGCCGTGATCCAGCTGATCCAGAAGCAGCCGAACCTGTATGCAATGGAAGGCCCGGACAAGCTCCGCATCAAGCACCCGCTGCCCTTGCCGGAAGACCGCTTCAATGCGGCCCGCGCCCTGCTGACGACCCTCGCCCCGGGTTGATTTCCCACCGCTACCACCCCGCACCGGCCCCACCCGGTGCGGGCGGATGACCATGCTGCCTGACGCCGTACCCGCCCCCGACCTGCTGCACGCACAGGCCTGCCTGATCGATGCCCTGGCCATGTCGCTGCAGATGCGCGATGCCTACACCCGCCATCACTGTGACCGGGTCGGCCAACTGGCGCACCGCCTGGCCATGCACTGCGACCTGGACCAGGAGGCCGGCACGCGGGTCGCGCTGGCCGCGCGATTCCATGACATCGGCAAGATCGGCATTCCCGACGATGTGCTGCTGAGCCCTCGCCGGCACACCGAGCAGGAGCGCGCGATCATGCGTGAGCATCCCGTGCGTGGCGAGCACATCTTCCTGACCACCGGCCGCAGCGATGCCGCCGCGGTGGCCAGGTTGATCCGTGCCCATCACGAAGCATTCGACGGCAGCGGCTATCCCGACGGCCTGCACGGCGAGCACATCCCGCTGGGCGCGCGCATTGTCACCCTCGCCGACGCCTACGATGCGATGACCAGTGATCGTCCGTACCGGGCGGCGATGACGCACGGAACGGCACTGCGCATCCTCGATGACCAGGCCGGCGGCCTGATCGACCCCTACGTGCTGCAGCGCTTCCATCGCCTGCTGGCACAGGAACCTGCGCTGGCCTGAGATCCGGCGCTACCGGGCAAACAGACAAAAGGCCCGGCTTGCGCCGGGCCTTTCGCATCACGCTTCACCTGTGATCGGTTACCAGATCACCACGCGCTTGTCGTCGGCGCGCACCATCGCGTCACCGGCCTTGCACTGGAACGCAGCCGCGAACGACGGCATGTTCGAGGGCGCACCGTTGGCGCGGAAGTTGGCCGGCGCATGCGGATCGGTGTTCAGGCGCACACGCAGTTCGCCATCGGTGAAGTTGCGACGCCACACGGTGGCCCAGTTCATGAAGAAGCGCTGGTCCTGGGTGTAGCCATCGACCTCGACGTTCGCCTTCGGATCTTCCTTCAGCGCCATCTGCAGCGCGTCATAGGCCACGGTCAGGCCGCCCAGGTCGCCGATGTTCTCGCCCAGGGTCAGCTTGCCCTTCACATTCACGCCGGGCACCGCTTCGTAGCCATCGAACTGCGCGACCAACTGGTCGGTACGCTCGGTGAACGCCTTGCGGTCGGCATCGGTCCACCAGTTGTCGAAGTTGCCGTTGGCGGCGAACTGGCTGCCCGAATCGTCGTAGCCGTGCATCATCTCGTGGCCGATCACCGCGCCGATGCCGCCGTAGTTCAGTGCCGGGTCGGCCTTGGCATCGAAGAACGGCGCCTGCAGGATCGCTGCCGGGAACACGATCTCGTTCTTGGTGGCGTTGTAGTAGGCGTTGACGGTCTGCGGCGTCATGCCCCACTCGGTCCTGTCCACCGGCTTGCCGATCTTGTCCAGCATGTAGCGGTAGTTGAACGCGCGCGCCGCCTGCATGTTGCCGAGGTAGCTGTCGCCGTTGGTCTGCAGGCCTGCCCAGTCACGCCACTTGTCCGGGTAACCGATCTTCGGGGTGAAGCTGGCCCACTTCTCCAGTGCCTTCTTCTTGGTTTCCTCGCCCATCCACGGCAGCTGCTCCAGGCGCACCTTCAACGCCTGCGACAGGTTTTCCACCAGGTGCTGCATGGCCACCTTCGACTCGGCCGGGAATACGGCGTCGACGTACAGCTGGCCCAGCGCCTCACCCATGCCGCCGTTGACCGACTCCAGCACGCGCTTCCAGCGCGGCTGCATTTCCTTCTGGCCACGCAGGGTGGTGCCATAGAAATCGAAATTGGCCTTCTCGAACTGGCTGCTCAGGTACGGCGAGGCGTCGTCGATGGTGTGGAAGCGCAGGTAGGCCTGCCAGGTGCTGGCCGGCACATCGGCCAGCATCTTGTCCATCTCGGAGAAGAAGCCCGGCTGGGCCAGCGAGAACTTCTGCGCGGCCGGCACCTTCAGGGTGTCGAACAGCGCGGTCCAGCTGAAGTTCGGGGTCAGCCTGTCGGCGTCGGCAGCACTGAGCGGGTTGTAGCGCTTGGCCGGGTCACGCATTTCGATGCGCGACATGGACGCCTTGGCCAGGCGGGTTTCGAAGGCCATCACGGCCTTGGCCTGCTCGGCGGCCTGCGCGGCATCCACGCCGGACAGGGTCAGCACCTGCGCGATGTAGGCCACGTAGGCGTCGCGGATCTTGGCCTGCGCATCATCGAAGTAGTAGCCCTTCTCCGGCAGGCCGAGGCCGCCCTGGCCGACGTAGGCGATGACATTGGCCGAATCCTTGTAATCGGCATTGGCGAACAGCGAGAACAGCACGCCCTTGCCCTCGGCCTGGCTGTCGCGCAGGTACTGGGTGAGGGTGGCGGTGTCCTTCAGCGCGGCGATCTTGTCGAGCTGCGGCTGCAGCGGCGCCAGGCCCGCAGCCTCGATCTTCGCTTCGTCGTTGCCGGTCTTCCAGATGTCGCCGATCTTGGCTTCCACCGAACCGGCCTTGGCCTGGCTGGCGGCAGCCTGCTGCACCAGCGCATGCTGCACTTCCAGCGAGCGCTCGCGCAGGATCTCGAAGCTGCCCCAGGTGGTCTGGTCGCCCGGTACCGGATTGGCCTTCAGCCACTTGCTGTTGACGAAGCCATTGAGGTCGGTGCAGGCCGCGATGGCCGGATCGAGATCGGCGCTGTTGAGCGAGATCAGCGGCGTCTTGATCTGTGACAGGTCGAAGGCCGGCGTAGCGTCGGCACTGGTCGCCGGTGCAGTTTCGTTCTTGCCACACGCTGCCAGGGAGGCGGCGATGGCGATGGTCAGGCCCAGCGGGGCCAGGGTGCGGACGTTCATGAGGCTCTCCTGCGGGTAATTCCACAGGGTAGACGGGGACGCCCGCGGCAGGGACCGGCCAAAGGTCACAGAGCGCTCGTCATGTGGCGCCGGGCCCTGCGCTGCGCCACAAAAGCGAAGGCCGGCGTGCGCCGGCCTTCCGATGGTTACCTGGCCTTGCCCTGGTTGGCCACGGCCTCAGCGGCCTTGCGCGCCGCTTCCGGGTCGCCCAGGTAGCGGAACGACTGCACGGTCAGGTCATCGTTCAGTTCGAACAGCAGCGGAATGCCGGTCGGAATGTTCAGCTCGAGGATTTCCTCGCGCGAGACATTGTTGAGGTACTTGTACAGCGCGCGCAGCGAGTTGCCGTGGGCGGTGACCAGCACCATCTTGCCGTCCTTGAGCTGCGGCGCGATGGCGTCGTGCCAGTACGGCAGCACGCGGTCGAGGGTGGTGGCCAGCGATTCGGTGCCCGGCAGCGCGTTGCGGTCCAGCCCGGCGTAGCGACGGTCGTGGATCGGGTGGCCCGGGTCTTCCAGATCCATCGGCGGCGGCGGGATGTCATAGGAGCGACGCCACACCTTGACCTGCTCCTCGCCGTGCTTTGCAGCGGTCTCGGCCTTGTCCAGGCCCTGCAGGCCGCCGTAATGGCGCTCGTTGAGACGCCAGGATTTGTTCACCGGCAGCCAGTCCTGCTCCAGCTCGGCCAGGGCGCCCTGCAGGGTGTGGATGGCGCGCTTCAACACCGAGGTGTGGGCGACGTCGAACTGCAGGCCTTCCTCGCGCATCAGGCGGCCCGCGGCAGCCGCTTCCCGGCGCCCCTGCTCCGTCAGGTCGACATCGACCCAGCCGGTGAAGCGGTTGTCCAGGTTCCACTGGCTCTGGCCATGGCGCAACAGTACGAGTTTACGGGTCACTGCAGGATCTCCAACGCGAGGAAAGGCAGGCCGCCATTGTAGCCCCGGGCCCGCTCACCGTGCCGTGGCGCGGCCCATGCGATGCTGTGATCGATGAATACCGTGATCGATCCCGGGCGCTGGCAGGGCAGCGTCGCCGCCGCACGCGAGCAACAGCTGCGGCTTGCGGCGCGGGTGGAGCGCAGCGACCGGCTGCCGGGTACCGTACGCTGGCTGGCCGGGCTGGACGTCGGCTTCGAGGACGACGGCCGCACCACCCGCGCCGCAGCCGTGCTGCTGGATGCCGTCACCCTGCAACCGGTGGCGCGGGAGGTCGCCCGCATTCCCACGGTCATGCCTTACATCCCTGGCCTGCTCAGCTTCCGCGAGCTGCCCGCCCTGCTCGCTGCACTGGCCCTGCTGCCGCGTTCGCCGGACCTGGTCTTCGTCGATGGGCACGGCATCAGCCACCCGCGACGGCTGGGCGTGGCGGCGCACCTGGGCGTCGTCACCGATCTGCCGAGCATCGGCGTGGCCAAATCGAAACTGGTCGGTCGCTTCGTCGAGCCTGCAGACGAGGCTGGCGCGCATACGCCCCTGCTCGATGGCGATGAACAGCTCGGCTGGGTGTTGCGCAGCAAGGTCCGGTGCAGGCCGCTGTTCGTCGCTGGCGGGCACCGCGTCAGCGCCGATACCGCGCTGCAGTGGGTGCAGCGCACGCTGCGTGGCTATCGCCTGCCGGAGCCGACCCGCCTGGCGGATCGGCTGGCGTCGCGACGGGACGCATAGCGGCAGATCAACGGTGCACGTGGCCGCGATGGCCCTGCGCGTCCTCGCCGTGGTCGTGATCGTGCCGTGCATCCGGTGCCGCCCGATCGGGCGACGCGGGATCTCCGCATGCTTCTCCGCAGTGATCCGCTTCAATCTGCAGGGTCACATGCTCGATGCCGAAGTCATCGTGCAGGCGACCTCCCAGCTCGCGGCGCAGCACGTCGGCGTCGGTACCGTCGCGCATCACCACGTGCGCGGTCAGCGCCGGCGTGCTCGAGGCCAGTGCCCACACATGCAGGTCATGCACGTCCAGCACCGCGGCATGGCCGGAGAGGCTGTCGCGGACCTTCGCCACATCCATGCCCTTGGGCACGCCTTCCAGCAGCACGTTGATCGCCTCGCGCATCAGCACATAGGTGCGTGGCAGCACCCACAGCCCGATCAGCACCGCCAGGATCGGGTCGATCGGCTGCCAGCCGGTCCATCGGATCAGCAGCGCGCCGACGATCACCGCCACCGAGCCGAGCATGTCGGCCCACACTTCCAGGTAGGCACCCTTGACGTTGAGGCTTTCGCCGCTGCCGGCCTGCAGCAGGCGCATCGAGATCAGATTGATGACCAGGCCGGCGGCGGCGATCACCAGCATGCCGGTGGAGGCAATCTCCTGCGGTTCGCGGAAACGGCCGACTGCTTCCCACAGGATGTAGCCGGCCACCACGAACAGCATCGCGCCGTTGATCATCGCGCCAAGGGCTTCCAGCCGCGCATAGCCATAGGTGCGGCGCGCGTCCGGCGGGCGCCGGCTCAAGCGCACCGCGACCAGCGCGATCATCAGTGCGAGCGCGTCGGTGGCCATGTGGGCCGCATCGGACAGCAGCGCCAGGCTGTTGGTCCAGAACGCGCCGACGACTTCGACGACAAGGAAGGTGGACGTCAGCCCCAACGCCCACCACAACGGCTTCTCGTGGCGGATCTGGGACGGCAGGTGATCGTGGTCGTGGCCCATGCAACAGCTCCTGTGCGATGCGGTCAGGCTACGGCGTGGCTGCGGGGGAGACTATTACGATGTTTATAACATTGCAGCTGTGCGGCGCCGGTCGCGCCGGGCGTGGCCCGGCGCTCGTCGATTGCACCGGGCCATGCCTGTCAGGCACCGCGTGCGCTCAGAAGCCGAAACGCAGGCTGGCCCAGTATGCGCGGCCCGGCTCGTTGTAGGTCGCCGCGCCAGCGTCGCTGCTGTTGGCTTCGCGGAACAGGCGCTTGTCGGCCAGGTTGTTCACGCCGAAACCGAAGCTGACCGTCCCGGTAACCCTGTAGCGCGCGCTCACGCCCCAGATGTTGTATGCACCGCGATCCTGCAGCACCACCGACGGATCGCAGCTGCCGGTGCAGCGAGGATCGTTGTTGATGTTGGTGGTGGCCGGCTCCTGCCTGCCGTAGAAGGTGCCGGTCAGCAGCAGCGACAGCTTTTCGGTGGCCTGCCAGTCCAGCATCGTGTTGACCGTGTACCGCGGTATCACCGACAACGGCTGGCCGGTGCTCTTGTTCTCGTTCTCCACCATGTAGGTGAAGTTGCTGCTCCACTTCAGCCGGTCGCCCTGCTCGCCCAGCAGCGGCACCACCAGGTTGCCCTCCAGGCCCTGCACGATGGCCTTCGGTGCGTTCTCCCAGCGGAAGATCCGGCCACGGGTATCGGCGGTGAGGCCGACCTGGGTATACCCGGCCTCGATCTTGTCCTTGTAGTCGTTGTGGAAGTAGGTCAACGAGGCCTGCCAGCCACTCTGCGGAGCCCATTCCACGCCCAGTTCCTTGTTCAGGCTGGTCTCGGCGTCCAGCTCTGCGTTGCCCTGCAGGTAGCAGCCCGCGCCCAGGCTCGGCAGTGCGTTGGGACAGCCGTTGCCACGGGTGTAGTACAGGTAATCCGGATTGGACTGATAGAGGTTGGGCGCCTTGAACGCGCGCGCGATGCCGCCCTTCACCACCCAGTCGCCATTGATGCGGAACTGCGCATTGAGGCTGGGGCTGGCGTTGTTGCCGAACTGGCTGTGGTGGTCGAAGCGCAGGCCCGGCGTCACGATCCAGCGTTCACCCAGGTAGATGTTGTCTTCGACGAAGACCGCCGTGGTCTGCGCATCGGACTTGCCGCGCGCGCGATCGGCCGACAGGCCCGGCAGGCCACCGCCACTGCTGCCGGACTGGCTCATCGAATACGGATCGGTCAGGCGGCTGTCGAGATGCTCGAAGCCCAGCGTCCAGACATTCTCCGCCGCGCCGATCGTGGTCGGGAAACTGACCTCGCCGTCGAGCTGGTAATTGCGCAGGCGGGAGGTGGACCAGTCGGTGCCGTTGAAGCTGCCCTCGGGGCCACCGGCCAGGCCTTCGTTGATGCGCGAATTGTTGACCGCTTCCACCGCAGCAGTAATGCGCGAGGTCACATCGCCCCAGCGGCCACGATGGGTGATCGCCCCGGTGGTGCGGTACATGCGGTTGGTCTCTGCCTCGCTCTCGGCCAGCGCCGCCAGATCGACCGGCGTGGAGGTACCGGTGTTGCTCACGGCACGGTCGCCCGCATAGATGTTGCCCTGGCGGCTGGTACCCGCTTCGAATTCCACCACCTGGCCGGCGTTGATGTCCCAGCGCAGCAGCGCGTTGACATCGCGGTTCTTGACGCCCTCGCGGCCTGCGGGAGGTACGGTGCCCGGCGCGGTGGCGAACGCGCGATTGAGTTCGAGCGAATCCGCATCGGTCCTGTTGAGGTTGCCATACAGGCGGAAGGACAACGCATCAGTCATCGGGCCGCTCAACTGCAGGCCCACGCGCTCACTGCCACCTTCGGCACTGTGCTCGGGTACCAGTCCGTACAGGTCGACCGCTCCGGTCAGATCACCCGTCGGGCGCTTGGTGATGATGTTGACCACGCCGCCGGAGGCGCCGGATCCATAACGCGCCGCTGCCGGACCGCGCAGCACTTCGATGCGCTCGATCATCTCCGCCGGCACCCAGTTGGTGTCGCCACGGGTATTGCGCTCACCGCTGCGGCCCATGCGCACGGCGTCGCGGGCGCCGACGCGTTTGCCGTCCACCAGGATCAGCGTGTTCTCCGGTCCCATGCCGCGCAGGTCGATCTGGCGGTTGTTGCCGTACTGGCCGGACGCACTGTTGCCGGTGAGATTGACGCCGGGCATGGTCCGCAGCAGCTCGGCGATGTCGTTGGCAGGAGGACGGCGCGCAATGTCCTCGGCGGTGATGGTCGATGTACCCAGTGCCTGGCGCGCAATCTGCGAGGCGGTGACGTGTACCGTATCGATATCGGTCGCGTCGGTCTGCGCATGGGCACCCAGGGCACTGCCCGCAAGCAGGGCAGCAACGGCAAGCGCCAACGGGCGCGGCGGCGGAACAAGGACGGCAGACATCTTCAACACCTTCTGGCAGGGCAACGGGACCTCTGGCAAAGGGCTTGAGGCGACGACGGGGGAGTGGGAGCGGCGCCGCACATCTTCCGCAGGCCGATCCCTGCGCGCATTCTCCCATCAATGCGATTGATTCTCAAATGCGTCAACTCAGTGCAAGCGCTTCGCAACTGTGCATGGGGCCACCTACGCTCGTTCGCCCTACCCCTGTTGATGGGAACTACGCAGGGGGCCGGTGGCCGCCGGGGTGGCGCGCTGCCGGTGCAGCGGCATGCAGCGCCCACCATGCCAGCGCTGTCACCGCGATGCCTGCACCGAGCGCACAGACCCTGGTCCAGCCGTGGTGCGCCTGCATCCACGTACCGGCCGCAGCACCGGCGCCGCTGCCGACCGCGTAGAACAGCATGTACAGCGCCACCAGGCGACCGTGCTGTTCGGCAGGCGCGCGCAGCAGCAACGCCTGGTTGGAGACATGCAGGGCCTGTCCTCCCAGATCGAGCACCACCACGCCCAGCAGCAGCCATGCCAGGGCGTGCGGCAGCCCCAGCAGGGGCCACCACGCAAGCAGCATCAGCAGCAGCGCCCCCAGGCTCACCCGCAGGCAGAAACCCTGATCCATCCAGTGCCCCACCCGCGCAGCCAGCAGCGCACCGACCATGCCGGCCAGACCGAGCGCGCCGATGGCCGCGGTCGACCAGTTCATCGGTGATGCCGACAGGGGCAGCGGTACGGCCGCCCAGAACACGTTGAGACCGGCGAACAGCAGCAGCGCCAGAGGGCCACGCTCGCGCAGCGTGCGATCACTGCGCAGCATCGTCATCATCGAGCCGAGCAGGGCGCGCCAGGCCGGCGGCTGCGAGGGAACCGGCACGGCAGGCAGGCGTCGCCACAGCAGCATCGCCAACGCCGCCATCATCACTGCTGACAGCAGGTACACCGCGCGCCAACCGGCCAGGGCCGCCACCGCGCCGGATACCACACGCGCAGCCAGCAGGCCGATGAACACCCCGCCCTGCACCATGCCAACCACGCGCCCCCGCTGCCCCGACGGTGCCAGCGTGGCTGCATAGGCGATGAGTCCCTGGGTGAGCGCCGTCCCGAGCAGGCCCGCCAGCAGCATGCCCCCCAGCAGCCAGGCGGTACTGCGTGCTGCCGCCAGTCCCAGCAGCACCATCACCAGCGCCAGCAGCTGCACGCGCAGCAGACGGCGACGATCGCCGCGGTCGGCCAGCGGCAGCAGGCCGAGCAGGGCCAGCACGCTGCCGGCCTGGGTGGCGGCAACCACAGCGCCGGCCGTCGCGCGCTCCATCGCGAAGGCCTCCGCCAGGCGCTCCAGCAGCGGCTGCGCGTAGTAGACATTGGCCACGCTGGCACCCGCCGCGATGGCCAGCAGGCCCAGCAGGGCGCGGGGAAGGACGGACGCGGCCATGAATGTGGTTGCATATTGAAACTGGATGCACCGTATCGCCAATGGTTTTAAAATGCAACCACATCATCACAAGCCTTGCCCATGCACGCCGACAGCCCCTGCCCCGTTGCCCGCAGCGCCGATCTGCTCGGTGATCGCTGGGCCCTGCTGATCATCCGCGATGCCTTTGATGGCGTTACCCGCTTCGGTGACTTCCAGCGCAGCCTCGGCGCAGCGCGCAACATCCTCAGCGACCGCCTGCGGCGCCTGGTCGAGGCCGGGCTGCTCCTGCAGCAACCTGCCAGCGATGGCAGCGCCTACCAGCAGTACGTGCTGACGCCCGCTGGACGCGAACTTTTCCCGGTGCTGGTGGCGCTGCGCCAATGGGGCGAACGCCATCGTTTCGCAACGGGTGAGGCGCACTCGCAGCTTGTCGAGCGCGCCAGCGGAGCGCCCCTTCCCTACATGCAGCCGCATGACCACACCGGCACGCCGCTGCTGGCGGAACAGACCGTGGTCCGCAAGGTGGACATCCGCTAACCTGAGCCTCGCGTGCTGTTCGACCTGAGCGCGATGCGCCGGATCGATGATCCGCCTCGCACGGCAAAGCCTGCACGCCGCCCGCGCATGCAGCGTGTAGCAATGCCAGCGTAGGATCACAGTCGGGCCCGCCAGCCCGCCCTTCCGTTGCTGCCCAGGACTCCGCCCATGCTCCGCCGTGCCCTGCCCCGATCCGCGTCCGTGCTGCTGCCCCTGCTCCTGCTGTGGGGCGTGCCAGGCGCGCAGGGCCGCGAAGTCGCCGCGCCTGCCGCCCACGTCGAGGTCGATGGCCCCTACGTGTTCCGCAACGGCGATCAGCTGCAGGCCCAGTGGATCTGCGCTGACGCTGTGCAGACCCGCTTGCTGGGCAGCGCCACGGGGGCTGCCGATGTCGCGCCCCTGTGCGGCTACGGCCACAGCGTGCACGTGCTGCCACCGGTCGCGCCCTCGGTGTCGGAGCTGCCTGCGGTACCGCGCATCGTCGCCCTGTCCGACATCCACGGCCAGTACGACCTGCTGGTACGACTGCTGCGCGCCCACCATGTGATCGATGCGCAGGACCGCTGGGCCCTCGGCCAGGACACCCTGGTGGTCGCTGGCGACGTGTTCGATCGCGGCCCGCAGGTCACCGAAGCGTTCTGGCTGTTGTATGGCCTGCAGCAGCAGGCGGCGGCCGCCGGCGGTGCGGTGCACTTCGTGCTCGGCAACCACGAGACCATGGTCCTGTACGACGACCTGCGCTATGTCAATCCGAAGTACCTGCGCAGCGCGCAGCTGCTCGGCCGCAGCTATCCGCAGCTGTACGGCGCTGATTCGGTGATCGGGCAATGGCTGCGGACGCGTCCGGTGCTGCTGAAGATCGGCGACACCCTGTTCCTGCATGGCGGCATCTCGCCCGAAGCGGTGGAACTGGCACTGCACCCGGCACGCACCAATGCCGCCTACCAGGCCTCGCTGGGATTGCCCAAGGCCGAAGTGAAGGCCGACCCCGCAACTGCACCGCTGTACGACGGCAAGACCAGCCCGATCTGGTACCGCGGCTACTTCGATGGGCGTCTCGATGCACGGGGTGTGCAGGACGTGCTCGACACACTGCAGCTCAAGCGCATCGTGGTCGGCCACACGTCGATGCCGCATGTCAGCACGTTCCATGGTGATCGCGTGATCGCCATCGACAGCAGCATCAAGAACGGCGAGAACGGCGAGCTGCTGTTCATCGAGGATGGCCGGCTCAGCCGCGGTCTGCTGGACGGCTCACGGGTGCCGCTGGTCCTGGGGGAACCCGGCCTGCAGGACTGACCACGAAGGTGGCGGCACCCTGCCGGCGATACACTGCCGGCTCCCCCCTGCGAGCCACCATGATGCGCCAGACCGTCATCCCGCAGCTGCGCATGCGCCACGCCGATGCCACCCTGCCCTTCTACGTGCAGGGCCTGGGCTTCGTCGTCGACTGGGAGCATCGGTTCGAGGCGGGGTTTCCGTTGTTCGCCCAGCTCACCCGCGACGGCCAGACGCTGTTCCTCACCGAGCACAGCGGTGACTGCGAAGTGGGCGGCGCGGTCTACTTCATCGTCGAGGATGTCGACGCGCTGCACCGCGCCTTCAGTGCCGCGGGGGTACCGATCGAACAGCCGCCGCATGACACCGACTGGGGCAGCCGCGAAATGCTGCTGCTCGATCCGGACCGCAACCGCCTGCGCTTCGCCACCGAAACGGACTGAGTCCTCGCAGGCTTGAGAGGGATATACGAAACATATACGATACGTATATTCCTCTTACCTGGATCCGCCCATGGGCATCGTCAACATCGATGACACCCTGCACGACCAGCTGCGCCGTGCCTGCACCGTCTCCAGCCGCTCGATCAACGCCCAGGCCAGTTTCTGGATCCGCGTGGGCATGCTGTGCGAAATGAATCCGACGCTGAGCTTCCAGGACATCGTGGCCAGCGAACTGCGCGCCGCCGGCGTGCAGCCACAGCCGCTGACACCCGCACGGGCCTGACGTGAGCATCATCAAGCGGCCCGACGAGATCGCGCTGATGGCCGAATCCGGCCGCCTGCTGGCACAGGTGTTCGCCGCGCTCGACAGATGGCCGCTGCAGGGTCGCAGCACGATGGAGATCAACGACTTCGTCGAACGGATGATCGTCGACGAGCTGCAGGCGCGGCCTGCCAGCAAGGGCCAGTATGGCTTTCCGTACGTGCTCAACACCTCCATCGACAACGTGGTCTGCCACGGGGTGCCCAGTACCGCAGACGTGCTGCGTGAGGGCCAGATCGTGAATCTCGACATCACCCTGGAAAAGAACGGCTACATCGCCGATTCCAGCACCACCTACCCGGTCGGCGCGGTCACCCCTTCCGCACGGCGGCTGGTGCGGACGGCCTACGAAGCGATGTGGAAAGGCATCGCCGTGGTACGGCCCGGCGCGCGCCTGGGCGACATCGGCCACGCCATCGCCCGCTACGCACGCCGACACGGCTACAGCGTAGTCAAGGAATACTGCGGCCATGGCATCGGCCGGGAGATGCACGAAGAACCACAGATCCTGCATTACGGCCATCCCAACACCGGCAGGGTGCTGGAAGAAGGCATGGTGTTCACCATCGAACCGATGCTCAACCAGGGCAGGCCGGCGATCCGCCAGCGCGCGGGCGAATGGCCGGTCTATACCCGCGACGGCACGCTGTCGGCACAGTTCGAGCACACCGTGGCCGTGACCCGCAAGGGCGTGCGGGTGCTGACGCTGCGCCCCGACGAGACGCCGTTGTGTGCAGTGGACGCGGCCTAGAGCGGACGCAACAGCAACAGGGTGGCGAGGCAGAACATGAAGATCGCCACGCCGGCATCCAGCACCCTCCACGCGCTCGACCTGCGGAACACCGGCTGCAGCAGGCGCGTGCCATAGCCCAGCGTGCAGAACCAGGCCACGCTGGCCACGCAGGCACCGGCGGCGAACGCCCAGCGCAGATCGCCCGGATAGCGCGTGGACAGGCTGCCCAGCAGCACCACGGTATCCAGGTAGACGTGCGGGTTGAGCAGGGTGAAGGCCAGGCAGGTCAGCAGTATCTCGCGGCCGCCGCCGCCCTGCGCCTCGGCGGCGGCCAGTGCACTGCCACCCCGCCACGCGCGTAGTCCCGCCTGCAGGCCATACCACAGCAGGAACGCCGCACCACCAAAGCGCAGCACCTGCAGCAGCAGCGGCCACTGCAGCACCAGCGCGCCCATGCCGCCGACACCGGCCAGTATCAGCACGATGTCCGCGCCGGCGCAGGCCAGCACCACCTTTCCCACGTGACACTGCCGCAGGCCCTGCCGCAGTACGAAGGCGTTCTGTGCACCGATGGCGATGATCAGGCCGGCACCTGCGAACAGGCCGGCGGCGGCAGCGGCGATCCACATTGGGGCAGGCCTGGCAGCGAGGGGACGCGCAGAGTGCGGCCGCCGTCCCAGTTTAGACAATCTGATTTTTCTTTATCCTGTGCAGAGAAACTGAAGAGGCACCGGCATGGATCTGCTACATCCACAACTGGCTGCGTTTGCTGCGGTGCTGGAGGAAGGCAGCTTCGACGCTGCAGCCCGACGCCTGTCGATCAGCCCGTCGGCGCTGTCGCAACGGATCAAGGCACTGGAGGACCGGCTCGGCCAGGTACTGGTGGTACGTCAGGCACCGTGCCGACCCACCGCCACAGGTGAAGCGCTGCTGCGCAGGGTGCGACCGATGCAGACGCTGGAGGCCGAGGCGCTGGCCGAACTGCTGCCCGAACGCGGCAGCGATGCCCCGCGCACACCGATCCCGTTGGCGGTCAACGACGACTCGCTCGATACCTGGTTCGTGCCGGCCATCGCCGAGCTGCACCAGCGCCATGGCTATCTGTTCGACCTGCGCATGGATGATCAGGACCACACCCTGCAGTTGCTGCGCGATGGCAGCGTGCTCGGCGCGGTCACCGCCGAAAGCCAGCCGGTGAAGGGCTGCAACGTGCATCCGCTCGGCGCCATGCGTTACCACGCCATCGCCTCGCCCGGCTTCGCCAGCCGGCACTTCAGCGAGGGCATGCAGGCTGCGGCGCTGGCACGTGCGCCGATGCTGGTGTTCAACCGCAAAGATGAGCTGCAGTGGCGCTTCGTACGGCGGCTGACCCGTGCGCGGCTGCAGCCACCGCTGCATTATCTGCCCTCCTCGACCGGCTTCGTCGAAGCCGCCGCGTGCGGACTGGGCTGGGGCATGGCCCCGGAAACCCTGGTGGGGCCTGCCGTGCATGCCGGCCGCGTGGTGGTACTGGAACCCCGCCGCTGGCTCGACGTGCCCTTGTACTGGCAGCACGCGGCCGTGCGCTCAAGCACGCTGCAGCACATCACCCGGGCATTGCGCACCGCGGCCAGCGGCGCCCTGCGTTGAGGTCCACACGACGACCGCAGACCCGGGCTTCACGCGCAGACCACTAACGTTTGCTCACTTCTTAACTACAGGAACGGCATGCGTGTGAGCCGCCCACGGACAAGGATGCGCAGCGCGATGGGCGTCGCCGGCATGGCCTTTGCGGCCTGCTTGCCCTTTGCCACGTCAGCGCAGGCCATCACCGATACACCGGCATTGGACTGGGAACAGGCGCGGCAGCGGTTGGAACAGGTTTCCGACGCGCTGGCCGCGGCCGACGCCGCCGTCCGCAACAAGCAGGATCTGCAGGAGGCCACGCGCCTTCTGCGCCTGCCGGAGATCACCGGCGAGGTCCGCCGCCTGCAGTTCCAGAAGACCCTGACCCTGCCACTGGGCTCGCTGGCACCGGTGGCCGAGGCCTTTGGCATCGATTCCCCGCTGTCGTTCACCGAACGCGACTGGCGCACCCGCCCGGTCGTCACCGCTGTGCTGCCGCTGTACACCGGTGGCGTCATTCCTGCCGCACAGCGTGCCGCCAGCGCAGCCCACGAGCAGGCCAGCGCGGAACGCGAAGCACAGCGGCAGTCGTTGACCGTGCAGCTGGCCCAGGCCTACTTCGGCCAGCGCCTGGCCGAGCAGGCGGTGGACGTGCGCCGTGACGTCCGTGATGGCCTGGAACGCCACCTGGCCGATGCGCTGAAGCTGGAGCGCGAAGGCTTCGCCACCCGCGCGCAGCGACTGCAGGCCACCGTGGCGCGCGACAAGGCAGAGCGCGAGTACCAGAAGACCGTCAACGACCTGGCCACGTTGAAGGCCGCGCTGGCCACCCTGCTGCGCAGTGGCGGCGAGGTGCAGCCGGTATCCCCCCTGTTCGTGCAGCGCGTGCCGCTGGAACCGGCCGCCAGCTTCGAGCGCATCGCGCAGGCGCGGCAACCCCAGATCGCACGGCTGCGGGCCATGGTGGCGCAGGCCGAACAGGGCGTGCGCGTACAACAGGCCAAGCTCAAGCCGCAGATATTCGCCTTCGGCCAATACGACTTCCGTCGCCGCGACGAGATGCTGACCGATCCGGACTGGGCGTTCGGCATCGGCCTGAAGTACACCTTCCTGTCGCCGAACTCGCGACCGGCGCAGATCAGCGCGGCACGTGCGCAGCAGGAGCAGGCGGAAGCCGGATTGCGCGAAGCCGAGAACCAGGTCGCGCTCGGCGTGCGCAAGGCGTGGAACGAGCTGGAAACGGCACGCCAGCAGTTCGTGCTGCTCGACAGCAGCATCGCCCAGGCACAGGAGAACCTGCGCCTGCAGGAGCTGGCATTCCGCGAGGGGCAGTCCACGTCGCTGGACGTCATCGATGCGCGGCTGGGTCTGGGAGGCGCTCGCGTGGAGCGTGCACAGGCCGCCTACCAGTACGATGTCGCGCTGGCACAGCTGCTGGAGATCAGTGGGCAGATGGACCGCTTCGAGGAATTCCGGCGTCGCGCAGATGAGGTGATCGACCATGAGTGACGTATTGCAGGATGAAGCGACACCACCAGGCAAGCGCCGGCTGGGCCGGATCCTGCTCGTGGTGCTGCTGGCAGTGGTGGTGCTGGGCCTGTGGCTCGCCTGGCGCAGCCCGGCCGACCAGATCCAGGGCATGGCCGACGCGGACACGATCAACGTGGCCGCGAAGATCACTGCCCGTGTCGCCGAGCTGAAGGTTCGCGAAGGTGACCGCGTGCAGGCCGGCCAGGTCGTGTTCCTGCTCGACAGCCCCGAAGTAACGGCGAAGGAACAGCAGGCACGCGGCGCTCTGGCCGCTGCGCAGGCGGTGGCCGACAAGGCTGCCGAAGGTGCGCGCAGTGAGGACATCCGTGCTGCCGAAGCCAATTGGAAGCGTGCCGAAGCCGGAGCAACGCTGGCCGAAGCCACCTACCGCCGCGTGCAGAACCTGTTCAACGAAGGGGTGATGACCCGGCAGAAGCGCGACGAAGCACTCGCCCAGTCCACCAGTTCGCGCGAGCTGGCCCGTGCCGCCCGTGCCCAGTACGACATGGCACTGGCCGGTGCGCGGGAACAGGACAAGCGTGCCGCGCAGGGCCAGGTGCAGCAGGCGCAGGGCGCCGTGGCCGAAGTGGACGCGGCCCGCGTCGAAGTGGAGGGCCGTGCACCGGTGGCCGGCGAGATCAACAAGCGCATGGCCGATCCCGGCGAGCTGGTACCCGCCGGCTACCCGGTATTCACCCTGGTCGACATCGACCGCATGTGGGTATCGATGAACCTGCGCGAGTCACAGATGCAGGGCCTGAAGGTCGGCAGCACGCTGCGTGGCAGCGTGCCGGCCCTCGGTGAGGACAGCGAGTTCAAGGTCTACTTCATCAACCCGGCCGGCGACTATGCCACCTGGCGTACCACCCGGCAGTCGTCCGGCTACGATGTCCGCAGCTTCGAGGTGCGGGTGCGCCCGGTACGCCGCATCGAGGGCTTCCGCCCCGGCATGAGCGTGCTGTTCGCATGGCCCCAGCACTGAGCCCCGGCGGCAGCGGCTTTGCTGCAGCCTGGCAGCGCGAGCTGCGGGGTCTTGGTGGCAACCGTGCCGACCTGGCGCTGGTCACGGTGCTGCCGCTGCTGATGCTGGTACTGATGGCCTGGATGTTCACGCCATCGGTCATGCGCGATGTCCCCATCGCCGTGGTCGACCTCGACCACAGCAGCGACAGCCGGCAGTTGCTGCGCATGCTCGATGCCAGCCCGGGGGTGCGCATCGTCCGCCAGCCCGCCGACATGGATACCGCGCGCTCGCAGCTGCGCAGCCTGGAGGTGTTCGCAGTGGTGCTGGTGCCGCGCGACGTGACCCGTCAGGCCCTGCGCGGCCGCCAGGGCACGGTGTTCGCCTATTACAACGCCACCTACATGACCACCGGGCAATCGGCCGCGCGCGATATCGCCGATGCGGTGTCGGCCTGGAATGCACGCATGCTGCGCGAGCGCATCGGCCTGCAGGTGGGGCCCGCAAAGCTGCGCGCCGCCCCGATCGCCGTGCAGTCCGACATCCTCTACAACCCTGCACGCAGTTATGAGCTGTTCCTGCTGCCGCTGATCTTCCCGGCCGTCCTGTCGCTGGTGCTGGCACTGGCCGTGGCCGGAAGCGTGGGCCGGGAAATCCGCGATGGCACGCTGCCGGCCTGGCTCGGTGACACCCCGTGGGCCTCGATCGCCGGCAAGCTCGCGCCCTACGTACTGTTGTTCGCGTTGTACGGCGCGCTGGGCGTCGGCTACCTCGCATGGCTGCGCGGGGACGGCATCGCCGGCAGTCTGCTCCTGCTGCTGGCTGCGCAGCCGGTGTTCTACCTGGCCACGGCCGCATATGCGTTGTTCTTCGTCGGCCTTGCCCGTGACATGGGTACCGCGCTGTCGGTGGTCGGCCTGACCATCGGCACCGCGCTGGCCTTCTCCAGTGCCACCTTTCCGGTACTGGATGGCCCGCTGTTCACCCGCATCTGGCACCAGCTGCTGCCGCTCAGCGCGTACATCAAGGTGCAGACCCAGCAGCAGTTCGTCGGCGCACCGCTGTCCGTCTCGCTGTGGCCCTTGGCCACGCTGGTGTTGATGTCGGTGGTGGCCGGCGGCATCGGCAGCCTGCGGTTGATCGCTTTCGGCCGCACCCCGGAGGCCGCGCGACCGGCCGGGGCCGACGCATGAGCGCGGTCTGGCGCAGCCTGCGGCAGACCCTGCTGGCGGTGCTCGGCGACCGCTATGCCATCGTGGTGATGGTCGGTGCAGTCATCCTGTACTCGTTCTTCTATCCCGCCGCGTACCGCCACCAGGTGGCCGGCAATCTGCCGGTGCTGGTGGTCGATCAGGATCACAGTGCCACCAGCCGCGAACTGCTGCGCATCCTCGATGGCCTGCGCGTGGCGCGCGTGGTTGGCCAGCCGGCGGATCTGGACAGCGCGCGCCGGCAGCTGGAAGCGGGGCATGCCGAAGGCATCGTGCTCATCCCCGCGAACCTGGAGCGCGACATCCTGCGTGGCCAGCCAGCCAAGCTGGTCCTGCTGGGCAATGGCGCCTACCTGGGACGCGCCAGCTGGGTGCTGGGCAGCATCGCCGATGCGCTGGGCACATTCGGCCGCGACGCCGCCGTGACCCAGGCCGCGTTCATGGGCGCGCCGCAGGCAGCGCCGGTCACTCTCGTGCAGCGGCCCCTGTACAACACGCAGGAAGGCTATGGCAGCGCCATCGTACCCGGCGTGGCCGAACTGATCGTGCACCAGACACTGCTGATGGGCATCGGCGTACTGCTGGGAGGGCGGCGTCTGGTGCTCGGCCGCCGGCTGCACTTCGATCTGCCGACCCTGGCAGGCATGGCGATGGGCTTCGGCCTGATCGGGCTGTTCGGCCTGTTCTACTACGCCGGCTTCACCGCCTGGGTACAGGACTACCCGCGCGGCGGAAATCCGCTGGGCCAGCTGCTGGGCGGCACGCTGTTCATTGCCGCCACCGTGGCCTTCGGGCTGTTCATCGGCAGCTTCTTCCGCACCCGCGAACGCGCCTTCCAGTACATCATCGCCACCTCCATTCCGCTGTTCTTCCTCGCCAACCTCTCCTGGCCGGCGGTGATGACGCCCCGCCCGCTGGTGTGGCTGGCGCAGCTGCTGCCGACCACCTCCGGCATCAATCTGATGGTGCGGTTGAACCAGATGGACGCACGCCTGGAGGAAGTCAGCCGTGAACTTGCCACGCTCGCGGCGCTGCTGGTGATCTACGGCGGTCTTGCCATCTGGCGGCTGCATGGCAGGCCGTCGGGCGGGGTGCGCCCCTGAGCACAGACAAACGCCGGCACGGAGCCGGCGTTCGTTGCATCACTACGTGGAAGGGGAAAACGGCGATCAGCGGTAGACGCGCTCGCAGCGACGTTCCACCACCCGATCGCCGGTCTTCTGCTGGTGGTTGCCCTGGATCTGTCGTCCGGCGGCGCCGCCGGCGACTGCACCGGCGACGGTGGCGAGCTTCTTGCCATTGCCGCCGCCCACCTGGTTGCCCAGCAGGCCGCCCACCACCGCACCTGTGGCAGTACCGGCAATGCGGTTCGGATCGCGCGAGTTGCGCTGGACTTCAACGTTCCTGCATTCCACACGGCTGCCGTCGTTGAACTTGCGGCCTTCATCGCGGGGCCCGTAGGTCTGCGCACCCGCCATCGACGATGCCGCCATCAGGGTGCCCAGCACGAGCAGTCGGGTCGAGGTCTTCATGGCCAGCTCCTGTCTTCCGGGATGGGTCCAGTCTCCCCCTGCCGCTGGCAACTACGAGTGAAATCGGTGTCATCAGGACTTCATCGGCCATGCGTCGTTCATGAAGAGAACCGCGGCCATGGAACGATCCCAGCGCCTGGCAGCGGCTCCCGTTCGGTCGCCGCGAAGGGAACCGGCCCCCTGCATCGGCGCGCCGACCCGTGCTGCCCCTCCCGGGGCCAGCGCGCATGCGGCTATGATCGACTCAAAACGGGCGCAGGCATCTGGACGTGGATGTGCAGGAATCAGAAAGCTTGAGGGTAGCGGTACTGGAGGACGAGCCTGCCCTGCGCGAGCGCATCATCCTGCCAGGCCTGACGCGCTATGGATTCCTGGCGACCGGCTACGCCAGCGTCGCGGCCTTCCGCGCCGGAATGGAGAGACAGCCCGCCGACCTGCTCGTGCTCGACGTGAGCCTGCCTGACGGCGATGGCTTCAGCCTGGCGCGCGAAATGCGCCAACGGCAACCGGGCCTCGGCGTCATCATGCTGACCAGCCTTGCCGATGTGAGTGATCGCATCCGCGGCCTGACCGAAGGTGCCGACGTGTATTTTTCCAAGCCGATCGAGATCGATCTGCTGGCGGCGGCACTGCACAGCCTGGCACGACGGATCGCCACGCCGGCAACAGCGAGCCGGTCACTGCCCGGCTGGAGGATGAGTGAGGATCAATGGGGCCTGATCGCGCCCGACGGCACCTCGGCCGCGCTCACCCGCAGCGAGCGCAGCCTGTGCGCGGAACTGTTCCAGCACGCCGGGGCGCTGGTGTCACGCGAGCAGCTGATCCTGGCCATTGCAGATGATTCAGACGATTTCGATGCGCACCGGCTCGACGCCATGGTCTACCGGCTGCGCGTGAAGGCACGCAAGCGCTGTGGCATGGAACTGCCTCTTACGGTGGTTCATGGCCGGGGATACATGCTGAATCCTGCCGGGCGCACGGCAGGCTGATCAGGAACGTCGTTCCTTCGCCACAGATGCTCTCGACGCCGATGCCACCGCCGGCCTCTGTCACCAGCTCGTTCACGACCGCCAGCCCCAGTCCCGTGCCCGAATCCGCCGGTTTGGTGCTGAAGAAGGGCTCGAAGATCCGGGCCGCCACCTCGGCGCGCATGCCGCTGCCATTGTCACGCAGGTGGATCCGGACGCGATCTCCATCGCGGTCGATGTCGATCTCGAACCGCCCGTGATCGCTGAGCGCATCGCGGGCGTTGGACGCGATGTTCAACAGCATCAGCTCGAACTGGCTGCGGTCCATCCGCACCGGCGCCGCTTCACCATCGCTGCGCACGGACAGTACGATCCCCGGCCCGAGCAACTGGCGCAGCATCGACTCAAGTTCCTGGACCGCCTGCGCGGCATCAAACACGACGGCCTGCTCGCCATCACGACGGCTGAAACGGAGCAGCCGCCGGCTGATGGCCATGCCACGCCGCGCGGTCTCCTCCACGTCTGACAGGTGGCCTTCAAGCTGCACCAGACGCTGCCGGCTGCCTTCGCCGTCGTCTTCATGCCGCTGGTTGGCGAAGCCGACGATCACCGCAAAGATGTTGTTGAAATCATGCGCCATGCCGCTGGCCATGCGTTCGGTGATCTCCTTCTTCTGCGCATGGATCAGCTGGGCATGGGTGCGCTCGCGTTCGCGCATCTCTTCGGCAAGTTGCCGCCCGCGCTCGTTCGACTCGCGCAGGCTTTCGCGCAGAGCCTGGGTCGTCCGGTCGATCAGCAGAGTGACCAGCAGGTAGGTGAACAGCAGTGGGGGCAGGTTGTAGAACGCACGCGCGGGAGCGTCCGCGAAGACGCTCATCGCATCGCGTCCTGCACCCAGCACTACGCTGCCCACCAGGACCGCCAGCGTGGTCCACAGCGCGCCGCGACCAAGCACCAGACCACTCAGCACGAGCACCAGCATCTGGGCGAGCTGGTCGGGCATCTGCCGTTGCAGGCCGTTCACGCCCAGATTGATCGTCGTGACCAGCAGCATGGCACCGATCAACAGCTTGACCGCCGCAGCGAACGCACCACGCCGCGTCAGTACCAGTCCGATCCATGCGGCGGCGCCGATGGACAGGCTCATCGCCAACGAGGCATGCGTCGACCAGTGCACCTCGCTCGAGACCAGTTGGGACCAGGCCACGATCACCGCGAAGGCCAGGGTCGCCGGGATGGTCACCCCCAGGAACAGGAGCAGCAGCTGGATGACGCGCGCGTTGCGGCGGTCCACCGGGTCTTCGATCGGCGCCCGGTCCAGCCAGCGCAGGAATGAACGGAGCATGGGCGGCGTGAAGAGATGGCGAGAAACCGATCATATTTCTGTCAGGAGTTGCAGTCGACATGCCCCCTCGGTGGGCCTACGTTCATGTTGTCGGCGGGCGCCTACGCCACTGCCGTGACACGACGACTACACCGCCCCACCCGTCGACGCCCTGCGGGCAGCCACGACGAAGGGCCTGCACTCCAGATCGAGGATCAGAGCAATGAACCGGATTTACCGTATCGTGTGGAACACCGCGCTGGGACGGCAGGTGGTTGTGTCCGAAATAGCGTGCAGCCAGACGCGGTCCGGGCGCCGCCGCCAGGTCGCGGCGCTGCTGGCCACCGGCTCGCTGCTGGTGTCCTGCTCCGCCCTGGCCAGCGGGATCGTCACGGCGCTGGGCGTCGAGCAGGTGTCCGCGCCGGAGCAGGTCGTGTACGCCGCCGATGTCGAGGCTGATCCTGTGCCCTATCTCGCCGCCACCGGCAGCGAGGACAGCAATGCCGGCGCCTACGCCGACGGCGACAATGCGCTGGCCGCAGGCGAGGCGAGCGCCGCGGTCGGGGAAGGCACGACCGCGCTTGGCGCCGGCAGCGTGGCCTACGCCAACCGCGCCACCGCGGTGGGCAATGAAGCGCTGGCCATCGCCGACTCGAGCACCGCGATCGGCGGCATGCTGGACATCGACTACCAGTCGCAGAACCCGTATGGCGTAGTGCTGTTCCAGCAGACCGCCGCCACCGGCGTGGCGTCCACGGCGCTGGGCGCCGGCGCGCAGGCCGAAGGTGACTTTGCCACTGCCGGGGGCGCCGGCGCCCTGGGCAGCGGAAAATCCAGCGTGGCGATCGGCGGCATTGCCGACGATCTGGAGGACCAGATCGGGGAAGGTTTTGCCGGCCAGCTGCTGCAGAACACGCAGGCCACCGGTCGCCTTTCCGTGGCCGTCGGCGGCGGCGCGCAGTCCACCGCCTATGCAGCAATCTCCATGGGCGGGCTGGCCAGTGCCAGCGCTATCCGCTCCACCGCGATCGGCTACCGCGCGGTGGCCAGCGCGTATGACGCCATGGCCGTCGGTGACCGGGCGCAGGCCCTGGGCGAGTTCTCCAATGCGTTCGGTTCGGGCGCACTGGCCCTGTACGACCTGACCGTGGCCGTGGGCAGCAATGCCCGGGCGGGCGCGCTCAACACCACGGCCCTGGGCGCCAACGCGCTGGCCCTGATCGAGGGCGCCACCGCAGTCGGTTATGGCGCCTGGGCCGCCGGCAAAGGCAGCGTGGTGGTCGGTGACGGCATGACCTGGAATGGCGATTTCTGGGGGGATACACCGCGGCTGTTCACCAACAGTGTGGCGATCGGCACGGATTCGGATGTGTGGGGCAGCGAGTCGGTGGCGATCGGCGGCGGTGCAACCGTGGGCGACCCGTCGTTCGTCGACGGCGTGACCCACCCCGTCGACCGCGCGGTGGCGCTCGGTGCGGGCTCTTATGCCGATCGTGACAACACCATCTCGGTGGGACGCGCCGGCAGCGAACGCCAGATCGTCAACGTGGCGGCCGGTACGGCGGCAACCGATGCGGTCAACAAGGCACAGCTGGATGCGGTGTCGGGTGCGCTCGGCAATTTCGCCGACAGTTTCGCAGCCATCGATGTGCAGATCGGCAGGCTGACCACCCGACTGGATGACATCGAGGCGGACGTCGGTGCAGGTCATGGCCGCAACGATCAGGTCGCCGTGGGAGGCGATTCCGCAGCCCAGGCGGGCGAAGGGACCAACGCCGTGGCAGTGGGATCCGGCGCGACCGCCAACGCGGACAACAGCGTGGCGCTGGGCGCCGGCGCCTACGCCCATGGACCCAACGATACGGCGTTGGGCGGTAACGCGCGGGTCAATGCCGACGGCAGCACGGCCGTCGGTGCCAACAGCCGCATCAGCGCCCAGGCCAGCAACGCCGTGGCCCTGGGTGAGTCGGCCTCCGTCAGCAGCGCTTCCGGCACCGCACTCGGCCAAGGTGCCAGCGTCACCGCCGACAACGCCGTCGCATTGGGCCGCGGCTCGGTCGCCGATCGCGCCGATACGGTGTCGGTCGGTGCCAGCGGTGCGGAGCGCCAGATCACCCATGTGGCCGCCGGTACCCAGGCGACCGATGCGGCGAACGTGGGCCAGGTCAATGCCGGTGTCAACGCGGCGAAATCCTATACCGATGCACGGTTCACCGCATTGAACGATTCCTTCGAAACCTATCGTACGGACGTGGACCGCCGCCTCAGCTCGGTCGACCGCCGCCTGGACCGCCAGGGTGCGATGAGCGCGGCGATGCTGAACATGGCGACCAACGCCGCAGGCACCCGCAGCGAACGCGGGCGCATTGCGGTCGGTGCGGGCTTCCAGAGCGGCGAGCAGGCGCTGTCGGTGGGCTATGCACGGAAGATCGGAGAACGCGGCTCCTTCAGTCTGGGCGGGGCCTTCAGTGGTGGCGAATCCTCCGCAGGCGTGGGCTTCGGCATCGACCTGTGACAGAGCGACACCGACCACTCCCGCTCCGACGCGCTTCACCCTTTCCCTGGAGACCCACCATGTCCGTCCACACCTCACTGGCCGCTGCAATCGTTTCGGTGTTGATCACCACCAGCGCCGCCCATGCCGCACCACACCTGGATACCAGCAAGGTGATCAAGCGCAACGTGGCTGCCGCCACATCGACCGCCCAGCCGTCGGTCGGCCAGCGCTTCATCGTCAAGACCACCGGCACCACCACCCAGTCACGCAGCCTGTTGACGCAGTCGCTCGCCAGCTCGGCGCAGCGTTCAGGCATCACCACGGCGGCTGCGGCGACGGCACGCGCAGCCGCCCGTCCGGCCGCCAGGGCCAGTGTCCTGCGCAACATGGCCGTACCTGGCTGGTACGTGGTGCAGACCTCACGCCGGCTCAACTCCGCCGAGACGGCAGCCTTCGTCCGCGAGCTGGCGGCCGAACCCGGCGTGACGTCGGTCGAAGTGGACCGGCTCTACCAGGCGCTCGACACCGGGCGCGGCATGGTGCAGCCGAAACTGATCCCGAATGATCCTCAATATGCCCAGCTGCAGTGGAACTTCCACGATCAGACCGGTGGAGTACGCGCCGACCAGGCCTGGGACATCTCCACCGGCGCAGGCGTCGTGGTGGCGGTGATCGACACCGGCGTCGTGGAAAACACGCCCGACCTGAAGGACAACGTGCTGCCGGGCTATGACATGATCTCCGACCGCTTGATCTCCCGTCGCGACACCGACGCCCGCGTCGCCGGTGGCTGGGACCAGGGCGACTGGATGGAAGCCAATTACTGCACGGCGCTGGGCGCGCCTCCGCACGCCGCCCGCGACAGCTCCTGGCACGGCACCCACGTCTCCGGTACCGTCGCGCAGCAGACCAACAACGGTGTCGGTCTGGCCGGTCTGGCCCACAACGCCAGGATTCTGCCGGTGCGTGTGCTGGGTTCGTGTGGCGGGTACGGCAGCGACATTGCCGATGGCATGTTGTGGGCGGTCGGCGCGACCGTTGCCGGCCTGCCGGTCAATGCCAATCCGGCGGAAGTGCTCAACATGAGCCTGGGCAGCAACGGGCCCGATGCCTGCCCGCAGATCTACCAGGACGCCATCGACGAAGTGAACCGACGCGGTGCGATGGTGGTGGTGGCAGCCGGCAACTCCAACGCCGATGCCGGCACCTACACGATGTCCTCCTGCAAGGATGTGATCAGCGTCGGCGCCACGCGTGTCACCGGCGGCAAGGCCAGCTACTCCAGCTGGGGCAACCGGGTGGACCTGTCCGCGCCGGGTGGCGGTGGAGGTGTAGATGGAGATCCGAACGGCTACATCTTCCAGGTCGTCAACACGGGCACCACCCGCCCCACGACCGAGTTCGGCATCGGAGGATATACCGGCACCTCGATGGCATCGCCCCATGTGGCCGCCGCAGCAGCGCTGGTCCAGAGCGTGGCCACCACGCCGCTGCGCTGGGACCAGATGCGGGACCTGCTGAAATCCACTGCGCGTCCTTTCCCGGCCAGCATTCCCACCAGCACACCGATGGGCGCGGGAATCCTCGACGCCAATGCACTGGTAACCGCCGCGACCACCGAACCCTGCGATCCCACCGTCGAGAGCTGCACCCCGCCGAATGTGGAACTGAGCAACGCAGTCGAACTGCGCGGGCTGTCAAGCACCTCCGCAGAGCGGACCTACAGTTTCACCGCCCGGGCCGGCACACCGTTGACCATCATGACGCTGGGCGGCAAAGGCGACGTATCGCTGTATGTAGCGGCGCAGCGCGTCCCCAGCGCCTCCGATTACGATGCGAAATCAACCCGACCGACCAATTCGGAGTCGGTGCGGATCGGCTCGCCCTCGGCGGTCACCTACATGATCCGCCTCACAGGAACCTATTCCGGGCTGACCCTGGTGGCCCGGCAGTAAGCCCCGAGGGCGGCGCCACGCCGCGCCGCCCTCGATGCCCGGGGTCCTTCGATGGAAAGCCTGCCCAGGAAACTCTCCTTCACTGATCGGCGCACGTTGCCGTCCCTTGTCGGGGCGGTGACACGCCCATTGCAGCTGCATGCGTTGTCCAGCTGCCACGGGCTCTCCGGCGGGCTGCTGGACAGACATACCTTCACGATCGACTACACCACACGATCGCGCCGGTTGCCGGGCCGATCGCCCGTCGCCGTCCTCGTCGATGTCCTTGACCTGCCGCATGCTGCCGAGCCCTGCCAGGCCTTCGGCATGGCCTGGCTGGAGACGCGGGTCAGGCAGGACGCAGCACGCATCGAGGCCGCCCTGGACGGCCAGGCGGAGGTCCACCATATGGGCGGCAGCCGTTTCGCCTTCCTCGTGGAGCTGCCCACCCGTGACGCCGTCGAGCGCCTGGTGGAAGCGCTGTACCTGCGCCTGACGCAGCCAAGGGAGGGTGCAGCGCAGCCCCTCCGGCCCCTCGTCCACGTCGGCCTCTGCCAGGCCGAAACCGGCAAGGACAGCGCCGACGACATCATCCGCAGGATGTTCGTGGGACTTCACTGGGCAGTGTCCAGCCAGGTCACCTACTGCTGGTACTCCGCCCCGCGCGATGAAAGTCTGCGGCGCGAGTATCACCTGCTTGCCGGCGCCCGCGACGGCCTGCGCCACGACGAATTCCATCTGGTCTACCAGCCTCGTTTCCGCGGGTCTGATCTCAGTGCGGTGTCAGCGGAGGCGCTGATCCGCTGGGATCATCCTCGGCTTGGCCCGGTCAGCCCTGCCGAATTCATCCCGGTATTCGAACGTAACGCACTGATGGAGAAGGTCACGGAGTGGGTCGTCGACCGAGCGCTGGAGCAGCTGTCATGCTGGAGACGCGACGGCATCACGCTGGGCCTGTCGATCAATCTGTCTGCACGGAATGTGGCCCGTGCCGGCATGGCCGATGCGCTGGTCGCCAGGATCCATGCCGAGGGGCTGCGCTGCAGCGACCTCGAGATCGAGATCACCGAAGGAGAATGGTTGCGGGTGAACTCCGTGCCCGGCGAGCAGCTCAGGCGGATGGCATCGGCGGGAATCCGCCTGGCATTGGACGACTTCGGCAGCGGCTACAGCAACTTCGCATACCTGACCGAACTGCCGATCCACACGCTGAAGCTGGACAAATCGCTGATTGATGGAATCTCGACCGACACGCGGGCCCGCCTGAAAGTCCGTGCCATCATCGGCCTGGCCCATGATCTGGGCTACACCGCCGTCGCTGAGGGGGCTGAAACTGCCGACCAGGTCACCACGCTGCGGGAGCTCGGATGCGACCAGATCCAGGGCTTTGCATTGTGCAGGCCCATCAGTGCGAACGAACTGACCGATAGACTCACTGTTGCGCCCCACCTGCTCGAATGAGCCAGGCCTGCACCCGCGGATGGACTACGCGGCGTGCGTTTGATCCCTTCATGGAAGCCGCCGAGAATCCCGGGGCAGTTGCCTGCTCCTGATCCATCCGAGAAGTCTGCCAGTGGCCAACACAGGTTCCTTTCTGCTTCGCCTTGTTCAGGGAGACCTGACCACTGAAGGCGCGCTGACACGCCTGCACGCCGTGCAAGCGACATGCCGTGCGTGCAACCACACCGCGATGCTGAAGGCGGGCGCAGGCCTGACCGATCTGCGCGGCGCAGGGATCCTGGTCTGCCCCTGCTGCCACAACCGGCAGGCGGTCAGCCGCATGCGCTTCGAGGAGTTCGTCAAGCGGTTGCCCCGCGCGGACGCCATCGACCACCGTGCCCCCTCGCTTGCCACCGCTCCCGCACACCACGCGTCACCGCAGCCGTTCCTGGAACTGGTGCTTGTTCGTGCCGGTGCGGCGCTGTTCGGGATCGATGTTGAATCGGCGGTGGAAATACGTGGTCCGGAGGCTCTGACCCGGGGTACGGACGGCCTGTCCCGCGTGTCCGTACGCGGGCAGACGGTGCCCGTCGTGGATCTTGGCCTTGTCACGGGCGGCACCCGCTACGGTGCCCGCTGCCCGGCGATGCTGCTGGTGCAGGCCGGCGTCCAGCTTGTCGCCCTGGCGCTTGACCAGGTGCTCACCATCGAGAGTGTCCCGCTCGGCCACGTCCACCCCATCAGCAACGATGGGCAGGGATTGCCGCTCTGCAGCCACCGGGTCTGCCTGGCATCCAACCAGGAGGTTGCCCTCATTGATCCGAGTGTCGCTCTCACTCTGCAGCGGCGGCTCGCAGGTTCGCGGACCGATGCAGCGATCTTCCCCGGGAGGTCCGATGAACACTGAGACGCGGGATGCCTTGCTGCGCCTCCAGGGGGCCATGAACCGGATGCATGTCCGTGTGGCGGCACTGGAAGCGGCCACCGTTCTTCTGCTCCGCACGAACGCAGGCAATCTGGACGCGGCCGATGAATTCGAACGCAGCATCCGCCACTACCTCAGCGGCATGGACCTGCACCGGGAACACGTGTTTGCATTCGAGCAGATCGTCGAGCCCTGGCTCGGCATCCTGCGGGATCCGCGGGCCGGCATTCGCTCCCCTCCCCCCTCGGCCTGAACTGAAGGAGTGTGCGACTCAGCGCTTCTCGTCGGGCCGCCCGCCAGCAGGATGTCCTTGTGAGTCAATCACTGTTACCTCCCCGAAGCCCATGGCGCGCACGGGTGCCTCGACACGGGACAGGTCACCCACCACGACCCACGTCAACCTGTCGGCATCCAGCGCGGCAGCAGCGGCCCGGACCTCGTTGAGATCGAGTTGTCGGAGAGCGCTGCTGCGCTGTGTGGTCCAATCGTCTGGCCGGTCGAACCGCACGATGTCTGCGATCTCCGAGGCGACGGCCTCCCGTGTCTCGAAACTGCCCGCCAGACGCCGCACCTGGCTGTCCCGGAAGCGAGCAACCTCGTCCTGCCTGGCAGGCGCCGGTCCGGACGCGTACTCCGCAATCTCGCGATGAATCTCCGCCATGGCCTCCGCCACGCGGTCGGACTGCACCGGCGCCACCACGCGCCAGGGTCGCGCTATGGGGGCATTGGCCGCACTGGAGATCACCCCGTAGGACCAGCCCTTGGCCTCTCGTAGATTCATGTTGAGGCGCGCGCTTG
Source organism: Stenotrophomonas sp. STEN147 (assembly GCF_056757995.1). Taxonomy (NCBI): domain Bacteria; kingdom Pseudomonadati; phylum Pseudomonadota; class Gammaproteobacteria; order Lysobacterales; family Lysobacteraceae; genus Stenotrophomonas; species Stenotrophomonas sp. STEN147. The sequence goes on from NZ_JBRRCG010000001.1 coordinate 341,467, forward strand.
GCGATCCGCCCAGGACGGAATTGGCGACCTCGAAGGCCAACGTCCGGGGGGCTGAACTCGGCGCGACCAGTTGCCCGGCCACCAGGGTGGCCTGCAGAGCGCCAGGGCTGTCTACCAGATACACCCGTGGCCTCGTCTGCGCCGGCAGGTGGTCGTCGATGCGCACCTCAGGGATTCCACCCGACCCGCGCCAGTCACCCAGATGCCTCTCAAGGACCGGGACCAGCTCCTGGAGCGTCGTATCCCCGACCACGACAAGCGTGCCCCGCTCCGGCCGGATCCAGGCGCGGTGGAACTCCACGAGGTCATCGCGGCGCAAAGCCTCAACGGATGCCACGGTGCCGCGTCCGAAGGCTTGCGCGTAAGGGTGATCCAGCCCGAACAGCAACGCAGGGAGAAGGCTCGTGGCCAAGCGCTGCGGGTTGGCCGCCTCCTCTCGAAGGGCGCCCTGCCTGCCCGCACGCATGCGCTCCATTGCTGCCGGCTCAAAACGCGGTCGGCGCAGCATGTCCGCGTACAGCGCAACCGAATCGTCAAGCGTGTCTCTGAGACCGACCAGGGTCACCGCGCCGCTGCCCACGTCGACGCTGGAACCCAGCTCCGCCCCCAGCGATTCAGCGCGCGCCGCGAACGCCAGAGCGTCGTACTCCCCGGCCCCTTCCGCCAGCATGCTCAACGCCATGTCTGCCAGACCCGCAGTTGCCGCGGGATCCACCGGGAACTGATAGGACATGCGAACAAGCGGGACGTCGTCCCGTCGAGCCAGGATCACGTGGGTGCCGTTCGACAGCGCCGCCCGCTCGATCGCAGGGAATCTCAACTCCGGATAGCTTCCAGGAATCGGCGGCCCTGCGCTGCGATCCACGCCCGGTGCTGCAGCGCGATGGGTTTTGCCCGGGCCTTGCGCGTGGGACACCGCGTCAACCGGCACGGCCTCCTCAGCGAACGCAGCGCGGGCGCCTGGAATGACCGTCAGGATGTGATCCCCCTGTCCCAGCCAACGGCGAGCGACGCGAACCAGCTGGTCCGGCGTGGCGGCTGCCACCACGTCGCCGGACCGCCGATAACAGCCTGCATCGCCTTCAAATACCTCACAGGCGGCGAGCACTTCTGCCTTTCCGTCCATCCCACCGTTTCGCTCGATGCTCTTCACGAACTCGGCCCGCATCGCGGTCCGCGCGCGTTGCACCTCATCGAGGGTGGGACCGTCCGTCAGCAGACGCTGAAGCTCAGCCTCGATGGCGGCTTCCACGGTCGACGGATCGATGCCGTCGCGCACGTTGGCGACGATCATGAAGCGCGATCCGAGCTGCCCCCCTGCCTCGGCCGTGACGTCAGTGGCAAGTTGATCGGAGTGCACCAGGCGCTTGCCCAGCCGGGAGGCATTGCCTCCTCCCAGAATGTGAGCCAACACCCGCAGCTGATCAAAGTCCGACGTCCCGCGAGCTGCGATGTTCCATGTCCGGTGAACGCGCGCTTGAGGCACCTGATCGGACAACGTTTCCCGGGTGGTGGACGCCCGCTTGGCGACGTCCACGGGATCCCTTGTTACGTCGGGCGCCGCTGGGATATGCCCGAAATAGGACTCGACCTTCTTCCTGGCCTCTTCAACGCCGACATCGCCTGACAGCACCAGCACCGCGTTGTTTGGGCCGTACCAGGTCCGGAACCAATCCTGGACGTCGGCAAGCGTGGCCGCCTGCAGATCGCGTGCGGATCCGAAAGTCGAATGATGGTACGGGTGCCCCGGCGGGTAGCTTGACCGGGAGAGCTGCTCCCATACGAGTCCGTAAGGCACGCCACGCCGCTGCAGCTTCTCGTTCTCGACAATGCCCCGTTCGGTGTCCAGCGCCTTCTGGTCGATGGCACCCAGCAGATGCCCCATGCGATCGGACTCCATCCAGAGCGCCAGGTCCAGCGCCGTGGAGGGAACCACCTGCATGTAGTTGGTGCGCTCCGGCGTAACCGTGGCATTGACGTCGGTGGCGCCCACGCGTTGCAGCGGGCCGTAGTAGGCGTCGCGGTAGTGCTCGGTGCCGCGGAACATCAAATGCTCGAAGAGGTGCGCAAAACCCGTGCGACCGACAGGCTCATCACCGGATCCGACCTGATACCACAGGTGAACTGCCACGATGGGCGCCTTCCGGTCGGTGTGCACGATGACACGCAGCCCATTGGGGAGCGTGAAGCGCTCGAAGGGGATGTCCATCGCGTGCGGGGCTGCAGCCGGAGCGTGCGACGCCGCTTCCATATCGCGCGCCGCCACCGGCACCGTGAAAGTGCCCACTGCCAGCACCGTCCAAAGCAGCCTCTTCGCACCACCTACGAAAGCGCTCATGCGTCCATCCCCCGCCAAGTCGTTGCCCACCCGCAAGCCCTGCAACACCACGTTGGCCCACCGGAGTTGTCTGGGGCTGCCAAGGTCCCTTTCAGAAAAGCAGGCCTCACCCCTGCCTCTCCGCGCGCAGTGCCCCAATGCTGATCCGATCTTAACGCCCAAACTGCTCGCAATGCCTGGAGACCATCGCTTGATACTCCGCCATGGGCGCCAGGCCCATTCGAGCGCGACGCTCGTCAAGCGTCTCAGGTGCTTCAACCGCGCGTGGTTCCCAACGCCCCGGGTCTACACAACGCCCCTGCGTTCCATAGCGCTGGGGGTCGTGGGTGCGGTCCCAGAGGTAGGCGTAACTGGACGCTTTGACCTGCCCCGTCGCTACCAAGGGCGCCATGGCTTCCGCAACAGAGCGCTGGAACGCCGGATCCTTGTCGGCGTGTGGGCCAGCAGCCAGGCCGCGTCCGCCCCGTCCTGGCCCACCTGCGCCACGGTCGGCCAGCCATGGGCCGCAACGATCGCCTTCAGCCGAGCGGTATGCACCGCATCGACGGCACTGAGCACCTTCTCCTCGCCCTCCGTGGTCAGCGGAAGGTCCCGGACCGCCTGATCGGCATCCTTCATCCGCAGGAGCTCGCCGCGCAGCTCCGGGTCAGCAGGCGTCCCACCGCTGGCTGCCAGCGGCGCGAAGAGGATCGCAATCACCCACAATGGACCGAATCGCCGCGTCACAGCTCCACCTCCTGCGTGATGTCTCGGCCGATAATGCCCCGTTGGCAGATTTGCCGGTAGGTCAGCTTAAACTTGGTGCGTCGACGGCGCCGGGCATCTGCCTGCGTCGCAACAACCGTATCCATGGTCGATCCGCTGTGTGCCTGTCGCACCATCAATGTGATCCTGTTTGAGTCACTGCCGCCGCCGTGGCCCCGGATCGACCGCTACAACCGGTAGGAAGCTCTCTTGCAAACCACTGATTCAAAAGCGAAACCGTCTGCATCGAAGACCAGTGCAGAACACACGCCCCTCATGAAGCAGTTCTTCGCAGCGAAGTCCGAGTACCCGGATCTGCTGCTGTTCTTCCGCATGGGCGACTTCTACGAGCTGTTCTACGACGATGCACGCAAGGCTGCACGCCTGCTCGACATCACCCTGACCCAGCGCGGCAGTTCCGGCGGCGCCCCGATTCCGATGGCCGGTGTGCCCGTGCATGCCTACGAAGGCTACCTGGCACGCCTGGTGGCGCTGGGCGAATCCGTGGCGATCTGCGAGCAGATCGGCGACCCGGCCCTGGCCAAGGGGCTGGTCGAGCGCAAGGTGGTCCGCATCGTCACCCCCGGTACGGTCACCGACGAAGCACTGCTCGACGAACGCCGCGACACCCTGCTGATGGCCCTGTCGCGCACCCGGCAGGGCTACGGCCTGGCCTGGGCCGACCTCGCCGGTGGCCGCTTCCTGGTCAACGAGGTCGACACCGACGACGCGCTGGAAGCCGAGCTGGCGCGCCTGGAGCCGGCCGAGCTGCTGGTGCCGGACGAGGAGAACTGGCCGGACTTCCTGCGCCAGCGCAGCGGTGTGCGTCGGCGCGCGCCATGGCTGTTCGATGCGGACAGCGGTCGTCGGCAGCTGCTGGCCTTCTTCAAGCTGCATGACCTGAGCGGCTTCGGCATCGACGACAAGCCACGCGCCACGGCCGCCGCAGGCGCCCTGCTCGGCTATGTTGAAGAAACCCAGAAGCAGCGCCTGCCGCACCTGACCTCGATCGCGATGGAAACCGCCGGCGAGGCGATCGCCATGAACGCCGCGACCCGCCGCCACCTGGAGCTGGATACGCGGGTCGACGGTGATACCCGCAACACCCTGCTGGGCGTGCTCGACAGCACCGTCACGCCGATGGGCGGCCGCCTTCTGCGTCGCTGGCTGCATCGCCCGTTGCGCCTGCGCGAGGTGCTGGTGCAGCGCCACCATGCGGTAGCGACGCTGATCGATCGCGGCAGCGATGGCGACATCCGCGAACAGTTCCGTCGCCTGGGTGACCTCGAGCGCATCCTCACCCGCGTCGCCCTGCGCTCGGCACGCCCCCGCGATTTCTCGACACTGCGCGATGGCCTGGGCCTGTTGCCGGCGGTGCGCGACGTGCTCGCGCCGCTGGACTCGCCACGCCTGCAGGCGCTGTACGCCGCGCTGGGCGAGCATGATGACTGCGCGCAGCTGCTCGCACGTGCCATCGCTGAAATGCCGCCGCTGAAACTCAGCGATGGCGGCGTGCTGGCCGATGGCTTCGACGAGGAGCTGGATGAGCTGCGGCGCCTGTCCACGAACGCCGACCAGTTCCTGGTCGACCTTGAACGGCGCGAGCGGGAAAGCAGCGGCATTGCCACACTGAAGGTCGGCTACAACCGTGTGCACGGCTATTACATCGAGATCAGCAAGGGCCAGGCCGACCGCGCACCGGTGCACTACACGCGCCGCCAGACCCTTACCAACGCCGAGCGCTACATCACCGAAGAACTGAAGGCGTTCGAGGACAAGGTACTGTCCGCGCGCGACCGCTCGCTGTCGCGCGAGAAGTTCCTGTACGAGCAGCTGCTGGACACGCTGGGCGCACAGCTGGAGCCGCTGAAGCAGTGTGCCGCCGCGTTGAGCGAACTGGATGTGCTGGCCGCATTCGCCGAGCGCGCGCAGGCACTGGACTGGTCGCGCCCGGAACTGGAAACGGCACCCTGCCTGAAGATCGAGCGCGGCCGTCACCCTGTCGTGGAAGCCGTGCGCGAGCAGCCCTTCGAGCCGAACGATCTGGACCTGCACCCGGGCCGCCGGATGCTGGTCATCACTGGCCCGAACATGGGCGGTAAATCCACCTACATGCGGCAGAATGCACTGATCGTGCTTCTGGCCCACATCGGCTCCTTCGTGCCGGCCAGCCGCGCTGTGATCGGCCCGATCGACCGCATCCTGACCCGCATCGGCGCCGGCGACGATCTCGCCCGCGGGCAGTCGACCTTCATGGTCGAAATGGCCGAGACCAGCTACATCCTGCATCACGCCAGCCCACATTCGCTGGTGCTGATGGATGAGATCGGCCGCGGCACCTCCACCTATGACGGCCTTGCCCTGGCCGACGCGGTGGCCCGCCACCTCGCCTACGAGAACCGCTGCTACACACTGTTCGCCACCCACTATTTCGAGCTGACCGCGCTGGCCGACGAGCAGCACGAGGGCGGCCGCAGCGGTATCGCCAACGTGCACCTGGATGCGGTCGAGCATGGCGAAGCGCTGGTGTTCATGCACGCTGTGAAGGACGGCCCGGCCAACCGCAGCTTCGGACTGCAGGTGGCCGCGCTGGCTGGCCTGCCTCGATCGACCGTGGCACAGGCGCGGCGGCGCCTGGCCGAACTGGAGCAACGGGGCAGCGAGAGCCATGCGGCGGAGCTGGCCCCTCAGGCGCTGGATGCCCCGCAGCAGTTCGGCCTGTTCAATGCCCCGTCCAGCAAGGCGCAGGAGGCGCTGGCCGCCATCGATCCGGACGAACTGACGCCCAAACAGGCGCTGGAAGCGCTGTATCGGCTGAAGTCACTGCTGTAACCGACAGGCGAGCGCGCGTTGCAGCGTGCGTGGGGCCGGCGCAACGCCGCCCCCCGCTCCCCCCGGCGGAGCCGAGCCTGCGCCCGGCAGCCTTCGCATTTCCGTCGTGCAGGCGGCGTTATGCTCGGGCGGTCCTTCCTTCACAGAACGGAGACCGCCATGAACACCGAATCCCTCGCCGCATCCCTCTTCCAGCAGCTGCAGCAGGGGCAGGGCCTGCAGCAGGTTTCCCAGCAGCTCGGCCTGGACAGCAGCCAGACCACCCAGGCGGTGGGCAGCGCCTTGCCGCTGCTGCTGGGCGCGATGGGCCAGAACGCCAGCGAGCCGCAGGGCGCGCAGTCCCTGCTCAATGCGCTGCAGCGTGACCATCTGGGCACTGGTGGGGGTGGCGGCTTCGACCTCGGCAGCATCCTCGGCGCAGTGATGGGTGGCGGCGGCAGCGGCGCCACCGATGGGGCCGGCATCCTCGGCCACATCTTCGGTGGCCAGCAGCCGCAGGCCGCGCAGGTGCTTGGCCAGAAGACCGGCCTGGACAGCGGCACCTCCGGCAAGCTGCTGGCGATCCTTGCGCCCATCGTCATGTCCTTCCTGGCCCAGCGCTTCGCCCAGCAGGGCAACGCCAGCGAACTCAGCAGCGCCCTCGGCCAGGAGGCGCAGCAGTCCGGCGGCATCGGCAGCATGCTGGGCGGGGTGCTCGATCAGGACGGCGACGGCCAGTTCGGGGCCAGCGACCTGCTGAAGCTCGGCGCGGGGTTGCTCAAGCGCTGATCGCACACACCCGTACAAGCCCCGGACCTAATAGACAGACACTATCGCATTGGTTGAATCAATCGAATTTACCGATCCACAGGCGCCACCTAATGTGGGTCGGGCCTCCCCCGATTCCACCTTTCGCCAGTCCACAGGTAGAGACCCATGAAAAGCGAAGCGAAGTGCCCCTTCAACCATGCCGTCGTCGGTGACGCGACGACCAACCGCGACTGGTGGCCGAACCAGCTGCGCGTGGACCTGCTCAACCAGCATTCCGCGCGCTCCAACCCGCTCGATGCCGGCTTTGATTACGCATCGGCGTTCAAGAGCCTGGACTATGCCGCGCTGAAGGCAGACCTGAAAGCACTGATGACGGACTCGCAGGACTGGTGGCCGGCCGATTTCGGTCACTACGGCGGCCTGTTCATCCGCATGGCGTGGCACAGCGCCGGCACCTATCGCATCGGTGATGGCCGCGGTGGCGGCGGCCGCGGCCAGCAGCGCTTCGCTCCGCTCAACAGCTGGCCGGACAACGTCAGCCTGGACAAGGCGCGACGCCTGCTGTGGCCGATCAAGCAGAAGTACGGCCAGGCCATCTCCTGGGCCGACCTGCTGATCCTGACCGGCAATGTCGCGCTGGAGTCGATGGGCTTCAAGACACTGGGCTTCGCCGGTGGCCGTCCCGATACCTGGGAACCGGATCAGGATGTGTACTGGGGCCGCGAAACCACATGGCTGGGCGGTGACGTGCGCTACAAGCACGGCTCCGAAGGCGTGGTGGAATCCCACGGCGTGCTGGTGTCCGATGACGATGCCGATGGCGACGTGCATTCGCGCAAGCTGGAGAACCCGCTGGCCGCAGTGCAGATGGGCCTGATCTATGTGAATCCCGAGGGCCCTGACGGCAACCCCGACCCGGTACTGGCTGCACATGACATCCGTGACACGTTCGGCCGCATGGCAATGGACGATGAAGAGACGGTGGCGCTGATCGCAGGCGGGCACAGCTTCGGCAAGACCCATGGCGCCGGCCCGGCAGACAACGTCGGCAAGGAGCCTGAAGCGGCCGATCTGGAGAGCCAGGGCCTGGGCTGGGCCAACAGCTTCGGCAGCGGCAAGGGCGGCGACACCATCACCAGTGGCCTGGAAGTCACCTGGACCCGTACCCCTGCGCAGTGGAGCCATGACTTCTTCGAGAACCTGTTCAAGTACGAATGGGAACTGACCAAGAGTCCGGCCGGCGCGCATCAATGGGTGGCCAAGGATGCCGAAGCGGTCATTCCCGATGCGCACGACGCCTCGAAGAAGCACCGTCCGACCATGCTGACCACCGATCTGTCGCTGCGCATGGATCCCGCCTACGAAAAGATCTCGCGCCGCTTCCTGGCCGATCCGCAGGCGTTTGCCGATGCGTTCGCGCGCGCCTGGTTCAAGCTGACCCATCGCGACATGGGGCCGCGCGCACGCTATCTGGGTCCGGAAGTACCGGCCGAAGAATTCATCTGGCAGGATCCGCTGCCGGTCGCAAAGCACCCGCTCATTGATGCCAAGGACGTGGCCACCCTGAAGCAGGCGATCGCCGCAAGCGGCCTGAGCGTCTCTGAACTGGTCTCCACGGCCTGGGCGTCGGCCTCCACCTTCCGTGGCTCGGACAAGCGGGGCGGCGCCAATGGTGCGCGCATCCGCCTGGCACCGCAGAAGGACTGGCCGGTAAACCAGCCCGCCCGTCTGGCCAAGGTGCTGGCCGCGCTGGAAAAGGTGCAGAGCGGGTTCAATGCCGGCAGTGAAAGGCAGGTGTCGCTGGCCGACCTGATCGTGCTGGCCGGTGGCGTGGGCATCGAACAGGCCGCCAAGGCCGGTGGGTACGACATCAGCGTACCGTTCACGCCGGGCCGTACCGACGCCAGCCAGGAACAGACCGACGTGGAATCGTTCGCGGTGCTGGAACCGGCGGCCGATGGATTCCGCAACTACCTCAAGGGCGCCTACAGCGTTCCGGGCGAAGCGCTGCTGATCGACCGGGCGCAACTGCTGACGCTGACCGCTCCGGAACTGACCGTGCTGGTCGGTGGCCTGCGCGTACTGGGTGCCAACGCCGATGGCAGCGCGCATGGCGTCTTCACCGATCGGCCCGGGACACTCAGCAACGACTTCTTCGTCAACCTGCTGGACATGGGCACGCAGTGGAAGGCCACCGGTCGTGAAACCTACGAAGGCCGCAGCCGCAACGACGGCGCCGCACGCTGGACCGCGACCCGTGCTGATCTGGTATTTGGATCCAATGCGGTGCTGCGTGCGCTGGCAGAGGTCTATGGCAGTGCAGACGGCGAGAAGAAGTTCGTGCAGGACTTCGTCGCGGCGTGGACCCGGGTGATGGAGCTGGACCGATACGACCTGCACGGCTGATCACCGGCAGGCCCGGCGCTGCTGTCGGAAGGCCCACCGGGCATGGCCCGGTGCTACCACTGAAGGGCTCGCCGGGCATGGCCCGGCGCTGCTTGGGGGCGTTCGCGTTACAGCGCGTCGATGTCGCCCAGCGCGCGGATCAGACGCCGCGCGCGCTTGTCCGGCTTGTGCTCCGGTGGCTGGAAGCCGTCGCGCGCGGCGATGCGCAGTGCGCGCTGCTCGGCGCGCCGTGCCTTCGAGGCCTCGCTCTCGGCATACAGCTGGTGCGCGACCGGGGCAGGCCCGCGCTGGTCGCTCAGGCCCATCACCTGGATCTCGAAATGCTCCTCGCCGCGATCAACCAGCAGGTGCTCACCCACGCGCACCGCGCGCGAGGACTTCGGCCGCTGACCGGCCACGCTGACCTTGCCGGTTTCGATGGCCTGCTTGGCCAGGCTGCGGGTCTTGAAGAAGCGGGCCGCCCACAACCAGATGTCCAGACGGACACTGGGCGACAGCGGGGAAAGCTCAGGCATCGGCAGGTACTACTCCGTTCGCTTGTTCAGGGGGCGCGGATTGTCGGGGTCGGTGCGGCAGCCGCTGCCCCCGATCAAGGTCGGTGCTCCGGCAGCGAGATCCTGGCGCTGGCTGCCGACCAGGCATTCGGGGCGGTCGGTCGGCCGCACCTGGGTATCGCCCAGCCGGTCTCCCGACGAACATGCGGCCAACAGGCCGCCAATCAAGGCCAACGTCATCGACCTCACCTGCTGTCGTTGATGCATTGCCACATCCCGCGAACCGGCTTGGTGCTAGTGTGCGCCTCCCGGGATTCGATCACCACCCCATGGCCAAAGCGCCGCTTGACCTGACCGCCGGCCCGATCGGCCGCAATCTCCTGCTGTTCTCGCTGCCGATCCTGGCGGGCAACATCGCGCAGTCGCTGAACGGTTCGGTGAACGCGGTATGGGTCGGGCGCTTCCTCGGCGAAGCGGCACTGACCGCCACCGCGAACGCCAACAACATCATGTTCTTCCTGATCGGTTCGGTGTTCGGCTTCGGCATGGCCTCCACCATCCTGATCGGCCAGGCCATCGGTGCACGGGATATCGCCCAGGCACGGCGCGTGGTCGGCACCAGCGCCACGTTCTTCATCGGCCTGTCGGCGATCATCGCCATCGCCGGCTGGTTCATGGCCCACCCGCTGCTGGCGGCGATGGGTACGCCGGCGGCCTCGCTGCCACTGGCCGAGGCCTATCTGCGCATCATCTTCCTGGCCATGCCGACGTTGTATGCCTTTGCCTTCCTCAGCGCCGCGCTGCGCGGTGCCGGTGACTCGCGTACGCCGTTCCGCTTCCTGCTGCTGTCGGTGGTGCTGGATATTGCATTGAATCCGGTACTGATCTTCGGCATGGGTCCGTTCCCGGAGCTGGGCATCGCCGGTTCGGCCTGGGCCACGCTGGTGTCGCAGACCCTCTCGCTGGGCGGCCTGCTGCTGTACATGCGGCACAAGCGCCACACGCTGTGGCTGGGTCGCGCCGACATGCGCCTGTTCAAGCTGGACCTGACCATCCTGAAGGCACTGGTGGTCAAAGGCGTGCCGATGGGCCTGCAGATGGTGCTGATCTCGCTGTCGGTGATCCTGCTGATGACCATGGTCAACCAGTACGGCACCGAAACCGCAGCGGCCTATGGCGCCTCGCTGCAATTGTGGAACTACGTGCAGATGCCGGCGATGGCGATCGGCGCGGCCTGTTCGACGATGGCCGCACAGAACGTGGGTGCCCAGCAGTGGGATCGCGTGCGCGGCACCGCACGCAAGGGCGTGCTGTTCAATTTCCTGCTGACCGGTGCGTTGATCCTGCCGCTGGTGCTGCTGGACCAGTACTCGCTGGCCCTGTTCCTGCCGCAGGGCAGCGAGTCGCTGCAGATCGCGCGCCACCTCAACCATGTGGTGATTGGCTCGTTCCTGTTCTTCGGCGTGAGCTTCGTGATTTCCGGCGTGGTGCGCTCGACGGGTGCGGTGATTCCACCGCTGCTGATCCTGGCCGCGTCACTGTGGGGCGTGCGCGTTCCGTTCGCCGAACTGCTGCAGCCCTATTGGGGCGCAGATGCCATCTGGTGGAGTTTCCCGGTCAGTTCTCTGGTGTCGATGCTGCTGTCGCTGGCGTACTACCGCTGGGGGGGGTGGCGCAAGGCGAAGATGATCAGCACACCCGCGAAGGCCGAGGCGATTGCCACACCGTCGGAGATTCCCGCCTGCCCGCCGTCACCGGTGGCGGACCCGGATGCCGTGACCCGGTAGCGCCGGACCACGCCCGGCGAGCGCACGGGTTGCCGGAAATCTGCCGGGCATGGCCCGGCGCTACCGCTTGTTCTTCGCGGCGTTATGCTTGGCCGCCGCGCGCATCAGGGTCTTGAACGCCGTGGCATCGGGCATGGTGCCTTCATGGATGTCGATCGCGCGCCGCGTGTTGCCTTCCAGGCTGGCGTTGAACAGGCGCTTCGGGTCCGGCAAGGCCGCCCCCTGGGCGAAGGTCAGCTTCACTGCCTGCTTGTAGGTCTCACCGGTGCACAGGATGCCGTGATGCTCCCATACCGGTGTGCCCCGCCATTTCCAGGTTTCCTGCACCTCCGGCAGCGCCTCATGGATCAGCGCCCGAACGCGTGCCAGCGTTTCACCGCGCCAGTCACCCAGTTCCGCGATGCGCGCATCGATCAGTGCGGCCGCGGGTGTTCCGGCGTCGTCGGGGTTCGGTGCATGCGTGGTCATCGTGTGCTCTCGTCGGCGGAACGTGCGGAATGGCGGGCATACATGCGTTCGCCGGGCAATGCAGCGGCCTGGCGGACCCACTCGAGGAACTGCGCTTCATCCAGCATGCCCTCCTGCGTGATGTGCAGGTAGCGGGTATCGGCGCTTCTGGACGGCTCCGGTGGCATCGGTTGCAGGGCCGCGCCGCGGAAGAACGCGACCTTGATGTAACGGGCGAAGCAATGGAAGCTGAGGAACCAGCCGGCATCGGCGGCCACCGCGTACATCGGCGAGTTCCACTTCACCGCCTTGTGCACGCCGGGCACGGCTTGGCCGATCAGTGCGTCGAGGCGTGCGCCGACAGGCTGCTTCCAGTCCGGCATGGCGGCGATGTACGCCTGCACCGGCGCATCACCCTCGCCCTTGGCGATCTGCGGATTTCCCCCGGACAGGAGCCGGGGTGCAGTGGAAGGTGCGGCTCGCTTGGAAGGCATCGCACGGCGCATGCATGGGAATGAAGCCGCAGACTAACGCCATCGGCGGCCTGCGGTCACGGCGCACTGCGCCATCGCTTCAGTCCGCCAGCGAGGCGAGGAACTGGCGCCATTCGGGCAGCTGTCGTTGGCGTTGAAGCGAGCGCATCAGGAGCGCCATCACCACACCGAACAGGCCGCCCGCCAGCAATCCGGCACCCAGCAGCAGGCCGAGTGGACGCTCACCGCCCTGCCACAGCAGCAGCCACATCAGGGCGCACCAGAACAGGCCGAACAGCAGCCCCTGCACCAGCGCGTTGATGCGGAAACCGGCCAGGATCGGCGGCGGCACAGCGACGCCCATCCGCCACAGCGTCCGATGCAGCAACGGTGCGGACTGCGCGCGCGGCAGACCCTTGTCGTCCAGCAGACGAAGCGCCGCGCGGATGCGGTCGGGATAGCGCAGGTCGTTCTTGTTCATCGCACGAACCTAGCGGATGCATCAGCACAAACGCAAACGGCCGCCCGAAGGCGGCCGTCGCGGCAACAACCGGAGTTGTCTATCAGGCCTTTTCGGCCAGACGGGCAGCCTTGGCCTGCGCAGCGGCAGCCAGGTCTTCCTTGATGCGGGCAGCCTTGCCTTCCAGGCCACGCAGGTAGTACAGCTTGCCGGCGCGGACCTTGCCGCGGCGCTTCACTTCGACCGAGTCGATGATGGCGCTGTGGGTCTGGAAGACGCGCTCGACGCCGTAGCCGTGCGAGATCTTGCGGACGGTGAACGAGGAGTTCAGGCCGGCATTCTTGGTGCCGATCACAACGCCTTCGTAGGCCTGCACGCGCTCACGGTTGCCTTCCTTCACCTTCACGTTGACGACAACGGTGTCGCCCTGGCTGAACTTCGGCAGTTCGCGGGTGATCTGGGCGGATTCGAATTCCGCGACGATGGACTTGTTCAGCTTGCTCATGGGTTACACCGATTCTTGTTCGGGTGGGCGTGTCGATTCGACAACGTAGGCTCATGCAGTCACCGGACTGTGCTGCACGTTTGTTTTGGGTACTGCGCACGCCAGCCGGGGCCGGCGGGAATTGGCCATGATAGCCGATAACGCCCGCCCTGCGCTAGGGGCTGGCCTATTGTTTCCGGGCCTGGCGGCCCTGCTCCAGCAGCTTCCGGTCGGCCTTGCCCAGCGCCTGTTCATCCAGCAGGTCCGGGCGCCGCTGGGCGGTACGGACCAGCGACTGCTGGCGGCGCCAGGCGGCGATGGCCGCGTGGTTGCCCGAGCGCAGCACCTCCGGCACGTCACCCAGCGGGTGCTGGGCCGGCTGGCTGTAATGCGGGCAGTCGAGCAGGCCGAGGTCGCCCTCGAAGCTGTCCTGGGCCGCCGATTCAGCGTCGTTCAGGGCCCCCTCCTGCAGGCGGGCCACGGCGTCGATGATGACCGCTGCGCCCAGCTCGCCGCCGGACAGTACGTAGTCGCCGAGGGAAATCTCCTCGTCCACATTGGCTTCCAGGAAGCGCTCGTCGATGCCCTCGTAGCGGCCACAGAGCAGGACCATGCGCGGCAGCGCCGCCAGTTCACGGACCTTGGCCTGGGTCAACGGCGCCCCCTGCGGGCTGAGGTAGATCACCCTGGCCGGGGTCGGATCGGCATCGCGGATCGCCTGCAGGCAGGCCTGCAGCGGTTCGATCAGCATCACCATGCCCGGGCCACCGCCGAAGGGACGGTCGTCCACCCGGCGGTAGTTGCCTTCGGCGTAATCACGGGGATTCCAGCCGTGGAGGCTGAACAACCCTTTCTCCTGCGCGCGCCCGACCACGCCCAGTCCAGCAGACTGGGCGAGGAACTCGGGGAACAGGGTGATGACGTCGAAACGCATGCTCAGAACTCGGGATCCCAGTCGACCACCACCAGGTTCGCCTCGAAGTCCACCGAGACGACAAAGTCCGGCAGCACGAACGGGATCATCCGCTCGCGGTCGCCGCGGACCACCACCACGTCGTTGGCGCCGGTGCTGAACAGGTGCGAGACCTGGCCCAGGGCAACGCCCTCGGTCGTCTTCACGTCCAGGCCTTCCAGGTCGACCCAGTAATACTCATCCGGATTCGGCGGCGGCAGCGCGCTGCGCGGCACGTAGATCTCGGTGCCACGCATGGCTTCGACCGCGTCACGGTCCTCGACGCCGGGGAAACGCGCGACCAGGTGCTTGCCGCTGTCGCGACCCCGCACACCTTCAATCGTGGTTTCCACGCCGGACGGACTGCGCACGATCCATGGCTGGTAACGGAAAATGGCGGAACGTGGCTCGGTCCAGGACTCGAGCTTGATCTCGCCGCGCACACCAAAAGCGCCGACAATCCTGCCCAGCAGGATGCGGCGCTCGATATCTTTCATCTGCTTCAACCAGGAGGGCCACGCCGGAGCGTGGCCCGTCAGGATCAGGCCGCAGCGGCCTGGGACTTGGTCGCTTCCTTGATCAGGTTGCGGACCTTGTCGGTCGGCTGGGCGCCGTTCTTGACCCAATGGTCAACGCGGGCCAGATCCAGCTCGATGCGCTTCTCGGCGCCCTGGGCGACCGGGTTGTAGAAGCCAACGCGCTCGATGTTGCGGCCGTCGCGCGCGCTGCGCACGTCGGTGACGATGATGTGGTAGAACGGACGCTTCTTGGCGCCGCCGCGGGTCAGTCGAATCTTGACCATGGTGTGTTTTCCTATTGCCCAGTCGCCAGGATGGCGAGGTAAGCGGGCGATTATAGCGGCAGAGCGTGGCCGAGCCAAGCCCATGCGTCACGGTAGCGCCGGGCCATGCCCGGCGGCCGGCAGGCCATGCATCCGTTCAGGAAAGCGGTTGCCAGGGCACGCCGGCCAGTACCGCCCTGCCCTGTTCAGCCAACGCCAGCGAGCCGCCCAAGGCCCGCCCATCAATGCTCTGCAGCGCCCAGAGTCCGCTGGCGTTGCAGGCAAACGCAGCCTGCACGCCTTGCAACGCGCCTGCCGGCAGGGGCCGGCACACCTGCGGTCCGTTCCAATGCGCACGCAGCAGGGCCTCTGCGGTACCCCGCAGCGCGGCGGCGCGAGGCCAGATCAGCTGGTGCCCATCATGCACGGCCACGTTCCAGGTCGTGCCCTCGCTGACGTGCCCCTGCGTGTCCACGAAAAGCGCGTCGTCATACCCATCGGCCATCGCCGCGCGACGCTGCGCGAACAGGCCGAACGTGCCGACGTGCTTGATCTGCGGCAGCTCCCGCTGCCAGGTGACGCTGCGCACGCGCCGCGGCGCGGACAGCGATACCGGCGCGGATACCGCCACCAGCACATCGACCGCCACGCGGGCCAGTGGATCGCGGAAGTCGAAGTGACGCGAGAACACCGTTACCCGCAGCGAGGCGTCGGCAAGACCGGCCCTCTGCAGCGCCTGCGCCATCCAGCCCCGCACCTGCGCCGTGTCCAGCTCGCTGCCGAACAGTTCATGTGTGGCCTGCGACAGTCGAGCCAGATGCAGGTCCAATCCCTGCACTGCTCCGCCACGCACCTGCAGCGAGGTGAAGTGCCCGTAATTCACCAGCGCCGGCAGCAGATCCTCCACCTGCGCCGGCTGGCCGTTGCAGGTCAGCATCATCGCAGCAGCGCCTGCGCCTGTTCCCACATGCCGCGCAGCACGTCGGCGGCCGGCTGGGCCGGCGCCATCCACGCCGCTTGCCCGGCCCAGGCCTGCATCGCCGCCAGCCGGTTCTCGCGTGTGGCCTGCGCGCGCATCGGCCCGGTCAGTCCACGCTGTACCGGGTACGGGCGCGGAGCCGGCGCACCGGCCGCCGCAGCGGCGCGTACATAGGGCGTTGCCAGGCCGCGGCCCAGTCGGCCACTGAACGCACGCGTCGGCCAGGTATCCTCCGGTTCCGTGATCGCCAGCGCGTCGGCCCAGGCCGGCGCCAGTGCTGCCTCCGGTGTGCGCAGGAACGCGGTGCCGATCTGCACCGCGCTGGCACCCAGCGTCAATGCCGCGGCGATGCCACGCCCGTCGGCGATGCCACCGGCCGCGATCACCGGAATTTGAAGATGGTCCGCCAGCCGCGGCAGCAGTGCGAACAGGCCGACCAGCTGGCGCTCGGCCAGCGCCGGATCGAAGGCCCCGCGATGGCCACCGGCTTCAGCCCCCTGTGCAACCACCGCATCGGCCCCGGCGTCCTGTGCGGCCCGCGCTTCGGCCAGCGTGGTGGCACAGGCGATCCAGGCAATGCCGGCGTCCTTCAACCGCTGCACATGCGCGGGGGAAAGCACGCCCATGATGGTCGAGGCCACCGCCGGGCGCGCGGCCAGCAACGCGGCGAACTGGTCTTCGAAATCGGCTGGCGTGGCATCGGCCGCACTGGCCGGCACCTCCGGTCCCCACTGCGCGAGGAAGGCACGGCTGGCGGATTCGGCGACCACGTCGCGCGTCGGCGCCGGGTCCGGCAACCACAGGTTCACCTGCGCCGGGCCCGTGGAGAGGGCCCGGAACTCATCCATCCACCGCCCGATATCGGCGGCCGGGGAGAGCACCGCCCCCATTGCGCCCATGCTGCCGGCATTGGCCAGCGCCGCCGACAACGGCACCGGACAGGCACCGGCCATGGGGGCGAGGAGGATCGGAAGCTGCAACGAAAAACGCCGACAGAAGGCGTCGGCGCGTTCAAGAATCGGCGATGCGTTCACGCGACATACCTGCGGGAGAGGTCGCCGCCCAGCATACGCCAGTCGTCACTGGTCTGATCCGTAGATCCGGCCGTGGAGGTCAGCGCGCCGCCACCGCGTAGCTGCGGACCAGTTGGCTGTCCATTTCCTCGTTGAACTGGAAAGTCACATAGCGTGCGTCGTCGGCGGCGAATTCGACATCAGCCGAGGCACGACCGATCTCGGAGCCCTCAGCGTCCAGTGCCCGCGCAACCAGCTTGCCATTGAAGGCCTTGTCAGCCACCACATACACCGCGGCCTCCTTGGAGCCCATGCCACGGCTCTTGCCCAACGTGATGGTCAGGCCGCGCGCAGCCAGGCCTGGATCGGCCTGCAGCGTCACGTTCATGCGCTTGTCCACGCCTTCACCGAGTCCCGCGACGAAATCCGCCGCCGTACCGCTGATGGCGCTGCCAGCCTTCTGCGAGACGGACGTGTCGTCCTTGCATGCGACCAGCCCAAAGGCCAGCGCGATCACCATGATGGTTCTGTTCATGAACATTCCCTTGTCAGACACGCAGGTAGTCAAGCAATTCGGCAGCGGCCGCGCAAGTGCAGATCCCGACACCCACGCGCCCGCCGGTGAAAATCAACGGAACGGCATGCCGCGGCCACCCATGGCGCCCATCATGCCCTTCATGCTGCGCATCATGCCCTTCATGCCGCCGCCGGCCATCTTGCTCATCATCTTTTCCATCTGCATGTACTGCTTCATGAGCTTGTTGACGTCGGCCGGAGTCACGCCCGAGCCCTTGGCGATGCGCGCGCGGCGCGAGCCGTTGAGCAGGTTCGGGTTGCGCCGTTCCTTCTTGGTCATCGAACTGATGATGGCGATCATGCGTGGCACTTCCTTGCCCTGGCTGACCTGCTGCTTGAGGTGGTCCGGGATGTTGCCCAGGCCCGGCAGCTTGTCCATCAGGCCGCCGATGCCGCCCATGTTCTGCATCTGCTCCAGCTGGTCGCGCATGTCGTTCAGGTCGAACTTCTTGCCCTTGGCGACCTTCTCGGCCAGCTTGGCCGCCTTGTCCTTGTCGACCTGCTGCTCGACCTGCTCGACCAGCGACAGCACATCGCCCATGTCCAGGATGCGGCTGGCGATGCGGTCCGGATGGAACACATCCAGGCCGTCCGGCTTTTCGCTGACGCCGACGAACTTGATCGGCTTGCCGGTGATGTAGCGCACGCTCAGGGCGGCACCGCCACGGGCGTCACCGTCGGTCTTGGTCAGCACCACGCCGGTCAGCGGCAGCGCATCACCGAAGGCCTTGGCGGTGTTGGCCGCGTCCTGGCCGGTCATGGCATCGACCACGAACAGGGTCTCGGCCGGGTTGACCGCTGCGTGCAGGGCCTTGATCTCGGCCATCATCGCTTCGTCGATGGCCAGGCGACCGGCGGTATCGACCAGCAGCACGTCGACGAACGACTTGCGCGCATCGTCGATGGCGGCGCGGACGATGGCTTCCGGCTTCTGGTCGGCGCTGGACGGGAAGAACAGCACGCCGACCTGTTCGGCCAGGGTCTTCAGCTGCTCGATCGCCGCAGGACGGTAGACGTCGGCCGAGACCACCATCACCTTCTTCTTGCGCTTTTCCTTCAGGTGCTTGGCCAGCTTGCCCACGGTCGTGGTCTTGCCGGCGCCCTGCAGGCCCGCCATCAGGATGATGGCCGGCGCCGGCACGTTGAGGTTCAGGTCGCTGGCTTCAGCGCCCATCACCGCGGTCAGCTCGTCGCGGACGACCTTGATCAGGGCCTGGCCCGGGGTCAGCGACTTCAATACTTCCTGGCCAACGGCGCGCACCTTGATGCGCTCGATCAGCGCCTGTACGACCGGCAGCGCGACATCGGCCTCGAGCAGCGCGATGCGGACCTCGCGGGTGGCCTCGCGGATGTTCTCCTCGGTCAGGCGGCCACGGCCGCGCAGGCGCTCGATGGTGCCGGAAAGGCGCTGGGTCAGGGACTCGAACATGCGGTGCGACCTGTCTGAAAACGGGGGACAATAAGGCTCACAGTATAGCCGGTCCGCCCCTGCTCCCGGGCTGCGACACGGCGGCCGTCGCCAGCACCCCGGGGGTATGCGAAACTGCCACGATGACAATCGTTCTCATCGCCGTCCTGCTCTACCTGGCCGCCAGCGTCCTGCTGGTGCGCGCGCTCGGCCGCGATGGTGCGGCAGGTTCGCCCGCCTGGCTGTGGCCGGCGCTGCCGGCCATCCTGCTGCATGGCGGCTATCACGTGATGGTGGCGATGCGCACGAACGGCGGGCCGGACATGCATTTCTTCGCGGCGCTGTCGCTGGTGGGCCTGGGCATGGCCTGGCTGACGTCGCTGGTGGGCGCACGCGGCCGCATGTCCGCGCTGGGCGTGGTGGTGTTTCCGCTCGCGGCGCTGTTGCTGCTGGCCTATCACGGCTATGGCCACGAGCCGAGCAAGGTGCTGGGCTGGCGGTTGGCCAGCCATGCCTGGCTGGCCCTGCTGGCTTACGCCACGCTGAGCATCGCGGCATTGCTGGCGATCATGCTGTGGCTGCAGGAACGCGCGCTGCGCCGCCGCGAATTCCGACCCTGGCTGCGCGCCCTGCCCCCGCTGGCCGATCTGGAAGCGCTGCTGTTCCGGGTCATCGCGGTGGGCTTCGCCCTGCTCACGCTGACCCTGGTCACCGGCGTCCTGTTCGTCGATGACCTGCTTGCACAGAAGCTGGTGCACAAGACCGTACTGAGCGTGCTGTCGTGGATCGTTTTCGGCGTGCTGCTGATCGGCCGCCGCCGCTACGGCTGGCGCGGGGTGAAGGCGGTGCACTGGACATTGACGGCCATGCTGTTGCTGCTGCTGGCCTTCTTCGGCAGCCAGTTCGCGATCGAGCTGGTTTTCGGACACTCCCGTTGATCGGATGACAGGTCCGCCGGGCATCGCCCGGCGGCGCAGAGCAGTAGCGCCGGGCCATGCCCGGCGAGCGAGGCGTGCCTACAGGCCGTACCGCTCGATCACGTCCAGATGCGGCTGGCGATCCTGGTCGCAGGCTTCGGCCAGGCGCAGCCAGCACAGCGGATGTGCCCAGCCGGCGGTGGCCTGCTGCAGGAACCGGTGCAGCGCGAGCGGTGCGTGATCCTGAGGCTGGGCGATGGTGAACAGCAACCCCGGCAGCGTGCCATCCTCGGCCTCCGGGTCGGTCACGGTGTAGTCGGGACGGCTGTGGGCCCAGATTTTCCAGCCCTGCGCCTCAACCGCCTCGACCAGGGCATTCCAGGCGTCCTCACCCGGATGGGCGCCGTCGATCAGCCAGCTGCGGGCGAAGCCGCCACGCTCCAGCACATGCACCTGTGCGTAGGTCGGGATGAAGTGCTCGCGTGCCTCCTCGTCTTCCGGTGCCGGATGCACCAGCGCCGCATCGAACACCACCCAGTCACCCACCTGCTGGGCGCGGTTGGCCGGCGCGTTCTCGACGATGCGGGCGGTCACCGGGCCACTGCGCCGGGCGTAGTACTCCATCGGCTCGCCCTCTTCCTCGCTGCGGATGATCACCCAGCCCCACGGCTCTTCGACCACACCCTCGGTGCTGGACAGTTCCATGCCGATCGCCGCCGCCGACCGCCGCACGGCGTCCCAGTCATGCGCGGCACTGGCGGCACTCATGTGATCCCAATGCGCGGCATTGGGCTCCTCCAGCAGTTCGATCAGCTGCGCGTAGCAGGCCTGGGCATCGCTGAAGCGTCCGGTCTCCATGTACATGCGGGCCAGCGTGCCACGTGCGCCATGCGATCCCGGCGACAGCTCCAGCAGCGCCGTTGCCGCCTGCTCCAACGCCGGCCAGTCGGACACCCGGCGCGCGCGCTGCACCTCGCACCAGTGGGCGAACACCGGCACGCTGTCGCGGAAGACATCCGCCAATCGGCGCAGGCCGGCGTCATCGCCCTGTTCGGCCAGCCACCGCATCAGCGTGTAGGCCGCGGCACCATCGTGCTGCGGATGCGCCGCCACGAAGTCCCACAGCAGTGTGCGTGCTTCGGCCTGCGCGCCGCAGGCATTGAGCGCCGAAGCCGCCGTGTCGGCCAACGGCTCATCATCGGGACACTGTGCGTGGGCCTGCAGCAACCATTGCGCCTCCTGCTCGGGATCGCGCGCGTGGTTCTGCTCCCCGCGCGCTTCCAGCCACGCCAGCAGCTCCGTGGCCGGCACCGGCAACGGCGCGACCTCCGGCAGGCTTTCCACGCGTGCAGCCAGGGCGGCCACCAGCGCGGACGCGCCGCGGTCCTGGCGCAGCTGCGGAAGATGGGCACGGGCCAGGCCCAGCTGCCGCTGCGCCACCCAGCGCGCGCCCCGCTGCAGTGCCAGCTCCAGGCTGAGTGCAGCCACCTCGATCAACAACCGATGCGAACCCACCCGGGCGAAATGCTCAATGATGGTGTTGAAGCGCGTACCCAGGTCCCAGGTATTGCGCGCCGGATCGCGCCGGCACAACGCGGCGGCGGTGTTCGCCCACAGTCGCCAGTAGTTCGGCGTCAGTTCGCTCCACGGCACCATCTGCTGCAGCGCTTCTTCGTCGCGGCCCAGCTGTGCCAGTGCCCAGGCCTTGGACAGGCGGCGCGGCACGGTGCAGTTGGCCGGCTCATACTCGCCCGAAGCGACCACCTCGGCCTCCCGCTTTTCGATCAGCGCCAGCGCTTCCTCAGCGCGGCCCAGGCCCAGAAGGATCTTGATCTGCATCTCCGGGAAGCTGTCGAACACCTCCTTGCCGCAGGCCTCGATCGCGTCGGCCTGTGCCTGCAGGTAATCCAGCGCCTCCTGGCCCCGACCGTCGTCCAGCAGCGCGTCCGCCTTCTCGCAGCTCAGGCACTGGAAGCAGGCCCAGCTCGGATCGATGCGTGCCAGGGTCTCGTCACAGACCTCGACCCGTTCGGGCACCCAGCCGGGGCCGTCGATGTTGCCGTAGCAGGCGGCCAGATCCTGGGTCACGCAGATCGACTGCGGGCACTCCAGGGTGTCCTCGCGATGCGCACGCTCGAACAGGGCGACCGCCTCGCCCAGTGCGCTTTCACCTTCGACGCGGTTGCCCACGCGGTTGCGCAGCGCCCAGTGGCCGACGTAGACATCGACCCAGGGATTGTCCAGCGCCTTGCCCAGCGCACGCGCCTCGGGCAGCAGCGCATCGACGCGGTCGACCTGCAGCTCGCTGACGTCGTCTGCAAGGCGGTTCAGCAGGTGCGCGTTCTGCGCCTGCCCGGCCTGGCGCAGGTCGCCCTGCAGTTTTTCTACCCAGTTCCAGATGTCCATGAGGGGATTACGTGCTCCTGTCTAGCGAAGGCTGGATGAGAGCGGGCGTCAGCGCAGCATCTGCTGCAGCGCGCCCGCGATGTCGGTGAAGGCTCCATTGAGGTCGGGGCCTGCGGTTGCCGTCGTCCGCGCCAGGGGCCTGCCCTGCGCGGCGACGATGATCTTCAGGGAGCGCAGCAGGCGTGCGGCCGCTTCGGCCTGCGGGTGGCCTTCCCGCTGCGCGCGCAGCAGCGCCTGCACGGCGGTGTTGTCCAGGTTGAGATACAGCCGCGACGGTGCACGCGATTCGATGCGTGCAGTGAACTGGCGGGCCAGCCGCAGCGCGGCCATCGATACCCGCTTGTCGTTCTCGTCGTCCTCCAGCCGCTGCTTCAGTTCGGCCTCGCGGTCGGGCACCACCACCACCGGCAGTGCCTCCGGACTGAAGCGCGCCGGCAGCAGCTGCTCACCATCGCCCAACTGCTCACGCAGCCAGGCCAGCTGCGCCTCATCGAGGCTGTCATCGGTACGGAACAGCGCGCGGTTGCCCTGCTCGGTGCCCAGCTCCACCAGACGCAGGCCCTTGGCCTGGGCCCAGCGACGCAGGAACGGAACCACCGCATAACGATGGCCATGCGCGACCGGCACCCCCATCGCGCGGAACAGCATCTCTTCGAAACCGCCACCGTTGTCGAGGATCACATGCACGGCGCCGCGTGCCGGCAGCGCGCTGGCCGGCAGATCGCCCTGCGAGGTCGGCACGCGCACGTGCTCCACCAGCAGTTCGAACAGGCGGTCATCACACAGCGCCGCGCCCAGCAGCGCTTCGTTGTGGCGGGCCAGCACCCGGCGCCAGGCTTCAGGCTGCTGCCGTGCGACCTCGGCCAGCCCATCGATCAACGCTTCCAGCAGGGCGTGCTGCACGGCGCGGTAATGATCATCGCGCTGCAGATCCTCACGACTGGCGGTGGGCGTCAGCCGCGAGGACTCGATCACGCCACCGATGAAGCCGGCCCAGGGCGGGAGCAGGTCACGTGCATCGTCGTCCAGCAGCATGCCGCGCACGAACACTGACAGATTGCGGTTGTCACTGGTGCCATAGGTGGCGCCATCCTGCACCCACAACAGGCCCGTGGCGTCGCTGACGCCATCGGCGCGCAGCGGCAGGGTGACGATGGGCTCGAAGTCATGCTCGAAACGCGCGGCGAACTGCAGGGCCTGCCGGCGCGCCTGCACCGGGTGCAGCGCGACCTGGCCCTGCACCCGCCACGGCGGCGGCTCCGGATTGATCGCAGAGGTGGCGGCACCGATGAAGATCGGTTCGGACAGCAGCGCGCAGTACCGCCCCAGCACCTCGTGCAGGCGTGCTTCGTTGGCCAGCGGCAGGAAGTCGGGGTGCAGCTCGAGCTCCACTTCGGTTCCGATCTCGCGCGCGGGCACTTCGCTGACCGTGTACTGCTCGGCATTGCTGGACACGTACAGATGGCCGAGTTCCGGCGCCTGGTAGGAGGTTGTGCGAACGCTGACCCGACGTGCCAGCACGAAGGCGGACAGGAAGCCGAGACCGAACATGCCGATCAGGCCATCCTCGTCGGCGCCGCCCTGGCGCAGGCCACGGGTGTAGCCGACACCGACGGTGGCCAGGTAATCGTGGATCTCCTGGCGGGTCAGGCCCGCCCCGGTATCGCTGATGCGCAGCACGCCGGCGGTGGCGTCGACCTGGACGGAGATCCAGGAAGGCACGTCCCTGCCCGGCTGCTCGATGCGACGGCGGATGATCGAGTCATGCGCGTTCTGCACCAGCTCGCGCAGGGCCACCATCGGCGTGGAGTACAGGTGCTTGCCCAGCACCGTCATCAGTCCATTGAGGTCGACGCCCGCACGGCGGATTTCGGCGGCGGGGGCGGTAAGCGCGGGGTCCTGCATGTAATCGTTTACTCCTGGGCACGGAAAGGCGCCACAGGGCGCCTTCGTCGAGCGGGAAAAACTAGCACAGGGAGGCTGACCGTAGCCGCATCTGACGTCTGCAGCGTCTGGCCCATGCCCGGCGGTCCTTCGCCGGGGAAGCAGAGGCGCGTGGCCCGGCTCAACAGGATCGCGGCCGCCGGCGCGCCTCCGATGGAATCACGCCGCGTCGATCGCCTCGGACAGGCGCTCCACGGCGATCACCTCCATGCCCTTGACCGAGCCGCCCTTGGGCGCATTGGCCTTCGGCACGATCGCACGCCTGAAACCATGGGTGGCCGCCTCGCGCAGCCGGTCCTCACCATTGGGTACCGGGCGGATCTCGCCGGACAGGCCCACTTCGCCGAAGGCGATGGTCTTCTCGGCCAGCGGCCGGTCCTGCAGCGAAGACAGCACCGCCAGCAGCACCGGGAGGTCGGCGGCCGTCTCCTGCACGCGGATGCCGCCGACGACATTGACGAACACATCCTGGTCGCCCACCAGCACACCGCCGTGCCGGTGCAGCACCGCCAGCAGCATGGCAAGACGGTTCTGCTCCAGGCCTACGGCGACACGGCGCGGGTTCGACAGCGGCGACGCATCGACCAGCGCCTGTACCTCCACCAGCAGCGGACGGGTTCCCTCACGGGTCACCATCACGCAGCTGCCGGGCTGATGCGTACTGCCACCGGACAGGAAGATGGCCGACGGATTGGAGACCTCCTTCAGGCCCTTGTCGCCCATGGCGAACACGCCCAGCTCGTTGACCGCGCCGAAACGATTCTTGAACGCACGCAGCAGCCGGAAACGGCTGCCGCTTTCGCCTTCGAAGTACAGCACCGCATCGACCATGTGTTCCAGCACACGCGGGCCGGCGATGCCACCTTCCTTGGTGACGTGGCCGACCAGGAACACGGCGGTGCCGGTTTCCTTGGCGAAACGCACCAGCCGTGCGGCACTCTCGCGCACCTGGCTGACCGACCCCGGTGCGGCGGTCAGGCTTTCCGTCCACAGCGTCTGCACCGAGTCGGCCACGATCAGGCGCGGGCCGGCCTTGGCCGCGTGCTGGAGGATCGACTCGACGCCGGTTTCAGCGAGCGCGTTGACGCCATCCAGGGGCAGTTCCAGCCGATGCGCGCGACCGGCCACCTGGGCCAAAGACTCCTCGCCGGTGACGTAGAGCACCGGCAGCTCGGCCGCCATCCTGGCGACCGCCTGCAGCAGCAGGGTCGACTTGCCGATGCCGGGATCGCCGCCGACCAGCACCACCGCCCCCTCCACCAGGCCGCCGCCAAGCACACGGTCGAACTCGCCGATGCCGGTGCTGACCCGGCGATGCTCGGTCTGCTCCACGTCCTTCAGGGCGGTGATCTTCGGCGGATCGACCTTGCCCGCCCAGCCGGCCCGCCGCGATGCCGGCGCCTTGGCCGCCGCCGCGCTTTCCAGGACGATTTCCGACAGCGAATTCCAGGCATTGCACTCGGTGCACTGGCCCTGCCATTTGCTGTACTCGGCGCCGCATTCATTGCAGACGTAGGCGGTGCGGGCTTTTGCCATCTGGGAATTTCCTGCGGCGGGGACGGGCGTGGCAGGATAGCCGAGCCCGGTCGCAGGTGCTGCGACCGCTCAAGTACCGCCCACCTGCGCCGATAGGGGTCGCGGGCGTGCGCCTTGCGGACGCCCCTCCCTTTCCCACTGGATTCAACATGACTGGAAGTTACAGTCAGAGCCTGGTCGCCATCTCTCTGCTGGTGGCCATTCTTGCTTCGTACACGGCCCTGGACATGGCCGGGCGTGTCGCCAGCGCGCAGGGACGCGTCGCCCGCTGGTGGCTGGCCGGTGGCGCCGCCGCGATGGGCCTGGGCATCTGGTCGATGCACTTCATCGGCATGCTGGCGTTCGATCTGCCGATCCCGATCGGTTACGACCTGGCCATCACCCTCTACTCCCTGGCGGTGTCGATCGCCGCATCGGCCTATGCGCTGTGGCTGGTCTCCCGCCCCAGCCTGCCGCGACGGCGGCTGTTGGCCGGTGCGGTGCTGATGGGCACCGGCATCGCCGCCATGCATTACCTGGGCATGGCCGCCATGCGCATGCAGCCCGGCATCGACTACCACCCAGGATGGTTCGCGACATCGATCGTGGTGGCCATCAGCGCAGCCGGCGCTGCGCTGTGGATCGCCTTCCGCCTGCGCACCGAGCAGCGCAACACGCTGCGCCTGCGCCTGCTCGCCTCGCTGGTGATGGGGCTGGCCATCGTCGGCATGCATTACACCGGCATGGCGGCCGCACGCTTTGCGGACGGCAGCGTCTGCGGTGCCGTGGTCAGTGGCGGCATCGATGCCCGCTGGCTGGCGGTACTGGTCATCGTCACCACCGTGGCGACGCTTGGCATCGCGCTGGTGGCCTCCCTGTTCGATCGCCAGATGCGGGTCCGTACCGGGCTGCTGGCCGATTCGCTGGCGCACGCCAACAACCGGCTAATCCAGGCCGCGCTGCACGACCCGCTGACCCAGCTGCCCAACCGCATGCTGCTGCAGGACCGCATCGAACAGGCCATCGAGAAAGCCTGCCGGCACCAGCACGCGGTGGCCGTGATGTTCTGCGATCTTGACGGATTCAAGGCGGTCAACGACGCCTACGGTCATCAACTGGGTGATCGCCTGCTGGTCGCCGTCGCGCAACGCATCGGCGGCCTGCTGCGACCGCAGGACACCTTCGCGCGCCTGGGCGGGGACGAATTCGTGATCGTGCTGGCGATCGACATCCCGGATGACGCCGTGGTCGTCGCAGAGCGCATCATCGCCGCGGCCAGCGAGCCTTTCATTCTCGACGCGGCCGAGCTGCAGGTCAGCGCCAGCCTCGGCATCGCCCTGTACCCGGATGACGCCGGCAACGAACGCGAGCTGATGGCCCACGCCGATGCAGCCATGTACCACACCAAGGACACCGGCCGGAACGGCTACACGTTCTTCACTCCCTCGATGCAGCTCAGTGCAAACCGCCAGCTGCGGCTGCTGCAGGATCTGCGCAAGGCCGTCGCCCGGGGAGAACTGGTGCTGCACTACCAGCCGAAATTTCCCGCCGCCGATGCCCCCGCCAGCGGCGCCGAAGCGCTGCTGCGCTGGCAGCACCCGGAACTGGGCCTGCTGGCACCGGACGTGTTCATCCCGATCGCCGAGCGCAGCGGGCTGATCCTGCCGATCGGTGACTGGGTGCTGGATCGCGCCTGCGCCCAGCTGCGTGCGTGGCATGATGCCGGCCATCGCGGCTGGACGATGGCGGTCAACCTGTCTCCCCTTCAGTTCGCCTCGCCGACGCTGCTGGCCAGCGTGCGTGCGGCGCTGGAACGACACGCCATCGATCCGCCTCTGCTGACGCTTGAGATCACCGAAACGACTGCGATGAAGGATGTCGACGCGAGCCTGGCGATTCTCAACGATCTCACCGCGATGGGCGTGCACATCGCCATCGACGATTTCGGCACCGGCTATTCCAGCCTGCTCTACCTCAAGCGCATGCCGGCCACCGAGCTGAAGATCGACCGCGCCTTCGTGCACGACCTGGAACGCAATGCCGAAGACGCCGCGATCGTCTCCTCGATCATCGCCCTGGGCCGTACGCTGCAGTTGCAGGTGGTGGCCGAGGGCGTGGAGACCCAAGCCCAGCGCGAGTATCTGAGCGAACTGGGCTGCGACCAGCTGCAGGGCTACCACCTGGGTCGGCCGATGGATGCCGAGGAGTTCCTGCGCAAGGTGGGGTGAGGCCCGGAGTGCGAGGTCGGAGCCCTCGCCTGCGACATGGGATCCGACCCCATCCACCCGACAACAGAAAGGCCGCCCGGGGGCGGCCTTTCTGCGTGGCAACGTCGCGGGGACGTCAGTGCATCATATGCACGTTCATGTTGTGCATGACCCACAGGGTGCCGACCACGATGATGCCGATCACCACGATGGTGAAGGCAGCAGCGTTGACGTTCCAGCGGCTCTCCGAGGAGCGGTCCAGGTGCAGGAAGAACACCA
The DNA here is from genome assembly GCF_056757995.1 of Stenotrophomonas sp. STEN147. Classification (NCBI taxonomy): domain Bacteria; kingdom Pseudomonadati; phylum Pseudomonadota; class Gammaproteobacteria; order Lysobacterales; family Lysobacteraceae; genus Stenotrophomonas; species Stenotrophomonas sp. STEN147. The sequence goes on from NZ_JBRRCG010000001.1 coordinate 369,659, forward strand.
GGTGGACCAGCATCTGCAGCACGGCGGTGATCGCGATCACCACACCGTTGACGGTGCGGGAGAAGTCGCCCGACATCACCATCCAGAACGGGATGACGGTCAGCACCACTGCCAGCACGAAGCCGATCAGGTACGACTTCACGCTGCCGTGGCTTTCGCCACCGGTGCCATGATCGTGTGCGTGGTTGTCATGTGCCATTACAGCGCTCCATTGAGGTAGACGACGGAGAACACGCCGATCCAGATCAGGTCCAGGAAGTGCCAGAACAGGCTCAGGCACGCCATGCGGGTCTTGTTGGTCGGGGTCAGGCCGTACTTCTTCAGCTGCACGAACATCACCAGCAGCCACAGCAGGCCGGCGCTGACGTGCAGGCCGTGGGTACCGACCAGGGCGAAGAACGCCGACAGGAAGGCACTGCGGTCCGGACCATAGCCCTGGTGGATCAGGTGCTGGAATTCCCACACTTCCATGCACATGAAGCCGAAGCCCAGCAGCCAGGTGATCGCCAGCCACAGGTACATCTGGCCCACCTGCTTGCGGTGCAGGGCGATCATGCCCAGACCGAAGGTCAGCGAGGAGGTCAGCAGCAGCGCGGTTTCCCAGGCCACGAACGACAGTTCGAACAGGTCCTTCGGACCGGGGCCACCATCGGTGCCGCCGGCCAGCACCACATAGGTGGCGAACAGCGACGCGAAGATGAGGCAGTCGCTCATCAGGTACACCCAGAAACCGAAGACGGTGTTGCCGCCGGTGTCGTGATGCTCGTGGTCGTCATGGCCATGGGCCGCCGCATGCGCGGCGTGCCCGTGGCTCAGGGTCGAGGTATTGGTGCTCATGCCTTCAGCTCCGACTTCACCAGGCCCTGGGCTTCCAGGTGCTTGCGGTGTTCGTTCTCGATGCGTTCCACCTCGGCGGCCGGGACCCAGTAGTCCACGTCCTGGTCGAAGGTGCGGTAGATGAACGTGGCGATCATGCCGACGAAGCCGACGATGGCCAGCCACCAGATGTGCCAGATCATCGCGAAGCCGAACACCAGGCTGAAGGCACCGATGACAACACCCGTGCCGGTATTGCGCGGCATGTGGATGTCGGTGTACTTCGCCGGCTTCGGCCAGGCCTCACCGCGCTGCTTGCGCTCCCAGAAATCGTCCAGCTCGGTGACGTCCGGCAGCGTGGCGAAGTTGTAGAACGCCGGCGGCGAAGAGGTTTCCCACTCCAGCGTACGGGCATCCCACGGATCGCCGGTCAGGTCGACGGTCTTCTTGCGGTCGCGGATCGACACGGCCACCTGGATGATCTGGCACAGGATGCCGGCACCGACGATGAAGGCACCTGCAGCAGCAACCAGCAGCAGCGGCTCATAGGCCGGATTGACCGTGCTCTGCAGGCGACGGGTCATGCCCATGAAGCCCAGCACGTACATCGGCATGAAGGTCACGTAGAAGCCGATGAACCAGCACCAGAACGCGCACTTGCCCCAGAACTCGTTGAGGCGGAAGCCGAACATCTTCGGCCACCAGTAGGTGATGCCCGCGAACATGCCGAACACCACGCCGCCGATGATCACGTTATGGAAGTGCGCGATCAGGAACAGGCTGTTGTGCAGCACGAAATCGATGGCCGGGATGGCCAGCATCACGCCGGTCATGCCGCCGATGGTGAAGGTGACCATGAAGCCGATCGTCCACAGCACCGGCGTGGTGAACTGCACGCGACCGCGGAACATGGTGAACAGCCAGTTGAAGATCTTCACGCCCGTGGGAATGGAGATGATCATCGTCGTGATGCCGAAGAAGGCATTGACGTTGGCGCCCGAACCCATGGTGAAGAAGTGGTGCAGCCACACGATGAACGACAGCACGCCGATACAGGCGGTGGCGTAGACCATGCCCTTGTAACCGAACAGGGCCTTGCGCGAATACGTGGCGATCACTTCCGAGAACACGCCGAACGCCGGCAGGACCAGGATGTACACCTCCGGGTGGCCCCAGATCCAGATCAGGTTGATGTACAGCATGGCGTTGCCGCCACCGTCATTGGTGAAGAAGTGCGTACCCAGGTAACGGTCCAGGGTCAGCAGCACCAGGGTGATGGTCAGCACCGGGAAGGCAGCGACGATCAGCACGTTGGTCACCAGGGCAGTCCAGGTGAACACCGGCATCTGCATCAGCTTCATGCTCGGCGTGCGCATCTTGAGGATGGTGATGAAGAAGTTGATACCACTCAGCGTGGTACCCAGACCCGCCACCTGTAGACCCCAGATGTAGTAGTCCATGCCTACGCTTGGACTGTATTCGATCCCCGACAAGGGCGGGAATGCCAGCCAGCCGGTGGCGGCGAACTCACCGATCCACAGCGACAGCATGATCAGCACCGCACCGGCGACGAACAGCCAGAAGCTGAGCGAGTTGACGAACGGGAACGCGACGTCGCGCGCACCGATCTGCAGCGGCACGGCCAGATTCATCAGGCCGGTGATCAACGGCATCGCCACGAAGAAGATCATGATCACGCCGTGGGCGGTGAAGATCTGGTCGTAGTGGTGCGGCGGCAGGTAACCCTCGGAGCCACCGACGGCGATGGCCTGCTGGGTGCGCATCATGATCGCGTCGGAGAAACCGCGCAGCAGCATGACGAAGGCGACGATGAGGTACATCACGCCGATCTTCTTGTGATCCACCGAGGTGAACCACTCCTTCCACAGATAGCCCCACAGCTTGAACTTGGTGATCAGGGCGACGACGCCCAGGCCACCCAGCACCGCACCGACCAGTGTGGTCAGCACGATCGGATCGTGGGGGATCGACTCAAGAGAGAGTTTTCCCAGCATGTTCATTCTCCCGAGCCCGCATGACCGGCGTGGCCGGCGTGCTCGTGTTCAGTGGCATCCAGGTTTTCCCCGGACTCCTTGGACTTGTGCTCTTCGCTCGGGGCGTGGCCTTCGTGCCCTTCATGGCTGGCAGCATCGGCGGCAGCGGCGCCCGCATGGGCGTGCTTCATGCCGTAGTGCTTGTTGTCGCCCATGTGCTTGGCGATGACCCAGTCGAACAGGCCCTCCTCGGACCGGCCGTAGTAGGTCACCGGATACCACTCGGCATTGCGCGCTTCACCCAGGGCCTTGAACGAGGCCTTGTCCAGCGTCTGCTCACCGGCGCGGACCTGGTCCAGCCACTGGCGGTACTCGGCATCGGTGACCGAATAGGCAGTGAAGTGCATCTTGGCGAAGCCCGCACCGCTGTAGTGCGAGGACATGCCCGGGAATTCACCGGTTTCGTTGGCGATCAGGTGGAGCTTGGTCTCCATCGCCGCCATCGAATAGATCATGCTGCCCAGGTGCGGGATGAAGAAGGCATTCATCACCGTGTCGGAGGTGATCTTGAAGTTCAGCGGGGTGTTGACCGGGAACTTGATCTCGTTGACGACCGCGATCTTCTCTTCCGGATAGATGAACAGCCACTTCCAGTCCAGCGAGATCGCCTCGATGGTGACCGGCTTGACGTCCGATTCCAGCGGCTTGTACGGATCCAGCGCGTGCGAGGAGCGCCAGGTCAGCACGGCCAGCACCAGCACGATCATGCAGGGGATCGACCACACCACCACCTCGATCGCCGTCGAGTGCGACCACTTCGGCTCGTAACGGGCCTTGGTGTTGGAAGCGCGGTACTTCCACGCGAAGGTCAGGGTCATGATGATGACCGGGATGACGACCAGCAGCATGAGCACGGTGGCCGTGATCAGCAGGGTCTTCTCATCCTGGCCGATCTGGCCCTTCGGACTGAGGATGGCCACGGCATCGCAGCCGGTGAGCATCACCAGCACTGCGAGCAGCAGGCCCGGGCGCAACCAGCGCCCAAGGGTTTTCAACGGAATCATCGGTCGATCCAATTGCGAGGGAATGCCGTTCCCCGTCCTGCCCGCTCCGGCCAAAGCCGGTCCCACCCGTCCGGAGACAGGCAGGGAGGTGGGGTCGAGTCAGCCTTGCAATTTTAGGCCGTCACCCACCATTTAAGAAAGGCATTGACAATGATCCACCGCAGGAAAGGCCCCATTCTGGCTGCGACACGTTGTCGCACCGTGCGCGCAATGGGGCGCGGAGCATCGCAGCCGCAGGTGTCGCCACGCCGGAATCCCTCGTTCGGCAAAGTCGAATGAACGCATTCAGGAACTGTGGCATGCTGACGCGCGTGCGATGCTTTCCGTCTACTGGAGATCTCCAATGGGCAAAGTCGATTTCAAGACGCTTGACCGCACCCTGTACCGGGCGCCGACCGGCGACTTCGTCCTGCTCCAAGTGCCCTCCCTGCCGTTCGTGATGATTGACGGCCGCGGCGACCCCAATACGGCAATCGCCTACGCCGAGGCCGTACGCTGGCTTTACTCCGTCAGCTATGCGTTGAAGTTCGCCCTCAAGGCGGTGGGACAGGACCATGTGGTTGCGCCGCTGGAGGGGCTCTGGAGCGCTGAGGATCCGGGCAGCTTCGTCGCCCGCCGCAAGGACGAATGGACCTGGACCCTGATGATCCGCACCCCGGATGCCGTCGATACGCCACGGTTCGCTGCGGCAACGGAGAAGGTGAGGGCGAAGCTCGGTGCGCCACCCTCCAGCCTGCGCCTGCAGCGGCTGGAGGAGGGTCTCTGCCTGCAAACGCTGCACGTGGGCCCCTATGAGGATGAAGGCCCGACACTCGCGAGGCTGCACCAGGAGGTGATGCCATCGCTGGGCTACACGTTTGCCGGCCCGCACCATGAGATCTATCTGAGCGACCCACGGAAGACCGCTCCTTCGCGACTCAAGACACTCCTGCGCCAACCTGTGCGGGCGGTAAAGGCGGATCAGCCGCCGGTGGACGCCCCCGCCCGGCGGGCGAGGACGTCCTCCCTGCATCAGAACCGGTAACCCAGGCCCAGCTGCACACCATTCTGCAGCTGGCCGTCGCGGCGCTCGCCCACATAGTCGACCATCACCGACAGCCGCTCGCTGGCCCGGCTGGTCACACCCAGGTTCCAGCTCAGCACCTGCTCGCCCACCGTCTGGCTGTTGCTGCCGAACATCATCCGCATGGGCCAGATACGCAATGACGTCCGCCTCAATCGGCGGGGGAACCGCGGATGAAGGCAGTCAGCGAAGCACGGGGGGCTCGCCACCCGATGGCAGGAACTCGACTGCCACCCCTCGCCGCTCCCCGCCAGCCGGTACCTTGACTGCGCTGCGCCAGCGCGCCGCCGCCGCCCGCGCAGCCTGGTCCAGCGCCAGGACGCCGCTGCTCCTCTGCACAAGGACCGAGGTCACCTGCCCGTCCTCCCAGACATCAACCACCAGCAACATACGCACGTTACGGGCAACGACGGTGCCTTCCGGCAAAGGCGGCAACGGCTCGGGTGTGAAGCCGGCCGCGGCCAGATCCACACGTAGCGTTCCCCGATCGCCCTCCGCCGTATTGGGCGGCCCGCCGTCTTCCTGCGCAGGGGCTGCGGGCGCCCGGGGCCGCGGCGGCACCCACAACCCTGTGCCATCGGCCAGCGTTCCGCGTGGCGGCAGCGCTCGCTCTGCGTCGGGCTCATCCGAGGGCGACGTCACCGACACCACTGGCAGGCCCGGCTCTGCCATCCCGCCAGGCGGGGCCGCCGTGTCGCCGCCAGCGTCATCACTTGTACCCTCAGAAACCTTGTCGGCAGCCGGCCCGAGCAGCGCCGAGGCCCGCGCCTCCAGAATGCGGGAGCGCTCCCTGCTGCCGCGCGACATCATGATGGCCCCCAGGCGCACGTCGCTGCCCAGCAGGATGTTGCCGGTATTGAGGTAGTCACGCGAGTCCACGCCGCTGCGCAGCCGTCGTTCCAACTGGCCGGCTACCACGCGCGCGCCCAGCGCCAGTTCCTCGTCCTGGTCGGCCATCACTTCGCTGTAGGCCTCCCATACAGGAACCTCGTTGGGCGCATAGGCCAGCACCTGTTCCAAGAGGGTCTGTATCCGATACAGGCGCTCCTGCAATGGCAACTCGTCCAACGCAGGGGGCAGCTGCCGCCTGCCGAAGAAGCTGCGCACCGACAGCGCTCGCATGTCCTCGGTCAACAGCGCCAGAGCAATGGCCGGGCGGCGTGGCGACGCAGCCCACATCTGCCGAAGCAGTTCGGTCGATTCCGCGTCCAGCGCCCTGTATTCCGGGCTCCGCCTTGCCTCCAGCACACTGCGATCGATGGCACCGGTACGGCTGGGCGGAGAGAGCGCGTTCATCTTGCCCACCACGGCGCTGTACTGGTCGCGCAGGCGCGCGAACTCGCGCGTATGGTCAGACGTGCGCGGCCAGAGCCGAGCAGATGCCTTCAGCTCGCTCAACAGGTGATCGACCTGCGCCACGTCTCCGCGGGCACCAGCGCGCATCGCCGCCTCCACTGTCTGCAGCGAGTCCTGCTCGAACGCCTCGCGCGAACTCCATTGCCGCTGCCCGCGCGCCAAGTCGTTCGCCGCTATGTAGACCTGGCGCGGTGCGTCGCGATCAACAGAGCCTCCGCCACCAGAGATCACTACCACCACGACGAAACCCAAGCCCAGCATCAGAGCCGCCACCAGGTAATCGCCGGACCGATCCAGCCAGGCCACGCGCAGCAGCGACAGCACCGACACCGTGCCGCCCAACATCACCGCTGCACGGAAGGCAGCGCGGCCATCGCTGATGGAAGGGCGGGCTCCCAGATGGCCCAGCACATCAAACGTGGAGTAAACCTGACCGCCCAGCCACGCCCACAACGGCGTCAGGCCAATCAGAACCGCCAGCAGAGCGGCCAGCCAGCCCAGCCACTTCACGGCCGCTTTCCCAGGATCACGATCGGCACGCACAGGATGTAGAACAGCACGCCCAGCAGGAGCATGCCGGACTGCACGGCCAGCTCGAAGCCATCCCACCAGCCCGGCGAGGGCAGCGCGCTGTAGGCACGCCAAGCCGGCATGCCCCAGCCGGCCACCCAGCCCAGCAGCAGGGTGCCGATCACGGCCATCGTAACCCGCGACCCCAGGCCGGGAAGCTGACTGGTTGTGGCAGCAGCGCCCGGAGCGGCCGGCCTTGCCACCGGGCGGGCGGCTGCCGCCTGCCGCAGTGGCTGGGCCGTGCGGGTACGTTTCCGCTTGCGACCGCGGCCCTTGCCGCCGTTCGTCTGCTGTGCCACGCGCGCACTGCGTGCGACCAGGCCGGCGCGCGCGCACGCCGCGCAGGGTAGCCCGGCAAAGTGCTGGTGGCTGGCATCCTGACTGCACGCCACCAACTGGCCGCCGCTTCGCTGCGCGTAGCCCATCAGCAGCGACGACCACTCCTGCGCCGATGGACGGCGCTGCGGCTGCGCCGAGAACGCGCGATCAAACAGATCGCGCAGAGCCGGCGGGAACATTTCATGGCCACTGACCGGTGCGGGCAGCAGGCGGCTGATGCCGCGCCGGCCGTAGGGATACAACCGCGCAGCGATGCGCCCAGGCAGGTCGTTGGGCACGTCGCCCCCCTGGGGGCGCCCGGCGTATGGATGCAGGCCCGAATTGAGCAGCTGGAATACGATCACCGCCAATGCGAAGCGATCCTGCGCCTCTTCCTCGCCAGGCGTGACCCCACGCTGCTGGAACTCGGCCGCCAGATAATCGGTGGTCACCTGGCCGGCCGGGAAACGCTCGTCCTTGCCCTGGATGCTGAAGCCATCGCAATCAAGCATGGCGATGAACAGCGAATCGCGGTAGAAGCGGACATTCAGCGGCTTGAGATCGACCACGTAGTGCTGACAGCGGTGCAAGGCAGCCAAGGTCGCCGCCAGATTCGCAGCCAGGGTCATCTTCGCGCCCAGACCGGTGGGCAGCTTTTCAACGCGTGCCTGCCGTTCCTGCAGTACATGCTCAAGATCGGTGGTGGCCGACACGTCCAGGATCGGCATGCTGAAGCCGATGAAGCGCCCGCCACGGTCACGGAGCAGACCGGTCGGCCATGCGATCTGCACACGTTCGCGCCCACCCTCACGGAGCGTCGGCAGATCCGGCTGCAGTTCCAGCATTGCTCGCAGCTTGCGCTCGTAGAACGGCACGTCCTTGGCCGAGTGATACAGCTTGGCGACCTCGCGCGGACGCTCCTTCAGAGTGAACACACTGCCGGCGCCACCACTCTTGAGCAGGCGCAGCAGGGTCAGCGGCTGGCGCCGCTGGTCGAAGATGATTTCTCCACTGCGGCCAGGCATGTGCTCAGCCCGGCAATGCGATCAGCAGCGTCTTGTCATCGCCGGTAATGCCATCCGTGCGTGGGTCGGACAAGGTCGCCTGCAAGGCCTGGCTGCCATGTGCTTCATCCACGGCAGAGAGATAACGCAGCACCGGCCCGAAAAACGGCTGGAACAAGGTGTCCCCTCGGCGTCCCATCGCAAAGGGCTGCACGCCGTCGGACATCAGCACCAGCGCCTGCACCGCCCCTTCGAAACGGGTCAGCCGCAACTGTTGCCGCCAATTGGCTCCGGTAACGAACCAGGTTTCGTTGGCGTACTCGCCGTTGGCCGGCAGCGACACTGCATCGGCGGTGTCATCGCTGAATGCGCAGGCGGCGACCCCATCGCCGATATGGAAGAACCAGCCACCACGCGCATCGGCTACTACCCCCACAAGGGTGCAGGCATGGTCGGACAGGCGCAGGCCACGTCCGGCGGCCAACAGCGCCAGTTGACCGCGCGCGTCATCGATGGCCGTTTCGAGGATCGGCCGCAGCGCGTCCACGGGCACCGTCAGCGGTGCGTCGCCCAACGCCATTGCCGCCGCCAGTGCAGCGGCGACGCTGTACGACATGTGTTGCGCCCCGACATCGCTGTGCGAGGCCGAGCCGGCACCATCGCAGACCACCGCCACCAGAAGCGCACCGCTGCATACCGCGGCATGCGCGTCCTGGCAGGGCTGCCCGCGATCCACGTGCGACCGCCCCGTAGCCGAGGCAGCCATAACGCGCCAACTCACGGTCAGACCGGCACGTGCGACCAGCTATCGGTCGCCGGCAACTGGACCTGCCCGCCGGGCGTCGAATTGGACACCACGCGCATGCTCGCGCTGAGCCACAGGAACAGCTCCTTGAACTGCAGGCCCTGCAAACGCTTCACCCCGCGCTCGCCATTGCGGCTGAACCGGGCAAGCACACCGAGGTCGGCATTACCCACTGCAATTGGAAACACCGCCACCCTGTTCTGTTCCTCGGCACTGCGGCACTGTTCGGCCACCGCCTCCCAGGCATCGGTCGGTTGGCCATCGGACATCAGGAACAACCATGGCCGCGTGTAGGCCACGCCAGCCTGCCGGAAGCGCTGCTTCTCATCTTCGATTTCCTGCAGGGCAAGCTCCACCGCCGCGCCGGTGGGGGTGGTGCCGTTGGCCTTCAGGGTGGGCGCAGTGAAATCCATTGCATCGCACCAGTCACCACGTACGGCGGCAGTGTCCATGCCACCGTATTCCACCAGCAACACGCGCACACGCTTGGCCGCTATCACATCGTCCTTCAGCTCCTTCTCCAGCAGCTTCAGACCAGCGTTGAGCTGTTCGATCGGGCTACCATCCATGCTGCCGGAGCAGTCCAGTACCAGTATCAGCGGTGTGCGCTGTTCGCTGTTATCGACCAGAGAAACGTCAGGAATCGCGCCAATGGACATCGTGGTAAGCCTCCGTGCTATGGATCGGGCCGCTGTATGCGGTTGCATCGAGTATAGGCACAGGGGAGAAGGGAAACCATGAGCCGACTTCCGACGCCCCGTGGCAATGCTTGCCACATTTGCCGACGTGCCCGGAATCCGACTCTGTCCAGGGAGTATGGAGAGCCAACCGACTCCCTGCCGATACCGTCGTTCTGGAACATCTGTTCAGCAGCAGGAGGGTCTTTTCGGTGCAAATGCGACACTGGCGTGGGATGTCGCATGTGCTGAAGCAGGGCCATGAAGGCTTCGCTCAGCAATCAGGACTGCCAGCCGTGGGCTGGCACTACTGGGGAATTCGCATTCCGCCGGGCATGGCCCGGCGCTACCAGACCAGGCTACACGTTTGCCGGCCCGCACCATGAGATTCCATCTGAGCGATCCACGGAAGACCGCTCCTTCGCGACTGAAGACACTCCTGCGCCAACCTGTGCGGGCGGTAGAGGCGGATCAGCCGCCGGTGGACGTCCCCGCCCGGCGGGCGAGGACGTCCTCCCTGCATCAGAACCGGTAACCCAGCCCCAGCTGCACACCATTCTGCAGCTGGCCGTCGCGGCGCTCGCCCACGTAGTCGACCATCACCGACAGCTGCTCGCTGGCCCGGCTGGTCACACCCAGGTTCCAGCTCAGCATCTGCTCGCCCACCGTTTGGCCGTTGCTGCCGAACACCAGATCCGGCGCCGCCGCAAAGCCGGTGCTGTAGCGGGCCTGCGTATCCCCCAGCTCCTTCTGCCACACCACCCGCGCCCGCGGGGTAATGCGCTCGCCGTTGTTGCCCTCGAAGGTCTTGAACAGCTGCAGGCCCGAACCGACCCGGATGCTCTCCAGGCTGCCGCCACGCCCGGCCAGCGCCGCCACGCCCTGCCCTTCGTTGAACCGCGTCGCGGAGGTGCGCGCATAGTCCACCACCGGCAGCAGCGGCTGGATCACCACGCCCTTGCCGCTGGTGAAGGAGAACGCATGTTCCACCCGCGCGGAGATCGCATCGTTGCTGTACTTCGCACGCAGCGGGTCCTGCAGACCCTCGATGCCGGCGATGCTGCGCCGGGTGTCGTGGCGCAGGTCGGTGTAGCGCACTGCCGCGGACAGATAACCGCGCGCGTAGATCGCGTCCAGGTAACCGCCCACATCCAGCGCACGCACGTCGCCGGTGAAGCTGGAGGCGCCACGGGCCTTGGTCGACATATCCGCGGCCGCCACGCTCACGCCCAGGCCGACACGGTCATCGGCCAGGCGCGTATCGGCACCGACCACGATGCCGCCCACGGTATGGCTCATCCCGGCCACGCCAGCATCGGCATCGATGCGGCCATGGCTGGCGAAGCCGCGTGCCCACAGACCGTGGCCACGCTGGCCATCACCGCTGGCCCCCGCACCTGCTGCCGTCGGCTCGACCAGATGCATTGCCAGCTGGTTGAACAGGGTGCGATGGCGCATGCCCGGCTGTGCCGACATCGACTGCGCGACCTGCGCGGCCAGGCCATCGGCATCCCCACCGGCACTGCGCATCGCCGCCTGATGCTGCTGGACCACGTTGCCGATGCTGCCCAGCAGGGCGTTGTCGGCCAGGCGCAGGGTGGCGTGCGCATCGCCACGCAGCGCACCGGCCTGCTGCGCGACCACGTCGCGGTCGGCAAACTGCAGTGCGCCCAGCAGCGGCTCCAGCGCCGACGCCGGCTGCGACGCGGCCGTCCTCAATGCCTGGCCGAGGCCCGCGCCCGACGCCACGTTGGCGAACGGAGACACGTCATCGAAGGCCGGATTGGCGACCGCCCAGATGCCGTCGCCGGTCTGCACGATATTGAACGTGAGCAGCGAGTTCTCGCGCGGATGGAACCTGCGCTGTGCCGTGTCGGCACTGATCAGATCGGCACTGTAGCCCGAGCCGTCCTGCCGCTCGGCACGGGTGAAGGCGACCTGTCCGGCCTGCAGCTGCGGCACGCTGGCATCGAACTCGCTGTCACTGTCGTTCAACAGCGCGGTGGTCAGCTCGTTGCCTTCCTTGCTGCCATAGATGCGGCCCTGTACCAGCGGGATGGAAAGATCCTGGCGGTAGTAGCCCGGTGCGATATCCAGCGCGAGCTTGCCGACCGTGCCGCCGATCAGGAAGCCCGGCGCAGTGGTGGCCGCCCCGTTTCCGCAATAGTAGTAGCTGCCCTGGCTGTCGCAGCGATGGACTTCGAATGCGTCCAGTACAAGGCCCGCCTGGCGCGTTTCCGGCGTGATGTCGAACAGCAGCCGGCCGGCATTGGGATAGGCGAAGCTGACATAGCCGTTGACCGTCAACGGGCCGCCCTGCGGATGAAGATCGCCACCGGCCACCCTCACCCGCGCCACCTGCGGAACATTCCAGGGGAAGTCGGGATAGTCCGGGTCCCCGACATAGGCCGTCGCGCCGATGGTTCCATGCCCCTTCAGTGCAGCCCCTGGATCCAGCGTCACGACGGCCGTGGAGATTCGACCACCGGCCATCGCCACCTCACCTCCACGCCGGACCAGCAGCGTATCGCTGTTGTCCAGTTCGCCGGTCGAGGCGAGGGACAGCGAACCGTCCACGATCGTGCTCCCGGCCTTCAGCAGACCGTCCCTCACATCGACGGCACCGTTGCGTCCTATCACGCTGTTGCCGGTAAGCAGGCTGCTCTGCGCTGTGATGTCCAGCCTCCCCGAGTCCACCCACAGGATCGACGCACCGCTGTCTTCTGTCGCGGACCAGTGGGCGCCCGCGGTGAGCTTGATCACGCCAAAGGCATCGCTGCCGACGACCTTGTCCACGTCCACATCGCGCACATAGGAGAACTGCGCGGGATCGAATGCCGGATTGATGTTTCCGCTCACCTGCTTACCATCGATGATCAGGACATCGTTGGTCGTTGCATAGTCCATCGAGGTCGCCACCCTGTCGCTGAACAGCGTCACGTCCGGATAGGCCGTGCAGCCACCGTCCTCGCTGGTGTCGCGCGTCGGGCAGAAGCGGGTCGCGATGGCCATCGTGGCCGGATCGAAATAGCGCAGGAAGCCGGAGCTTTCCGTCAGTTCGTAGTGGGCCTGGGTGATCCGGCCTTCAATGACGGCAAAGTCCCTGGCGCCAAACATGTCCCGGTAGTACTGGATGTACTTCTCCTGGCCCGGGTACGGCGTGGGAACACCATCCCGGGCTTCGCCATGGATCCCCAGCACGGTCATGTCGTAACCGTCATACACCGGCAGGGCGAAGCGGGTGATCCGACGATTGACACCGGCGACGAATGCATCGGCACACGCCGAGTAGCAACCACCGTCCAGCACGGTATCCAGGCCATTGCGACGGATGACCTCGCCCATGCCAACGCCACCGCTGGCAGCACCACCGGGTGAATTGCGGAAGACGATCTGGCGGATGGTCCGTCCCTGCCGGTTCGCCGCGCTGAGAATGCGCTCCAAGGTCCTGGGATCGCTGCTCTCGACGCCGCCGGAGTAGTAGATCGTGTCGCCGTTAAGATGGAAGGTGCTTGCCTGCGCATCGAGCGTGGAGAGTCCCGCCATCAGAGCGAACGACATCGCCATGCTCAGCCTGGACCGGGAAGTGAGGGGGGAGATCGACGAGTTCGACATGCGGGTTACCTGTGTTCGAGAGAGTGCCGCCCCGCCAACGCCCCCGCCGATGCAGGGCCACTGGACGTCGCAGTGCCATCCGTCGCGCCTGTGGCCGACGACAGGAAGCACTAACGGCCGAAGGTCGCCCTCACCCCCAGTCGGGCGGCGAATCGCGCCACCAGCCTTCGCATTCCGCCGGGCATGGCCCGGCGCCACCAGACACAAAAAAGCCCCGACCAGGGCCGGGGCTTTTCATCAAACATGGTGCCGGAAACAGGGGTCGAACCTGCGACCAGTTGATTATGACTCTAAATGAACGAATCCTCAGTCGCTGGATGCACGAGTTTGATCAGCGATAGAGCTGACGAAATCGATGATCTCCTCGATCTCGACGCCTCGTTGATTAGGCTCATCGTCCGATCCCAAACCCGTCTCCGAGAGCTCTTGCAGCAATACATCGATCAGCAACTCTCGGTCACGCTCGAGCAGATGTTTGACGCCTTCTTCAGGCAACTTAAAGCTGTGCCTCGCTGCGATTTCGGCCAACAGCGAATTCAGATGGGAGGAGATGGACTGTGTCATTTTACTTCACCCTCGGGTCTCTCAACCCATCACTATTTCTTGGAATCGCAGTTATGACCTTCCCTTCACCATTCAGGACCACCCTCGCATCCTTCCCGGTGTAGGCAGTCTTGCCACCGGCCTGCTCGGCGACCTTCACAGGTTCTTTTACTGCCGATAGTATGGCCCTTGGGGAGACACCTCTGCCCCCATCGCGGGAGATTGCCTGATTCAACCCATGCTTCGTGTAACCAGTGATCTTTCCCGCCAGCGCGCCTGACGTACCCGTAACGCCAGCAGCTCCTGCACCAATTTCGGCTGCCGTGGCAACTGCTGCTGGATTTGCCATCGCAGATAGACCTACCTCTGCCAGCACTGGAGCGGCCAGAACTGCAGTCAATGCAACGCCAATTGCCGGCCCGAGTCTGTCGTTGGGATTCCTTGGCGGTGGAGTCACCGGCTGCCCATTCGTGGCGTCGTTGACTACCTTGAAGGCTGCACCGCTCTCCCGCCCATCAGGATCCGTGAATCTGTAAGGATTGCCGTTCGCATACCGGTACCGGTTGAACTGCCCAACCGGCTGCTCATACGCCGTCACCGGATCCACCGACAGGAACACCCCAAGCTGCGGGTCCATGTACCGCTGCTGCATGTAGCTCAGTCCGGTCGACGAATCGCTCACATGCCCCGTGTACCCAGGCCCATCGCCGACCTGCCCGCCCACCACTGCCCCGTATGGCTCGTAGACATGGCGCTTGATGACGCTGCCGTTGGCATCGCTCTCGGCCACGACCGAGCCGAGGACATCAGTGTGGACGTAGGTGACCGTCTGTGCAGCGGCATCGAACACCAGCGCCACGACGGCAAGCAACAACAACGGACAGATGCGCCTGATCATCCCGGACATGGTGTGCTCTCCGTTCAGAGGGGCGGATCGCCCGGGTTTTCCGGCTTCGGATCCCGCTCAACCGTGGGCTCGAAAGGTGACGACCAGCCTGAGCAGCCAGCGGCATTGCATGCCCGCACTACATAGGGACTGGTGCAGTATGCAATCGAGTAGCTCTCCCCCTGGATCTCGTTGAGTGGCCCGGAATACATCTGGCCATACACGGTCGTGCCATCGCCTGCATGGAGTTCGTACCGCTCCGCACCGCTCGAGGCAGTCCAGCTGACACTGCAGTTTGCGAACTCGCTGTCGTGCGGTCCGGCGTAGTACCAGTGATGATGTGCATAGGTGATCGTAGGGGTCGACGGCGGACGTATCACATTGACCGTCCTTGTCGCAGACCAGGCACTACACCCGCTGCTGTTGCATGCGGACGCGCGATAGGCATAGCTGCCGGGTGCGCCGGGATTCAACGAAGCGCTTGTACCGGAGTGATCGCCAGCTCCTGCCCACGCAGCGCCGTTCACGCTCTGCTGCAGACTGTAGCGTGTCGCGCCGCTCACCGCTGACCAGCTGACCGTATATGCCGCCGTCGCCGAGGCCGGAGCATTCAGCGTTGGAGCGCTCTGAGGCGGGAGCAGAACCGTGACCATGCCAGTGCTTGAGTAGCTGCTGCAGCCTCCCGTATTACAGGCTCTTACCCGGAACGAGTAGCTGCCATTAGCCCGTCCGCTGACCGAGATACTGGTACCCGCGCCGCTCTGGATCTGCGACCACGCCCCGGATGTCAGCTCCTCCAGTCGGTACTCGGTTGTCGCGGCAACCGTCGTCCATGTGACAGTAAAACCGCCATTCGTACTGGATGCAGGCACAGCCAAAGCCGGCGCAGCGGATGGAGGCAGGACCACGACCGTTTTGACCGTTGCAGAGTAGTTTCCACAGCCACTGGCGTTGCAGGCCCGGGCGCGGTACTCATATGAACCGCTTGGCTTGCCACTGACTGCCTTGCTGATTGCGGAAGCATCCTGCACGTTGACCCATGCTCCCCCCGCAATACGCTCTTCAAGCTGATAGGACGATGCTGTCGGAACCGACAGCCAGCTCACCGTCCAAGCTCCCGAGCTATTGGTAGCGGGAGCCGTGACGGCGGGCGCGGCGGGCACCAGCAGCACAATGATCGCCTTCTCGGCTGACCAGGCGCTACAGCCACCGGCGTTGCAGGCCTGAACCCGATAGCTCCAAGTGCCGGAAGTCTTTCCGGAAACACTGCGCTGCGTCGCTCCTTCCGCCTGCAACTCCTTCCAGGTTCCAGTGCCCAGCCTTTCCTCCAGCCGATACTCCACAGCGCCGGCAACGCTGCTCCAGCTCACAGGGAATGCTCCGGTGCTGTTGCTTCCGGCCAGTGAAATGGTCGGCGCCCCTGCCGGCGGCAGGAGCACCGTGGTCGAAACGATATTTGACCAGGGCCCACAACCTGCAGAGTTGCATGCGCGCACCTGGTAGCCGTAACTGCCCGTGGCTTTGCCGCTGATCGCCGCGGACGTCCCAGAAGTACTGGCCAGATCGGTCCAGGCCGCCGTCCCAAGCCGCTCCCTGGGTTCGTACCGGACGCTGCCCGCCACCGGCGTCCAGCTTACGGTGAAGGCACCGGAATAGCTGCTGGCAGGCGCAGTGACAGTTGGCGCCGTGTCCGTCGGGTAGATCACGGTCATTGCCTGCGCGCCCGAATAGGGCCCACATCCAGACACATTGCATGCCCGCGCTCGATAACTGTAGTTGCCGACCGCCCTTCCACTCAATGTGACACTCAGGGCTGCGGCGTCGTGTACAACAACCCACGCTCCGTTGCCGGCCTGTTCCTCGACAACGTAGCGGCTTGCATCCGCCACGGCCGACCAGCTTATGGTGTGGGTGCCACTGAGACCGACCGCTGGCAGCGCCAACGAAGGTGCCACTGCCGGCACCGGAACATGGTTGACGACAACGGAGCCGCTCCAATCCCCGCACCCGCTTCCCTGACAGGCTCGGACTTGATAGTGGCGTGGACCTCTAGCAACCCCCGAGACAGCGAAGGAAAGCGCACTACCTGCGTAGGCGCTGCTCCAGGATGCCCCCGAACTGCTGGACGCACGGAGCTCATAACGATTGGCGTTTCCGATCGAACTCCAGCTGACCGTGTAACTTCCGGTTGCTACAGTAGCTGGAGCAGTCAAGACAGGAGCCACAAGAACAACCGCCGTTTCCACCTGTGCAATCAGATGACTGCCCAGACTCACGTACTCAAGCTCCTTTCCCGTGCGCTTGTTGTGCTGTCGACGCAGCACCCCATCATTGCCGTAGAAGGAGAGAATGTCTCCAGCCGAGGCGTTGTAGCTGCCAACTCGTCGCCCATGAGCATCGTATGCATAGGTCTCGCGGCCGCCAACGTTACGCAGGCGATTGCCGAGATCAAAACGGAACACCTCACCATTCTTCATGGCAAGGTTGCCCTGCACGTCGTAGTCGAGGCCGATGATGGCACTCCCGTCATCCAGATTCACGGTCGTCATACGGTTACGTGCGTCGTACCAGTAATTGTGCTGCTTGATGCCGCCCAGCTTGGCACTGCGCAAGTTGTCCAGAACGTCGTACGTGAAGCGATATATTTTGTCGCCACCGAAGGAGGCCGAGCTGGCCTGCGTCAGGCGATCGGAGGCGTCATACTGCATCTGCCGCGACTTGGTTACTTCGATCGCGTCCGTGATGCTGGCAACGTTGCCGTTCTTGTCGTAGGCGATGCTGGTGTCCAGAACTCCAGAATCGATCGCACGGGACGGCAGTCCTCGAGCGTTCTGGGCCATGCTGTGGGCGATACCATTGCCGTAGCTGAAAGCCCGCAGCGCGCCATTGGGATAGTAGGCAACACCGGTGGCAAAGGTCCCAACCCGGGTTGGTTGACCGAGCGCGTTTGGAGCCAGCGCCACCTGCAGACCACTGGGATACTGCAGACTGGCCAACGCACCATTGGCGTCGTAGCCATAGCCCATCGCCCAGATTCCCGAGCCCGACTGCTGCAGGGTTTCGCTGATGATCAATCCTCGCTTGGCGTAGTCATAGGTATTGATGACCTGCCTTCCGTCCGGATTGCCGGTTACCACCTGCGTCGGAAGACCGGCGCCGTTGTATGACCACAGCTGGTCACCACTACCGTCGGCGAAGATGAGCTGTTTCAGCCGATTGCGAGCATCGTAGGTGCGATCGACACGGCGGCCTGAGGCTTGCGCTGCAGCCGAATCACAGGTGTTGGTCGCATTCTGAGTCAGCCCGGCCGCGGACCATGCAAGATTTCCGGCTGCGTCGTAGCCCATGGCCGTCGCGCCAGTTTCGGGCTCGACACTCTTGCAGAGCTCCTGCTGGGGGTTGTAAACGTAGGAACGCGTAACCGACACGCCGCTGGTTGCGTTTCGGCGCTTGATCGATGTCGGCTTTCCGAACAGGTCACGCCCGATGTCGGTGAAAGCGCCACCCGGGTGCTCGATTGCTACCGCCTGATCATAGGATGGCGTGTCGTAGACTCGATGCTGGGTAATCGTTGATTGCCCGCGCGCATCAGTGACACGTACACGCATGCCTGACTGATAGGTCGTCAAGGTGGTCAACAGACCGTGTTCGCTATCGATTGAACTTGACGTTGGCCGTCCCAGCGCGTCGAACTCGCTCCACTGACCGGTGCTTGGACTAGCCCCCGCAGCTGGATAAGACTGGAACGTCGTGCGACCCGCATGGTCATACGTGAATCGTTGATAGCGCCCGGTCGCGGAGGGGCTGTTCGCATCCTGCTCAAGGGTCAATGCAGGGCGCCACATCGCATCGAACCACGTCACCTTGTTGCGGTTTCCGGTACTTGTCGTCAGTCGCCAGTGGCCACCCGCCATTCCATGCTCGACAGCGTCGACCCGCTCGAAGACCTGGGTGGTCGGGCTCCACGCTACGGTGTCGCCCACCGCAAATGCCTTGCGTGTCTGCCTCCCCATCGCGTCATAGTCGAAGCTCGTCTGGTAGCCCAGCTCGTTGGTGACCGAGCGTATCCACCCATTGTCGTCGACACTTGCCGACATCGATGTGCCATCCGCGAAGCCTATCGACTGTGGGATACCGCGCTTCCAGCTACTCAGTGTCGTGCTGTTGCCACGACCATCGGCAAAGCTGGCCACAGTGCCATCGGCCTGGTAACTCAGCGTTTGAAGAAGCTTGCCGAACCGCCGCTGTTCGGTAGGCATGGCCTTTGCGTTGTAGACCGTCTGGACTTCAACCAGACCGGTATTGTCGTTGGTCTGACTGGATACCTGGCCAAGGATCCAGGCACTGGTGTCATTGTAGTAGCCGGTAGTATCAGTGCGACTGGCGCCTTGTGAACTGCTCCGCGTAACGCGCGATGGCCGGCCATAGCTGTCAAAGGCGTCCACGTGCCAGGTCATCGTTACGCCATCGCGTCGGATCTGCCGCGTCCGCAGGGGACGGACGAGCGCTGACGTCCCATCGAATCCGCCCCACGCCCAACCGTACCGGTCGGGGAACGGAAATGATGCCGCCTCGGCAGAAGAAACGTAACTGAGCTCCTCCGTCTCCAGCACCACACCAGATGCGGCCACCGTCTTGCGCCCGAGCAGTTTTCCTTCGTTGTGCTCGAAGACGATCCCGTAGGTCTCTTCGATCCAGCTGCCGTCGGGCTGTGTGATCTTCACGACCTTGGTCTGCGGGCAGCTCGTGCACGGAGTTACCGCCCCCTCCCACATCGGCTGGAAGTCACCAGAATCGCCATACGTCCACCGCATCTGAGACAGCCCCGGGCCGTCAATGGTCTTCTCGGTCAATGCCAGCAGGTCGGAGTAATAAGGAACACCGAGCACGTGACGCAGAATCCCCTCTCCCGCGGACTCCGGCGCGCAGTAGTGCACAGGGACGCCGGCCCTGTAATGGCGTTGATGATCGAATCTGAAGTTGCCGACGGCACCGGATGGATGCTTGATGCGAAGCCGGTACACCTTCTCACGCAGGGGAGCGACGCCGCCGCACCCTTGGCCGGGGTCCTCCGTCCAGTTTTCATAGGCGATGCGATTATTGTCCAGGTGCTCGATCTCCCAGGATGAGCCATCCGGTTGGGTGACCCGCTGCAGTGCAGCCCCCGCATATCCGTAGTTCCACGTACGCCCGTTCGCCGAAGCACTCTGCAGCTTCGAACCGCTGTAGTTCAGTGTGATAAGACGACCGTCGCTACCGGCGATACTGGTCGGATGCCCGCTCGCGTTGTAGCTGATGCTGACACTGTTCCCGAATCGATCTTCGATTCGGCTTGCGAGCAGATAGACCTCCATCCGTGTCTTGATGTATCCGATGGAGGAATCGACCATCATCTGCCCGACGGTACGCTGCGTACCCACATTGAAGGTGTATTTGATTCCATCCTTCGTCTGCAGGATGAAGCCCTCACCTTCATAGCCCGCCACCATGGGCGTGCAGCTCACCGCGTCCAGTTCGTTGGTCGTCCAGCTCCAGTTGTCCGCGCGCCGGGCATCGGGACGGAAGCTGGCAGGAGGACTGCCGATCAGGGACCGGGCACCATGACCCGGTAGATTCACCGAGTAGCCTGACCAGAGGTCGTTGATTCTGAAGGGCAGCTCGGTGTAGGGAATGAAGTTCGCGCTGCAACGTGGAACCTTGGTCGATCCCCGGTATGTCCACCCGTAATCCGCGTCGAAAACACCGGAGATGTACGGGACGTCGATGTTCCAATCGCCCGCACCGCCGTAGATCTCAGGGTCCTGGCCAAGATGCGGTATCGGACGGATGTTGAATCTGCGGGCGAGTGCCACCGGCAACGCGTTGCTGCCCGGCAACGAGATATCGGTTTGCCGGAAGTGCGCGGCCCGATCGAACGCGTTCACCGAGTCCCCGAACAGATCAGACGTGAGTGGGCCAACCAGTTCCGCCGAGCGCAGCTTTTTGTCGTACTCCTGGTAGGGCTGCTGCACCGCCTGCTGCGCCTGTGCCGCACCTGCCATCCACAGAATCAGGAAAGCCGCGCTGATGGACTCGAGTACCAGGCGACCACTCTTCTTTGCAGCTGTTTCCATCCCTGTCCCCCTCATCCCTTGATCGAGAATTGTGATCCCACTTCCAGACTTCAGTTGCGCTGCGCCCGCGGTTGCAAACAGAACCGCACGGCCTTCCCGCTCGCACCGATACGCCCCCGGCCCAGGGTCGGCGTCAGCGCGGGCACGCTTGCTCGAAAAATTCTGACCCCGACTCGTGACCCGGACTCCCAGGGTCACGGAGCAAGATTGCACTAACAGATACGGATCGCGATCACCCCAGCAGCGCCGCCAGCTATGTGGTGCCAATAGCGGGAAGATCGAGCAGGCGCTCTCGACGACGGCCGAGCCAACGGCATCGGTAGGATGTACGAGCGCCGTCTGGGCAAGCACGAACGGCGACAGCCGAGGTCAGTCGGCAGCACACAGCACAGCCAGCGGCCCGCCGCAGCCAGCGTCCGGATTCGATCTTCAAATCCCCTGAAGCGGATCAACACAACGCCTGCAGTTCCCCCGAACCTGCACATCCTTCCAATCCCTGAAAGAGCCTTGAAGCAAGGCTGGGTATTCATAACACAGAACCGGGGCCTGGATGACGGGACTGCAGCATTGACGCCAGAGGCACCAGCCCGCGCGGCAGCCACCGAGCGCCCGGAAGCCTCGGGAGGGGCCGGATCAATCAACAGCAGGAGGCGCTCCCGGGCTGCCAACCAATCCGCATTCCGCCGGGCACTGCCCGACGCTACCAGAGCAGGAAAAAAGCCCCGACCCGGTCCGGGGCACTTCATGCAACGGGTGCCGGAAACAGGAGTCGAAGCTGCGACCTACGCATTACGATCGACCTCTCCCAACCAGTCAATTGCGCCGTGCAACCATGTCGACCAAGCGCCATGGTCATGGGCGGAACTTCGTGACCTTATTGCGAAGGCAGTCAGTTAATCCGTCGATGGCCATACGGACACAGGACTGGTCCACCATGAAGCTGAAACTGGCTGTCACCACCAGACCGGAGAAGTAGCTAAAAGTAAACACAGCTTTATTCGTGGATCGAACAAAGCGCGGATCATCTCCCAAGCCGACCTCAAGCACCTGCCCACCTCCATCCGCAGGCTGGAGCGCGCGCGAGAATGATCCACCGTCATCCAGCCAGTCTACAAAAGACTGCCTAAGCCCTTCCAATGCGTCTCGCGCCACGACGACTTGCGGAAGCACAACGCGAAAATCCTCAGTTGCCTCCCGCCCCCCCTCTGGCGCTCGATTCCAGTACTCGCCGACCAGCGTGAAGCGACAGACCATTTCGCGATCTGTGCTCTCCACAACTTCACACTCGAGATTCTCCATTCCTCGATTTGAGGGCAGCGACCATCTACGATCAGTCATCGAGACCTCCCTGTTGGATTTCCCTTGGGTCGGCGAGAATGCTCCTCGTTTCTATTGACATTTCTTTCTCCGGTATCGTGTGGAGTCCTTCCCCTGCTCGCATGCCCTCCTGGATCACTTCCGGGCCCACGGTCAGGAATCACCGAGTCGGGATCGCTACTTGAAGCGCCTTCATTTCTTCTCGTTTCAGACTGACGCCCACTTGTACTCTCAGGTGAATATGGATCACTCGGGATGAATGGCGATGGCGATCGTCCCGATTCGCCCCTGCTTCCAGGAATAGGCTGCCCATCTCGCCCCCGCCGCACTGTATCCCGACCTGCGGGACGTTCAGTGGGCCTCGAAGTTGGCCTTCCACTTGGCCCGCTCTCGCGATTCCCCCCGGATGTATCCTCACTGCGCTGGATGTTTCCACCGGGGTGGGGAACCGGGATGGGAAGGATGTAAGGGGCCGGCATCGGAATCGCCTGCCGTCCATCAGGATCAGTGAACTTGTACGGATTCCCGTTGGCATACCTGTACCGATTAAACTGCTCAACCGGTTTCTGATACGCCGTCACCGGATCCACCGACAGGAACACCCCCAACTGCGGATCCATGTACCGATGCTGCATGTAGCTCAGTCCGGTGGCCGAGTCGCTCACATGCCCGGTATACCCCGGGCCATCCGTGACCTGACCACCGACCACAGCACCGTAAGGCTCGTAGTCATAGCGCTTGATCACGTTGCCGTTGGCATCGCTCTCGGCCACGACCGAGCCCAGCGCGTCCGTGTGGATGTACGTCACCGTCGTCTGGGCAATTGCGGCTGGCGACACGCCAAGGCCAAGCAGCAGCACGCAGCACAGCCAGGCGCCGAATGCCCCCAGCTTCCGAATTCGATCTTCAATTCTCCTGAAGCGGGTCGACACACCACCTACAGTTCCCCCGAACCTGCGCATCCTTCCAATCCCTGAAAGAGCCTTGAAGCAAGGCTGGGTATTCATAGCACAGGAATGACCGGCTGCGGTTGCCACGTCAGGAACTGCGCGAGGAGCCAAGCGCTCGGGAAGCCGGAGGGACGAGTAGGCCGCGAGACTCGGAAATTGCGGCTGCCCGCCATGGGTTGGCACTGCTGGGGAACTCGCATTCCGCCGGGCATGGCCCGGCGCTACCAGACACAAAAAGCCCCGACCAGGGCCGGGGCTTTTCATCAAATATGGTGCCGGAAACAGGAGTCGAACCTACATTTCATCTCAGTCCCGGGTCTGTCGGTCCAGCGATATCTCCGGTTCCGACCATCCTGTCCAGACTCTCCTCAAATACCTCACCATCTTCAATGTAGAGCTGGACTTCGTGGTCAGATGATAGCCGGATGTCCAGTACCCATACTTGCGGCGCGCCAGCAAGCGCATCGCACAGATCACCCGTCGACACCTCTAACGGCCTGTTCACCATCCGCTCTCGAAGATCACCCAAGGCCGCTTTTGACTCCGCTCCCGAAGGGACATCCAAATGCGATAGCAGCCAAATATCATTCGTGCTGAAGTTCTCTCTTAACGCCTCAACTACCCTGTCTCCCGTGATTGGGAAGCCCCAAGCGTTTACGGTCATGACTATCCGCCTCCGTTAAGCGGCCGCGCGGGTCCGCGTGAAGGAGTGCCCCCGGTAGCACTCGGCTCGTAAGGATGTTCGTGCGGGTTCGTATGACTGCCCGGCCGGCCGTGGTCAGTAAAATCAATTGTCTTTACCGGCCTCCCGTGACCATCGAATTCTCTCGCCTGGTCGTACTTTCCATTTCTACCATCTCGCTGCCCCAGTTGCGTATGCGGGCCAGCCGCATCCGGTTCTGGTGCAGGCTCACCATTGGGCTTCGTGGGTAGTGGTCGGTCGGGGAAACGATTGGGTATTGGCTGCCCGTCTCGCCCCCGCCGAACCGTATCCCGACCTGCGGGACGTTCAGTGGGCCTCGAAGTTGGCCTTCCACTTGGCCCGCTCTCGCGATTCCCCCCGGATGTATCCTCACTGCGCTGGATGTTTCCACCGGGGTTGGGAACCGGGATAGGGAGGATGTAAGGGGCCGGCATCGGGATCGCCTGCCGTCCATCAGGATCAGTGAACTTGTACGGATTCCCATTGGCATAGCGATACCGATTGAACTGCCCAACCGGCTGCTCATACGCCGTCACCGGATCCACCGACAGGAACACCCCCAACTGCGGATCCATGTACCGCTGCTGCATGTAGCTCAGCCCGGTGGCCGAGTCGCTCACATGCCCCGTATACCCTGGTCCGTCCGTGACCTGACCACCGACTACGGCTCCGTAGGGCTCGTAGTCATAGCGCTTGATCACGTTGCCGTTGGCATCGCTCTCAGCCACAACCGAGCCAAGCGCGTCCGTGTGGATGTAGGTGACCGTCGTCTGTGCGACTACCGCTGGCGACACGCCAAGGCCGATCAGCAGCACGCAGCACAGCCAGGCGCCCAATGCCCCCAGCTTCCGAATTCGATCTTCAATTCTCCTGAAGCGGGTCGACACACCGCCTGCAGTTCCCCCGAACCTGCGCATCCTTCCAATCCCTGAAAGAGCCTTGAAGCAAGGCTGGGTATTCATAGCACAGGAATTGCCGGCTGCGGTTGCTAGGTCGGCAATTGTGCGAGGAGCCAAGCGCCTGGGAAGCCGGAGGGGCGAGTGGGCCGCGAGACTTGGAAATTGCGGCTGCCCGCCATGGGCTGGCACTGCTGGGGAACTCGCATTCCGCCGGGAATGGCCCGGCGCTACCAGACACAAAAAGCCCCGACCAAGGCCGGGGCTTTTCATCAAACATGGTGCCGGAAACAGGAGTCGAACCTGCGACCTACGCATTGTCGGGCGGCAGACATGACTGAGACGATTGGGCATACCCAGTGAAAGAGTCAGCCCACCTCTTCAATCGATACGTAGACGTAGTCATTTGCCGGAAATTGCCACGAACGGGGGGCTACATCTCCCGGCAAAGTCAAGAGCAGTGCACCCGGCACGTCCACCGCAACGACTGAGAGGATACGGTCATCAGAGAAGCGCAGGCGAATACCAGAGTCAACGATCAATCCAGCACCTTGCCAGCGAACGACTTCAACACACGTAACGTCAAGTGCTTCCGAAAGCTCTAGATTGACCCAATCACATTCCGATTCAGTCAGAGCACTCGACAAGATCTCAACATTAATGGTTCCAAATTCGTCCCATCCTTGAACAACGGTACTGGAGGATGTCACTTCAAGAGACACATTGGAATCAAAGCTAAAGACTACTTGCCAAGCTAGGTTCGCCGTCTGCGTAGAGGGAAACCTGCAAGCCAGAAGCCGACGTCCCTGGAGCAGCTGAGCCACTTCACTCGGCTTCGCACCATTCCACTGCATCGGCAAATAACGCGTGCCGTCCGGAAGTACTTCAATCGTAGTGTAGGGTTTCATGTGGCTTGTCACCATTTGCCGGGATGTCGATACTCTTGCCGCCCGAGCTGTTCGTCTGGCGACCAAAGACGCCATTCTCTCCGATCTGTGCTCCAGGAGGAGCGCTGTCCCCGCGAACCGCGGGCCTTGTTTCTCCGGCGAGAGTCTTGAGGTCTTCGTCGTAGTTCCCGGTGCCGCCGAACTCCGGCTTCAGATTGCCACTTGTATGCCGCGTGCCGTTCTTATTCGACCCTGCCAAGGGGCTGCTCTGATCACCTACCAGATCCACTGGTAATGCCGGTGGCTTCGTGCCACTGGGGGCTGCTGTGGAGCCGGACGGATCAGCCGACTCATTTCGTTGAACCGTATCGATCAGGTTTGAAAGCAACCGACTGCCGTAGGCCACCGTTAGAATGACAGGAAGAGCTAGAGCATCGGCTATGGTATTGACCTCACCAGCACACCGCTTTTCATCGCACGTGATGGCCCGTCCATCAGGATCAGTGAACTTGTACGGATTCCCGTTCGCATACCGATACCGATTGAACTGCCCAACCGGCTGCTCATACGCCGTCACCGGATCCACCGACAGGAACACACCCAACTGCGGATCCATGTACCGCTGCTGCATGTAGCTCAGCCCGATGGCCGAGTCGCTCACATGCCCGGCATACCCCGGGCCATCCGTGACCTGACCACCGACCACAGCACCGTAAGGCTCGTAGTCATAGCGTTTGATCACGTTGCCGTTGGCATCGCTCTCAGCCACGACCGAGCCCAGCGCGTCCGTGTGGATGTAGGTGACCGTCGTCTGGGCAATTGCGGCTGGCGACACGCCAAGGCCGAGCAGCAGCACGCAGCACAGCTAGGCGCCGAATGCCCCCAGCTTCCGAATTCGATCTTCAAACCCCCTGAAGCGGGTCGACACACCGCCCGCAGTTCCCCCGAACCTGCGCATCCTTCCAATCCCTGGAAGAGCCTTGAAGCAAGGCTGGGTATTCATAGCACAGGAATCACCGGCTGCGGTTGCCACGTCAGGAACTGTGCGAGGAGCCAAGCGCCTGCGAAGCCGGAGGGGCGAGTAGGCCGCGAGACTCGGAAATTGCGGCTGCCCGCCATGGGCTGGCGCTGCTGGGGAACTCGCATTCCGCCGGGCATGGCCCGGCGCTACCAGACACAAAAAAGCCCCGACCAGGGCCGGGGCTTTTTCATCAAACATGGTGCCGGAAACAGGAGTCGAACCTGCGACCTACGCATTACGAACCCAGCCAAGTGAACCTTGATAGCCCCCACGCTCCTAGCAACTGATCGTGCAAGCCCAACTCTGGCCGAGTGGACCGGCATGGACCGTTGCCACCGGTACGCTGTACGAGGCTCTCTGGGCAAGCGACCAAGGGACTGTCCCGGGGTCTACCCGGAACTGACCCGACTGACGATAAGCGCCGACTAAGCCTTGGGTTGCGGACAACTCCACCCCACCAGTCCCCGGTGCGGAAGAGGATGAGGACACTCCTTCATGGCTTCGACGTTTAGCGGGATGTGACGCTGCCTACCGGACTTGGCGTTCTCGGCTCGAATGGTCAGCATCTTGGCTTCCCAGTTGATGTCAGCCCAGGTCATCGAAAGCAACTCACCCCGCCTCATGCCCGTATTCATCGCTGTAAGCACCACCGGGGTCAGGTGATCGACGTACCCGTCCATCGGCAAATCAGGCAGAACCGCTTGCCGGTACTTGCGTCGGGCCGCATTGGCGTTCGCCCTGCCTTCGACGCCAGCCAGATCGCGCGCTGCCAGTGCAGTCCGGAGCATCGCTTCTTCATCTGGCGACAGGAAGCGTACAACCTTGCGGCTAGCTGCTGATCGCTGACGCATGCCCATGAGGGGGTTCGTCTCGATCAACTTCCACTCAACGGCCCGAGACAGGGCAGACCGCAGGCAAGCAAAATCGCGCGCTGCGGTAGCCTTGGTGACGGCGTCAGGGCCAGTGACACGCCCGCGCCACCATCGCTCCATTGTGGGCACGTCAATTTCGATTATCTGCCGGCGCAACAGCCACGGGAACACGGATCGGATGCGATCCGGGTACTGACGACCACCCTTGAGCTCAGCTATCGCCCAAGGTTCGAAGTGATCGTCGAGGAGCACTTTGAGGGTGCAACTGATGGGTTTGGTTTTCGCGAGTGCTGGCAATCCCGACTGAACGTACTCAGCGACCGCTTGCCGGGCTTGGTCGCGGGCCTGATCAAGTGACAGATGTTCGACCGACCCCAAGGTACGACGCTTACCGTGCGCCCAGGTCACGATCCAAGCCTTGTACCCTGAGGGCTGCACTCGCAAGATCAGACCTCGAACCTGGGCGTCCCTGAACTCGTAGGGGCGATCTCGGGGTTCTGCTGTGAGAACGATGCGCTTGGTGAGGGCGGATGACATCGGGGGGGTTGTCCGTAAGTGGCGATAGAGCCAACTTAGAACAGGATGCGAGGTGGTGTTTGGATGAGGATCGTCCGCAACCACGTCAAGGCGACGGCGAGAATACCTCGACCACCTCTCGGACCCCATGAACGGATAGTGCACGCAACAGTTCGCCACGGACGTCACGATCTCCGTACGCACGAAGGTAGATACTCTCAACCTGACCTTGTTCATCAAGGAGCACTGTTGCTTTCGCACACTCCCCAGAAAACTCCTGCACTCCAAGGTACGCATCCGTTTCGACCAATGCCAGTTCAGACATTAGAACATCGACAATATCTTTAGGTATTCGATCCAGAGAAGAAAACTCCCACCCAGCATCGCCAAGCACCCGGCGCGCGCCCTTCGGAATAACAAAATTTGATCGATAGCTGCCACTCATCTCAGGCCCTAGTTCCATATCGTCACCGGAATCTTCTCAATCCCCGCCTGCTTAGCCGCCTCAGTTCTATGATGTCCGTCTTGAATCTCCAAACGTCCCCTTTCATTGCGAATAGCATCTACAGGTTTCGACTGGTCGTAGCCGTTTCGCCTCATATCTGCCGCCATGCGCTTAACTTGGGAACCCGACATTTCAGACTTGGTCTGGGTCGGAATTAAGTTCTTGGGATTCGTTTGGATTGTTACGGGTTTAGCCGTAGCGACTTCCGCCGCCCTGCTTGCCTGAGCTTCTGCGGATGCCGATCTAGCTGCGCTGAGGGCTGCAATCTCCTTAGCCGCGAGCTGACTTGAGACAGTTAGCCGCTGGGACTGACCGAGCGTAACGATCCCCATCACGCCTTCAGCAATCGCAACCGCCCCACCTGCTGCTGCCAAGCCATAGTTGCCTTGCTCAGCTGATGTGACAGCTGCGTCCCAAGTAACTTGGCCAGGGATCGTATAGCGCATCCAAGCAGGGCTTTCAGCCCTCCCGTCCGGATCAAAGTATCGGTAGGGATTCCCTGCTGCATACCGATAGCGATTGAACTGGCCCACAGGCTGCTCATAAGCGGTCACTGGATCAACCGACAGGAACACCCCCAGCTGCGGATCCATGTAACGCTGCTGCATGTAGCTCAGGCCAGTGGCCGAGTCACTTACATGCCCCGTATATCCCGGCCCATCCGTGACCTGACCACCCACCACGGCCCCATAAGGCTCGTAGTCATAGCGCTTTATCACATTGCCATTGGCATCGCTCTCAGCCACAACCGAGCCCAGCGCGTCCGTGTGGATGTACGTGACCGTCGTCTGTGCGATTGCGGCTGGCGACACGCCAAGGCCAATCAGCAGCACGCAGCACAGCCAGGCGCCCAATGCCCCTAGCTTCCGAATTCGATCTTCAATCCTCCTGAAGCGGGTCGACACACCGCCTGCAGTTCCCCCGAACCTGCGCATCCTTCCAATCCCTGAAAGAGCCTTGAAGCAAGGCTGGGTATTCATAGCACAGGAATGACCGGCTGCGGTTGCCAAGTCAGGAACAGGGCGAGGAGGTAAGCGCTCGGGAAGCCGGAGGGACGAGTAGGCCGCGAGACTCGGAAATTGCGGCTGCCCGCCATGGGTTGGCACTGCCGGGAACTCGCATTCCGCCGGGCATGGCCCGGCGCTACCGGACACAAAAAAGCCCCGACCAGGGCCGGGGCTTTTCATCAAACATGGTGCCGGAAACAGGAGTCGAACCTGCGACCTACGCATTACGAATGCGCCGCTCTACCAACTGAGCTATTCCGGCCGAGCACGCGATTTTACGGGCTCCCCTGCCCGGTGGTCAATCCACCCTCGGTCAGCCTGCCTCCACCCGGTTCGCGCATGCCCGCCCGGCTGCGAAATCCGCCAGGTTGCCCAGCGTGATCGCCGAGATCTCCTGCAGGGCCTCCACGGTGAAGAAGCCCTGATGGCCGGTCACCAGTACGTTGGGGAAGGTCATCAGGCGCTGGAACGCTTCATCGTCGATGATTTCCCCGGAGAGATCCTGGAAGAACAGCGCGCTTTCCTGCTCGTAGACGTCGATGGCCAGGTGGCCCAGCCGGCGTGATTTCAGCGCGCGGATGACCGCATGGGTGTCGACCAGACCGCCACGCGAGGTGTTGACCAGCATGGCACCCGCCTTCATCTGCGCCAGCGACGCATCGTTGATCAGGTGATGGGTATCCGCCGTCAATGGGCAGTGCAGCGACACGATGTCGGCGCGGGACAACAGCTCGGCCAGAGCCACGTTCTCTCCCAACGCGGCGAAGGATGCCGATGGATAGGGATCATGGCCCAGCACCGTGCAGCCCAGGCCCTTGAAGATGCGCGCCGTCGCCACACCGATCTTGCCGGTGCCGACGATGCCGACGGTGCGGCCATGCAGGGTGTGCCCAAGCAGGCCATCGAGCATGAAGTTGCCTTCGCGCACGCGGTTGTAGGCGCGATGTGTCTGCCGGTTGAGGGTCATCACCAGGGCCAGGGCATGCTCGGCGACGGCCTCAGGTGAGTAGGCCGGCACGCGCGCGACGAACAGGCCCAGCGACGTCGCAGCGGCGAGATCGACGTTGTTGAAGCCGGCGCACCGCAGCAGCACGGCACGTACGCCCTGCGCGTGCAGGGCCTGCAGCACAGGGGCATCAAGACGATCATTGACGAACACGCAGACGGCGTCGCAGCCCTGTGCCAGCGTGGCGGTATGCAGGTCGAGCGAGGCATCGAAGTAGACGAACGCGAAATCCTGTTCTGCGGCGCCGCGCTGATTGGCCTCGTCAAGAAAGCGACGATCATAGGGCCGGGCGCTGAAGACTGCGATCTGCATGGAGGGGCCTGGGTGGAATTCCATGCCGAACCATACCGCAGCAGCGTGCGTCCTGGGATGGCACCGGCGATGCGGGCATCGCCGGTGCCGCCGGCCACTCAGAACCGGTAACCCAGCCCCAGCTGCACGCCATTCTGCAGCTGGCCGTCGCGGCGCTCGCCCACGTAGTCGACCATCACCGACAGCCGCTCGCTGGCCCGGCTGGTCACACCCAGGTTCCAGCTCAGCACCTGCTCGCCCACCGTCTGGCTGTTGCTGCCGAACACCAGATCCGGCGCCGCCGCAAAGCCGGTGCTGTAGCGGGCCTGCGTATCCCCCAGCTCCTTCTGCCACACCACCCGCGCCCGCGGGGTGATGCGCTCGCCGTTGTTGCCCTCGAAGGTCTTGAACAGCTGCAGGCCCGCACCGACCCGGATGCTCTCCAGGCTGCCGCCACGCCCGGCCAGCGCCGCCACACCCTGCCCTTCGTTGAACCGCGTCGCGGAGGTGCGCGCGTAGTCCACCACCGGCAGCAGCGGCTGGATCACCACGCCCTTGCCGCTGGTGAAGGAGAACGCATGTTCCACCCGCGCGGAGATCGCATCGTTGCTGTACTTCGCACGCAGCGGGTCCTGCAGGCCCTCGATGCCGGCGATGCTGCGCCGGGTGTCGTGGCGCAGGTCGGTGTAGCGCACCGCCGCGGACAGATAACCGCGCGCGTAGATCGCGTCCAGGTAACCGCCCACATCCAGCGCACGCACGTCGCCGGTGAAGCGGGAGGCGCCACGGGCCTTGGTCGACATGTCCGCGGCCGCCACGCTCACGCCCAGGCCGACACGGTCATCGGCCAGGCGCGCATCGGCACCGACCACGATGCCGCCCACGGTATGGCTCATCCCGGCCACGCCGGCATCGGCATCGATGCGGCCATGGCTGGCGAAGCCACGTGCCCACAGACCGTGGCCACGCTGGCCATCACCGCTGGCCCCCGCACCTGCTGCCGTCGGCTCGACCAGATGCATTGCCAGCTGGTTGAACAGGGTGCCATGGCGCATGCCCGGCTGTGCCGACATCGACTGCGCGACCTGCGCGGCCAGGCCATCGGCATCGCCACCGGCACTGCGCATCGCCGCCTGATGCTGCTGGACCACGTTGCCGATGCTGCCCAGCAGGGCGTTGTCAGCCAGGCGCAGGGTGGCATGCGCATCGCCACGCAGCGCACCGGCCTGCTGCGCGACCACGTCGCGGTCGGCAAACTGCAATGCGCCCAGCAGCGGCTTCAGGCCACTGTCCTGGCGATCGGATGCAGCTCCCAGCACACGCCCCAGGTCATCACCGGACGGGCCGTTGGCGAACAGCTCCCACTGGTCGAAGCCCGGGTTGGCGGTCAGCCACAGACCGTCGGCCGTCTGCCTGACATTGAAACTCAACAGCGAGTTGTGGCGCGGACGGAACACCTCACCGCCGCTGATGCTGGCGCTGTAGCCAGTGTCGCCCAGCCGCACGACCTCCTGGAAGCCATCCTGGTAGATCGGGCCTTCAATCAGATCGCGACGGAAGTCCTTGCTGTAATAGCCCTGCGCCACGTTCAGTTCAAGGAAGGCGCCCTTGGAGATCACCAGCGCGCCATCGAGCACTTTGTTGGTGGACGGGTCGAAGAAATTACCCACGCGCACGCGACCACCGGCACTGCCGCCGCTCTCGGTCACGTCGAACAGCACTTTGCCGCCGGGCATGATGTTGACGTAGCCATGGGTGACCAGATCACCTCCGCGCGGCATCAGCGTGCCGAACACGCGCAGGCGGTTGAAGCCATCCTCGCGCCAGGACGGGCCGGTGCCACCCAGCAATGCAGTGCTGTCCATCGCCGTGCCCGCCACGTCGCCGTGGCCGACCAGCATGCCCGCACCGAGCACACGCACTTCCGGGGCACGCAGGGCGCCACCTTCCAGGGCGATGGTGCCATTGTCGACCAGCATGAAGTCCGCACCGGTGGTTGCGGACGAGCGCCAGACAGCGCCATTGGCAATCCGGATCACGCCCATCGAATCGTCCAGCGTGGACGCGTCCAGATCGCCCAGCCGAAGCTTGGACAGCAGCAGGGCCTGCACGCCGGGATCGCTCAGATAATCCTGCACCGAACCAGCGCCGATGCCCTGCGGACCCGTGCTGGAAAGGTTGTAGATGGTCAGTGCGTAGGAAAAGTACGCCGACGGCCGATCGGTGCTCCAGCGCGCGAAATCATCATCGACGAAGGTCTGCAGTTGGCGTCCCGACCGCAGGTAGCCCGGATTGATGTCACCGGTGACGTCCGCAGTGACATTCAACGTATCGCCCGGATCACGATAGCCGGTTGCGGTGATGATCCGGTTGCTGTGAATGTCCTGCCCAGGGAACGACTCCAGCGCGCTGCCGCTGCCATCCGGATCGAACGTGACCGACGTACCGGGGGTGCGCGCAGGATCGCGGAACACCAGCAGGCCGTTGGGCTTGACCACTTCGTACATCGCCTTGTGCAGCAGCCCAGCATCCATGCCGCCGCCATAGTTGCCGGTGTAGATCTGGGTCATGCGCGGCGACGGCTCGTAGATCACATTGCTGCCGTTGTTGGCCGCATGGATCTCCACCGAATCGACAATCGGCAGATCGCCGGCAAGATAGCGCTCCACGCCCCCGGACTGCATGATCGAGCAGGACGAGATGCAGTGGCCCGATACGATGGTGTTCAGGCCGGACGTGCGGATCACCCCCTGCAGCCACTCGCCGGCGATCAGCGCGCCACCGTTGGAGGTACGCAGCACCACCTCCCGGATCGGCCGCCCCTCGGCCTGCGCCTTGGCCAGCAGCGCCGGCAGCGAAACGACG
This sequence comes from Stenotrophomonas sp. STEN147, assembly GCF_056757995.1. Classification (NCBI taxonomy): domain Bacteria; kingdom Pseudomonadati; phylum Pseudomonadota; class Gammaproteobacteria; order Lysobacterales; family Lysobacteraceae; genus Stenotrophomonas; species Stenotrophomonas sp. STEN147. The sequence continues at coordinate 403,319 of NZ_JBRRCG010000001.1, forward strand.
TCGGCGAAGGTGACGCCACCGCTGAGGAAGATGCGGTCTCCCTGCACGTGATAGTTCATTGCCATGGCGTCATCAGCCTTGACCATGACGCCAACACCAATCAGGCCGGCCAGGGCCAGACTCAACTTGGACTGCTTCATACCGTTCTCTCTCCCCCGCAACACGCGGACGGGAAGCTAAACGTCAGAGCGGGAGGCCCTCCCCCGCTGCATGCCATGGAAAAAAATGAACGGATTCAGATCAAGTTGGCAGTCAAAACTGTGGCTGAGTTAGCGCTCTTGAACGCTTTTACAGGAGAAATACAGCCTCCGGCAAAGTTAAAAACGCAGAAAGGGCGGTAACACCCCCAGTTGCCATCCGGGTGAAAGGTGAACGAATTCATGATCGACACGTGCAGGCTGGCGGCTCTTCCCCATCCGGTCATCGTCGCGTAAAACTCGGTGACGCCCCCCCCCATCGTTGCCCGAGGCCAGCCCTGTCCGCTTCGTCCCCCCTGATCCATCGCGCACCGGATCCGCCTGGGCCTCCGGACGCCTTCATCACGTTCGTAAGGGAAGAGCGCGCGCCGTTGTGCACTTTCCTGCGTACCCGTGGGGTGGGCCCGGAGGATGCGGAGGACATCGCCCAGGACTGCATGGAACGGTTGATCCGCTATCGCGCGCACGGCACCGAGGAGCTGCGCCTGCTGCTGTATCGTATCGCCCGCAACCGCCTGGCAGACCGCGGCCGCTCGCCGCAGGCGAGACCGCATCTGTCGCTGGCCGAGCGCGATGGCAGCGACGAGCCCTCCAGCACGTCAGCCGACCCTCTGCGCCAGGCCGAATCCGGGCAGATGCTCGCCCTGCTCCGGCAGGCCCTGTTCAAACTGCCGGAGCGCGCGCGCGAGGTGTACCTGCTCAACCGGATCACCGGGATGAGCTACACGCAGATCGCGCAGCACTGTGGCATCACCGCCAAGACCGTGGAAAAACACATCGCCCGTGCACTGCAGGGCCTGCGCCAGGAGCTGGGGCCACACCCGCTGCACAACGACAGGGACAACGAATGATCAGCACCCGGCACACGGAAGAGGCGGGAGTGTTCGAGCGCGCCAGCGCCTGGGTGGCGCGCCTGGAGGCACACGACTGCACGCCCGAGGAACGCGAGCGCTTCGAAGACTGGCTGGCGGAGGACACCCGCCACGTCAAGGCGTGGGTACAGGCCGAAACGCTCTATCAGCAGAGTGCGGGCCTGGCCCAGGATCCCTGGCTGCGCACGGCGGCGGCGCGCGCCGCGCGTCCAGCCCGGCGCCGCTGGCTGCCCGGCGTCGCTGCTGCGGCGGCGCTCTGTCTGGCCATCGGCATGGGCTGGATGGTCGCCACCGATGGCAATCCCACGCCCCGCATCTATGCCAACGACAGCCTTGCTCCCCGCCAACAGACGCTGGCCGATGGCAGCTCCGCCATCCTGGACGCAGGGACCACGTTGACCGTGCGCATGGGCTGGCGCCATCGGGAACTGGTCCTCGAGCAGGGTCGGCTGCAACTGCAGGTGGCACCGTCGCGCAAGGCCCTGCGCGTGCAGGCAGGCAACAGTTCGATCCGCGATATCGGAACCACCTTCCAGGTGGAGCGCCTGCGCGACGGCCATGTCGAGGTCGCCCTGCTGGAAGGCGCAGTGGAGGTCACCAGCGGCAGCGCGCAGCACACGCTGGCCCCGGGCCAGCAGCTGCAGGTACTGCCCTCCGGGCGGATCCAGCCGGGCCCTGCGCTCGCCTCGACCGAAGCGGCTGAGGCGTGGCTGCAGGGACGGCTGGTGTTCGATGCCACTCCCCTGGCGACCGTGGTCGAACGCATGAACCGCTACGGCCGCACGCAGATGGTGATCGCCGATCCGGAGATCGCCAATCTCGCGGTCAGCGGCACCTTCCGTGCAGGCGACGCAGAGGAACTGCTGTCTGCACTGGAGCTGGGATGGTCGGTTGCCGGCCAGGCGCGCCCGGATGGCGCGCTGGAACTGCGGCGTACCTACTGAGGAGAAAGGCGGTGATGGCAGGACCGGGCGCGCTGCAGTGGGGGCTGCTCCGGGGGCTGCTGTGGGTCATGTTCGGCGCTGCCAGCGCCGCGCCGGCCCACGCCGGCCAGCAACCCGCCAATGTCGACTACCACATCGCACCCGGCCCGCTGGCACCGGCACTGCAGCAATGGGCACGCCAGAGCGGCATCGCCCTGGTATTCGACGCCCGCGAGCTGACGGGCCTGCACACCCCCGGCGCCGACGGCCGACAGGCACCGGCGATCGCTCTCAAGCAGCTGGTCTCCGGGATGCCGGTGAACATCCTGCGCACACCCTCGGGGGCGTTCGTCATCCGCCGCGTCGCTGCTTCTGCCGCGCCCCCTGCACGTGCCCCGACCGTGACGTCGCCCAAGCCGCCGCCGCCCGTCGCACTGGCCCCCGCGCAGGTGGAACTGGCACCGGTACACGTCACCGGCAGCCGCCTGCCGCGCACCTCCGTGCAGACGACGCTGCCGATGACGATCATCGATCGCGAAGACATCCTGCGCAGTGGTTACGGCAGCCTGTTCGACCTGTTGCGACACCTTCCCGGCATGAACGGCCACCCGGCGATGACCACCTCGCGCGGCGGCGATTCGCAGTATCTGCCGGTGGGCGCTGCAGCCACCACCAGCCTGGATGGCATGGGGCCGCGTGCGACCCTGTTCCTGGTCAACGGCCGGCGGCTGCCACGCTATCCGATGGTGTCGCTGGAACAGGGAGGTCTCACCGATCTGGGCGGCATTCCCCTGAGTTTCATCGAACGCATCGAGCTGGTGCGCGGAGGCGCGTCGGCCATCTATGGTGCCGACGCGATGTCCGGCGTGGTCAACATCATCCTGCGCGAACAGGCCGAAGGGCCGGAGGCGACGGTGCAATCGGGCATCAGCAGCCGCGGCGACGCGCAGCAGAATCGCGTGCAGATCGCCAACGGCGGCGTACGCGAAGGTGGGGACCGCTGGTTCGCCGGCCTGGACCTGCATCGCATCGAGCACGTGGCCGGCGATCGCCGCGCGTGGCATGCGGAGACGTCGCTGTATCCGATCGGCGCGTTCTACGACGGCGCGTACATCCCCGCAGATCTCTGCGAAGGTCCCTTGATACAGCGTGAGGATGGCTGCTGGTTCGACAGCGCGCGGCCGCGCTCGCTGCAGCCCGCGTCGGATACTGCCTCGGCCTACCTGCGTTACCGGCACGAGCGTGGCGAAGGACGCTACGCCTATCTGGAAGCACGTGGCAGTCACAATCGGCAGCGTTTCGATCTGGGGCCGACCGCCGTTGCCATCGGCCTGTACGGCATCACGTTCAACAGCGTGCTGCGCGAGGCCGGAAGCGTGCGCCCGCACGTGCGCGCCAGCGATGCCGACATCACCCTGGGTATCGGTCGCGAGCAGCAGTCACGCAGCTGGGAGGCGGGCATCAGCGCGCAACGCAGCCAGGTCACCCTGGTCACGCCGGGCACCGTGCGCACCGAACCGCTGCTGCACGCCGCCGAGTCACTGGACTACCTTCCCGGCTTCACCTCGCTGCGTGCGGACAAAGTGCAACAGCTGTTCCCCTCGATCCGCAATCGTGGACGCACTGACCAGTGGCAGGGCTGGTGGGGCATGCAGCGGCAGCTGATGCAGTTGCCCGGAGGGCCGGCCCAGCTGGCTACCGGCGTCGATCTGCGCTACGAAGCATGGGCCTCGTTACCCGATCCGTTGTTGATCCAGGGCGATCTGGCACTGGGCCTGCCCCAGCAGCAGCGACGCCTGTCACGTCGCAGCGGAGCCACCTATGCCGAAGTCGGCCTGCCACTCAGCCGCTCGCTGCGCATGGACGTGGCCGCACGCTGGGACCGCGATGGCGATTACCTGGCGTTCTCACCACGCGCGGGACTGCGCTGGAGTCCAACGCCCCACTGGTCGTTCCTGCTGACCAGCGGACAAGGCTACCGTGCGCCCAGCCTGTTCGAGCAACGACGCCCCCCTGGCTACTTCGGCCTGGTCGCGCTGCCGGCCTCGCCGGGCCTGCCGCCCTGCGCACAGCCCGCGATCGACGGCAGCTGCCTGGTCAACGTGGAGGTCGCCGAGAACGACGCGCTGAAGGCAGAGCGTTCACGCAGCCATTCGCTGGCAGCCACGTGGACGCCCAACGACGTGTTCTCGCTGTCACTGACCCACAACATCGTCGAGCTGCGCAACGAGATCCTTGCCCTGCGGCCCACCGACGCGGCATGGAACCGCAGCACGTGGGAACGGGATGACGAAGGGCGGCTGAGCAGTCTTCGCCTGTCCTTCGACAACATCGGCCGCACGACGTCGCGCAATTGGGTGATGCGCGGCGAATACCGCGTCGACACTGATGACACCGGCCAGTGGCTTTTCTCACTGGACGCGCTGAAACAGCAGGCGCTGCGCCGCGAACGAGGGCAGGATGGCAGCGTGGATCTCCGCGGCCATGCCACGCCGGCAATGGCCGCGATCCTCACCGTGCAATGGCAGAACACGGCATGGGACGTAGCATTGCGCGGCAACCAGGTGGGACGCACGCGCGCCTGGCTGCCCGGTGCGGAATGCCCCGATGACCAGCGCGAGATGAACCATTGCATGAATCCACGGCAGCTGCGCTGGAACCTGCACATGGCGCGCAGGTTGGGGCCGCGGGTGATCGCCGCGCTGGACGTGCACAACGTGCTTGACCGGCAGCCGGTGAACTATCTGGTCGGCAACGGCGGACAGTTGCCGGGTTTGGATGATCCGCTGGGCCGCTATTTCCTGCTGACCCTGCAGTTCCGTTGAGGCCGCTGGCATCCACACGCGGGTGACACGGGCGGCACGCTAGGGTGGGGCCACGCCCACCGTGAGGTACGTCATGCGTCCTTCGATCCGCCCGGTCGTCTGCGTACTGGCCCTGTTGCTCAGTGCCGGCGCGGCATGCGCCGACTCGCCCGCTTCGACCCCTGCGCCACCGGACCAGGCCTGGCAGCCGCTTTTCCAGCAGGTCCAGCGCGCGCATCTGTTCCCCGACCAGAAGACCTTTGCCGATGCTGTGCCGCGGCAGTCGCCGGCTGCACTGCTGGCTGACTGGCAGCGCGCGCAGCGACAACCCGGCTACACGCTGCGGGCCTTCGTCGACAGGGCCTTCGACCTGCCCGGCGGGCCTGCGCCCTACGTCTCACCTGCCGGCCAGAGCCTGCGCGCGCATATCGAAGGCCTGTGGCCCGTGCTGACCCGGCAGTCCACGGCGGTCGATCCCCATGGCTCGCTGCTGCCGTTGCCGCACGCGTATGTGGTGCCCGGCGGGCGCTTCCGCGAAGTGTATTACTGGGACAGCTACTTCACGATGCTGGGACTGGCTTCCAGTGGCCGCTGGCCCCAGGTCCGCGCGATGGTCGACAACTTCGCGTGGCAGCTCGACCAGTATGGGCACATTCCCAACGGCAACCGCAGTTACTACCTGAGCCGCTCGCAGCCGCCGTACTTCAGCCTGATGGTGACCCTGCTGGCCGCGCACGAAGGCGATCAGGCGTACCGCCGCTATCTGACACAGCTGCGCACCGAGCACGACTTCTGGATGCGGGGCGCCGACGGCCTTGCGCCCGGCCAGGCACGCGAGCGCGTGGTGCGCATGTCCAATGGCGACCTGCTCAACCGCTACTGGGATGCGCGCGCGGTGCCGCGTAGCGAATCGTGGACGGACGATCTGGCGACGGCGGCACAGGCACCGCAGCGGCCACCCTCACAGGTGTACCGCGACCTTCGCGCCGGCGCCGAATCCGGCTGGGATTTCAGCTCGCGATGGATGGACGACCCCAGTGCACTGTCCAGCATCCAGACCACGTCGATCGTTCCAGTCGACCTGAACAGTCTGCTGTACCACCTCGAGCAGACCCTCGCCCGGGCCAGCCGCGTGGCCGGCGACCGCGCCTCGGCCCGCGACTACTCGGCCCGGGCCGAGGCCCGACGCAGTGCCATCAATCGCCTGCTGTGGGATGCGGCGCAGGGCTGGTATGCCGATCACGATCTGCGCAGCGGACAGCTGCGCCCTGCCCTGACCGCTGCCGCGCTGTATCCGTTGTGGTTGAAGATCGCCACCGATGAGCAGGCGCGACGCAGCGCCGACGCAGCCGAAGCACAATTGATGCGTGAGGGCGGCCTGCTGACCACCACCCTCGTCAGCGGCCAGCAGTGGGACGCGCCGAACGGGTGGGCACCGCTGCAGTGGGTGGCCGTCGATGGCCTGCAGCACTACGGTCAGGAGCGCCTGGCGCGGCAGCTGGGAGTGCGCTTCCTGCGCACCGTGCAGTCCGTCTACGATCGGCAAGGCAAGCTGGTGGAGAAGTACGTGGTCGATGGCTCCGCGGGCGGAGGGGGTGGCGGCGAGTATCCGCTGCAGGATGGCTTCGGCTGGAGCAACGGGGTGACACTGGCACTGCTGGATCGCCTGTGCCCGCGGCAGCGGACCTGCGAGAACGCGGGCGACGTCGAGTAGCTAGCGCACCGATCGTGCGATCGCGTACTGCGCCGCGTAGTAGGTGGACAGCACCAGCAGGCTTGCCAGCGGCACGCCACCGGCGAAGCGGTCCCAGGCCAGCAGTGAATCGCTGGCGACGAACAACAGGGCGCCGGTTGCCGCCCAGCGCGCACTGCCCGCTTCGACAGCGTCCGGTCGCGGGCGGGTCCACTGCCGCGCCAGCGCCAGGATCGCCATGCACGCCAGTACCACCACATAGGCCAGCACAGGGATGCGCATCGGCGCCGGCAGATGCGGCCATAGACCGGACACGTTGAGCGCGGCGAACACACCCAGAAGTCCCCCTGCGGCGACCAGGCCGCGACCCGCGCGCAGACCATCGCGGAAGGCGACGATGTAGCAGAGGTGGGCCAGCAGGAACGCCAGCAGGCCGGGGACGAAGGCATCCATCGGCAGCATCAGCGCGATGTCGCCTGCGCACGAGAGCAGCATGCCCGCCAGCACCGCGCGACGGTACGACGGCGATCCAGCAGGACGCGTCTGCCATACCATCGCCGCGATCAGCAGGGTCGCTGCGGGCTTTGCCAGCCAGTGCAGCCAGCGGCCTTCGCCGGGCAGGAATGCACCGACGATGGCCAGCACCGCCAGCAGCAGGACCGCACCACCGCCCAGGCGTGGTCTCATCGCGGCTTCCACAGCTCGGCCAACTGATCCGGGCGGCCGGGAATGCGCTCCAGCACCGGATACTGCAGGCCACCGTGATAGTCGATCCGGATTGGCGCGATGCGGTCGAACTGCTTCACCAGCAGCACGATCGGCGCCTTGTCCTTGGCCGCAGCGGCAACCGCGTCCTTCAACCGCTCGCTGCTGTACTCGCGGTCACCGATGGCGATCACCTTCATGCCCGGCGCCAGGCCTGCATTGAAGGCGGGACTGTCCCAGATCACGTCGCCGACCACACCGCTGTCCATCACCGTCGCGCCGAGCGAGTACGCCAGCAGCGCCGCCTTGGTGCGCTTTTCCTGTGCCTTGTAGGCATCGTTCGGCGCGTCGCGGTAGACCAGCTTCCAGCCGGCCAGTTCCAGACCGCCGGTCAGCGATCCATGGCCATCCAGGCGCTGCCGCAGGAAGCCGGCCCAGTCGTACGGAGCAATGGCGTTCAAGGTCGCCACCACGTCGTCGAACGTATACGGATTGACGTCCCAGTCACCGTTGCCTACGCCAAAGAAGGCACGGGCAAAATCATCCAGGCTGCGCCGGTTTCCGGTCAGTGCGCGCAGCCTGCCCTCCACTTCCAGCCACAGCATCTGGCCACCGGAGTAGTAGTCCTCGCTCATCTGGTAATTGCGATACGGCAGTGTGCGCCGCTGGGCGATGGTCGGGTCGTTGGTGGTGTCCTGCAGTGGCCGCCAGGCCAGTCCCGGGCGACCGCGATCATAGGTCGCCGCAACATTGGCCAGCATGTCGCGCGCCTGATCGGTGGACCACAGCCCCGAGCGGGCGGCCAGCACCTGGCCCCAGAACTGGGTCTGGCCTTCGTACACCCACAGCAGGCTGTCACCCATCGGAACGTTGAAGTTGTCGGTTGCCAGGTCCGCGCCACGGCGATACTTGCCGTTCCAGGAATGCGTGTACTCGTGCGGCAGCAGGTCACGCATCCAAGCCGAGTCATCCCACTCGGTGAAGTAGCCCGGCGCAGCGCTGTTCTCACTGGAGCGATGATGCTCCAGCCCGATGCCGCCCAGTCGGTCGGTCAATGCCAGCAGAAACTCGTAATGGTCGTAGTGGCGCGCGCCGTACAAGCGGTCAGCCTGCTGCACCAGGGCGCGGTGCGCCTTGATCTGTGCCTCGGTCGGCTTCAGCGACTTCGCTTCATCGGCGAACACGTTCAGGTGCACCGGCGCCTTGGCGCCCGGGTCCAGATCGATGCGCTGGTAATGCTCACCGGCGAACAGCGGCGAATCGACCAGATGGTCGAAAGTGATCGGCTTGAACACCACCGTGTCACCGTCGCGCCGGACTGTTTCGAGCGCGGTGGCATAGCTCCAGCCCTTCGGCAGGGTCACGCTGGCCTGGGCCTGCAGATGGCGTGCATCGACCCCGGCCGGATACAGCGCGTTGGCGTTCCACTGCAGGTTGAGCATTTCCGGCGTCATCACCACGCGGCCCTGGTTGCCGCCCTGCGAAGACAGGAAATCGAAGTGCGCCACGATCTCGCTGACGCCCTCCGGCACATCGACCTTGAACGCATAGACGTTGTACTGGTCGCGCTGCCAGGCCAGCGGCCTGCCATTGGCCGTGACGCGCAGGCCGGCGAGCTTGTCGATCGGGCCGGTGGGCGAATGGTTGCCGGGAATCCACTGCGGGTACAGCAGGGTCATCGGGCCGGGTTTTGCCGGCACGATGGCGGTCACCTTGAAGATGCGCCGGGCCAGATCGCGCGCGTCCACGTCGATGCGCAGCAGGCCGTGCGCAGCGGCATCGGCCGGCGGCGGGCTCTGCGCCAGCGCGGGTGTAGCCGCCAGCGCGAACAGCACGGACATCACCAGGGCACGGGTCTTCATCGGGCGGCTTCCAACAGCGGAGAATCCTCCGATGCTAGGCCTGCGGGATGCGCGGCCCCATGGCCAAAGGTCATGGGCGGGCTGCCCATCCGCGCATGCCCAAGAGCGTGCGAACCAAGGTTCGCACCCACCTTGTGCTGGTTTGCACCCAGAGCGGTTTTTGCACCCACCAGAGCGGTTTCAGTAGATCCACGCCGTGCGTGGACGAGGCCTTTCCCGGTCAGTCGATCAGGCGCAGGCGCAGTTCCTTCGGCAGCGCGAACACCATCGATTCCGGCTCGCCATCAAGCTCGGACACACTGCCGGCGCCCAGTTCGGCCAGGCGCGCAAGCACGCCATCGACCAGCACCTGCGGTGCCGACGCGCCGGCGGTGACGCCGATGTGCTGCTTGCCCTGCACCCAGGCCGGGTTGATCTCATGGGCGCCGTCGATCAGGTAGCTCTCGACGCCTTCGCGCCGTGCCAGCTCGCTCAGCCGGTTGGAATTGGAGCTGTTCGGGGACCCGACCACCAGCACCAGGTCGCAGCGCTTGGCCAGGTCACGTACCGCGTCCTGCCGGTTCTGGGTTGCGTAGCAGATATCGTCGTTCTTCGGCCCCTGCATGGCCGGGAAGCGCTCGCGCAGCGCGTCGATGATGCCGCGCGTATCGTCCACGGACAGCGTGGTCTGGGTGGTGTAGGCGAAGTTCTCGGGCTGGTTGATCTGCAGCGTGGCGACCTGCTCCACATCCTCCACCAGGTAGATCTGGCCGGTACCGGCTTCCTGGTTCCACTGCCCCATCGTGCCTTCCACTTCCGGATGGCCCGCGTGGCCGATCAGCACCACGTCGCGGCCCGCACGGCAATGGCGCGCCACTTCGAAGTGGACCTTGGTCACCAGCGGACAGGTGGCATCGAATACCTTCAGGCCACGACGCTCCGCTTCCAGGCGCACTGCCTGGGATACCCCGTGGGCACTGAAGATGACGGTGTTGTTGTCCGGCACCTCGTCCAGTTCCTCGACGAAGATCGCACCGCGCTGCTTCAGATCATCGACCACGAAGCGGTTGTGCACCACCTCATGACGGACGTAGATGGGCGCGCCGAGCGTTTCGATCGCGCGCTTCACGATCTCGATCGCACGATCGACACCGGCACAGAAACCACGCGGGTTAGCGAGCAGCACATCCATCAGTTCAATCTCCCGGCAGCGGCCGGCTTACGGTTTCGGAGTGGCATTATCCGCCTTTTTGGCGGACCTGCCGTCGAACAGGCCGGTCAGGGCGATGCCGATGGCACCGACCACGATGGCCGAGTCGGCGATGTTGAACGCCGGCCAGGTATAGCTGCCAACGTACCACTGGATGAAATCGACGACATGACCGTGCACCTGGCGGTCAATCACGTTGCCGATCGCCCCGCCGATGATCAGCGCATAGGGAACGGCGGCCTTCCAGTTGCCACGGGCGGTGCCACGCAGCCACCATGCCATCAGGCCGCTGATGGCGATCGCCAGCGCCGTGAAGAAATACTTCTGCCAGCCACCGGCGTCGCTGAGGAAACTGAATGCGGCACCGGTGTTGTAGGTGCGATACCAGTTCCAGAAGCCATCGATGACCACCACCGGCTGGAACTCCGGCAGGCTCGACAGGACCCAGGCCTTGGACCACTGGTCCAGGCCGATGATGGCCGCCGACAGCAGCAGCCAGACCAGAGCGTTGGGATGCGGACGGGCGGCGCTCATCAGAACCAGCTCCGCACTTCGCCAGCGCCGTCGATGTTGCTCACGCAACGGCCGCACAGTTCCGGGTGATCGGCATGACTGCCGACGTCGGCGCGGTGATGCCAGCAGCGCACACATTTGGCCTTGGTGGTCGGCTGGGCACTGACGAACACCTCGTCGGTGGTTGCCGGACGCACCTGCACGTCACCGCTGATGAACAGGAAGCGCAGTTCGTCGGCCAGCGGCTGCCAGCGCGCCGCCTGCTCTTCGCTGGCGGCCACGGTGATCTCGGCCTCCAGGGCGGCGCCGATCGCGCCGTTGGCACGCATCGGCTCGAGCACCTTGGCCACCTGCTCGCGCACGGCCAGCAGCTGGTCGAAATCGGCAGCGTTGAGCTGGGCATCCGCCGGCAGCGGCGCCAGGCCCTCGTACCAGGTGGTGAACAGCACGTGGCCGGTGCGCGTGCCCGGCAGGTAGCCCCACAGCTCGTCGGCGGTGAAGGTCAGGATCGGTGCCACCCAGCGGGTGAACGCCTCGGCGATGTGATACATCGCGCTCTGCGCCGAACGGCGACCGTGCGAGTCGGTCGGCATCGTGTACAGGCGGTCCTTGGTGACGTCCAGGTACAGCGAGCCCAGGTCCACGCTGCAGAAGTTCAGCAGCAGCTGCACGATCTCGGCCATGTTGTAGCCGTCGTAGGCCGCCTTGATCTTCTCCTGCAGTTCCCACGCGCGATGCACGATCCAGCGGTCCAGCGCGACCATCTGGTCGAGCGGGCGCAGGTCCCGGGCCGGATCGAAACCGTCCAGGTTGCCGAGCAGGAAGCGCGCGGTGTTGCGCAGGCGACGGTAGGCGTCGGCATTGCGCTTGAGGATTTCCTGCGACAGCGACATCTCGTTGCTGTAGTCGGCCGAGGCGATCCACAGGCGCAGGATGTCCGCGCCCAGCTTGTTCATGATGTCCTGCGGCTCGATGCCGTTGCCCAGCGACTTGGACATCTTGCGGCCGTGCTCGTCCACGGTGAAACCATGGGTGAGGCACTGCTTGTAGGGCGCGCGCCTGTCGATTGCCACGCCGGTCAGCAGCGACGACTGGAACCAGCCGCGGTGCTGGTCCGAGCCTTCCAGGTACAGGTCGGCCGGCTTGCCGAAGCCACGCGCGGCCAGCACGCCTTCATGGGTGACACCCGAGTCGAACCAGACGTCGAGGATGTCGGTGACCTTCTCGTAGTCGGCCGCTTCTGCGCCCAGCAGTTCGGTTGCATCCAGCGAGTACCACACGTCGATGCCCTCGGCTTCGACACGGTCGGCAACCTGCTGCATCAGCTCCACCGAGCGCGGGTGGATCTCGCCGGTCTGGCGATGGGTGAACAGTGCGATCGGCACGCCCCAGGTGCGCTGGCGCGAGATCGTCCAGTCCGGACGGCCATCGACCATGCTCTGGATGCGCGCCTTGCCCCAGGCCGGGAACCAGCCGACGGTGTCGATGGCGGCCAGCGCATCGCTGCGCAGGTTGGCCTTGTCCATCGAGATGAACCACTGCGGGGTGGCACGGAACACCACCGGCGTCTTGTGGCGCCAGCAGTGCGGATAGCTGTGGCGGATCGGGTGGAAGGCCAGCAGCGTGCCGTTGTCGCGCAGCACGCCGATGATGGCCTCCTGCGCCTTCCACAGGTGCTGGCCGGCCAGTACCACGTCACCGGCCGGCGGCGTCGATTCCAGGTACACGCCACGGCCATCGATCGGCGTCACCTGGCCGGCGTTGTACGTGTCGAGCAGGCCGTACTTCTGGCTGACCACGTAGTCTTCCTGGCCATGTCCGGGAGCGGTGTGCACCGCACCGGTACCGTCTTCGTCGGACACGTGGTCGCCGTTGAGCAGCGGGATCGCGCGCCCGGCATAGAACGGATGCGACAGCAGCTGGTTTTCCAGTGCAGCGCCCGTGGTTTCGCCGTGCAGTACCACCTCCTCGACGCCGTAGCGCTGCAGCGCACGTCCAGCCAGCGCAGCGGCCAGCACCAGCCAGCGGCGCTTGCCGTTGTGCGCCGGGCCTTCGGCCAGCACGTAACGGATGTCCGCACCCAGCGACACGGCCAGCGACGCCGGCAGCGTCCACGGCGTGGTGGTCCAGATCGGCACCGCCACGTCCACATCGGCCGGCACGCTCACGCCGAAAGCCTGGCCGATGGCCTGCGGATCGCGCGCGGGGTATGCCACGTCGATCGCCGGCGATTCCTTTTCCTGGTATTCGATCTCGGCTTCGGCCAGCGCCGAACCGCAGTCGAAGCACCAGTACACCGGCTTGGCACCCCGCACCAGGTGGCCATTGGCCACCACCTTGGCCAGTGCGCGGATCTCGTTGGCCTCGAAGTCGAAGCTCAAGGTCTTGTACGGGTTGTCCCAGTCACCGGTCACGCCCAGACGCTTGAAGTCCACGCGCTGGATGTCGATCTGCTCTTCGGCGAACTCACGGCACTTCTGCCGGAATTCAACCGCATCGAGCTTCACGCCGACCTTGCCCCACTTCTTTTCCACCGCGATCTCGATCGGCAGGCCGTGGCAGTCCCAGCCGGGCACGTAGGGCGCATCGAAACCGGCCAGGTAGCGCGACTTGACGATGATGTCCTTCAGGATCTTGTTGACCGCGTGGCCCAGGTGGATGCGGCCGTTGGCATACGGCGGGCCGTCGTGCAGCACGAACAGCGGGCGGCCGGCGGCGTTGTCGCGCAGCTGCTGGTAGAGCCCCTGCTCCTCCCACCGCGCCAGAATGCCCGGCTCGCGCTTGGGCAGATCGCCGCGCATCGGGAAATCGGTGGCTGGCAGGTTCAGGGTGGTCTTGTAGTCCTGGCTCACGCAGTGGCTCGCAATCTATGTTCGGAAAGGAGGGCGCGCGCCTGTTCGGCGTCGCGGTGCATCTGGTCGGTCAGTGCCGCCAGATCATTGAACTTCTCTTCGTCACGCAGCTTGGCGACGAACTCAACGTCGATGTGGCGACCGTACAGGTCACCCTGGAAATCGAACAGGTGGGCTTCCAGCAGCGGCTCCACGCCCTCCACCGTCGGTCGCGTGCCGAAGCTGGACACCGACGGCCAGGGCTGGTCGAACACCCCGTGCACCCAGGTCGCGTAGATACCCGACAGCGCCGGGGTCTTGGGGAAACGCAGGTTGGCGGTCGGGAAGCCCAGCGTGCGGCCGAGCTGGCGACCACGCACCACGCGCCCGCTGATCGCGTAGGGGCGACCGAGCAGATCGCCGGCCCGGGCGAAATCGCCGGACTGCAGCAGCTGGCGGATGCGGGTACTGGAAATGCGCTCGCCGTGCAGGTCGACCGCCTCGATCTCGCCCGCACTGAAGCCCAGCTCGCTACCCAGCTTCTGCAGCAGGGCCAGATCACCGCGGCGACGGTTGCCGAAGCAGAACTCCGGCCCGATCCACACTTCGCGGGCATTCAGTCGCCGCACCAGCAGCTGGCGGACGAAGGTTTCGGCCGGCATCGCCGCCATCGCTGCATCGAAGCGCAGCAGCCCCACCGCGTCGACCCCCAGCTCGCGCAGCATCTCGACCTTGCTGCGTGCCAGCGTCAGGCGCGGTGGTGGCGTGCCCTGGGCGAAGAATTCACGGGGCAACGGTTCGAACGCCACGGCCACCGCAGCCACACCCAAGGCGCGCGCGCGCGCAACGGCATGCCGCACCAGTGCACGATGCCCCAGATGGAGGCCGTCGAATGCACCGATGCAGACCACGCTTCCGTTGGGGAACAGCTCCCCGCCCTCGACGCTTCTGAACAGCCTGCTCATCAACTCCCGTTCCGGCCCACCCGGGGCCGCCGCTTCAATGGTGTAACCCTGAAGTATAGCCGCCGCAGGCGACGATCAATGCCCGCGCAGGTCGCGCGGGCGGAAGCCCATGGCCAGCATCGCCAGCAGATAGGTCAGGCCACCGCCCCCCACCAGCAGGATCAGGCCGCCGATCCGGTGCCATTTGTCCATCCCGGTGAAGGCCGGCATCCAGTACAGCAGGGCCAGCAGCACGCCGACCATGCACGCGCAGGCCACCAGCAGCCGCACGAGGTAGCTGCCCCAGCCCGGCAGGCGCTGGTAGACATCGGTCTTGCCCAGCCAGTACCACAGCAGGCCCAGGTTCAGGTAACTGGACAACGCACTGGCAATGCCCAGCGCCAGATGCAGGCCGGGCTGCTTGCCGATGGCGGTCATCACACCCTGCGCCTTCAGCGCGTCCGGCACCATCACCTGGTACAGCACGGCCAGCAGGACGAAGTTGAACACCATGTTGGCCACCAGCGCGGCCACGCCGGCACGCACCGGGGTGCGGGTGTCCTGGCGGGCATAGAAGGCCGGCAGGACCACCTTCAACAGGGCGAACGCGGGCAGGCCGAAACTCAGGCCATACACCGACAGCGCGGTCATGCGGGTGTCGAAGGCGGTGAACTGGCGGTACTGGAACAGCGTGGCGATCAGCGGTTCAGCCAGCAGCACCAGGCCCAGCATGGCCGGCACCGAGATCAGCAGGGTCATGCGTAGGCCCCAGTCGAGCGAGCGCGAGAAGCCCTCGCGGTCGGTGCTGACGTGGTGGCGGGCCAACGCCGGCAGGATCACCGTGCCCAGGGCCACGCCGAACACCCCCAGCGGCAGCTCCAGGAAGCGGTCGGCCAAGGACAGCCAGGACTGCGAGCCATCCGTCAGCTTGGCCGCGATCAGGGTGTCCAGCAGCAGGTTGATCTGCGCCACCGAGGAACCGAACAGGGTCGGCACCATCAGGGTCAGCACCTTGCGCACACCCGGGTGGTTCCAGCCCCAGCGTGGCAGGGTCAGCAGATTGATGCCCTTGAGCGAGGGCAGCTGGAACAGCAGCTGCAGGATACCGGCCGCCAGCACCGCCCAGCCCAGCGCCAGGATCTGCTTTTCCGGGGTTCCGCCGAGCTGCGGCGCCAACCACAGCGCGCCGGCGATCATGCACAGGTTGAGGATGACCGGGGTCAGCGCCGGCATCGCGAACCGCTGGAAGCTGTTCAGCGCCCCGCCGGCCAGCGCGGTGAGCGAGACGAACAGCAGGAACGGGAAGGTCAGGCGGAACAGATCGACCAGCAGGGTCTGTTTGACCGGGTCGGTATCAGCACCGCTTGAGAACGCCACCGCCAGCTGGGGAGCGAAGATCAACGCCAGCGCGGTGACCACCAGCAGCGTCCCGCCCAAGGTGCCCGCCACGCGTGACATCAGTTCGCGCAGTTCAGCGTGGCTGCGGGTCTCCTTCACCTCGGTGAACACCGGCACGAAGGCGGTGGCGAAGGAGCCTTCGGCGAACAGGCGACGCAGGAAATTGGGTACCCTGAACGCCACCCAGAACGCATCGGTGACCGCATTGGTGCCGAACGTGGTGGTGATCACCTGGTCACGGACAAGTCCGAGCACCCGCGAGACCATGGTCATGCTGCTGAACGACAGCAGGCCCCGCAACATCTTCGGTGAACTCACTCAACGTCCCTCTTGACAATCGACTTGACGTACATTTCCCGCGCCATCATACTAGCCAGCTTGCTGTTCCCATAACACCGATTTTTTCAGGAAACCACCACCGTGGCCAATATCAAGTCCGCCAAGAAGCGCGCCAAGCAGACCGTCGTGCGCAACGCGCGCAACGTGGCTCAGCGCTCGATGCTGCGCACCGCTGTCAAGAAAGTGATCAAGGCGCTGGACGCCAACGATGCCGCCGGCGCCGAAGCCGCCTTCGCCGTTGCCCAGCCGATCCTGGATCGCTTCAGCGCGCGTGGCCTGATCCACAAGAACAAGGCTGCTCGCCACAAGAGCCGCCTGAACGACCGCATCAAGGCCCTCAAGGCCGCCTGATCCGGTTGCCGCCGGGGCTGCCGTCCCGGCGACACGCAAAAACCCGGCTCCGGCCGGGTTTTTTGTTGCCTGCACTCCGGGCCCTGCCCGCTTTCCGTAGAGCCGAGCCCATGCTCGGCTGCTGCCTGCATCGCAACCAACAAAAAAACCCGGCCGAAGCCGGGTTTTTCGCGCGGGAGCCACAACGCCCTTACTGCGCGTTGCGGGCCTCCAGCTCCTCTTCTTTCTGCCGATCGAAGAAGGCCATGATCCGGCTCATGATCGGGAAGGTACCTTCGCGCCCCAGGGCGGAAACCAGGAACCAGGGCTCCTTCCAGCCCAGCTCGGCCACGATCTGCTCGGCCGCCGCCTTGGCCTCGTCCTCGAACATCAGGTCAGCCTTGTTCAGCACCAGCCAGCGCGGCTTTTGCAGCAGCTCCGGATCGTGCTTTTCCAGCTCGCGCTCGATCGCGCGCACCTGCTCGACCGGGGAGATGCCTTCCACGCCCCCCTCCATCGGCGAGATGTCCACCAGGTGCAGCAGCAGGCGGGTGCGCTGCAGGTGGCGCAGGAACTGCGCCCCCAGGCCGGCACCGTCGGCCGCACCCTCGATCAGGCCCGGAATGTCGGCGATCACGAAGCTGCGGTAGTTCTCGACCTTCACCACGCCCAGATTCGGGTACAGCGTGGTGAACGGGTAGTCGGCCACCTTCGGCGTCGCCGCCGAGACAGCGCGGATCAGGGTGCTCTTGCCGGCATTGGGGAAGCCCAGCAGGCCGACGTCGGCCAGCAGCTTCAGTTCCAGCTTCAGCGTGCGCTCTTCGCCCGGCTCGCCCGGCAGCGCCTGGCGCGGCGAACGGTTGGTCGAGCTCTTGAAGTGCATGTTGCCCAGGCCGCCCCTGCCGCCCTTGGCCACCAGCAGGCGGTCGTTGTGCTGGGTCAGGTCGCCGATGATTTCATCGGTGGCGACGTTGATGACCACGGTGCCGACCGGCACGGTGATGGTCAGATCTTCGCCACCCTTGCCATAGGCCTGCCGGCCCATGCCGTTCTCGCCGCGCTGCGCCCTGAAGATGCGGTCATGGCGGAAGTCGACCAGGGTGTTCAGGTTTTCGTCGGCGCGGATGTACACGCTGCCGCCCGCACCGCCGTCGCCGCCGTCCGGGCCGCCGAGCGGAATGAACTTCTCGCGACGGAAGCCAATGCAGCCGTTGCCGCCGTTGCCGGCGAACACTTCGATTTCTGCTTCGTCTACCAGTTTCATTGTTTCGATGCCTGCGATGGGCGCGGCCAGCCTGCCGTCGCCTTGAATGTAATGCCAGCCGATGGCGGGCAACCCGGCGCAGCCGGTCTTGCTTTTACTCTAACGAAAAGCCCCGCCGAAGCGGGGCTCTTCATGCAGCATTCCCATGCCGGGGCACGGGTGCCGGCGGATGCCTGGATCAGGCTTCGGCCGAGACGATGCTGACGGTGCGACGCTTCTTCGGACCCTTGACCGAGAACTCCACCTTGCCGTCCACGAGGGCGAACAGGGTGTGGTCACGGCCCAGGCCGACGCCGGAACCCGGGTGGAACTGGGTGCCGCGCTGACGCACGATGATGTTGCCTGCTTCGATGGCCTGGCCGCCGAAGATCTTGACGCCGAGGTACTTCGGGTTGGAGTCGCGACCGTTGCGCGAGGAGCCTACGCCCTTTTTATGTGCCATGACTGCTTCTCCTGATGCTTAGCCGGCGATGCCGGTGATCTCGATTTCGGTGTAGTACTGACGGTGACCCTGGCGCTTCATGTGGTGCTTGCGGCGACGGAACTTGATGATCCGGACCTTGTCAGCACGACCCTGGGACAGAACCTTGGCGGTGACGGCGGCGCCCTTCAGCGCATCGCCCAGCTTCACGCCATCGCTGTCGCCCAGCATCAGGATGTTGTCGAACTTGATCTCGCTGCCGACTTCGACTTCGAGCTTTTCAACGCGGAGCTTTTCGCCCTGCGCCACGCGGTATTGCTTACCGCCGGTGACCAGTACTGCGTACATGACCAGGCCTTCCTCTGTAGTTATTGTGGTCTGAGCTGCCGCCATCGAGGGCGGACAGGAGCGGAATTGTACGCAGATCAACGGCCGCGGGTCAAGTCAACCCCATTCCGGCCTGGGGGGCCCGGCCGGAACGGGGTCGGAAGCCTTTTCACGACGTGGAAAGGGATCTGACCCCCACCTGTCGGCCTGTCTCAGAAGGTGAGACACCGGGCTGGCATTGTCGCCCATTGCCCCCATCTGGTCACCTCGGTAGGCTGACCGATTGCCGTTCCCTGCTGGCCCGGCACCCAGCCAACGCCCCCACAACCGGATTCCCCATGGCGATGGATTTCATCCGCATCCGCGGCGCGCGGACGCACAACCTGAAGAACCTCGACCTCGACCTGCCCCGCGACAAGCTGATCGTGATCACCGGCCTGTCCGGCTCGGGCAAGTCGTCGCTGGCTTTCGACACGATCTACGCCGAAGGCCAGCGTCGCTACGTCGAGTCGCTGTCGGCCTACGCCCGGCAGTTCCTGAGCGTGATGGAGAAGCCGGACCTGGACCACATCGAGGGCCTGTCTCCGGCGATCTCGATCGAGCAGAAGTCGACGTCGCACAACCCCCGCTCGACGGTCGGCACGATCACCGAGATCTACGACTACCTGCGCCTGTTGTACGCCCGCGTCGGCACGCCGCGCTGCCCCGACCACGGCTATCCGCTGGAAGCGCAGACGGTCAGCCAGATGGTCGACCAGGTGCTGACGCTGGACCCGGAACAGCGCTACATGCTGCTGGCTCCGGTGATCCG
Source organism: Stenotrophomonas sp. STEN147 (assembly GCF_056757995.1). Lineage (NCBI taxonomy): Bacteria > Pseudomonadati > Pseudomonadota > Gammaproteobacteria > Lysobacterales > Lysobacteraceae > Stenotrophomonas > Stenotrophomonas sp. STEN147. The sequence goes on from NZ_JBRRCG010000001.1 coordinate 422,742, forward strand.
CGACCGCAAGGGCGAACACGCGCAGGTATTCGACCAGCTGCGCGCACAGGGCTTCGTGCGCGTGCGCGTGGATGGCGAGCTGCATGAGATCGACGCGGTGCCGCCGCTGGCGCTGCGCCAGAAGCACACCATCGAGGCAGTGATCGACCGCTTCCGCCCGCGCGAGGACATCAAGCAGCGCCTGGCCGAGAGCTTCGAGACCGCGCTGAAACTCGGCGACGGCATGGCCTCGGTGCAGAGCCTGGACAACACCGCCAGCACGCCGACCCTGTTCTCCTCCAAATACTCCTGCCCGGTCTGCGATTACTCGCTGCCGGAGCTGGAGCCGCGCCTGTTCTCGTTCAACGCGCCGATGGGCGCCTGCCCCGGTTGCGATGGCCTGGGCATGGCCGAATTCTTCGACCCCTCGCGCGTGGTCGTGCATCCCGAGCTGTCCCTGGCCGCCGGCGCAGTGCGTGGCTGGGACCGTCGCAATGCATACTATTTCCAGCTGATCGCCTCGCTGGCACGGCACTACAAGTTCGACGTCGATGCCGCCTGGAACTCGCTGCCGGCCAAGGTGCAGCAGGCCGTGCTGTATGGCAGCGGCGAGGACGCGATCACGTTCACCTACTTCACCGAAGCCGGCGGCCGTACCCAGCGCAAGCACCGCTTCGAGGGCATCATTCCCAACCTGGAACGCCGCTACAAGGAAACCGAGTCGGCGGCCGTGCAGGAAGAGCTCGGCAAGTACATCAGCGAGCGCGCCTGCCCCGAGTGCAACGGTGCCCGCCTGAACAAGGCTGCGCGCAACGTGTTCGTGGCCGACCGGCCGCTGCCGGACCTGGTGGTGCTGCCGATCGACGAAGCCCTGAAGTTCTTCAGCGAACTGAGCCTGCCGGGCTGGCGCGGCGAGATCGCCTCGAAGATCGTCAAGGAGATCGGCGAACGCCTGGGCTTCCTGGTCGACGTGGGCCTGGACTACCTCACTCTGGAGCGCAAGGCCGATACCCTCTCCGGTGGCGAGGCACAGCGCATCCGCCTGGCCAGCCAGATCGGTGCCGGCCTGGTCGGCGTGATGTACGTGCTCGACGAGCCGTCGATCGGCCTGCACCAGCGCGACAACGAGCGCCTGCTGGGCACCCTCACCCGCCTGCGCGACCTCGGCAACACGGTGATCGTGGTCGAGCATGACGAAGATGCGATCCGACTGGCCGACTACGTGCTGGACATCGGCCCGGGCGCGGGTGTGCACGGTGGCGAGATCGTCGGCCAGGGCACCCTGCAGGACATCCTGGATGCACCCCGTTCGCTGACGGGCCAGTACCTGTCCGGCAAGCGCTCGATCGAGATTCCGGCGCGCCGGCACCGGCCGAACCCGAAGATGACCCTGCATCTGCGCGGCGCCAGCGGCAACAACCTGAAGGGCGTGGACCTGTCGATTCCCTCGGGCCTGCTGACCTGCGTGACCGGCGTGTCCGGCTCGGGCAAGTCGACGCTGATCAATGACACCCTGTTCTCGCTGGCCGCCAACGAGATCAACGGCTCCTCGCACCCGGTCGCCCCGTACAAGGAGATCGATGGCCTGGACCTGTTCGACAAGGTCGTGGACATCGACCAGTCGCCGATCGGCCGCACTCCGCGCTCGAACCCGGCCACCTACACCGGCCTGTTCACCCCGCTGCGCGAGCTGTTCGCACAGGTGCCCGAAGCGCGTGCGCGTGGTTATTCACCGGGTCGTTTCAGCTTCAACGTGCGCGGCGGACGCTGCGAGGCGTGCCAGGGGGATGGCCTGATCAAGGTCGAGATGCACTTCCTGCCGGACGTGTACGTGCCCTGCGATGTCTGCCACGGCAAACGCTACAACCGCGAAACGCTGGAGATCCTGTACAAGGGCTTCAACATCAACGACGTGCTGGAAATGACCGTCGAAGATGCGCTGAAGCTGTTCGAGCCCGTGCCGTCGATCGCGCGCAAGCTGGAAACGCTGGTGGATGTCGGCCTGAGCTACATCAAGCTGGGACAGAGCGCGACCACGCTGTCCGGTGGTGAAGCGCAGCGCGTGAAGCTGTCCAAGGAGCTGTCGCGCCGCGATACCGGCCGCACCCTGTACATCCTCGATGAACCGACCACCGGCCTGCACTTCCACGACATCGAAGCGCTGCTGGGCGTGCTGCACAAGCTGCGCGACGAAGGCAACACGGTGGTGGTGATCGAGCACAACCTCGATGTGATCAAGACCGCCGACTGGATCGTCGACCTGGGGCCGGAAGGCGGCCACCGGGGTGGCACCATCCTGGTCACCGGCACGCCGGAAGACGTGGCCGCCTGCCCGCAGTCGTACACCGGGCAGTTCCTGGCACGCATGCTGCCGTCCACCAGTGCGCGCCCGGAGCAGCCGGCCGCCGTGGCCAACAAGCCCGACGCCCGGCCGCCGCGCAAGGTGAAGCCGGAGAAGGTGGTGAAGAAGGCCGTGGCCGCCAAGAGCACCGGCAAGGCCAGCAAGAGCACGACCAAGAAGAAGGACGCCTGATGAGCAGCGAACACAAGATCCTGGCCCGCATTCCGATCAGCGTGCGCTGGCGCGACATGGACAGCATGGGCCATGTGAACAACGCCAAGTACATCTCCTACCTGGAGGAAGCGCGCGTGCGCTGGATGCTGGGCGTGGAAGGCGTGTCGATGACCGACCGCATCGCGCCGGTGGTGGCCGCGACCAACGTCAACTACCGGCTGCCGATCGTGTGGCCCAACGACATCCTGGTCGAACTGTTCGTCGAGCGCCTGGGCAACAGCAGCGTCACCATCGGTCATCGCATCGTCGACCAGCAGGACGAGTCGAAGCTGTACTCCGATGGCAACGTGGTGGTGGTCTGGATGGATACCCAGACCGGCAAGAGCGCACCGCTGCCGGAGGCGATCCGCAGCGCGTCTACCTGAAATGCCCTGGTGGGTGCCGACCTTGGTCGGCACCGGTCCGCCGGGCATGGCCCGGCGCTACCGACGCCGGTCCGACCCTGATGCGCGGCGGAACGGACGCTGCATCATGGAGCGGCCTTGCGTACCGTCAACGTTGCGCTGGCGGTGCCACCGCCCTCCAGCTGCAACTGCAGCGGCACGACCTGCCCTTCCTTCAAGGCACCCTCGCCTTCCATCAGCATCAGGTGCAGGCCACCGGGCTTGAGCTCGGTGCGCGCCCCGGCTGCAATCGGCAGCCGTTCGACTTCGCGCATCCGGCTGACACCGTCGACCACGGTGGTCTCGTGCAGTGACACGTCGCCGAAGGCCCGGCTGCCCGCGCCCACCACCGTCACCGGCGCTGCGCAGCGGTTCACGATCGTCCCGTAACCCGCCGTCATCGGCATGGCCGGGTTCGGCGGCAGGCGCACCCAGCCCTGCTCCACCGTCACACAGCGCGATTCCGCCGCCGCTGCTGCGAACGCACACAGAAGCAACAGTACGCCAACGAATGGTTTGGTTATCATCGCCCACGTTCCTTCTTCGCAACGAGACCGCAGCATGACGACGCTCATCGAGGTGATCAACCATGGTCCCATCCGCGAACTGCGCCTGGCGCGGCCGCCGGTCAATGCGCTGGACACCGACCTGTGCCGGCAGCTGATCCACGCCGTCGAGCAGGCCATGGCCGACGATGCGCACGGCATCGTGCTGTCCGGCAGCGAGCGCGTGTTCACCGGCGGCATGGACGTGCCACACCTGCTCTCCCACGGCGATGACAAGCACAAGCTGCTGGATACCTGGAATGCCTTCTTCGGCGCGGTACGCACGCTGGCCGAGAGCCGCATCCCGGTGGTTGCCGCGATCACCGGCCACGCCCCTGCCGGCGGTTGCGTGCTCGCCCTGTGCTGCGATTACCGGGTGATGGCGCGCAGCGCCGACCCGGCACGCCCGTATGCCATCGGACTGAACGAGGTGCAGGTCGGCCTGATCGCACCGGAAGGCATCCAGCGCCTGCTGCGCCGTACCGTCGGCGTGCACCGCGCGGGGGTGCTGCTCACCACCGGCGCCCTGGTGCCGGCCGAGCAGGCGCTGCAGATCGGCCTGGTCGACGAACTGGCCGAGGGCGATCTGGTGGTCGCCCGGGCCGTGGCCTGGCTGCAGAACCTGCTCAGGCAGCCGCGGCAGCCGATGCTGCTGACCCGCGCCGTGGCCCGCAATGACCTGCACGAAGCGCTGCACCCGGACCTGATCCAGCTGGACCGGTTCGTAGAGGCCTGGTTCGCCCCGGACGCACAGAATGCCCTGCAGGCGCTGGTGGCGCGGCTGGGCAAGTAACGGTCTCCGCACTCTGGGGTCAGCCCCCTTCTGCAATGCGAAAGGGATCCGACCCCGGACCGGTATAATCAAGGCCTCTTCATTGTTGTGGCCGCCCCCTTGAACGACACGCCCGAACCCGTCGTCTCCGAGCTGATCGACCTGCTCACCCTGGAGCGGCTGGAGGACAACCTGTTCCGCGGACAAAGCCGCGACATCGGCACCAAGTACGTGTTCGGCGGGCAGGTGCTGGGCCAGGCGCTGGCCGCCGCCCAGGCCACGGTCGACAACGGTCGCCACGTGCATTCGCTGCACGCGTATTTCCTGCGGGCCGGCAACATCGACCATCCGATCGTCTACGACGTGGACCGCACCCGCGATGGCGGCAGCTTCTCCGTGCGCCGGGTGACCGCGATCCAGCATGGCAAGGTGATCTTCTTCTGTGCTGCCTCGTTCCAGCAGGCGGAGACCGGTGCCGAGCACCAGCACAAGATGCCCGAAGTGCCGCAACCGGAAGACATCGAGCCGAACCGCCCGTTGCCGGCCGAAGTGCTGGAGCGGCTGCCGATCAAAGTGCAGCGCTGGCTCTCGCGCGGTGGCCCGTTCGAGTTCCGCCACGTCTATCCCCGCGACGAACTGAATCCGCCCAAGCGCCCGCCCTATCACCAGGTCTGGATGCGGTTGAGCGAACCGGTCGGCGATGCCCCCGAGCTGCACCAGGCGCTGCTGGCCTACGCGTCCGACTTCCATCTGCTGGGCACGGCGACCTTCCCGCACGGCATCAGCTACTACCATCCGCACGTGCAGATGGCCTCGCTCGACCACGCGATCTGGTTCCACCGCCCGTTCCGCGCCGACGACTGGCTGCTCTATTCGCTGGACAGCCCCAGTGCGCAGGATTCGCGCGGCCTCGCCCGCGGCCAGTTCTTCACCCGCAATGGCGTGCTGGTGGCCAGCACGGCACAGGAGGGCCTGATCCGCGTGGTTCCCGACCAGACTGCTGTGGCCGCCGTGCCGGCCAAGGACTGAGCCGATGCGTCAGATCTTCAGCAGCCAGCGTGTGGAAACCGTCGAGGGCGTGGCCGAGCTCCTGCGCAGCCATGGCATCGAAGTGAAGGTGACCAATGGTCGCTCGTACAAGACCCGGCGGCGCGGCCAGTTCAGCTATACCGACCTGGGCAATGCGCAGGGCTATCCAGCGGTCTGGATCGTGCGCGCCGACGACCAGCCGCGTGCGCGCGACATCCTGCGCGATGCACGCCTGCTCGATACCACCCGCCGCGACCATCCCACGGCCGAGTTCGCGTTCCGCGACACGCCGGATGCCGGCAGCGGCGGGCGCAGCTGGGCCTGGCGGATCCGCATCGCACTGCTGGTGGTGATCGCTGGCGTGGCGCTGGTGATCGGCCTGCGTCACCGCGGTGGCCCGGCCCCCGCAGCCCCCGCCCCCGCCCCACAGGCCCAGCCGCAGCAGACGCAGCCGGCCCCGCAGGCGCCGCAGGAAGAGGAAGAAGTCCGCGTCCGCATCCATCCGTCGACGTAACGACACCGGTAGCGCCGGGCCAGGCCCGGCGAGCGCAGCGGGGCGCGCAGGCACATCCGCCGGGCATGGCCCGGCACCGTTGATCGTTTCAGAATGATCTAAGGGGTGGCTGCCGGCATCGTTCCACCTTCAAGACAATCCGGCGCAACATGCGTGCTATTGCCGTCATCCACATTGCTCTATCGTGGTGAGCGATTCTGGATTCCGGGGAAAGCACCGCATGGCGGTAGAAGCAGCGACCAGCGAGCTGGTCAAGGTGGTTGCCCTGCTGGGCGCGGCGGTGGTGATGGTGCCCTTGTTCCGGCGGCTGGGCCTGGGGTCGGTACTGGGCTACTTCGCCGCCGGCCTGGCGATCGGACCGTTCGGGCTGGGCTGGTTCTCCGATCCGCAGGCCATCCTGCATACCGCCGAACTCGGTGTGGTGATGTTCCTGTTCGTGATCGGCCTGGAGATGCGGCCCTCGCACCTGTGGAGCCTGCGCAAGGAAATCTTCGGGCTGGGCACGCTGCAGATCGTCACCTGCGCGCTGGTCCTGACCAGCATCGCCAAGTTGTTCGGCTTCCCGTGGCAGGTGGCCTTCATCGGTGCCACCGGCTTCGTGCTGACCTCCACCGCCGTGGTGATGCAGCTGCTGGCCGAGCGCGGTGATATCGCGCTGCCGTCCGGGCAGAAGATCGTCTCCATCCTGCTGTTCGAAGACCTGCTGATCGTGCCGCTGCTGGCCCTGGTGGCGTGGATGGCGCCCAGCGCGGGCAGCGCCGATGGCGAGGGCTCGCGCTGGCTGTCGGTGGCGATCGGTGTCGGTGCCATCGTCGGTCTGGTGCTGGTCGGCCGCTTCCTGCTCAACCCGCTGTTCCGCCTGCTGGCCGAATCGAAGGCACGCGAGGTGATGACCGCCGCCGCGTTGCTGGTGGTGCTGGGCGCGGCACTGCTGATGCAGCTGTCCGGCCTGTCGATGGCGATGGGCGCGTTCCTGGCCGGCGTGCTGCTGAGCGAATCGACCTTCCGCCACCAGATCGAAGCCGATATCGAACCGTTCCGCGGCATCCTGCTCGGCCTGTTCTTCCTCAGCGTCGGCATGGCGCTGGACCTGGGCGTGGTGGCCTCGCACTGGCAGCTGATCGCAGGCCTGGTGCTGGCGCTGATGGCGGCCAAGGCGCTGTGCATCTACGTCGTTGCGCGTCTGATGGGCAGTGACCACGCGCAGGCGCTGGACCGTGGCGTGCTGATGGCGCAGGGTGGTGAGTTCGCCTTCGTGCTGTTCTCCGCGGCGGCGGCCGCTGGCGTGATCGACGTGGACATCAATGCCAACTTCACCGCCGTGGTGGTGCTGTCGATGGCGCTGACCCCGCTGGTGGTGCTGGTCTACAAGCGCGTGGCACCGAAGCCGACGGTGAACCTGGAGGGCGTGGACGAGGCCGACGGCCTGTCCGGCAGCGTGCTGCTGATCGGCTTCGGCCGCTTCGGCCAGGTGGCCAGCCAGTCGCTGCTGGCGCGCGACGTGGACGTGACCATCATCGACAACGATGTGGAGATGATCCAGAGCGCGGCGCGGTTCGGCTTCAAGATCTACTACGGCGATGGCACCCGCCTGGACGTGCTGCATGCTTCCGGCGCGGCGACCGCGCGTGCGATCGCGGTGTGCGTGGACAAGGCCGACGCCGCCGACCGCATCGTCGAGCTGGTCGCGCACGAATTCCCGCAGGCCAAACTGATGGTGCGCTCGTTCGACCGCGAGCATTCACTGCGGCTGATCCATGCCGGCGTCGATTTCCAGATCCGCGAGACCTTTGAATCGGCCGTGCTGTTCGGTCAGGCCGCACTGGTCGAGCTGGGCGCCGACGAGGACGACGCGATCGAGATCGCCGAACAGATCCGTCGCCGCGACGCCGAGCGTTTCGAGCTGGAAATCGCCGGCGGCGGCCTGAACGCCGGCGCCAAGATGGTATTTGGCAACTCCGGCCAGGGCGTACCGACGCCGACCCCGTTCACCGCGCCGAAGCGGGCAAGCAAGACCTTGAACCCGCAGGACGTGCCCGAAGAGGAAGAATGAGGGATGCGACCCGTAACGTCACCCGGGGTCAGCGTTCCAAGGTAGCGCCGGGCCAAGCCCGGCGAGCGCAGCGGCCGCATTGGCGGTGGGCGAGGGGGCCTGAATCGGGGACAATAGCCTCCCCACCGCCGCCGCCCCCGCATTCGATGAACGATTCCGCCGCCCCGCATCCTGCCCGCATCCTCGATGGCCGCCGCATCGCTGAAGACCTGCTCGACAGCCTGAAGGTGCGTGTCGACGCCCGCATCGCGGCTGGTGGCAGCCGTCCGGGGCTGGCCGTGGTGCTGGTGGGCGGCGACCCGGCCTCGACCGTGTACGTGCGCAACAAGCGCCGTGCCGCCGAGAAGGTCGGCATCGAAGCACACGATTACGACCTGCCGGCCGGCACCACCGAGGCCGAGCTGCTGGACCTGATCGACCAGCTCAATGCCGATCCCAAGATCAACGGCATCCTGATCCAGCTGCCGCTGCCGGGCATCCCCGATGCACGCCGGCTGATCCAGCGCATCGACCCGCGCAAGGACGTCGATGGCTTCCACCCGGAGAACGTCGGCCATCTGGCCCTGCGCGAGTTCGGCCTGCGCCCGTGCACCCCGCGCGGCATCACCACGCTGCTGGGCCACACCGACCAGCCGGTGCGCGGCCGCAACGCCACCATCGTCGGTGTCAGCAACCACGTTGGCCGCCCGATGGGCCTGGAACTGCTGATTGCCGGCTGCACCGTCACCAGCTGCCACAAGTTCACCCCGAAGGACGTGCTGGAACAGGCCGTGCGCAACGCGGACATCCTGGTGGTGGCGGTGGGCCGCCCGGGCATCGTGCCGGGCGAGTGGGTGAAGCCGGGCGCTGTGGTGATCGACGTTGGCATCAACCGTCTGGACGATGGTCGGCTGGTGGGCGACGTCGGCTTCGACGCGGCGGCGCAGCGGGCGAGCTGGATCACCCCGGTGCCGGGCGGTGTCGGCCCGATGACCGTGGCCACGTTGATGCAGAACACCCTGGAAGCGGCGGAAGCGCTGAGCTGATCGCAGCGAGCGGCTGTTGGTAGGTGCCAACCGTCGTCGGCCCGCCTGTGGTGGGTGCCAACCTTGGTTGGCACGATTCGTCCGGCGTCTGGACTCCAGATGGGGTGGAGGCCTCTCGGTTTGTGCCAACCAAGGTTGGCACCCACCGAAGCGGTAGCCGGCCCCCTGAATGGACCGCCGCCCGCGCGACACTGCGTCGCATCCACCCCCTGCCACGCGGCGCGAAAACAAGGTAAAATGTCGCGCTTCCCCACATCTCGGGTATGCCGATGCTGCGCATCCAGGCTGAAGCACTCACTTACGACGACGTCTCGCTCGTCCCCGCCCACTCGACCATCCTGCCCAAGGACGTCAACCTCGAAACGCGGTTGACCCGAGACCTGAAGCTCAAGCTTCCGATCCTGTCCGCCGCGATGGACACCGTCACCGAAGCCCGCCTGGCCATCGCCATGGCCCAGCTCGGCGGCATGGGCATCATCCACAAGAATCTCAGCCTGGAACAGCAGGCCGCGGAAGTGGCCAAGGTGAAGAAGTTCGAGGCCGGTGTCATCCGCGACCCGATCACCGTCGGCCCGGAAACCACCATCCGTGACGTGCTGGCCCTGACCCAGGCACACAACATCTCCGGCGTACCGGTGGTGGGCAGCGACGGCCTGCTGGCCGGCATCGTGACCCACCGCGACATGCGCTTCGAGACCGAGCTGGACGATCCGGTCCGCCACATCATGACCAAGAAGGATCGCCTGATCACGGTCAAGGAAGGCGCCGCGTCCGACGAAGTGCTGCAGCTGCTGCACCGCAACCGCATCGAGAAGGTGCTGGTGGTCAATGATTCGTTCGAACTGCGTGGCCTGATCACCGTCAAGGACATCCAGAAGAACACCGACTTCCCGAACGCCGCCAAGGATCTGTCGACCCGCCTGCTGGTCGGCGCCGCTGTCGGCGTGGGTGGCGATACCGATCGCCGCGTGGAAGCGCTGGTCGCTGCCGGCGTGGACGTGATCGTGGTCGATACCGCGCACGGCCACTCGCAGGGCGTGCTGGACCGCGTCAGCTGGGTCAAGAAGAACTTCCCGCAGGTGCAGGTCATCGGCGGCAACATCTGCACCGGCGAAGCCGCACTGGCGTTGCTGGACAGCGGCGCGGACGCGGTGAAGGTCGGCATCGGCCCGGGCTCGATCTGCACCACCCGCGTCGTCGCCGGCGTCGGCGTGCCGCAGGTCACCGCCATCGACCTGGTGGCCGAAGCGCTGCAGGACCGCATCCCACTGATCGCCGACGGTGGCATCCGCTACTCGGGCGACATCGGCAAGGCGCTGGCCGCCGGTGCCTCGACCATCATGGTCGGCGGCCTGCTGGCCGGTACCGAGGAATCGCCGGGCGAGACCGAGCTGTACCAGGGCCGTTCGTACAAGAGCTACCGCGGCATGGGCTCGCTGGCTGCCATGGAGAAGGGGTCCAAGGACCGCTACTTCCAGGACGCCGCCACCGCCGACAAGCTGGTGCCGGAAGGCATCGAGGGCCGCGTGCCGTACCGCGGCCCGGTGGGCGGCATCATCCACCAGCTGATGGGCGGCCTGCGCGCCACCATGGGCTACGTGGGCTGCGCCACCATCGACGACATGCGCAGCAAGCCCAAGTTCGTGAAGATCAGCGGCGCCGGCCAGCGTGAGAGCCACGTCCACGACGTGACGATCACCAAAGAGCCGCCGAACTACCGCGCCTGACGCGGGCCGAGCAAAGAGGAACGAGGAAGCTGATTCCCGTTCCTCTTTCTCCATCTGCCGCCGCAAATTCCGACTTCGTTTTCCCTACTGCATTGCCAGGGCGCCATGACCAACATCCATAACGACAAGATCCTGATTCTCGATTTCGGCGCGCAGTACACGCAGCTGATTGCCCGCCGCATCCGCGAGCTGGGCGTCTACTGCGAAATCTGGGCGTGGGACCACAACCCGGCCGAGATCGCCGGCTTCGGCGCCAAGGGCATCATCCTGTCCGGTGGCCCGGAATCGACCACGCTGCCGGGCGCCCCGGCCGCGCCGCAGGAAGTGTTCGACAGCGGCCTGCCGATCTTCGGCATCTGCTACGGCATGCAGACCCTGGCGGCCCAGCTGGGCGGTGCCACCGAAGCCGCTGACCAGCGCGAGTTCGGCCACGCCGAAGTGAACGTGATCAACCCGGATGCATTGTTCAAGGGCCTGAGCGACCACGGCGGCGAGCCGAAGCTGAATGTCTGGATGAGCCACGGCGACCACGTCTCCGTTGCGCCGCCGGGCTTCACCATCACCGCCACCACCGACCGCATTCCGGTGGCCGCCATGGCCAACGAAGAAAAGCGCTGGTACGGCGTGCAGTTCCACCCGGAAGTGACCCACACCCTGCAGGGCCAGACGCTGCTGCGCCGCTTCGTGGTGGACGTGTGCGGCTGCCAGACCCTGTGGACCGCCGCCAACATCATCGACGACCAGATCGCCCGCGTGCGCGAACAGGTGGGCGATGACGAAGTGATCCTGGGCCTGTCCGGCGGCGTCGATTCGTCCGTGGTGGCTGCGCTGCTGCACAAGGCCATCGGCGAAAAGCTGACCTGCGTGTTCGTGGATACCGGCCTGCTGCGTTGGCAGGAAGGCGACCAGGTGATGGCGATGTTCGCCGAGCACATGGGCGTGAAGGTCGTGCGCGTGAACGCCGCCGACCGTTACTTCAAGGCGCTGGAAGGCGTGAGCGACCCGGAAGCCAAGCGCAAGATCATCGGCAACCTGTTCGTTGAGATCTTCGACGAAGAGTCGAACAAGCTGAGCAACGCCAAGTGGCTGGCGCAGGGCACCATCTACCCTGACGTGATCGAGTCGGCCGGCAGCAAGACCGGCAAGGCGCATGTGATCAAGAGCCACCACAACGTGGGCGGCCTTCCGGAGCACATGAAGCTGGGCCTGGTGGAGCCGCTGCGCGAGCTGTTCAAGGACGAAGTGCGCCGCCTGGGCGTTGAACTGGGCCTGCCGCGCACCATGGTCTACCGCCATCCGTTCCCGGGCCCGGGCCTGGGCGTGCGCATTCTGGGCGAGGTAAAGCCGGAATACGCCGAACTGCTGGCCAAGGCCGATGCCATCTTCATTGATGAGCTGCGCAAGGCCGACTTGTACGACAAGACCAGCCAGGCGTTTGCCGTGTTCCTGCCGGTGAAGTCGGTGGGCGTGGTGGGCGATGCGCGGGCTTATGAGTGGGTGATTGCGCTGCGGGCCGTGGAGACGATCGACTTCATGACCGCGCATTGGGCGCATCTGCCGTATGAGTTCCTGGGGACGGTGAGCAACCGGATCATCAATGAGTTGCGGGGGGTGTCACGGGTGGTTTATGACATCTCGGGCAAGCCGCCGGCGACTATTGAGTGGGAGTGAGTTGAAAGAACGAGGGCGCCGAGAGGCGCCCTTGTTGTTTGAGAGAAGAGCGCCGCAGACATTGGAATGGGGGTGCTATTGAATGTGGTAGTGCCGGCCGCTGGCCGGCAGCCGATGCCAAGGGGGGCTCTAGAAAAGGGGCGGGGCGGGGAGGCGGTTCGTTGCTCCCGCCGGTCAGCCTTGAGTGTAGACTTTCGCTTTGCATTCGATCCAAGGTGTTGTTGCGTGAACACGGAAAATCACTCCCAGACGGCCGCATTTCTCTGGTCGATTGCCGATCTTCTGCGTGGTGACTTCAAGCAGTCCCAGTACGGTCGAATCATTCTGCCGTTTACTCTTTTGCGCCGAATGGAGTGTGTGCTCGCACCGACCAAGGGCAAGGTGATCAAACAGGCTTCGGCTCAGCAAGGCCGGCCAGATCAAGTGCGAGAAATGCTGCTACTGCGCGCTTCAGGCCAGCAGTTCTTTAATGCGTCATCGCTCAATCTCGGCACTCTATCTGATACGCAGACCGCAGCCGATCTGATGAGCTATGTGCAAGCCTTCAGCAAGGACGCACGTGAGATCTTCGAGCACTTCCATTTTGAAGATTTCGTTCAGCAGCTGGAAACTGCCAACCTGCTCTATCAAGTGGTACAGCGTTTCGCAGCTACGGATCTGAGCCCGGAGCGCATCAGCAACTTCGGCATGGGCATCATCTTCGAAGAGTTGATTCGCAAGTTCGCGGAAAGCTCCAACGAAACCGCCGGTGAGCACTTCACGCCGCGCGATATTGTGCATCTCACCACCTCGCTGGTGATCACCGATCAGGACCACAAGCTCGCGCCTAACAGCATCGTCACCATCTATGACCCAACGGCCGGCACTGGTGGCTTCTTGTCTGGAGGTGACGAGTACATCCAGTCAATCAGCGAAAAGGTCAGCGTGTCGTTGCATGGCCAGGAGCTCAATCCCGAGTCCTACGCGATCTGCAAGGCAGACATGCTAATCAAGGGGCAGGACGTGGCCAGCATCAAGCTCGGGAACACTCTGTCCAACGATCAACTGGCCGGCAAGCACTTCGACTTTATGCTCAGCAACCCGCCGTTTGGCGTGGAATGGAAGAAGGTGCAGAAGCAGATAACCGACGAGCATGCAGGAAAGGGCTTTAACGGCCGCTTTGGCCCCGGCTTGCCGCGTGTATCCGATGGCTCGTTGCTGTTTTTGTTGCACCTGGTCAGCAAGATGCGTGACCCGCGTGAAGGCGGCTCGCGCATCGGCATCATCCTCAATGGCTCGCCGCTGTTTACCGGTGGCGCGGGTTCGGGTGAGTCGGAGATTCGCCGCTACCTGCTGCAGAACGACCTGGTCGAGGCCATCGTCGCGTTGCCAACAGACATGTTCTACAACACCGGCATCGCTACCTATGTGTGGATACTCAGCAACCACAAGGCTGCTGCGCGCCGCGGCAAAGTGCAGTTGATCGACGGCAGCCAGCACTGCGAAAAAATGCGCAGGTCGCTGGGCAGTAAGCGCCAGTACATCACCGAGGATCAAATTAGAGAACTGGTGCGCCTATATGGCAGCTTCGAGCACACTGCGCGGAGCAAGATCCTCCCTATCGACGCCTTCGGCTACCGTCGTATTACGGTTGAACGCCCGCTGCGTCTGAACTTCCAAACAAGTGGAGAGCGCATCGCTAAGGTGGAGGAAGAAAGGGCCCTGCAGAAACTCGACAGCGCCGCCAAGCTGCGGCTGGTTGCGGCGTTGCAAGCGATGGACGCCAGAGTGCTTTATCGCAACCGCGAGCAGTTCAGTAAGTTGCTGAAGAAGGTTCTCACCGCCCACGGCGTCAGCCTCAGTGGACCGGAGCTGAAAGCCCTGCTCAATGCCTTGAGCGAACGTGACCCCGAGGCGGATATCTGTATGTCCAAGGGCAAGCCGGAAGCAGACGCTGGCTTGCGAGACAATGAGAACGTGCCGCTAGGCGAGTCGGTTTACGACTACTTCCAGCGTGAAGTCATCCCGCATGTGCCAGATGCCTGGATCGATGAAAGCAAGATCGACGCGCAGGATGGGGAGGTCGGCGTTGTCGGCTTCGAAATTCCCTTCAACCGCCACTTCTATGCGTTCCTGCCGCCGCGCCCGCTTGCTGAGATCGACCGCGACTTGAAAGCCTGCACCGACCGGATCAAGCAGATGATTGAGGCGCTGTCGGCATGAACTTCCCCGCCTATCCGGAATACAAGCCATCTGGTCTTGATTGGTTGGAAGGGGTCCCCGCACATTGGGAAAACAGGAAGATTGCGAGGGATCTTCCATTCGTGGTCGGCTGGACGCCGTCGTCAGGCAGGGACGAGTACTATGATGGTGATTTGCCTTGGGTCACAATTGCGGATATGACGCAGAAGTTGGTTAAGGACACTAAGTCAAAAATCAGCCGTCTTGCAGTTCAAGAAAGGGGTGCAAAGGTTGTTCCTGCCGGCAGCATGCTCTTTTCGTTCAAGTTGACGGTGGGGAAGGTCGCGTTCCTAGCAACCGACTCTTATACAAATGAAGCGATCGCAGGTTTTTTTCCTGACGGGAAGTTTGATCTTGAATATTGGAAATATGCCGCCGCAGAATTTATTCCCAGATATGGAAGGGAAAATATTTACGGCGCGACTTTGCTGAATCAGGAGCTTATTGGCTCCGTGCGATTTTATGCCCCGGCGCAGGCTGAGCAAACCCAAATCGCCCGTTTCCTCAACCACGAAACTGCCCGCATTGACGCGCTGATCGAAGAACAGCAGCGCCTGATCGAACTGCTCAAGGAAAAGCGTCAGGCCGTGATCTCTCACGCCGTCACCAAAGGCCTCGACCATACGGCGCCGATGAAAGAGTCCGGCGTGGAATGGCTGGGCGAGGTGCCGGCGCACTGGGTTGTTTGTACTGCTCGGCGTGTAATCCGATTAATTGAGCAAGGATGGAGTCCTGAATGTGAATCATACCCTGCCGAAGAAGATGGCTGGGGTGTACTAAAAGCAGGCTGCGTTAACGGAGGCTTTTTCGACGCCTCTGAGAACAAGACTCTGCCTTCTACGCTGAAGCCAATTCCCGAGTACGAGGTTCGCGCAGGTGACATCTTGATGTCACGAGCAAGCGGATCGCCTGAACTAGTAGGTTCAACTGCATTGTTGGGGCAAGTGCGTGAGCGGTTAATGCTCTCCGACAAAATATTTCGTATTCATTTGGAAGAAAAAGTCAGCAGCCAATTTTTTGTTTGGGTAATGAATTCGCAGTTTATGAGATCTCAAATAGAGCAGGCGTTGAGTGGCGGTAATGGCCTAGCCAACAATTTGCCACAGTCTTCCTTGTTAGCCTTCTGGCTGGCTATGCCCCCTGAACACGAACAAGGCGCTATTGCCGAACTGATCAATAAGCAAATTGGACGAATTGACGAACTGGTTGTCGAGGGCGAAGCAGCAGTAGAGCTTCTCCAAGAACGCCGCTCAGCCCTAATCTCGGCCGCCGTCACAGGTAAAATCGACGTGCGCGGCTGGCAGCCACCGGCCAGCTTTACATCCCCCGAATTGGCACAAGAGGCCGTGTAATGGCGGACAGCAAGGAAGCTCAGTTCCAACAAGACATCATCGACGCCCTGGCCGCCCAGGGCTGGCTGGTAGGCACCGCCAGCGGCTACGACCGCCGCACCGCGCTGTACACAGAGGACGTGCTGGGCTACTTCAAGGACGCCTGGCCGGAACGCTGGGACAAGTTCGCCAAGGCCAACCCCAATGCGCCGGAAGAGGTGCTGGTGCAAAAGCTGGTGCGCGAGCTGGAGCGGAGCGGCACTCTGGATGTGTTGCGCCATGGCTTTAAGCTGCCGGCGGTGAAGGTGGAGCTGTGCAGCTTCCAGCCCGACCACGGCATGAACCCGGACACCCTCAAGCGCTACCAGTGCAACCGCCTGCGCGTGGTGCCGGAGGTGTCCTACTCGCCCCATGCGCGTGAGGCTGGCAGCAGTGGGCAGAGCTACGACCCACGACTGGATCTGGTGTTGTTCGTCAACGGCATCCCCACCGCCACCCTGGAGCTGAAAAGCGAGTTCAAACAGTCGGTGGAAAACGCCAAGCGCCAGTACCGGCAAGATCGCCCGGTAAAAGACCCGCTCACCCGTAAGCCCGAGCCACTGCTGACCTTCAAGCGCGGCGCGCTGGTGCACTTTGCCGTAGGCCAGAACGAGGTGGCGATGACCACCAAGCTGGCAGGCAAAGACACCTTCTTCCTCCCGTTCAACCTCGGCAGCGCGGAAGGCGGTGCGGGCAACCCCATGCCGGAGGACGACAGCCAATACGCCACCAGCTACCTGTGGCAACGCCTGCTGCAGCCGGATGCCTGGCTCAAGGTGCTGGGGCGCTTTCTGCACCTGGACAAGAAAACCAGCGAAAGCTTTGACGGCACGCCGGTAACCAAGGAGACGATGATTTTCCCGCGTTACCACCAGTGGGAAGTGGTCAACAAGTTGATCAACACCACCCGTGCCGAAGGGCCGGGCAAGCGCTACTTGATCCAGCACAGCGCCGGCTCGGGCAAGTCCAACTCCATCGCCTGGACCGCCCATCAACTGGCCTCGCTGTATGACTATGCCGGCCAACGGCTGTTCGACTCGGTGATCGTGGTCACCGACCGTACGGTTCTGGACAGCCAGCTGCAGAACACCATCTACCAGTTCGAGCACGCTCAGGGTGTAGTCAAACCGATCAGCCGTGATGTCGGCAACCAGAGCAAATCCGAACAACTGGCCGAGGCGTTGGCCGAACAGACGCGCATCATCATCGTCACCATTCAGACTTTCCCGGCGCTGTTCGACGCCTTGGACAAATACCCCAAGCTGGCCAGCGGGCGCTATGCGGTAATCGCCGACGAGGCGCATTCCTCGCAGACCGGCTCATCGGCCAGCAAGCTGAAACTGATTCTTGGTAGCGATGCTTTGGAGGCCGAGGAAGTCAGCGCCGAAGAGCTGCTCGATGCCGCCGTGCAGGCGCGCCAGCCGAATGAGCGCATCAGCTACTACGCCTTTACCGCTACGCCCAAGGCCAAGACCCTGGAGCTGTTCGGTCGCCCAGCCGACCCGACGTTGCCGCCCAGTTCCACCAACAAGCCGGAGGCGTTTCACCTGTACTCCATGCGCCAGGCCATCGAGGAAGGTTTTATCCTCGACGTGCTGCGCAACTACACCACCTACAGCACCGCCTGGAAGATCGCCCATCCGGATGGCGATGATGACGAGGTGGACAGTAAGAAGGCGCGCATCAAGCTGGCCCGTTGGGTGCGTCTGCACCCTTACAACATCAGCCAGAAGGTCGAGGTAATCGTCGAGCACTTCCGCGCCAATATCCGTGGCCTGCTGGGTGGCCAGGCCAAGGCCATGGTGGTAGCCAGCAGCCGCCAGGAGGCTGTGCGTTACCAGTTGGCGGTAAAGGCCTATGTGCAGCAGATGGGTTACAGCGATGTGCACCCGCTGGTGGCGTTCTCCGGCAGCGTGTTATCGGATGAGGTGATTCCCGAAGAGGTGACGGAAAGCAGCAGTCTACTCAACGCCGGCCTGAATGGCCGTGACCTGGCGGACGCCTTCGATACCCAGGACTTCAATGTGATGATCGCGGCCAACAAGTACCAGACCGGCTTCGATCAACCCAAGCTCTGCGCCATGTACGTGGACAAGAAGCTGCAAGGCGTGGACTGCGTGCAGACCCTGTCGCGACTGAACCGCACCTTTGGGGATAGCAAGGAAACCTTCATCCTCGACTTCTTCAACGAGCCGCAGGATATTCTCGATGCCTTCTTGCCGTACTACGCCAAGGCCGAGCTGACCGATGTGACCGACCCGCAGATCATTTATGACCTGCAGAAGAAGTTGGATGCTGAGGGGATCTATCACTGGCAGGAGGTCGAGGCGTTCGCCATGGCCTTCTTCGACCCCAAGGCGGCGGCCAGCAAGCTCAGCTACTACTGCACACCGGCCAAGGAGCGCTTTGCCAAGCGTTATGCCTTCTCCGTGGAGTCCCGCCAACAAGCGCTGGATTACAAGCGCACGGCCGAAGCCAATGGCGACAGCGCCAGCCTGAAGAAAGCCGAGCACGCACTGAAAGAGGCCGGCGAGCAGGTGGACCAGCTCGACCTGTTCCGCAAGAACCTGCAGAGCTTTGTGCGCCTGTACGAGTTCCTCTCGCAGATTGTGCCCTACGAGGACCGGGAACTGGAGCAGCTCTGCGTGTACGCCAAGCACCTCCATCCGTTACTGCGCGTGGACCGTCTGCAACAAGACGATGTGGACGTGGGCGAGCTGCAATTGAGTCATTACCGTCTAAGCAAGCGCGCTGAGCACCGCCTGCGCTTGAGTGAGGAGGAGGGCGAATACACGCTAAAGCCCGGTAGTGACGTGGGCAGCGGCAAGCCACATGACCCTGAAAAGAAGCGCCTATCGGAAATCATCGAAGCGCTGAACGATATCTTCGGTGCGGAAGTTAGTGATGACGATCAGCTGCAGTTCCTCACTGGCATCGCTCAGCGCATTAGCCGTCAGGAAGATGTAATGGCCCAGGTAAACAACCACTCGGTGGAGCAGGTGATGCATGGGCTGTTCCCCAAGCGCGTACTCGATACCGTGCTCGACGCCATGACTGACCACGAGAAGCTGTCGCTGGAAGTGCTGGATAACGAAACAAAGAGCCGAGCGTTTGCGCTGGTGATTCTTAGAATGCTAAGGACGGTCGATGGTATGGGCAAACGCGAGTAGCCTCCAATGTAGCCTTGTGGGTGTTGCGAGTGAGCCTATTCGGGTCTCGCTCGCCTTGACGAGGCTATCGTGCGTCCATCGTTAGCGCCTAGTGTGCTGTAGTAGGGAATTCATGAGCTTCATTTGAAGGGGCGGGGATAGCGAAAGTGAGCGACATCAAACTCTTTAGATTGGTAGATGGCAAGGCGATGGAATTGCGCGGAAGTGCGTCCGACTTGGAGAAGCCGCTGCAATCGCTTATCGAAGCCAATCTATTGCCCATGTTGGGTATCCGTTTCGTTGCCACCGAGTACGCCACCGGGAGAACGCACGGCGGGCGCATCGATTCACTGGGCTTGGACGAGAACAATAGCCCTGTGATCCTTGAGTACAAGCGTTCCGTCGGCGAGAACGTTATCAACCAGGGCCTTTACTATCCGAACTGGCTGATGGACCACCAAGCGGAGTTCAAACTCCAGGTGATGGACACTCTTGGCATGGATGTGGCTGCACAGATTGACTGGAGTTCACCGCGAGTTCTCTGTATCGCCTCTGATTTCACAAAGTTCGATGCGCATGCCGTTCAGCAGATCAATCAGGGCGTGGAGCTGATCCGGTATCGCCGTTTTGGTGCTGATCTTCTGCTCTTTGAGCAGGTCAACACTGTCGGCGGCCCGCGATCCAAGGCGAGGCCGCGGATGCAGGAGGTTGAGGCACAGCCCGCCAGCCCGACTCGGCCTGTCGGAGCTACTGGCGACCGTAGCTATGCAGAGTGGATGGGTTTGTATGGGCCGGAGATGAAAGAACTGGCCAGCTCTCTGGATGACTTCATCGGATCGCTTGGCGATGACGTCCAGCGAAAGGAGCTGAAGTTGTACATGGCTTTCAAGCGTCTGAAGAACTTCGCGACGGTTGTACCGCAGAAGAGTCGACTGCTTCTATTTCTGCACGTGGACCCGGATTCTCTTATGCCACTCGCACCCAATATGCGTGATGCGAGGACATTTGGCCACTGGGGCACGGGCGATCTGGAGGTCGCAATCTCAGGTTTTGAAGAGCTTGAGCAAGCGAAGCCGTTCATCGCGCAGGCGTACGCGGGCAGGGCATAGCTAAGGGGGCGATGCCGCTCGATATGGCATGTGCGCAGAGCTAATGCTCCTCGATCTCGAGATAGCCATCTCAGCTTGCCCCTGTTCCAGAGGCGGGAGATTTTGGTGCGTGAAGTATCTTAATGGCTCACTCCTACTGGGGCTTTGGCAGGCGTTCGACTACGCTTGGAGGTCGGGTGTGATGCGATCCTAAGCGGACATTAGTAAGCCGTTTAGACGGATCCGGCTCTGCGTCGCTTGCTGATCATGCTCCGGCCCCTTAAGATCGAACAGAATAAATGGGACGCGGCTCCGGCGGGGTTGCTGTGGACAACGCGTATAACCCGACCTCAGGGGCTATCTATCGGGTGTCTTGGTGCCACTGGAGAGGTTATGTTCGCCGAAAGAGGTCCAAACGAGAGTGTCTTTTACGCTGGCGGCACGCTCATCAGGCACACAGTTGTGGAGGGCGAAGATCTGATCCTTCGCACTGGTGATCAAGACGTACTAGTGCGGAACGTCTTGATACTTGGTCCAGACCACTATAGGGGAACAATCTATGGGTTCGAGCCGAGTGGGGCGACCGAGATCAACGGACTAGAGCTTGACCAGGAGATTGAGTTCTATGACAGAAATATTTTTGCCGTGCGTGTCGCCTAGCAGTTCATTTAAGCCGAGCCTTCTTGGCAGGTCGGCTTATTTTGGTCGATAGGCCATTGATAGAGTTCTGCAGGTTCTGGCAAGCACCCCTGCCGAGGCTTGGTTCGGCCTGCTTGGCGTTGTATTTGGCTCACTTCTCACGGCTCTGAGGGGGCTCACCAATAGAGCAAACGCCAAACAGTTGAAGTTGCAGTTGGCGCTCGAAGAACGGCTGCATCGCCAGAGAGTTTCGAAGGAACGGCTCGAAGGGCTCTGCGTTCTTGTTTGCCACTGGCTTAATGGCATGTTCTCCAATTGCTTGGGCCTCGCGCTGGTTGCGCGGAGCGAGTGTGACTGCAATGCCTACCTTAATGCACTAATAGAGAATGGCTCTGATCGGCCAGTGGACTTGAGTGGAAATGATCATCGGCATCTATGGTTATGAGGTTAGACAGGCGAATGACTAAGTGATAAAGGCTAGAACGTGGGTCAATTCGGTCATAGGCGAACACAAGAGCGCCTAGTTGCAGGGCAAGTCTGGTGCCCACTTCTTGTCGCCATTTGCAGCCGTATAAATCGCGGAATGTGAGCCGCTCGAAGAGCGCGATCGTGCGAGCGGTGAGCGGCGCACGGTGTCTAGCAACTAGTGTAAGCCGACACCACTCTGCCGCAGGCGTTGGATCTCTTGAGGAAACGATGCTCACACCAAGCAACCGATTCACCATTGAACTTCAACGCCTCGCGTTCGAGCACTTCGATTCGTGCACAAGCTGCGGACATGCTTTCATCGAAGCTGAGTATTCGTGCTTGGGGTATCTGCGCAATGGAGAGCCGGCGTACGTTTGCGACAAGTGCTCGGCGCAGCTTTCTGAATTGGCGGCGCGAACTTATTTCATGCCAAGGCCTTATCAAGTGCCAGCTCCTGAAGCAGAACTCTGGCGCTACATGGACTTCACCAAGTACGTCAGCCTACTTTCTTCACGGGCGCTGTATTTCAGCCGATCCGATCAGTTTGAAGATTCATATGAAGGTGCGAAAGGCTTGAGGCGCAGGAAGATTGCTTGGGATGATCACTATCTCGATTTTTTCCGGAAAGCCATTCGTAACCCTCCTGATGGATATGAATGTGACAAGGCCGATGAGCAAGTCGAAGAAGAAGCAAATCGGCTTCTTCGAGACCTGGAGTCTGGCGGGAATGCCTCGCGAACGCACACATTTATAAGTTGCTGGCACGAGAATTCATACGAGTCAGCTGCGATGTGGCGGCTGTACTCGAGCTTCCTACCGAACGCGGTAGCAATCAAAACCTCCTGCGGAGCGTTGTATAGATCCCTAGGGAGCAACCCTCAGATCAGAATTGGGAGAGTTCGCTACATCGATTTCGACAAACAATATGCTGGGGTAAACGACGCCTACTGGTGTAAGCGAAGATCATTCGAGCATGAGCGTGAGGTGCGTGCTGTGATTGCGGATTGTTCGCGCCAAGGTATTGGGAGTCTGGTTCCCTGTAAAATAACATCGCTTATCGAGTCTGTTTATCTTTCTCCCCAATCCCCGGCTTGGTTCATGGATTTGGTGAACGATGTGAATCGTAAATTTGGTGTTGAGGTTGAAGCTGGTCCATCTGAGCTCAACGAGGAGCCGTTCTTTTAAGATGGTGGTTCAACGGTTCATTCAAACCGGCGTCGCTTTACGGCGAGGCGAAACTCAAGCGTTGCGACCTTGTCCGCTCTTGGCGGGAGGCGGATGCTGGAGCAACGAATGGTGTCGACGCCGCGGAGGGGACGCCTGAAGATCACTCCGGCCTAACCTCCCGACAAGCCCACTCAAGCAACCCCCGGCAAGCCAGAAACAACCCATCCACCACCCCCTCATCCAAATGCCGCTCCGGGTCAGCCGCCACCCGGCAGCGGTCCGCGGCGTGCAGCACCTCCAGCACCGTCAGCGCCCCCACCATCGCGCGCTCACTCCTGGCGAGGCTGACGCGGCGCCCGGGTGATACATCGTTCTCCGGCCAAGGCAGTCCATCTGCGCCTTCACACCGTCGGATGCGCTTAAGGATGCCAATCAGGGAGTTGAGGTCGGGCGGCGGGGTGTCGTCGTTGATGGGCTCAACGGTTGTATACGAGGAAAAGTTCTCGGAATCGTTCATGGCGTCGGCTTCCCTGGCTGTACTTAACAGCGCCACCGCGAAGAGGGTGGCGGACGGTGCGGGTTCCAAACCGGGACAGACAGTTGTCAGAAGACCGGCGGGTCCGGAGACCCCCACGCACCGCCCGCCATAAAGGCCGACGGATTACCCGCCGGCACCGGTTTAAGACGGTGCCGACGGGTAAGCGTAAACAACTCTCTGTCTCGGGTTTGGACGCCCGGCCACCCGTTGTCGGTGGCGCGCCATGGTGTTTACGCCGTCGCTCCGAATGCCAATAGAAATTCCCGAAGAAATCGCAGGAATCGAGAGCGAAGAACTATTGTGGCACGCACCATTCGTGCAGCACGCGACATCGCCAGACGCATTCGCGCAGTCACCCTGCTGATTGCGAATCAAACTGGCGTAATCGCCCACGCCACAAGCGAATAGCGCGACAGCCTTCTTAACACCCCTTTCGTCTCAAAATCGGATGGCGACGCTGCCCGATCACCCGCGCACCTGAAAAATCGGTTCAATCACGACACCGCCAGCAGGCATCGCACCGTCAACCAACGCCGTCCTCAGCGTCCGCCGCATTCCCCACCAACAGCTCAATCATCGCCCGCGCCGCCGCCGACTGCCGCCGATGCGGCGCATAGATCACCGAGAACGGCCGCGATCTTCCCCGCAGCTGCGGCAGCACCTCCACCAGCTGCCCGCGCCGCAACCGCTCGCGCACGATGAACTCGTAGCTCTGGCAGATGCCGATGCCCTGTTCGGCCAGCGACACCACACCCAGCACATCGTCGGAGGTCTCGATGGACGAACGCGGCAGCCAGTCGACGTCGCGCCCGTTGTCGCGGAAGATCCACGGCGCCAGCCGCCCGGTGCGCGGCATCACGAAGGGTAGGCACAGGTGCTGCTGCAGGTCGTCCAGCGTCTGCGGCGTGCCACGGCGTTCCAGATAGTCCGGCGCGGCCACCAGCAGCAGCGGCGCGTCTTCCAGCTTTCGCCCCACCAGCCCGCTGTCCGGCAGCTGGCCCAGGCGGATGGCCAGGTCGAAACCCTCGGCCACCAAGTCCACGTTGCGGTTGGTGATGTTCAGCTCCACCTGCACCTGCGGGTACTGCTGCGCAAAGCGCGCCAGCACGGGCGGCAGCCGGTAGTGGCCATAGGTGGTCGGCACGCTCAGGCGCACGCGGCCTGCCAGCGCGCCGTCTTGGCCCTGTACGTCGCGCTCGGCGTCGTCCAGCAGGCCAAAGGCCGTGCGCACCTGTTCCCGATAGAGCCGCCCGGTGTCGGTCAGGCCCACGCGGCGGGTGGTCCGCTGCAGCAGCTGCCTGCCCAGCCGCGCTTCCAGGCGCGTGACCGCGCGGCTCAGTACCGACGGCGTGGTGGACAGCGCCACCGCGCCCGCCGTGAACGAGCCGTGCTCCACCACCGCCAGGAACACCTCCACATCGCCCAGGTAGTCGAACTTGCGGCTCATTGGGCTCTCCGGGGAACAGATGTTTTGCGATGGCGCCAATTTATCGCCGCTGGGGCGATGAATAAAGTGGCCGCCATTCCCCGAACAGGAGCTCCCCATGAACCTGATGACCCGGCTGGCCGCTGCGCTGGCCCTGACTCTGGCCGCCAGCGGCGCCCACGCCGCCAACGTGCTGGTGGTGCTGTCCGACGAAAACCATCTGGACCTGAAGGACGGCAAGGTGCTGTCCACCGGCTTCTATCTCAACGAGCTGATGCAGCCGGTCAAGCTGCTGCTGGACGTGGGGCACGCGGTGACTTTCGCCACGCCGCAGGGGCGGGCGCCCACGGTGGATGCGTCCTCGGTGACGCCGGCGTACTTCGGCAACGACGCCGCGCAATTGAAACTGCACGAGGACCTGTTGGAGAAACTGGCGCTGACCTCGCCGACCGCCTCACCGGTGGTCAGCCTGGCGCGTGTGGAGCAGCAGGGCTACGCGCGCTTCGATGCGGTCTATATCCCCGGTGGCCACGCGCCGATGCAGGACCTGCTGAAGAGCCCGGCGCTGGGCCGGCTGCTGGCCGACTTCCACCAGCGCAGCAAGACCACCGCGCTGGTCTGCCACGGGCCGATCGCGCTGCTGTCCACCCTGCCGGATGCAGCGGGTTTTGTGGCAAAGCTGGACGCGGGTGCGATGCCGGCTACGCCGAAGTGGATCTACAGCGGCTACCAGATGACGGTGATCAGCAACCAGGAAGAAGAACAGGCCAAGCCGCTGCTGGGCGGCGGCGAGATGAAGTTCTACCCGCAGACCGCGTTGCAGCGGGCCGGCGCAAAGTTCAGCAGCAACACCACGCCGTGGACCGGCCATGTAGTGGTGGACCGCGAGCTGATTACCGGGCAGAACCCGGCTTCGGCGCTGGAAGTCGGGCAGCGGTTGCTTGAGCGGTTGAAGTAAGCCGGTTGATTGGGCGTGTGATGGCCGGCATGGCACCATGCCGGATTGGCCTCGCGCGTTCTGGCGAGGCCCTTTGCCAGGGAAGCCCTCGACACGACATGCGAACGTCCTTCTTCATTCTCTCCGCCCTGTGCCTGGGCCTGCTGTCCGGGTGCGCCAGCGGCCCGGAGCAGCACACCTCGATCCGCGAGATTACCGGTGCCTTCGTGGCCAACGATGGCCAGCTGTACCTGCTGCCGCGCTACGACGAACCGATGCGCTTCGATGCGGCGCCGTTCCGTGACTACCGCGCCCTGATGGACAGCCCGCTGCGCGAGGCGGTGGTGTGCGCGCAGATGTACTTCCACGAGGATTGGCGCGACCCGGCCAACAAGGCCAAGGTGCATGGCAGCTACGCGCTGCTGCTGCGGCCGGAGCAGGTGACGCCGCAACAGGCGGCGCAGTTCAGGCTGGAGCGGATTGATGTCACACCGCGCGAAGCCAAGGTGGTCGATGAGCGCGCGCGCTATTACCTGCCGCTGGAGCGGAGCCGTTACTCGCTGGCCTTTGATCGCGCCTGCGACCTTTCAAAGAAGGGCAGCAGCTATTACAGCGCCTTGTTCGAGGGCGATGGCGAACGCGTGCAGTTGCCGCACGCTGCGGCGCTGGCGGAGAAGGCGGCGCTGGCACAGCCGATCAACGCGCGCGCCGAGCGTATCCTGCCGGAGCGGGAGGACACGCCGGGCGTGGGGTCAGCGGCGGGCAAGGTGCTGGGCGCCGCTTTGATTCCTGTGGCGGTTCCGGTGTTTGTGTTGAGCCTGCCGTTTCTGGGGCCGGATCACTGGAAGTGATGGGGCGTTGGGGTAGGGCCGTCCACACATGGTGCGGATCTACTGGCACCTCGGCCTGCCCCCTGCCACACAGCTGGCCTGCCAGTGCTGCCAGGCCTCGGCATCGATACTGGCCTTCAGTGCAATGGCCTGCAGCTCCGCCCAGTCTTTCGGTGAAGGCGCGGCCAGCAGCCCGCGCATGAAGGCCTGCATCTTCGCCTCACCCACCTGCTTTTCCAGCGAAAGTAGCAGCAACGGACCATAGACGTAGCGATACATCTCGCCCAGGTCCGAGTGGCCATCGACGGCATCGAACGCCGGCAGCGGCGTATCCAGCGCATCGACGGTGGCCTGCAACCTTGCAACATAGTGGTCCGCCGCAGCGTCACCACTGATCTGACGCAGCGCCTTGATCGACAGGAATTCGGCGCTGGATTCCAGCAGCACCCAGTAGTACGGCCCCTGCGGGCGGTTGAGCGTGCCGAAGTAGTAATGGCCCATTTCGTGCGCGATGTACTGCACGCGCCGTTCGGCCTGTTCACCGCCGGCCAGCAGCGAATCGGCCACGTTGCCGATGCTGCCGCTCATGGCGATGGTCGGCCAGGTGGCAAAGCCCCATTCGCTGCCGTCGCGGTCGCGCTCGGCCTGGTTGAGCGTGACCATGCGCAGGAAGGTGGGGCGGTCGGCCAGCGGCACGCCCATGTAGCGCGCGTGCACGTCGGCCACCTGCTGCACGACGCGGGACAGCGCGTCGACCTTGGGCGTGGGCAGGCTCTCGTTGAGGAGGGTGACCTGCGCGGTGTGGGTGATCGGGCCGCTGCCACCGAACAGCAGGATGGGCCGCGCGTTGTCGCTGCGAAAGCGGCCCTGCGTGCCTTCGATGGCGGGGCTGCCATTGAGGTACAGGAAGCGGCAGCCGCGGCAGTCCACCTGCAGGTCGTAGCGGCTTTCGCTGCCGCGCACGCGGGCCTTGGGGTCGAACGCCTGAGGCAGCCATGCAGACTGCTCGGTAAAACGGGCGCTGTCGCCGTTGAAGGCCATCATGCCTTTGAAGTCGCCCATGGCATCGTGCTTCGGGTACAGCGGGAACGCGCCCACGTACTGCACGCAGAGCGTGGCCGTGGGCTCGGCCAGAGTGTAGACGCGCGCCTCGCCATCCACGCCCGGGTCGTACCAGCCATCGAACCCGACCGGCTTGCCCTCGTCATCGGTGACCCGTGCGACGTTCAGACCGGCATTGAGCACGAAGTGGCCCTGTGCGTCGGCGGGGCGATTGGACAGGCATGCATCGCCCTCCACGCGGCCACTGGCGATATCCAGGCGCACACTGCCAGTGGTGAGCGGCGTTGCCAGCTGCTCGGGCGATGCGGCTTGGCTGAGGGCAGGAGCGAGCAGTGCGGCGAGGGCCGCCGGCAGCAGGGCCTTGCTGGGGTTCATCGAGCCATCCTTGGGTGGATGGCGCCGACTATAGAGCCAATATGAATTCCTGCCGAGAGGGGCGCATCCACGCGTGGCGTGCAGTTGCGGAGCTACACTGGCCCCCTGCACGTGATGGAAGCTTGCCCATGTTGAACGGAAGGGTCGCAGTGGTTACCGGCTCCACCAGCGGTATCGGTCTTGGCATCGCCACGGCGCTGGCGCGACAGGGCGCCGACATCGTGCTGAATGGCTTCGGCGATGCGGCGCAGATCGAGAGCCTCCGCGCCAACCTCGAAGCGGAGTTTGGTGTGCGGGTGGCGCATGACGGCGCCGATCTTTCCCGGGGCGAGGCGGTACGAGCCATGATCGCCAACGCCGTTGCGAGGATGGGGCGTATCGACATCCTGGTGAACAACGCGGGCATCCAGCACACCGCGTCGATCGAGGAATTTCCTGTCGAGAAGTGGGACGCGATCCTGGCGCTGAATCTCTCGGCAGTGTTCCATGCCACGGCGGCGGCCTTGCCCTACATGAAGCAGCAGGGCGCCGGCCGCATCATCAACATCGCCTCGGCGCATGGGCTGGTGGGCTCGGTGAACAAGTCGGCCTATGTGGCAGCCAAACATGGCGTGGTGGGATTGACCAAGGTGACCGCGCTGGAAAATGCCGGCACCGGCATCACCGCCAATGCCATCTGCCCGGGGTGGGTGCGCACCGCGCTGGTGGAGCAGCAGATCACCGCGTTGGCCGAGCGCGAGGGTATCGATCAGGAGTCCGCCGCGCGTGCGCTGCTGGCCGAAAAGCAGCCCTCGTTGCAGTTCGTCACCCCCGAGCAGCTGGGGCAGACCGTGGTCTTTCTGGCTTCGGACGCCGCGGCGCAGATGACCGGCACGGCGCTGCCGGTGGACGGGGGCTGGACCGCGCGCTAGCGGGCCGGCGCCGCAAGCCGCGCCCGCAGCGCGTCCCAGTCGGCCACGAAACAGCCCTCGCGGCCGCGATTGCACTCGGTGATCCACGCATCCAGTGATTCGCTGCGCGCCCGGTGGGCGCTGACATCCCCCAGCACGGCAAAACGCAGGCGGTAGTTCACCAGCATCTGCATCCATTGCCCGGCCACGCCCGAACGCAGATCGAAGAAGTCCGGCGAGAGGCGCTGCACCGGAACCACGATCCACTCGGCAGGGTGACCCAGCGCGTCGCCGACGAGGTCGCGCAGGCCGTTGGCATCCAGCAGGGGGCCTTGGTCACGGACGCGCAGGAAGGTGGTGTCGCCGATCTTTTCCAGGTGCGGGTGCATGGGGGGAAGTGGGTGGGGGCGTTGAGCGGGGTGGAGGAGGGGGCGAGCTAGGGCGGCCCCTTTTGCGGACGTTGTGGGTCGATCAGGCCGGCTGCTCGCTCATGGTGACGTGTTCGCCCTTAACTGGAGACGCATTCTGCCGCATTTGAGAGGTGGTTGTGTTTACACGATTCCAGAATTCTCTTTGTAGCTCATCCACTTGCGGGATTGCAGGTAGATCGCCGCCGTTTCGCGCCTGGAAGTCCTGTCATCGGCTTCGGTAGCTTCGCGCAGCTGGCTGGAAAGGTCGGTGCCTGCTTCGTGTGGAACTGATATGGGTCGATTGATTGTGGTCGTTGGGGATGCAACCAGTGGCGGCGGGCGCGTTATCACGGGGTCTGCGTTTACTGATATCAACGGGCACGCCGTAGCACGTGTGTCCGACCGCGCGACATGCCCCAAGCATCAGGGCATCTTCCCGATCGTGACCGGGGACGATTCCTGGATTGTCGATGGGCAGCCGGTTGCGCGCGACGGTGATCGGCTGGCCTGCGGATGCAGCCTGCTGGCGGGCGCCCAGCAGACGACCCACATCGCGGCTGCTGGTGCGTTGGCACCTGCCACGTCGGAAGGGGATGCCACGGCTCACGCGCCAGCGCCCGACGAGTTCACGGTGCACTCGACCCAAAAGGAGCCGGTCTGCCGGGAATGCCTTCTGGCGGCGGCAAGGAGCGGTGCCGCTTACCTGCGGAGATGAATATGGAATACGCCATTGTTGACGCCGCTCCGTCCCCGCAGATTGCCAATGTTCTGGGAGGCTACGCCACATCGGGCATTGCGTGGCCGCTCTTTGAACATCAGCCTGAAGCCAGCAGCGCCGATGTCGGGCCTTGGCTGATCCAGTTGAATGGCAATGGATGGGTGCGCCGATGGCTGCTGAATCTTGAGGCGCGTCCGGGACGGGTGTGCTGGGTGACCAGTGACGAGCCGATTGGCGCCGTCATCGAGCATCTTCAAGCCCGCCTGGATGTACGGCTGTCAGATGGAGGCTTGGCGCTGTTCCGGTTCTGGGATGGACGCGCCTTGTATCGTGTGTGGACCGTCATGACGCGTGAACAGAAGAGAGCGTTCATGGCGCCATTCGTCCGGTGGTCAGTTTGGCTGCAGGGGCAGCAGTGGCAGCTGGATCGCGACGTTGTGGAGAAAAGCTGATGCTGACGTTCAATGCCAGACAGGAGGCGTTGCTGCGCTTGCCTGATCTGTTCGATTTCCTCCCCAGGCTTGCCGGCGAGATTCGCCGTGACATGCCCGAACGGGTCTTTGGCATGGATGACGCTGCACTTCTTGCGGAAACCGATCGCTGTTATGCCTACGCGGCCTACGAGTTGGGCATCACCCACCTTCCGGTGCTCGTTGCCTGGACGAAGACGGATGTCGGCAGTGGTGGTGAGCTTCATCGCAATGCTGAAGTGGATATCGCGATTCGCCACGCGGAGCACCCGAGCACCAAAGCGGCTGATGTGCTCGGCGCCTTGGCCGCCTTGCATCGGTGGCCGAAGGGAGAGGAGTGATGGTTGCGGTTCCTGTTCGTTGGGGCATAGGCAAGCTGGCCGAGAGAGCCGCTGCGGCGGCGGCAGCGGCAGCGGCGGCCACCGCGGCGAACGACGCCGTCAAGGACAAGCCAGACGTCCGAAGTCGAGAAGCAGACTGCTCTGATGTGCCAGACCACAGCGAGTGCAATCAGTGCTTGCTGGGGAATGGGCGAGTGGGGCAGCCGCCTACGCCGAGATACATAACCTTGAGCACACGCATCAACTATGACTACCAGCTACAGATCGCCAACATGTTTGCCGGTCCGGAGCGGTTTGGCTATGTACGCCGAGGCGATAGTGCTGACGAGATCGTGAGCATTGGCGTAGAAGTCGTAAAGGGGTTCTTTGGCAAGGGCGGAGAGTACACCACCCTTGAATGGCTATACGGAGGTACCTCGTTTGATGGCTTCTGGCGAGATCGGTGTACCGTGGTTGAAGCGAAGGCCAACTTTGAAAAATTCTTCGACGAATATGGCCGTGATGCAACGCCATTTACGTTTGCCGTAACTGAGTCCTGGCTCAAAAGTTACAGAGTGCAATCCGCGCTCGTCGCCCCTGCAATGCCTAGAGGGAAGCTTGAGTGGCACTTCATGGACGTCGTCGCTTTCATTGCTGGAATTGAAGCCGGGATTCCAACTGAGAGTGCGCGCCATACCCCTTACGTGCTGGGTGCCATTTGAGATGATCGTTACCTTGACCGTGAAGTTCGTCCCACAGAGGCTGTCTCTCTCAGAGGCATACGCCTATTCGGCTGCATTGATCGAGAATCTTGGAGAGCTCACGCCTGATTTCCGGCAATGGTGGGGCATGCCGAAAGGGCCGAAGGACCACTTCGTGTCATTTGTAGAGCGATCAAGGATCATCTCCCGAATGGAAGCGGACGAGGCAGAGTTTCCAGAGCTGCGGCATGCCGGCGCTCCCGGCCTGCTGTTGACGAACGCGGGAGATGAGGCGAGCTGGAGGGCGCGCGGACGGGTTGGGCTGGCGATCTCTCCAAGCTTTGGCTCGATTCGGATCAGCATCAGCGATGTGGAGGTGGTCTTCGAGCGGCCATCGCGCGTGCTGTGGACGATTCTGGATGCGATGTCCAAGCGGCCCGATGTGTGTTTGATACAGACGAACGTGAAACAGCGTGTGGGTGCTGATCTACTGCTTTACAGCCTGCATCGAGCACCGTTTCCCCATCGTGAGTTCCTGGGCTGGATGGGATACGTGGATGAGGCGCTCACCCGTGATCAGGTTCCTGCTGCGGCAAAGCTTGAGCGACGGGGCAATGGCACGCTCATCCTCGCCACCGACGTACTCGACCTGTCCGACCCGCATGCCGTGCAACAGGCCAACCAGGTCGAGATGAGCCTGGTCGATCTTGGGTTGCTTCCGGTCATCGACCCTGCGTTGAAGTAGCACTCGTTGCTGAGGAGATGCCGTGAATATCACCCTGGTCTGCCGTTATCCCCATCGGGCTCGCACTGCCGAGCAGGTGTGGGACGACCTGTCGATACTTATTCTCAACCTGTCCAATGCCGACCCGCTCTTCAGACAATGGTGGGCAAATCCACGATCTGCCAGAGACCCCTATGTTCCCCTCAGCGACAGCCGTGCATTCGTGGCGCGTGTCGAGGAAGACGATCATCGGTGGGCCAGGGAGTTCCCGGGCCAGCCGTCGGACGGCAGCAACGGAATCATGATCACCAACTCCGGAAACGATAGCGACTGGACGAAGCGTGGCGGCGCAGGAGTGAGCTACCAGCCCAATCTTGGCGTCCTTCGGTTCCACGTTGACCGTATCGAGAAGGCCTACCGGTCTCCCGGAAATGTAGTGGGCACCATGTTGTCTGCGGTACTCAGGACTTTGCCGATAAGCTTCGCCCAGACCAATGTCCAGCAGCGGGTGGATGGCCAGTTGCTGCTCTACAGCCGCGATCGCGCGCCCTTCCCGCACCGCGAGTTTCTGGGCTGGATGGGGTACGTGGACGCCCCTCTCGCTGCAGACCAGATTCCCGCGGCTGCCCGGCTGGAACGCTGTGGCAACGGAACACTCATCCTCGCCACCGACGTACTCGATCTTGCCGACCCGCATGCCGTGCAACAGGCCAACCAGGTCGAGATGAGCCTGGTGGATCTTGGGTTGCTTCCGGTCATCGACCCTGCGTTGAAGTGACTGCGGCCAGACACCCCACCAGTCAGCTCGGCTTGGCAAACACGTCCAGTCCCTTGCCGGTCTCCAACAACGATTTCAGGCTGGACAGCACGATCGGCCAGCCCTGGCGGATGCCGGTATCCATGCCGCTGCCGGGTTCCAGATCGTCGTGGGTGACGCTCAGCCGCACCATGTCCTGGTAGGGCACGATCTCGAAGGTGACGCGGCTGTAGCTGTCCGGGTTGTCGGCCTGCGAGGCCGCGGCCCAGGTGATGACCAGTCGCGAGGGTGGGGTGCTTTCCACCACTTCGCCGACCAGCTCGACCGAGCGCGTGTCGTTGGCGCGCACGTGCTGCCAGCGCGAGCCGGGTTTCCAGTCCGAGACGTTCTCGTGGCCCCAGTAGCGGCGGGCGATCTCGGGCCGGGTGATGGCCTCGAACACCTTCTGTGGCGTGGAGGCGATGTAGATCACGTGGATGAAGCGGGTGGACGCTGCGGACATCGTCATTCTCCTTCCAGTTCTCGTTTCAGGTCATGCAGCAGGCTCAGGCGCTGCTGCTCGAACTTGCGTACCCAGCGCTCGTAGACGTCATGCAGCGGCACCGGGTTGATGAAGTGCAGCTTCTCGCGGCCACGGCGCACCGTGCTGATGAGGTTGGCGTCTTCCAGCAGGCCCAGGTGCTGGGTGACCGATTGCCGGGCCATGTCCAGGTGTTCGCACAGCTGGCCCAACGTCTGACCGTTGTCTGCGCAGAGCAGGTCCAGCAGCGTCCTGCGCGTGGGGTCGGCCAGGGCCTTGAACACCTTGTCTGCATCCATGGCGGACAGAATAGGCAGGTAAATACCTGCATGTCAACCGCCGTCGGTGGATCGGCTCACGACCTCCCACTGGTCGATGCGGCTGGACATGGCCTGCAGCTTGTCACGCACACGTTGCACGGCATCGCTGCCCAGCAACAGGTGGCTGGGCGGTGCGTCGCTGTTGATGATCTTCAGCATGGCCTGCGCCGCCTTTTCCGGATCGCCCAGCTGATGACCGCTCTTGGCCTCGCGCGTACTGCGGATGGGGTCGAACAAGGCGTCGTAATCTTCAATGCTGCGCGGTGCACGCACCATCGAACGGCCGGCCCAGTCGGTGCGGAACGATCCCGGCGCGACGGCCGTGACGTGGATGCCGAACGCGGCCACTTCCTGGCCCAGCACCTCGCTGATGCCCTCCAGTGCGAACTTGCTGCCGCAGTACCAGGCGATGCCGGGCAGGGTGATGAAGCCGCCCATCGAGGTGATGTTGAGGATGTGGCCACGGCGGCGCGCGCGCATATGCGGCAGCACGGCCTTGATGAGCGCGGCGGGGCCGAACACGTTGACCTCGAACTGGTGGCGCAGTTCGTCCAGCGTGGATTCCTCGAGGATGCCTTCGTGGCCATAGCCGGCGTTGTTGACCAGCACGTCGATGGCGCCGATGCCGCTTTCGATGGCATCGACCAGCGCGTCGATGGAGGCGTGGTCGGTGACGTCCAGCAGGCGGCCGAACGCGCGGCCGGGGGCGAGTGATTCAAACGCCTGGCGGGCCGGTTCGTTGCGCACGGTACCGACCACGCGGTGGCCGGCCTGCAGGGCCTGTTCGGCGAGGGCGCGGCCGAAGCCGCTGCTGACGCCGGTGATGAGCAGCAGACGGGAGGGGGACATGGTGATGGCCTCATGGAAAGCGGGCTTGCACAGTAGTGCTTGTGGGGGATGCCCTACAGGCCTAAGCTTCGGCCGATCTTGCCTATTCCTCTGAGGTGTGCGGTGCGGTCTGGCGATGATCCGGTGCAGCAGGATGCGCAGGCGCGCATGGTGGGGCTGCTGCAGGCGTTGGCGCCGGAGGAGGGCTACACGCTCACCGCCGTGCCGGGCGTACGCCTGCTGCGCTCGAACCGGCCGCTGGCGCGCACGCCGGTGCTGTACGACCCGGGCATCGTGATCGTCTGCCAGGGCGTCAAGCGCGGCTACCTGGGCGGGCAGGTCTACCAGTACGACGCGCAGCACTACCTGGCGGTGTCGGTGCCGGTGCCGTTCACCATGGAAACCGACGCGTCGGCGGAGGCGCCGTTGCTGGCGATCTACCTGCACCTGGACCTGCAACTGGCGGCGGAGCTGTTGCTTGCGCTGGACGCGCATGAGGCGCCGGGGCAGACACACGCGCGCAGCATGATGGCCAGCCCGATGGACCCGCCGATGCAGGCCACGGTGATACGGCTGCTGCATGCGCTGGGCGACACGCGGGAAGCGGCGGTGCTGGGCCCGGCGCTGGTGCGCGAGGTGTACTTCCGCGTGCTGACCGGCGCCCAGGGCGCTGCGATGCGTGAGGCGCTGGCCATGCGCGGCCGTTTCGGCAGCATCGGCCGGGCGTTGCGGCAGATCCATGCGGCCTATGCCACGGCGCTGGACGTGGCACACCTAGCGGCGGAGGCGGGGATGAGCGTGGCGACCTTCCACGATCACTTCCGTGACGTCACCGGCACTTCGCCCATGCAGTACGTGAAGTCCACGCGCCTGCACCAGGCGCGGTTGCTGATGCTGCGCCAGGGGATGACCGCCGAGGCGGCGTCGCTGGCGGTGGGGTATGCCAGCCCGTCGCAGTTCAACCGGGAGTTCAAGCGTCTGTTCGGCCTGCCGCCGGCGGCGGAAGTGGCGCGGATGCGGCGCAGCTTCGCGGTGCCACCCGCGCCAGCCGGTGCGCTGTATGTGTCTTCCCACTGAACGGCGCGGGTCGGCCCGTTGACAGGCTATCTACCTACTAGTAGGTTTGCGCCCATGAAAGAGTCGCTGTCCCCGAAGGCGCTGGAGATCCTGGCGCAGGCCCGTTCCCTGCTGGAAGCCGGTGGTTACAACGGTTTCAGCTACGCGGACGTGTCCGCGCGGGTGAACATCAGCAAGGCCAGCATCCATCACCACTTCCCCAGCAAGGCCGATCTGGTGCGCACGGTGGTGGTGCTGTACCGGGCCGAGGCGCGCGAGGGACTGGCGCTGCTGGACCGGCAGCTGGGTGATCCGCTGCTGGAGCTCAACGCCTATGTCGATTACTGGTCCAGCTGCATTGCCGGCGGAACGGCGTCGTTCTGCATCTGCGCGATGCTGGCCGCGGAAGCGCCGATGATCCCGGTGGAGATTGCCGAGGAAGTGCGCGGCCACTTCGAGGACCTGACCGAGTGGTTGACCCGTACCCTGCTGAAGGGCGCTGCGCAGGGGCAGCTGCGCCTGCAGGGCCCGGCGGGCGACGAAGCCAAGGCGTTCATGGCGTCCGTGCACGGTGCGATGCTGGCGGCGCGGGGGTTTGGCGATGCGGCCACCTTCGCGGCCCTGGCGCGGCTGGCGATCGCGCGGGTGAGCGCCGCCTGAGAACTGTATGCGGAAGGCCTGCGGCAACGCGGGTCTTCTTTTTGCCCACCATGCCTACCTACTAGTAGGTTCACTGAATCCAACGGAGCACTCCCATGCCACACCCGCTGTCCGCCCTCGGCGTCATCCACACTGCCGTCAGCCTGCTTCCCATCGTGGCTGGTCTCTATGGCTTCGTCCGCCACCGCGCCATCGATCCGGCCACGCGTGCCGGCAAGCTCTATCTGCTGGGCCTGGTGTTGTCGGTGGCAACCTCGTTCACCGTGTCCAGCACGGGCGGACTCAATCCCGGCCACGCCTTTGGCGTGATCGTGCTGCTGGTTGCTTTCGGCGGCGTGCTAGCCGCGCGCCTGCGCTTCCTGGGGCGGGCGGCGCGGTATCTGTCCACCTTCGCGTTGTCGTTCAGCTTCCTGCTGTCGCTGGTGCCGGGCGTGAATGAAACGCTGACCCGCATCCCGGTGGCACATCCGATTGCGGCGGCGCCGATGGCTCCGGTCGTGCTGCAGACCCTGCTGGGGTGTTTCGTGGTGTTCGTGCTGGGCTTCATCGCACAGTGCTGGCGGATGCGTGGCCGCCGCTGAGAACAGGCGCCGCGGCGACACTGCTCAGTCTGCCAGCGGCGACGGCGCGTCTTCGCCATAGGTGGCGTAGGCGCTGCCGCAGGTGGCCACCGCAGCGGCCGCCGCGGGCAGGCCAGTAGCGCGGATGCCGCGCCGCGTATCGCGGTCGAATATTTCCGCGTAGCGTTCGGCGGCCAGCGCGTCATCAGGCAGCACATACAGCAGCACGCGCTGCAGGGTTGACTGGCCCTCCATCGGCTGCGGCGTGCGGAACGCCGGTACCTGCACGCGGGCGCTGTGCCAGCGCATCGGCTCGCTGCTGGTCTGCCAGCGGACCTGCAAGGGCTGATCGAGCGGAAGCAGCGCGGCGCCGTCCGGGTAGCCGTACGCGGTGCAGTCCGCGGGTGGCGTCGGGATGTTGGCGATGGCGCCGTCACCGATGTCCAGCGTGAGGCCATTGACCTCCATCCGCACGATGGGCGCGCCGCCGTAGTTGTGGACCTTGAACAGCACCAGGCCTTCGAAGCGGCTGCGCTCCAGATCATCTGCGGTAGTGCCGCTGAGGCGTGCGAGCGCGGGCGCGACCTCCACATGATCGCGGTAGTGGTAATAGAGGTGCACCAGTTCCGGCGTGCCCGGGCGCCTCCATGACGCGTTGAAGGGCGCAAGGTCCGGATAGGGGTGGCGCAGCAAGGGCACGTCGGTGACGGCACGATCTCCGGAGGGCGTGGCGTAGCGGTAGTGGTCCACCGAGCGCTTCAGGCGCCCGTCTTCATACGGGAATGCCCTGTCTGCATCGGACTGTGCGTTGGGGTAGCGGTGGAAGGTGATGAAACGTTCGGGCGTGTCGCCCTGCATGGGCAGGTCCGGGCCAGCGCCGGAGCCG
This sequence comes from Stenotrophomonas sp. STEN147, assembly GCF_056757995.1. Taxonomy (NCBI): domain Bacteria; kingdom Pseudomonadati; phylum Pseudomonadota; class Gammaproteobacteria; order Lysobacterales; family Lysobacteraceae; genus Stenotrophomonas; species Stenotrophomonas sp. STEN147. The sequence continues at coordinate 460,104 of NZ_JBRRCG010000001.1, forward strand.
GTGGATGCATACGGCGACGTGTCCAGCCACAGCGGTTGCCCGCTGAGATTGACGTGCAGTTCCGCGATGGCGGCACGCGAGCCGCCGGCGAAGCTGTCCCAGGTGTTCTGCAGGGAGTGCCACAGCGGAACGATGAGCATGGCTGCGGCGGTGGGCACGAACATCACGGCGTGCACGCGGCCGGGCACCTGGCCACGGTCCCGTACCATGTAGCGCAGCCACGCCAGCACAAGCACCAGCAGCAACGGTACGCCCACCCAGATCGCCAGGGTGGCCAGCGCCACAACGCCCCAACCCAGATTGGGGGTGGCCACAGCGATGAGCGAAAGGGTGGCGATGAACGCCGCCAGCACCAGCGACACGCCTATCCCGAAGCGGTAGTTCCTGTAAGGGCGGTCAGTCATCACCGTTCCATCGGCCTGCGGGACATGGCGATATCTTGCCGGTCCGATGGCGGAGTGGAAAGGCGGACGTTGCCGCAGGCCTACCCTCAGCAGCCGACCAGTCGATCGGCTTCGATGCCCTGCCGATGCAGGCTACGGTACTCGGTGGGGCTGGCATCGACCAGCCCGCGGAAATGGCGGCGGAATGATTCCTGTGAGCCGAAACCGGCCTGCTCGGCGACCCAGTGCAGCGGGCGGTCGGTGGTTTCCAGCAGCTCGCGGGCGAAAGCCACCCGCTCGCGGATCAGCCAGTCGATGGGTGACAGGCCGGTGGCGTCGAGGAACTGCCGTTGCAGGGTGCGTTGGCTCAACGCGGCCTGTTCGGCCAGGCTGCCCAGCGAGTGCGGTTCGCGCAGATTGCGCCGCATCCATTCCATCAGCTTGGCCAGGCGCGTCGGCTCGCCGCTGGGAATGGCGCGGCTGACGCGCTGGCTGCGCCCGGCATCACGCCAGGGCGCCAGCACCAGGCGCTCGGCAACGAGGTTGGCCACGCGCGCGCCGTAATCCTTGCGCACCATGTGCAGCATCATGTCCATGCCGGTGGCCGAACCGGCCGAGGTGATGATGCTGCCGGCGTCGACGTAGAGCACGTCGTCGCGCACGCCGATGCGGGGGAACTGCTGCGCAAGCGTTTCGGTGAGCCGCCAGTGGGTGGTGGCCTGGCGGCCATCGAGCAGGCCGGCCCAGGCCAGCACGAAGGCGCCCGAGCAGATCGAGGCGATGCGGGCGCCGCGCGCGTGGGCGCGGACGAGCGCATCAAGCAACGCCTGCGGCGGGCGTTCACTGGGTTCGCGCCAACCGGGAATGACGATGATGTCCGCATCGTCCACCGCGTTGAGATCATGCGGCAACTGCACCTGCGTATTGCCGAGCATGCGCAGCGCGCCGGGTTCGCCCGCGCACAGCTGCGTGCGGTACCACGCCACGCCCAGTTCCGGACGCACCGGTGCGAACAGGCCCACCGCACAACCGAACTCGAACAGGCCCTGGCCGTGGCAGGCCACGATGGCGACGGTCGGCGCGGTGGGATCGGCAGCGTGGATGGGCATGGCCTGATGCTACCGGTGATGGTGCATGCCGCCGCGTGGCATGCGGTCATGAGGTGATGCCTGCGGGATATATGGCGGCTGGGGTCGGATCCGTTTCCTTCGAAAGGGATCCGACCCCATGCAAGTGCGCTGCCTAACGTCATTACCAGCGGTCATGTGGGTGGCCGGATGTTACGGCTGGGTGACGCGATCACGCCTGTCGTGGCGGGTGAACAGGCCCTTGAATGGAAGCGTGTTTCCGGCCCACCCCACGAGCCCCCATGCCTGCCGCCTACGCCCCTGTCCTGAGTCCTCTTGCTGTGTTGATCGCCGCCGCCCTGGTAGCGGCCCCCGTGCATGCGGCAGACGCCGATGCGCAGCCGGCAACCACAGCGGCTGCCGCCAACGTCGCTGCATCCACCCTGGACGCAGTGGTGGTGACCGGCTCGCGCACCAGCACGCGCACGGTCAAGAACAGCTCCACGCCCATCGACGTGATCTCCGCCGAGGATCTTGCTGCGACCGGGCAGGCCAACCTGCTCGAAGCGCTGCAGCGCAGCCTGCCGTCGCTGAGCCAGATCGGTGGCTACCAGAGCGACCAGGAGAGCCTGATCCGCGGCTATCAGCTGCGCAATCTCTCACCGGGCTACACGCTGGTGCTGGTCAACGGCAAGCGCCGCAACGCCAGTGCCTATGTGAGCGGTGCCAACGGCGGCGGCTTTCCTGGCCACGCCTGGGCGGATCTGGCGCTGATTCCGGTGTCGGCCATCGACCACGTGGAAGTGCTGCGCGATGGTGCCTCCGCCATCTACGGCTCGGACGCGATCACCGGTGTGGTCAACGTCATCCTGAAATCGCAGGCACAGGGCGGTGAGGTGTCGGTGGAGAGCGGGCAGAGCATCGATGGCGACGGTACGCGTACCAGCGTGCGCGCCAACGTCGGCCTGCCCTGGGGCAAGGACGGCTTCGTCAACCTCTCGGGCGAGACCACGCGCCAGCACCACGCGATCCGGACGCGACGCTACATCGATGGCTATCTGAGCTATCCGGCGATCGATGCCAATGGCAACCGGGTCGCGCTGCGGCCGAACAACCGCCTGCCGGCCGGTGCGACGCCGGACCCTGCCGAGGCCACGCGCGATGCCGAAGCCAACACCATCCTCAGCTCACCGTCTTATGCGCTGAAGGCGTTTGCGGTGAACGTGGGCCATGGCCTGGGTGAGAGCGCGCAGTTCTACGCCAACGCCACTGCCAGTGACCGCACCGCGCAGGCGATCCAGAACTTCCGCCTGCCGGCCACGATCTTCACCACGTACCGGACACCGGGGGTGCTGAGCGTGTTTCCCGACGGCTTCCTGCCGGTGCTGGAGACCAAGGAGAAGCAGTACACCGGCACCGCCGGCGTGAAGGGGCAGGTGGCCGGCTGGGACTACGACGCCAGCCTGACCGGCAACCGCAGCACGGTGCGCACCTATACCCGCAACTCGGTGAACTACTCGCTGCCGTACCCGGGCTCGCCCACCGACTTCTATGACGGCAAGCTGGATTACCAGCAGGGCATTGCCAACCTGGACCTGCGCCGGGGCTTTGACGTAGCGGCCTTTGCCTCACCCCTGGACGTGAGTGCCGGTGCCGAGTACCAGCACGAGCGCTACGAGCGCGGGGCAGGGCAGTGGGAGTCGTACACCGGATTCGGTGCCGCTGCGTTTGTCGGCTACTCCACCGCCGACGCGGTGAAGGCCACGCGCAACAGCAAGGCGGTGTACGTGGGGGCGGCGACCAACGTCACCTCGCGCTGGTACCTGGATGCGGCCGCGCGCTGGGAAGACCATTCGGACTTCGGCAGCGTCTCGACCGGACGCTTGACCAGCCGCTTCGACATCACCGACGCACTGGGCGTGCGTGCGACGGTCAGCAACGGCTTCCACGCGCCGAGCCTGGGCGCGCAGTTCTACCAGGCCACGGGCAGCTGCCCGTGCGGTACGACGCTGGTGGCGCAGGTGTCCTCGCCCGCTGCGGTGGCACTGGGTGCCACCCCGCTGAAACCGGAGAAGGCCACCAACTACAGCATCGGCGTGACCTGGGACCCGAGCCCGGCCTTCCACCTGGCCGTGGATGCCTACCAGATCGACATCCGCGGCCAGCTCGGCCAGTCCAGCCAGATCGGCTACAACGCGCAGGATCCGGCGCGCATCACCGACAACAGCGGCACCGTATTGACCTCCGCGCAGAAGAACACGATCGATGCGCTGCTGGGTTCGGCCGGCATCAGCATCCTGCCGGGCGACGCGTTCTATGCCAGCTACTTCACCAACGTGGGCGACACCCGCACGCGCGGCGTGGAGCTGACGCTGGAGGCGAACCAGGACACATCGTGGGGCAAGCTGCGCTGGAGCTATGCCGCCAACGTCGGACGCACCACGATCCGCAGCGTCAGCGCCATTCCTGCGGCGCTGCAGGGGCTGCCCAACATCAACCTGCTGACGAAGTCCGGCGAGTACGCATTGCGCTTCCGTACGCCCAGCTACACCCAGGTGGCCGGACTGGGTTGGCAGAACGGACGCTGGCGCTCGAATGTGGACGTTACCTACTACGGGTCGATCAAGCGCCTCAACAACGGCGTGGAATACAGGCAGCCACCCGTGCTGGTGACCAACCTGTCCGGCGGTGTGGAGCTGGGCGCGGGCTGGAGTGCGGCGCTGGGCATCAACAACGTGTTCGACAAGCGCACCCGCAAGGTGCCGGAGTACGCGCGCAGCGCCACCGACGTGGCCAGCATCGAGACCACCTGGGACAGCGGTGACGTGCTCAGCAGGATCGGCGCGTTCTGGTACGGGCGGGTCAATTACCGGTTCTGAGGTTCAGGCATGGCGTCGCCGGGCAGCGTCCGGCGTTACCGAGGAGAGTGGCATGTCATCTGGGTTGAAGATTGTTGCGTTGATCGGATCGCCAACGGCATCGGTGAATTCGCGCACGCTGTTGCTGGTACGGCACCTGCTGGAGGCGCTGCAGCAGCGCCTGCATGCCAGCGTGACACTGGTGGAGCTGGCGCCGATAGCGCGCGCGCTGGGGCAGACGCTGTCGCGCAGCGAGGCCGAGCCCGCGGTGGAACAGGCGCTGGCCACCCTCGAGGATGCCGAGCTGCTGGTGGTGGCCGCACCGGTCCATCGTGGCTCGTACCCGGGGTTGTTCAAGCACCTGGTGGACTTCATCGACCTCGAGGCGCTGGTGGACACCCCTGTGCTGCTGGCGGCCACCGGGGGCAGCGAGCGGCATGCGCTGGTGATCGACCATCAGCTGCGACCGTTGTTCAGCTTCCTGCAGGCGCATACGTTGCCCATCGGCGTGTATGCCACACCAGCCGATTTCGATGGCGAGCAGATCAACAGCGCGGCGTTGCAGGCGCGCATCCAGTTGGCTGCCGAGCGCGCTGCCGGGCATCTGCTGCCGCATGCCGCCAGCGGGCCGGCGCCCCTGCGCCGCATCGCCTGAGCTGCCCATAACGGCCAGCAGTCTGCTTATTGCCAACCTGCATCTGCGTGGCCGGATCCGACCGGCGATTGTCGCCAGCAGGTACGGGCGCGGCGCACAGCTTCTCTAGCATCGATAGCGAAACGGCACTTCATTGCCGGCCCAGACGAGGACGAATCCGTGGCTGCAGCTGCCTCCCCCAAACCCATCCTGTTCCTGCTTGATCGCGAGTTCGTCGACGGCCAGTTGCCGGGCCAGCGCTTCTTCTGCCGGCACAGCCTGCTGCTGGAAGGCGCGCTGTCCAGCATCGACGGCCTGGATGCACAGCTGGACGTGCGCCGCATCGGCTTCGCGCGGCCACGCCGCGAGGTGATCGCGGCGGTGGGCGAGCAGGACCAGTCGCTGCCGAAGCTGGTGCTGCCGCAGGGCGTGCGCAGCGAACACGCCAACGGTGCCTACCAGGACCGGCAGTACGTGACCGGTGCCGAGCCGATCCTGGCCGCACTCAATGGCCTGCTTGGCATTCCTGTGGCCCACCCCTGAGCGAGGACGCGGACATGAGCTACCTCATCAGCGTGCTGGACAAGAGCCCGGTGGCCGAAGGCGCAGGCGCCGAGCAGGCGCTGCGCAACAGCCTGCAGCTGGCCCAGCGTGCCGAACAGCTGGGCTACCACCGCTACTGGTTTGCCGAGCATCACGCCGCACCGACCCTGGCCAGTCCGGCGCCGGAGGTGCTGGCGGCATGGGTGCTGGCACAGACCCGGCGCATCCGCATCGGCAGCGGTGGCGTGATGCTGCGCCACTATGCGCCGTACAAGGTGGCCGAGAACTTCAACCTGCTGGCGGCGCTGGCGCCCGGACGCGTCGACCTGGGGGTGGGCAAGGCACCCGGTGGCCTGCCGGCGTCCACCGCAGCGCTGGCCGCGGGGCGACCGGCCTTCGCCGATTTCGATCAGCAGCTGCGCGATCTGGAAGGATTCCTGTCCGGCTCGCTGGCCGAAGATCATGCGCATGCCAATGCGCAGGCGCGGCCGGTGCCGCAGGTGGCGGCCGAGCGTTTCCTGCTGGGCGCCAGCCCGCAGAGCGCACGGCAGGCGGCGGAGCTGGGCTGGCGCTTCGTCTATGCCGCCCATTTCGACGGCGACCCGAAGCACATCGAAGCGGCGTTCGAGGCCTATCGCGCCGTATCCACGCAGCCGCCGTTGCTGGCCACCGTCGCTTTCGCGGCGCCCACCAGCGAAGCGGCGGCGCGCCATGTCGGCGCATTGCGTGTCTACAAGCTGCACCTCGGCCCGGGGCAGACGGTGAACCTGCCCAGCCCGGACGCCGCGGCCGAGTATGCCCGCCAGGTGGGCGTGACCGACTTCCGTATCGAAGAGACGCGGCCCAGCGTGCTGTCGGGCGACGCGCAGCAGGTGCGCGGGGAACTGGACGCACTGCACCGCCGCTTCGGCGTGGGCGAATTCATCCTCGATGCGCCGGTGGCCGACCTCGACGCACGCCTGGCGTCCCTTGAACTGCTGTCGCCCGCGCCACGCGCGGCGGTGGCCTGACCTGCAGGAGCGATACCCATGAGCAAGACACCGCGCCCCATCCCGTTCGGCATCATGCTGCAGGGACCGGGCAGCCACATGCATGCGTGGAAGCATCCGTCCAACCCGGCCGATGCCAGCGTGAACCTGGACTTCTACATCGACATCGCGCGCACGGCCGAAGACAACGGCATCGCGTTCGGCTTCGTTGCCGATGGGCTGTACATCAACGAGAAATCGATCCCGCACTTCCTCAACCGCTTCGAGCCGATCTCGCTGTTGTCCGCGCTGGCCACGGCGACGAAGAAGATCGGCCTGGCCGGCACGCTGTCCACCTCCTACAGCGATCCGTTCACCGTGGCCCGGCAGTTCGCCTCGCTGGACCTGATCAGCGGTGGGCGCGCCGGCTGGAACGTGGTGACCTCGCCGCTGGAAGGATCGGGCCGCAACTACGGCCGCCCGCATCCGGAACATGCGCTGCGCTACCAGATTGCCGACGAATACCTGGACGTGGTGCAGGGCCTGTGGGATTCATGGGACGACGATGCCTTCATCCGCGACCGCGAACAGGGCACCTTCTTCGCCGCCGACAAGTTCCGCCGCCTCGACCACAAGGGCCGCTTCTTCCAGGTCGAAGGCCCACTGAACATCCAGCGCTCGGCGCAGGGCCAGCCGGTGATCTTCCAGGCGGGCTCGTCCGACGACGGCATCGCGCTGGCCGGCAAGTATGCCGATGCGGTATTCACCCACTCGCCCTCGCTGGAAGAAACCCGTGCCTTCACCCAGAAGGTGAAGAACTCGGCCATCGCCCACGGGCGCAGCGGCAATGACGTTAAGATCTTTCCGGGCATCGGGCCGATTGTCGGCCACACCGCCGAGGAGGCCGAAGCCAAGTACCAGGCGATTGCCGCACTCGCGGGCCTGGACGATGCGCTGGCCTACCTCGGGCGCTTCTTCGACCATCACGATTTCACCCAGTACGATCCCGACGCGCCGTTCCCCGAGCTGGGCGAGATCGGCAGCAATTCGTTCCGCTCCACCACCGATCGGATCAAGCAGGATGCCCGCGAGCAGGGCTTGAGCCTGCGCCAGGTCGCGTTGCAGGCGGTGAGCCCGCGGCCCAACTTCATCGGTACACCCGAGCACGTGGCCGACGAGTTGATCCGCTGGTTCGAGGCGGGCGCCAGCGATGGCTTCATTCTGGGGTTCGCGGCGCAGCGCGAGGGGCTGGACGATTTCGTGACCCTGGTACTGCCGATCCTGCAGGCGCGCGGGTATCACCAGCGCGAGCTGGAAGGGAAGACGCTGCGCGACCACCTGGGCCTGCCGTACAAGGCCAGCCGTCATTCGACGGCCGCCGAACCGGCGCGGAAGGTGGGCTGAGGCGATGAACGTACTGCGCCGGGCATCGTTGACTGTGGCGCCCACCGGGCCGACGGGCGTGCTGCCTGAAATAGCCGCACGCGCCGATGAGGCCATCGCCATCCGCCACGACCTGCATCGACACCCGGAGCTCGCCTTCGAGGAGCATCGCACCAGCGCACGCGTAGCCGAACTGCTGCAGCAGTGGGGCTATACGGTGACCACGGGCGTCGGTGGAACCGGTGTGGTCGGAACGCTGCAGCGGGGTCAGGGCAGCCGCCGGCTTGGGCTGCGCGCCGACATCGATGCGTTGCCGATCCAGGAGGCGTCCGGGCTGCCCTATGCCAGCCAGAACGAAGGACGGATGCACGCCTGCGGTCATGATGGACACACCGCGATCCTGCTGTCGGCGGCGCATTACCTGGCCCGGCACGGGCGCATCGATGGCACCCTGCAACTGGTGTTCCAGCCGGCGGAAGAAACCGGCTCCGGTGCGTCAAGGATGCTCGCCGACGGCCTGTTCGAGCGTTTTCCGGTGGATGCGATCTATGGACTGCACAACTGGCCGGGTGTGCCGGCGGGGCACTTCGGCTTTGTCGACGGACCAGCGATGGCATCGGTGGACTGGGCACGGTTGAGGGTGATCGGCAAGGGCGGGCATGGTGCGGAACCACAGGGAAGCGTGGATCCGATCCTCGCCGCCGCGCACATCGTCACCGCACTGCAGAGTGTGGTGTCGCGCAATGTGGACCCGCGGCAGATGGGCGTGGTGACGGTCGGTTCGATCCACGGTGGGCAGGCGGCCAACGTGATTCCCGACGTGGTGGAGCTGACCCTGACCGTACGCGCCTATCTGCCCGACGTTCGCGACACGCTGCGCCTTCGCGTGACCGAGCTTGCCGAGCAGACCGCCGCCGCGTTCGGGGCGCGCGCCGAGATCGAGTTCCCGCGTGGCTTCCCGAGCGTGATCAACCATCCGCAGCAGACCGCCTATATCCGTGAGGTGGCGCTGCAGGGATTCGGCGCAGGGCAGGTGCTGGATGCCTTCGCGCCGCGCACCGCCAGCGAGGACTTCGCCTTCCTGCTGCAGGCCCGGCCCGGAAGCTTCGTGTTCGTCGGCAACGGTGACAGTGCGCCGCTGCACAGCCCGCGCTACGTGTTCAACGATGCGGCCATCGCCCCTGCCGCCAGCCTCTGGGCGCGGCTGGCCGAACACTATCTGGTGGAGGACGCAGCATGAGTACGGCACCGTTCGAGGAGCGCTTCCTCTACACCTCGGTGGACGATCCACTGGCGCGGCCACTGTTCGATGGGCTCGAACAGGAGTACGACAGTCGTTACGCCGATGTGCGGCGACGCATCGGTGGCAGTGCGCGCGAGGAGTTGCAACGCTACCCGGCGCAGGCATTCGCTGCGCCGGTGGGAGCATTCGTGCTGCTGCTGCGTGAGGGTGTGGCCATTTCCGGCGGCGCGTTCATGCCTCACCGCGACCCGGATACGGCCGAGTTCAAGCGCATCTGGACACTGCCTGGCCTGCGCCGCCAGGGCATCGCCCGGCGGGTGCTGCAGGAGCTTGAAGACCAGGCCGCACGCCAGGGCTATCGCCGCGTGTACCTGACCACCGGCTTCCGTCAGCCTGAGGCGGTCGGCCTGTACCTGAGCCATGGCTACACCGCACTGTTCGATCTGTCTGCCGACCCGGAATCGATCGCCCATCTGCCGTTCGAGAAGCAGCTGCGGGCATCTGCGCGCCCGCCGGCATCAATCGCCGCCGCCGTGCAGGGAGTCCACGCATGAGTACGCCGTCCACCGCGATCGAGGGTCTGGCCGCGCGTCCGGCACCGGCATTGAAGATCGTGCCGGCGCGGCATCCGCTGCAGGTGTTCGGCACGGTCCTGGCGCTGGCATTGATCCTGATCGGGCTGCAGTCGGTACTCGGCAATCCACGTTGGGGCTGGGGCACCTTCGCCGAGTGGTTCTTCGCCCGCCCGGTGCTGGAAGGGTTGGGTCGCACGCTGTTGCTGACCGCGCTCGGCACCGGCCTGGGCTTCGCGCTGGGCACGCTGCTGGCGCTGGCACGGGTATCCGGCTCGCCGTTGCTGTCGGCGGTATCGTGGGGCTACGTCTGGTTGTTCCGTTCGATTCCACTGCTGGTGCTGTTGCTGCTGCTGAACAATCTGGGCTATCTGTACAGCACGATCGAACTGGGCATTCCGTTCACCGGCATCAGCCTGTTCTCGTATCCCACCACCCAGCTGATCGGTGTGTTCACGGCTGCGGTGCTGGGCCTGACACTGAACCAGGCGGCGTTCTCGGCCGAGGTGATCCGCGGTGGCATCCTCTCGGTCGATCACGGCCAGTATGAAGCAGCGGCCGCGCTGGGCCTGCCGCGCGGCCGCCAGGTGCGGCGCATCATCCTGCCGCAGGCGATGCGTTCGATCCTGCCGGCCGCCTTCAACGATGTGATCGGCCTGGCCAAGAGCACGTCGGTGGTCTACGTGCTGGCGTTGCCGGAGCTGTTCTACACCGTGCAGGTGATCTACCGCCGCAACCTGGAGGTGGTGCCACTGCTGATGGTGGCCACGGTCTGGTACCTGGTGATCCTGACCGTGCTGTCGCTGCTGCAGCGGCGCGTGGAGCAGCGCTTCGCGCGTGGCCAGCTGCAGCGTGAGCGCAGCGTGTCGCGGGTATCCTCGCCCGCGCCGCGTGCGGCATCGCCGGTTGCGGTGCGGCCGCGCATCGCGAGCGCGGCCGAGGCCGGGCAGGGGGCGCCGATATCGCTGCAGGGTGTCGGCAAGGCGTTCGGCGGGCAGCCGGTACTGGAGGACATCACCCTGGAACTGCGCGGCGGCAGCGTAACGGTGCTGATCGGCCCGTCCGGTGCCGGCAAGTCGACCCTGCTGCGGTTGATCAACCACCTGGAGCGCGCCGACACCGGCTTCGTCAGCGTCGGTGGCCAGCTGATCGGCTATCGCCGTGACGGCGACACCCTGTACGAGCTGCCGGAGCGCGAGATCCGCCGTCGTCGTGCCGAGGTGGGCATGGTGTTCCAGGGCTTCAACCTGTTCCCGCACCTGACCGCGCTGGAGAACATCATCGAGGCGCCGATGGCGGTGCGCGGTGTGCCGCGTACGCAGGCCGAACAGCAGGCGCGCGTGCTGCTGGAGCGCGTCGGTCTGGCGGACAGGGCCGATGCGTTCCCGCGCCAGCTGTCAGGTGGCCAGCAGCAGCGCATCGCCATCGCCCGTGCACTGGCCCTGCAGCCGAAGGTGCTGCTGTTCGATGAGCCGACGTCGGCGCTGGACCCGGAACTGGTGGCCGAAGTGCTCAGTGTGATCGAAGAGCTCGCCCGTTCCGGCACCACGCTGGTGATCGTCACCCACGAACTCGGCTTCGCCCGCCGCGTTGCCGACCACGTGGTGATGATGGACCAGGGCCGGGTGATCGAGCAGGGCACGCCCGAGGCCATATTTGAACACCCGCGCCAGCAGCGCACCGCCGATTTTCTCGCCAAGACCCTCTGATCCGGATGTGACCCCCATGAGTCCTGCAACGTCTCGTCGTCCCTCGCGCAGCACCCTGCTGGTCATCGCTGTGCTGGTCATCGGCATTGCCGGCATCGTCTATTCCCGTGCACGGCAGGCCCCGGAGGCCGTGCCCGCAGCGACCAGCAGCCTGGCCGGTGCCGGCGCGCCAGCGCTGCGGGGGACCGTGGATCCGAAAGCGCAGGCGCTGGTTCCGGCGGACTTCCGCTTCGTGACGCCGGGCACGTTGACGGTCGCGACGCATCCCGGTCAGTTGCCGCTGGCCGACTATGGCGCCGACAGCAAGGAAGTGATCGGCATCGAGCCGGATATCGCACGGCTGGTGGCCGATGCGCTGGGCCTGAAGCTGGTGGTGGTGCCGGTCGCCTGGGCCGACTGGCCGCTGGGACTGGAGTCGGGCAAGTACGACGCAGTGCTGTCCAACGTAACCGTGACCGAAGAGCGCAAGAAGAAGTTCGACTTCTCCAGCTACCGTTATGACCTGCTCGGCATCTATACGCGCACCGACGGGCCCATCCAGAAGATCGAGAAGCCGGCCGATGTCGCTGGCCTGAAGGTGGTGGTCGGTGCCAGCACCAACCAGGACCAGATCCTGCGGCAGTGGGATGCACAGAACATCGCGGCCGGGCTGGAGCCGGTGCAATACCAGTACTTCGATGATTCGGTGGTCGGCCGCCTGGCCGTGATCACCGGCCGCGCCGATGTGTCGTTCGAACCCAACGCCACCGGCGCGTACTCCGCGCGCGATGGCAAGGTGCGGCGCGTTGGCCTGTTTCCGGGCGGTTGGCCGAACGCTGCTGCGATTTCGGTCACCACGCGCAAGGGCAGCGGCCTGGCCGATGCGGTGACCCAGGCGCTCAATACCCAGATCGGCAGCGGCACCTACGCACAGGCACTGGCGCGCTGGAACGTGACCGAAGAAGCCGTGCCGCAGTCGCAGACCAACCCGCCGGGCCTGCCGGATCTCTGAGGCCGGGCGTGCCCCGGCACCAAGCCGGCTTCCTTAGAACCGAGCCATGCTCAGCTGCTCTACCAGCGCGCCTCCAGCGTCCTGAACGGCTTCGCCAACCGTACACCCTCGGCATCGAAGTCGGAAACGCTACGGCCGTCCACGCGCACCTGCTTCGGTGCCGTGCGCGCGGGCCACCAGACCTTGACGGCCGTGGCGCTGCGCAGCCCTTCGCCGAGCGTCACGGTCAGCGTACCGTCGCGTTGCTGTGCCTGCATCCGCAGCGTGCCGTACGCCGTCGGCAGGCGCTCCACCGCAAGGCCATCGCCGGCCAGCCAGGAGGGCGGCGTGCCCGGCAGCAGTGACAGGGCATCGTCGTCCTCGCGCATCAGCATCCCGAACAGGGTGCGGCCGTATTCGGCACCGATCCAGGTGTGCGGCATGTCGCCCAGGTAGCGCGGAAAACGCAGCCGTGAGTGCACGACTTCGGCCAGCACCTGCCATTGCAGCGGGCGACGGTCGCGCAGCAGGCCCTGCAGCAGTTCGTCGGCCGCTGCGGGCTGGCCCAGATGCACATAGCTCAGGACGTTGCGGATTTCATAAGGGGTGTACGCATACAGCGCACCGGGCTGGTTGCGCTTGCGGACGTCGTCAAGATAGCGGGCAAAGGTGGTGCGCAGCGCATCAGCCGGCAGCACGCTCTGCGCACCGGTGGGATCCAGCGCGATGGAGACGCCGGTCGGGTCGCCATCGCCAAGATCGGCGGAGGAGGGAATGAAATCGATGCCCTTCCACGCCATCGTCGCGCGGATCGAAGCGTGCAGCGCGTCATACAGCGCCTTGTACTGCCCGCGTGCCCAGGTGGCGGTGGCGTGGTCGCCGAGTGATTCAGCCAGCCATGCGCCGTCATGCCAGCCCTTCAGGCCCCAGTAGTCGTCCCAGTAGCTGTGGGTGGGAGAGGGATAGCCCTCGTGGCTGATCGACGGTGCCAGGATGCCGGCAAAGCGTTCCGGCGCCGGTTGATCGGCCTTGTAACCGGGTACCAGCGTGCGCTCACGCAGTTCCTGCAGGAAGCGCAGCGCGGCCTTCACTTTCGGCAGGTATGCACGCACGGACTCGGGGCCACCGTCGAGGCGCGCGACATCGGCCACCAACGCGACGTACTGGCCCTGGCTGTCGTACTCGATGTCCGATCCGAAGCCGGTGTTGACGCTGCCATCGTCATTGAGGATCGGCGACACCAGGCCGTTGGCATGTACCCCGTGTTCGCTGTACCACGCCAGGTAGTCGCGCGCGACCTTGGCTTCGCCCATCCGCAGCAGCACCGCCGAGGTGGCCATGCCGTCTCGGATGAAGGAGCGGTTGTAGTTGCGTGGGCCGGGTTGCATGGCCGGGCCGGTCTGGTTGATCAGCATGTACGCGGCCTGGGCACGCAGCATGTCGACCAGCGACGGATCGGGCAGGCGCAGGCCGACCTGGCCCAATCGTGCCTGCCAGTCCGCGGAGGCTTCGGCGGCCAGCGTCTCGAAGCCGGCATCGGCATCGCCTGGCAGGCGCGCGAGGTCCAGTGCCGGTGGCTCCGGAAGTACACCCTTGGCGTCGGCCGCCGCCCTACCCAGCGGGAAGGCGACGACCACGGATTGGCTGGCGCCGGGCGCCAGTGTGATCCGGTAGTCCAGCGCCGCCGCCGCCAGCCCACGCGCATCGGTGGCCTGGCGTGCGCCGGGCAACCGGCCCGAAGCGATGGCGGAGGTGATCTCGGTTTCGCCGTTCGGGCCGAACGGTGCCGCGCCGGAGGCGCTGACCGCCGACAGCGAGTGCAGCAGAGTACGACCATTGACGCGCACGCTCTGGCCGTCGATGGCCACGTCGCGGATCGGCGACAGGCCACCGTTCTGCCACGGCGGGTTCATCTGCATCGGCCGCACCACCAGGCTCAGCGTGCCCTCGACCGGCGTGGTACCGGTATTGCGCAGTCGATGCCGGAGGAAGGTGACGGGCTGGCCGTCGCGCTCGATCGCGAACGCTTCGCTGCGCAGTTCCAGACCGGGTTGCGGCGACCAGGCGGCCGAGGGCATCGGCTTCCAGCCGTCGCGCAGGGCATGCTGCACGGTCTGTTCCGCGGCACCGGCGGCACGCCCATCGGCATTGCGCCAGATCGGCTGCACCAGCGGTGCGCCCTTGAATGCCTCGATGTTGCCGTATTCGTCGAAGATCGACTTCTGCCGTCCGGCATGCACGCCCACGGCCGTCCAGTACGTCTGCTGCATCTGCAACGACGCCGGGAACAAGCCACGCTGCGCGCCGCTGGCGGCGATCTGGTACTGCTTCATCGGCGTCATCACGGCCTTTGGGCCGAGCAGGCGCAGGCGCGTGACCTGTGGCGAGGGCCCGTCGACGATGAGCCGCAGGGCACGCACATCGTGCACCGTATCGCTGGCCAACCAACTCTGGGCATGGCTGGCGGCCTGCGTGTCCTGCGCCAGCGGCTGCCAGCGCCCCTGCGCATCCTGGGCCTGCAGGCGTGCGGCGCCACGCTGGCCCGCCCACTCCACCGCCAGGCCGGTGCCCGGCTGAGCGCGCGGCAGGGTGATTTCAAGCACATGGCTGCCCTTGCCATCGGTAGGGAGGGCGACGCCGCTACCGCCTTGCCACAACGCGGCTGCCTGTGCGCTGTCGAGTCCGTGCACGCGTGCACTGAGCGTGGCGTCCAAGGGTTCCATCTCGAAGATGGAGACCCCCCAGTCCGACGTGCGCTGAGGACTGGCCAGCCTCAGATAGCGCGCCTGGCGCGGTTCGAAGTACAGCGTCTCCACATCGCCCAGCGAGTCGGCCATGGTGTATGCGGGCTGCCACTGCCGGCCGTCCATCGAGGTCTGCAGCGTGTAGCCCTCGGGATTGGAGACATCCCAGGTCAGGCGTGCACCGCCGAGCAGGGCAGGTGCGCCCAGATCGATCTGGAACCAGTGTCCGGGGCTGAAGGCGCCGCCGGTGACCGTCTTCGGGTCGTTGTCGATCAGATGGCCGATGGCCATCGCCGGGACCTGCTGTGATGAGCTGCTGGCCTGCCACTGGCTGCGCGGTGGCAGTGTCTGCGCCTGCGCGGCGGAGGCCATCACGGCCAGCGGCAGCAGAGCGCGCGCGACGTAGCGCAGGCAGGCCCAGGAGGGGCGGAAGCGATCAGCACGCAGCGTCATGTCGACAGCCTTGGAGGTTCGGCCAGGATCGGGCAGGCGCTACGCTAGCAGGGGGTGTAATCGTTTACATGACGCGCTGCAATAGGGGAGAGTGCGGACGCGTGGCGCGACGCCCTGCAAGGCGTCGCGACAGCCATCGTCCTTAAGGTCACTGCCTGCACGAACCGGCGCCCCGTGACAGCAGCGCCCAGGCAAGCTCAGCGCAGCGCCACCTGTTCCCACCAGCGCGTGCCTGCCTGCGGCGCCTGCATGTCCAGCGCCTCGCCCATCATCGGCGTGGCGATCGGCACATCGTGCGCGGCTGCCAGCGCGGTGATGCGCTCGAAGGGCTGTTGCCAGTCGTGCAGGGCCAGGTCGAAGGTTCCGTTGTGGATCGGCAGCAGCCACTTGCCGCGCAGGTCCAGGTGGGCCTGCAGCGTCTGCTCCGGTTGCATGTGCACGAATGCCCAGCGCGGATCGTATGCGCCGGTTTCGATCATGGTCAGATCGAACGGGCCGTACTTCTCGCCGATGGCCTTGAAGCCATCGAAGTAGCCGGTGTCACCACTGAAGAAGATGCGGAAGTCGCCGTCCTGGATGACCCACGAGGCCCACAGGCTGCGGTCGCTGTCGCCCAGGCCGCGGCCGGAGAAGTGCTGGCCGGGTGTGGCGGTCAGGCGCAGGCCATCGGCTTCGGTCGATTGCCACCAGTCCAGCTGTTCGACCTTGTCCGCGTCCACGCCCCAGGCGATCAACTGATCACCCACACCCAGCGGCGCGATGAAGCGCGTGGTCTTGCCCGCCAGCTGCATCACCGCAGCGTGATCCAGGTGGTCGTAATGGTTGTGCGAGAGGATCACGCCGGCGATCGGCGGCAGCTGTTCGATGCTGATCGGCGGGGCGTGGAAGCGGGCAGGGCCCATCCACTGCACCGGTGACGCCCGTTCGGAGAAGACCGGGTCGGTCAACCAGTACTGGCCGCGCAGCTTCAGCAGGATCGTCGAGTGCCCCAGCCGGAACAGGCTGCGATCCGGCGCGGCTTCCAGCGCGGCACGATCCAGCGCCTGCACCGGTATGGCGCCCGCGGGTACGGTCCCCTTCGGCTTGTTGAACAGGAACGTCCACCAGATCTCCAGCCCGTTGCGCAGGCCTATCGCCGGGCGCGGCAGTACGTTGTGGAACTTGCCCTCGCGGTACTGCGGGGAGTCGGGGAAGTCGGGGAGGGACCAGGACTTGCAGAAGGTGTAGGTGGTCACGGCGAGGATTCCAAGCAGGAGGACAAGGAGCAGGCGCTTCATGGGTGACGTCCGCAGGGTACACTGCACAGTGTAGTTTCCTGTTACCAGAAAGTACACTGATCGGTGTAAAATGGGGGCATCCGTTCAGTTATCTGGTGTCGCCATGTCCCGTCCGCCGCAGCGCCTGACCGACCGCAAACGCGAGGCCATCGTGCGCGCGGCGGTGGAGGAATTCCGCACGGCCGGCTATGAGGCCACCAGCATGGACCGGATCGCGGCAGCGGCCGGTGTATCCAAACGCACGGTCTACAACCACTTCCCCAGCAAGGAAGAACTGTTCTCGCTGATTCTGGAGGAACTCTGGGAACGCAGCATGGCCAGCGTCGAACTTCCCTACCGTGCGGAGCAGCCGCTGGAGCCGCAGCTGCTCGCGTTGCTGGAGCAGAAGCTGGAACTGCTGGGTGATGCCAATTTCATCGACCTGGCCCGCGTTGCCATGGCGGAGATCATCCATTCACCCGAACGTGCGCAGGCAATCGTCTGCCGCATGGGCGAGAAGGAGAGCGGGGAAAGTGCCTGGATCCGTGCGGCGATCGCCGATGGCCGGCTGCGTGCGGTCGATCCCGAATTCGCCGCCCATCAGCTGCATGGACTGGTGAAGAGTTTCGCCTTCTGGCCGCAGGTAACGATGGGGCAGGCGCCGCTGGGGGCCGACGAGCGCGCGCGGGTGGCGGCATCGGCGGTCGCCATGTTCCTGGGCCACTACGCGCGCTGACGCCGTGGCAACCGCGTCGGCATGGCTCGCCCGGCCCGCAAGCACAGTGCTGTGACGGACATGTCTGTGCCGTCGATGCGCCATCTGCGATAGTGACGTCAGGTATCAATGCACGATTGCTTCCATGTCATCCGCTTCGGCGCGCCATATCGGCGAAGTCCTGCAACAGTCCTATGGCATCACCACCGCCGCGGTGGTGCCTCGCCCGGTTGGCGCAGACGCCAATGCCAGCGTTTACCGCATCGATGCGCGACGCGGTCAGTGGTGGTTGAAATGCCGCACCTACCAGGTGCAACCGGCGGTCTGGGACACGCTGCATTGGCTGCGGGGCACCCTGGGCATCGAGGAGATCGTGGCGCCCTGGCCGGCATTGACCGGCGGCGCGTCGGTCCAGCGCTGGGGCCTGCAGTTCACGCTGTTTCCCTACATCGAGGGCCAGTCCGGTTTCGAGGCGCCGCTCAGCCATGCGCAGTGGCTGCGCCTGGGCAACGTGCTGCGCCGGCTGCATGACGCTGAGGTGCCCGAATCGCTGCAACGCGCGCTGCCGAGCCTGCGCCTTGAAGCGGATGCGTTGAACACCGTTGGGCGCTGGCTGCAGGCGGGCGATGCCTTGCCGGTCGCGCAGGATCGGTTGGGCAGCGCGTTCCTGGCCGTCTGGGAGCTGCGCCGCGAACGCATTGCCGAGGTCCACCGCCGCGCGTCGGAACTGCACGATGAACTGCGCGACGAACGGCCGCCGCTGCGGTTGTGCCATACCGACCTGCATGCGGGAAACCTGCTGATGGGTAACGAGGGCAACCTGCATCTGATTGACTGGGATGGCCTGTCCCTGGCGCCGCGCGAGCGTGATCTGATGTTTCCCGGCGCGGCGGTGGGTGGACGCTGGGGGCGCGAACGTCCGCTCGGTTTCGTGGAAGGGTATGGCCCGGACCTGGGGGACCCACGCTGGATCGCCTGGTACCGGCACTGGCGGATCCTGCAGGACCTGATCGAGTTCGAACAGGTGCTGCTGGGGGGCGACGCGCTGGAGCGCTCGCCGCAGCTGCGCCGTCAGTCGCTGCACTACCTGGGCGAACAGTTCGCGCCGGGCAATGTGTTCGACGCAGCCGAACGCGCGTATCGCGCGCTGGATGCGTCGCCGCTGCAGAGTTGACGGTGGATCATTCGGCGGGCTTGGCCGCCGCTGACGCCGCCGCCGTCGCCGCCCGCCGCGACAGCACGGCCTCGCGGTGGGCGATGTAAGCGTTGGCGGCCAGAATGATGCCCGCACCGACGATGGTCCAGCGGTCCACGGTCTCGTTGAACAGCAGCCACCCGCACAGGGTCACCAGCGGCAGCTGCAGGAAGCTGATCGGCGTCAGCGCTGACACTTCACCCAAGCGCAGCGCACGCGTCCACAGCAGCTGGCCGACCGTACCCATCACGCCGGTGACCAGCAGCCACAGCCAGGCCACGCCGCTGGGCCAGACCCAGACAAACACTGCCGGAACCAGCGAAAGCGGCACCCAGAAGACGTAGGTATAGAGCACCACGGTATCGGCGCTGTCCACGCGGGTGAGCTGCTTGATCTGGATGGCCACCAGTGAACTCAGCACCGCAGCGGCGACGGCGACCAGGCTGCCAGCGGTGAAGCCGGTGGTGCCCGGCCGCACGATCACCAGTACACCGATGAAACCGACCACTACTGCGGCCCAGCGGCGCACACGCACGGTTTCGCCCAGCCACAGCACGGCGGCGATGGTGACGAACAACGGTGTGGAGTACGAGAGCGATACCGCCTGCGCCAGTGGCAGATGGCCCAACGCCCAGAACGCACACAGCATCGAACCCAGGCCGATCGCGCTGCGCACGAAATAGCGTGGCAGCTGCTGGGTCTTCAGCGGCGCATGGCCCGGCCGCAGCAGCATCGGCAGCAGTGCCAGCAGGCCGAACGCGTTGCGGAAGAAGGCGACCTCCTGGGTCGGTACGTAACGGGTGGCGTAACGGATCGCCACCGCCATCATGCCGAACGCCAGGGTGCTGCCGAGCATCAGCAGCGCCGCCCGCATCGGGGTGGCGCCGGTGGAAAGGGCGGGGGTGTTCACCACTGCGCGCCGAGCAGGCGGGGCTCCGGTTCGATCGGTACGCCGAATTTCTCCAGCACCGACGCGGAAATGCGCCGCGCCAGCGCAAGCAGCTCGGCCCCGGTGGCGTTGCCATGGTTGACCAGGACCAGCGCATGGCTGGCGGCAACGCCTGCATCGCCCTCGCGGAAGCCCTTCCAGCCGCAGGCCTCGATCATCCACGCCGCGGAGACCTTGCGCCGGTCCTCACGATCGGCCGGGAACACCGGCAGGTCCGGGAAATGCTGCAGCAGCACGTCGACCTGCTCCAGCGGCAGAACCGGGTTCTTGAAGAAGCTGCCGGCATTGCCCAGCACCTCCGGGTCCGGCAGCTTGCGGCGGCGTATCGCGATGACCGCGTTGGCCACGTCCACGGCGCTGGGCAGCTCCACGCCCTGCGCCTGCAGTTCTTCGCGGATGCCGGCATAGTCCATGCGCAGGTCGTGCAGCAAGGGCAGCTTCAGCTCGATGGCGGTGATCAGGTAGCGGTCTGCCTGCTGCTTGAACACGCTGTCGCGGTAGGCGAAGCCACACTGTTCGTTGTCCAGCCGCACCCAGGCCTGCTCGTGGCAGTCCCAGGCTTCCACTGCCTGGATGAACTCGCCGACCTGTGCGCCATAGGCGCCGATGTTCTGGATCGGCGCTGCACCGGCCGTGCCTGGAATCAGGGCCAGGTTCTCCAACCCGGACAGGCCTTCCTGCAGCGACCACATCACCAGGCCGTGCCAGGGCACGCCGGCACCGGCGCGGATCACCGCATGATCGGCGCGATGCTCCAGGAAACTGATGTCGCGGTTGCCGAACACCAGCACGGTGCCAGGCAGATCGTCGGCGATCAGCACATTGCTGCCGCTACCCAGCACCAGCAGCGGTCCGCCGGAAACCTCCGGCAGCGCCAGCACGTCCGGCAACAGCGATGTGTCATGCAGCTCCAGCAGCTGCGCGGCAGTGGCACGCACGTGGAAGGTGTTCAGCGCCTGCAGCGGTGCGTTCCGGGTCAAGGTCCAGCGCAGCGGCGCGGCGGTGTCGAGTCCATCCATGGGGGCGCTCACAGCGGCGCCACCGCGCCACGGCTGGGCGCTTCGCGGCGGCGGCGGATCGCCTCCACGCATTCCGATACCAGCGCCGGCCCGCGGAAGATCAGGCCGCTGTAGCACTGCACCAGCGAGGCGCCCGCCGCCATCTTGGCCACTGCGTCGGCGCCGGACAGGATGCCGCCGACACCGACCAGCGGCACCGACTCGGGCAGGCGCGAGCGCAGCCGCCGCAGGACCAGGGTGGACTGTTCCAGGACCGGGGCACCGGACAGACCGCCGGCTTCGTTCGCCAGCGGATCGCCGGCCACCCTGCTGTGGTCGATCGTGGTGTTGGTCGCGATCACGCCGTCCACCTGCAGCTCGCCGAGCACGCGCGCAGCAGCGTCGATGTCGCGCTCGCTGAGGTCGGGCGCCACCTTCACCAGCATCGGTACGCGCCGGCCGTGCCGCGCGGCCAGGCCTTCCTGGCGGTCACGCAGCTGGCTGACCAGCTGGCGCAGTGCGGTTTCCTCCTGCAGTTCGCGCAGGCCGGCGGTGTTGGGCGAGGAGATGTTGACGGTGATGTAGTCAGCCAGCGGGTACACCTTGTCGAGGCAGGCCACATAGTCGTCGACGGCCTGCTCGTTGGGGGTGTCCTTGTTCTTGCCGATGTTGATGCCGAGCAGGCCGCGACGGTTGCGCGCGCGCTCGACATTGCGCACCAGTGCATCCACGCCGGCGTTGTTGAAGCCCATGCGGTTGATGATGGCGTTGTGCGCCGGCAGCCGGAACAGCCGCGGCATCGGGTTGCCTGCCTGTGGCCGCGGCGTGATCGTGCCGATCTCGACGAAGCCGAAACCCAGCGCGAACAGCGCATCGATGTGCTCGCCATTCTTGTCCAGGCCGGCCGCCAGGCCGACCGGATTGGGGAATGTCAGCCCGAACACGGTGCTCGGCAGCGGCGCGATGCGTGCGGCCAGCAGCGGCGTGGTGCCGGTGCGGTAGGCCACGTCCAATGCGGACAGGCCGAGGCCGTGGGCGCGCTCGGCGTCGAGCGAGAACAGGAAGGGGCGGGCAAGCGAATACATGCGTCGGTTCAGTCCAGCGTGCCGAGGAAGGCTCGGGTTCGATATTCAAAGGCGACCTGGCCGTTGACCGCGTGGGCCGCGAACAGATCCTGCAGTGCCGCCAGCATCGGCGCATGGCGCGGATGCCCGGGCTGTGGCGCATAGGAGGACGACAGCAGGCGGCCGCGCAGGGCGTCCAGATCCAGGTGCTGCACGTTCGGCAGTTCCACCTGGCCGCGCAACCCGGCGCCAAACCATGCCTGCATGGTGGCGTCATCCTGGTAGCGTTCGGCCACGGCGGAATAGTCCGTGCCGTAATCGAGCAGCAGCTGCTCATAGCCGACCAGGAACGGGCTGGCATCGAGTAGGCGTGAGTTCCAGTAGATCAGCGCCAGTCCGCCGGGGCGGAGGATGCGCTGCCATTCAACACGGACGGCGTCGGTGTCGAACCAGTGGAAGGCCTGCGCGGCACTGACCAGATCGACGCTGTGCTCTGCCAGGCCGGTGGCCTCGGCACGCCCATCGACGGCCTGGAACAACGGGTATGCAGCCAGCCAGCCTTCGGCGGCGGCGCGCATGGCGGCGTTGGGCTCGACCGCGACCACAGGATGGCCGGTGTCGAGAAACAGACGGCTGGAAATGCCGGTACCGGCGCCGATGTCGGCCACCCGTGCATCGTGGTCGACGCCCATCGGTCCATGCAGCCATTCCATCAACGCCGGCGGGTAGTCAGGCCGATAACGGACATAATCGGCGACGCGGCTGCTGAAGCGTTCGGTGCTGTCGGAGGAGGTCATGGCGGTCAGTTCGACAGTGCGGCGAGCCAGGCCAGGCCACCGAAGAAGAGGATGAAGGCCAGGACTGCCGCCAGGGCGGCTGCCACCATCACCCAGCCCAGCACCAGCCCGGTGACCGCCAGGCCATCGCCCTCGAGTTCATGCGGGCGGCGGCGGATCTCGGCGCGGGCCATGTGGCCGGTGACGATGGCGACGATGCTGGCCACGAAGGGCAGGACAGTCCAGGCGGCAATGCCCATGACCAGGCTGACCACGGCCAGGGCGCTTGTCTGTCGGGGTGCCACGCTCATCGGGTCCTCCTTGCAGTACGCACATGATAGTGCCTCCGTCCGGGCAATCCCATGGGCAGTGCCCGGCCCGGGCGGTTCAGCCCATCAGTACCTGGCCACCATCGACGTTCAGCACGTGACCGGTGATCCAGCGCGCCAGCGGCGAGCACAGGAACAGCGCGGCATCGGCAATCTCGCGTGGTTGGCCGAAGCGGCCGAACGGAATTCTTGCCAGGGTGCCGTGATACAGCGCCGGGTCGCTGGTTTTGCGCCGGTCCCAAAGCCCGTCGGCAAACTCGATGGAGCCCGGGGCGATCGCGTTGACCCGGATCCGGTCCGGCGCCAGTGCCAGCGCCTGCGACGTGGTGTAGTGCGAAAGAGCGGCCTTGGCAGCCGCATAGGGAGCGCCTCCCGGCCGGGGTTGCTGCGCGGCGATCGAGGAGAGATTGAGGATGCAGGCGTCGCTCGATTCGCGCAGCCAGGGCAGGGCGAGCCGCGAGGCCCGCACCGCCGCCATCAGATCGACCTGCAGGCTGGCGGCCCAGCCGTCTTCATCGTCGGCCATGCCGTAACCCGTGGCATTGTTGACCAGCACGTCGATGCCGCCCAGGGACGCTGCGGCCGCATGCAGCCAGGCGTCGATCTGGCCGGGATCGGCCAGGTCGGCGGCAAAGGCGTGCAGTGATGCCCCCTGGGCCGCTGCGTCGGCCAGCAGGGCGTCGAGCCCCGCCTGTCCTCGTGCGCAGACCGAGACATGGGCGCCGGCCGCAGCGAAGGCCAGGGCCATCTCGCGGCCGATGCCTTTGCTGCCGCCGGCAACCAACACCCGGCGGCCGCTGAAGTCGAGGATTGGAGCCCCCGCGGTGGCCCCACCCTCGGCGACGTCCGCGCCGGGATGCAT
This sequence comes from Stenotrophomonas sp. STEN147, assembly GCF_056757995.1. NCBI lineage: Bacteria > Pseudomonadati > Pseudomonadota > Gammaproteobacteria > Lysobacterales > Lysobacteraceae > Stenotrophomonas > Stenotrophomonas sp. STEN147. Next base: position 483,775 of record NZ_JBRRCG010000001.1, read on the forward strand.
CACAGGTCGAACTTGATGCCCTGGGCCAGCGGCAGCGAATCGGAGTAGTTGATGGTGTTGGTCTGCCGGCGCATGTAGACCTTCCATGCGTCCGAGCCCGACTCGCGGCCACCACCGGTGTCCTTCTCGCCACCGAACGCGCCACCGATCTCCGCACCGGAGGTACCGATGTTGATGTTGGCGATGCCGCAATCCGAGCCCGCGGCCGACAGGAAGCGTTCGGCGGTTTTCAGGTTCTGGGTGAAGATCGACGAGGACAGGCCCTGCGGTACCCCGTTCTGCATGTCGATGGCTTCGTCGATGCTGTCGTAGGGCATCACGTACAGGATCGGCGCGAAGGTCTCGTGCTGGACCACGGCATCGCTGTTCTTCAGGCCGCTGACAATGGCCGGCAGCACGAAGTTGCCGGCGCGGTCGATGCGGGTGCCGCCGGTCTCGATGGTGCCGCCGGCGGCCTTGGCCTGGGCAATGGCATCGAGGAACTGCTGCACGGCACCCTCGCTGTTCAGCGGACCCATCAGGTTGGCGGCATCGGTCGGATCGCCGATCTTGCCTTCCACCTGCTTGTACGCCTTGACCAGCGTGGCCAGCACGTCGGCGTAGATCGAGCGGTGCACGATCAGGCGGCGGGTGGTGGTGCAGCGCTGGCCGGCCGTACCGACGGCGCCGAACACGATCCCCGGCACAGCCAGCTTCAGGTCGGCGGTCTCGTCGAGGATGATGGCATTGTTGCCACCCAGTTCCAGCAGGCAGCGGCCCAGGCGGCGCGCCACCTTTTCATTGACGGTGCGGCCGACCTGGGTGGAGCCGGTGAAGCTGATCAGCGGCACGCGACGATCATCAACCAGCTTTTCCGACAGTGCGGTGCCGGCATCGTTGACCAGGAAGAAGATGTCCGGGAAGCCGGCTTCGCGCAGCGCGTCGTTGCAGATCTTCATCGAGGCGATGGCGGTCAGCGGCGTCTTGTTGGACGGCTTCCAGATGCACACGTCGCCGCAGATCGCCGCCAGGAATGCATTCCAGCTCCACACCGCGACCGGGAAGTTGAAGGCCGAAATGATGCCGACCAGGCCCAGCGGGTGGTACTGCTCGTACATGCGGTGGCCGGGGCGCTCCGAGTGCATCGTGTAGCCATACAGCATGCGGCTCTGGCCGACGGCGAAGTCGGCGATGTCGATCATCTCCTGCACCTCGCCATCGCCTTCCGGCTTGCTCTTGCCCATCTCCAGGGCAACCAGCGAGCCCAGCGCGTCCTTGTGCCTGCGCAGTGCCTCGCCGCACAGGCGCACGGCTTCGCCACGGCGCGGGGCAGGGGTGGTGCGCCACTGCTTGAACGCTTCCTGGGCGCGGGCGATCACCGTTTCGTATTCAGTCTCGGTGGTCGCACGCACCTGTGCGATCGGCTCGCCCGTGGTCGGATTGACCGGGGTGATCAGCTCACCGCTGGCAGCGCTCGACCACTCCCCGTTGCCCAGGTACGTGCCAGCGTTGATCGCGTCCAGGCCAAGGGACTTGAGCAGCTCGGAAGACATGCAGACTCCTGTGTTTCGTTACGTTGTTTGGCGTCATCGCGGGCGGGGTGGGGGGGGCGATGAACAGAACCGCCGATGGTAGCAGAGGGCGATGAGTGGCCTTGGTGCAGTGCAGGGTGCCAGGCCTGGCGGACGTGCTGGGACGGGACGTCCCGGGGGGCGCCAATCGGGTTGATCCTGCGGGGCGTGATGGGATGATTCCGTGTATCAAACGTCAATTTCTGGACGCTATCGGACTCAGTGCGACTCATTTTGACGCATTTTGAAATATTAAAAAATGGGAATAGTTCTAATGACTTAGGGTGGGTCGGGCGGGTGAATGGGGGCACGACGGGCTGCCGCTTCCTACCAATTACCTTTCACATCATTCACAATCACGTTCGACTTATTGACGCAATTCCGTCTGTTCGCACCGGCTTGGGGAGGCCTGCTATGCGACAGCCATCACATTGTAGTGCTGGATCGGAACACAGCTTGGAGAAGTGCAGTGCTACATGGATCGGTAGATGACCTCCCCGCAGAGCGTGCCGATGCCGGCCGCCGCCGGGTCGAAGCCCGGGCAGCCCTGGAACTGGGGCTTCGCCTCGGAGACCTGTTGCTCCTGCCCGGCATGGCTGCATTGGCCCACGTCGTGTGCTATGGGACGGCGGCGCCCAACCAGTCCCAGCGCATCGTCTTCGGTGCGGTGATTCTCAGCGCCATCGTCTGCTTCTCCATCGCACCGGTCTACCGCAACTGGCGCCTGCGTGGCCTGCTGGCCGACCTCTGGCTGCTGCTGCTGGCCTGGTCCGGCAGCTTCGCCCTCTTCTCCCTGTATGCCGTGCTGGTGGGGCTGGCCGATGCCGTGCCGTCGCGCTGGCTGGTGGGCTGGTACATCGGCGGCCTGGCCTCGATGGTCGGCCTGCGCGTACTCCTGCGTGTCCAGCTGCACCGGTTGCGCTCGCGTGGGCTGGATCATGAGCGGATCCTGCTGGTCGGCCTCCGCGCCCCGGCGCTCAGGCTGCATCGCCTGCTGCGCGGCAAGCCGGAGATGGGCAAGGAAGTGATCGGCTACTTCACCAGCAAGGGCGACATTGCCACCCGGCGTGGCGGCGATGCCCCGCAGCGCCTGGGCGCACTGGATGATGTACCGCGCTACCTGGATGCACACCGGGGGGAGTTCGACCAGGTCTGGGTGTCCCTGCCGCTGGGGGATACCGCGCCCATCCGTGACATGCTCAAGCAGATCGAGCGGTTCCCGGTGCCGATCCGCCTCATTCCCGATACCACGGGCCTGGGGGCACTGAACCCGGGCGTGCACCAGGTGGGCGATGTGCCGATGATCGGCGTTCGCCAGGGTCTGGTGGACCACAATTTCCGCCTGTTCAAGCGCATCGAGGACATCCTCGTGGCCGGCGTTGCGGTCGTCCTGCTGGCGCCGCTGTTCGTGGTGCTGGCGATCGGCGTGAAGCTCAGTTCACCTGGCCCGATCCTGTTCCGCCAGCGCCGCCACGGCCTGGGCGGGAAGGAGTTCTGGATGCTGAAGTTCCGCTCCATGCGCGTGCATGAGGAAGGGACGGGGCAGATCACGCAGGCGACCCGGGGCGACCCGCGGGTGACCCGGTTCGGTGCCTTCCTGCGGCGCAGCAGCCTGGATGAGCTGCCCCAGTTCTTCAACGTGCTGGGTGGCAGCATGTCGGTGGTGGGCCCCCGTCCGCACGCGATCCAGCACAACAATCACTATGAACGCGTGATCGAACGCTACATGCACCGGCATTACGTCAAGCCGGGCATCACCGGCTGGGCGCAGGTGCACGGGCTGCGGGGCGAGACGCCGGAACTGCGGTCGATGAAGAAGCGCGTGCAGTACGACATCGACTACATCCGTCGCTGGAGCCCGACCCTGGATGTGCGGATCATTGCCTTGACGGCGCTGAAGGTTCTCGGGCAGAAGTCGGCTTATTGACGGCGTCTGCCATAGATATGTTTCGTAATGTGATGAATTTCCTCACATTTTTATCGCGCGCCACAGGCGTGTAAGGTATCCTGTAAGGCTGTCACCACCCTTGGATGGAGTGGTGCCGCACGGAATGCCACAGGATTCGAGTCAGTGTTCAAGAACGTTCTTTTTGTTTGCGTCGGTAACATCTGCCGCAGTCCGTCCGCCGAAGTCATGCTTCGTCAGGCGTTGCAGGGCAAAGATATCCAGGTGTCCTCCGCCGGCCTGGGGGCACTTGTAGGCCATGGCATCGATGCCACGGCACAGGAACTGTTGATCGAACATGGCCTCACCGGCGACTCGCATCGCGCCCGCCAGATTGACGACGCCATCCTGGCGACGGCTGATCTCGTGCTCACGATGGAGCGCAAGCATGTGCGCCGCATCGCCGAGATCGCGCCGCAGGCCTCCGGAAAAACCTTCCTGCTGGGCAAGTGGCAACAGGACCGGGAAATCCCCGACCCATACCGCCAGCAACGCCCGGCATTCGAGCATGTCTATACATTGATGGCCGAGGGTGTCGAGAGCTGGGCGCGGCACATGTAGTGCCCGCCGCATCCACCCTCCGACATCCCGCATACCTGATTTGAAGAGCTCTCACAGATGACAACCAATACCCGTAATCCGGCGCAGGACGAAAATGATGAAATCGATCTGCGTCAGCTGCTTGGCACGCTGATTGACCACAAATGGTGGATTGCGGGAATCACAGGAGCCTTCTTCATCGCATCAGTGGCATACGCTCTGTTGGCGACGCCGATCTATCGCGCCGATGCGATCGTACAGGTCGAATCGAAGGTGCCCAGCCTGCCGGGCCTGGCTGACATCAGTCAGTCGCTGGGAATGAGCGCGGGGTCACCCGAGGCGACGACCGAGATCGCGTTGATCACCTCTCGCGCAGTCGTGGGTAGTGCGGTCAACGCGCTGAAGCTTGACATCGATGTCGAGCCGAATCGCTTTCCGGTGTTGGGTGGGTACTTTGCGCGCCGTGCCGAGCGGAGCGCGCCGGATACCTTGGCGGATGTTCGTTTCGGCCTGGCCCGTTTCGGCTGGGGCGGCGAAAGGCTGGACATCTTCCAACTTGACGTGCCGCGCCACCTGCTGGCGCGCCCGTTGACGCTGGTTGTTGGTGAGAACAGCAGCTACGAGCTGTTCGATGAAGATGACAACCTGCTGGTAAAGGGGAGTGTCGGCAAGGTTGCGGCCGGGAATGGCGTCACCCTGCAGGTCGCCGAAATGCGCGCGCACCCGGGGATGCGTTTTGAAGTGACCCGCCAGCGTCACCTGACGGTCGTCAACGAGCTCCAGAAGGAGGTGTCCGTCAGCGAGTCGGGCAAGGATTCCGGCATCCTGACGCTGGCCTACCAGAGCGCAGATCCCGATCTTGCGCAGAACTTTCTGCAGCAGGTCGCGCAGGCGTACGTGAGACAGAACGTTGAGCGCAACTCGGCCGAGGCCTCGGCACAGTTGACGTTCGTCAAGGAACAGCTGCCGAACGTGCGCAACCAGGTGGACGCAGCACAGAAGTCTCTGAGCGCCTACCAGATGCGTGCCAATTCGGTCGACCTGACGCTCCAGACCAAGGGCCTGCTGGATCAGGAGGTGGCCGTCGAGACCAGCATCCAGCAGCTGCGCCTGCAGCAGGCTGAGATGGACCGCAAGTTCACCCGCGATCACCCGGCCTACCAGGCGTTGATGCGTCAGATCGGGGACCTGGAGTCCCGCAAGAGTGGGTTCCAGGGGCAGGTGAAGCAGCTTCCGGAAGCCCAGCAGGAACTGCTGCGTTTGACCCGTGATCTGCAGGTCAGCAACGAGATGTACACCGCGATGCTGAACCAGGCTCAGCAGTTGGACGTGGCGCGTGCCGGCACGGTCGGCAACGTGCGCATCGTCGATGCTGCCGAAGTCGACGCTACCGAGCCGGTCAAGCCGCGCAAGGGACTGGTCGTACTGGTGGGCACCCTGCTGGGCGCGTTCCTCTCCATCGGTCTGGTGCTGCTGAGGCAGCTGCTCAACCGTGGTGTTGAAGACCCCTCCCAGATCGAGGAGATCGGCCTGCCGGTCTACGCGTCGATTCCGGTCAGCCCCGGCCAGCAGTCCGACTCGGTGCGTGGCAAGTTCCGCGCCGACGGCAAGCTGCACCTGCTGGCGGTAAAGGATCCGGCCGACCTCGCGGTGGAGGCGGTGCGCAGCCTGCGTACCAGCCTGCACTTCGCGCGGCTGGAGGCAAAGAACAATATCGTCCTGATCTCGGGTTCGAGCCCGAATGCAGGCAAGACGTTCGTTTCCTCCAACCTGGCTGCGGTGATTGCCCAAGCCGGCCAGCGCGTGCTGATCATCGACGCTGACATGCGCAAGGGCACGCTGCACAAGGCACTGGGTGCCTCCCAGACGCCGGGCCTGTCGGACGTACTCGTCGGCAAAGCACCGCTGGACACCGCCATCCGTACAGTCCAGGGCCTGGACAACCTGAGCTACATTTCCCGCGGCGACGTACCGCCGAATCCGTCGGAACTGCTGATGCATCGCAACTTCACGGAGTTGCTCGAGCAGGTCGAAAAGCGTTTTGATCTGGTGATCATCGATACGCCGCCGATCCTGGCGGTCACTGATGCGGCGATCATCGCCCATCACGCCGGCACCTGCCTGCTGGTCGCGCGTTTCGGCCTGAACCAGCCCAAGGAGCTGGCACTTGCCCGCAAGCGCTTCGAGCAGAACAACGTTCAGCTGAAGGGCGCCATCTTCAACGCGGTCGAGCGCCGTGCAACCGGCTACTACAGCTACGGCTACTACGAATACAAGTCGACCCGATAAACGGGAGGCGGGCAGGGTGCGACCAGGCATCCTCGCCGACAGGGAAGTCACGGCAACTGCGACCTGCAGGCCCGCGACGCAATCGAGATACAGCGGAGATAGGCATGAAAGTACTGATCACGGGTGGCGCAGGATTCATCGGCAGTGCACTGGCGCGCGCGCTGGTTGCGCGGGGAGACCAGGTCACGGTCCTGGACAATCTTTCGCCACAGATCCACGGCGAAAATCCGCAGGACTCTGCACTGCTGGCCTCTCTGCCTGCCGAAGTCACGGTGGTCAGGGGAGATGTGCGCCGGCGCGAGGACTGGCTGCAGGTCCTGCCGGGCCAGGATGTAGTGGTTCATCTGGCCGCCGAAACAGGTACCGGGCAGTCCATGTACGAGATCGACCGCTATGTCGACGTCAACGTTCGTGGCACCTCGCTGTTCCTTGATCTGATCGGCAACAAGGTACAGGGCTGCGAGTCGGTCAAGCGCGTGGTGGTTGCATCCTCCCGCTCGATCTACGGCGAAGGCCGCTACCAGGGAGCCAACGGTCCGGTTTACCCCGGGGCACGTGTCGATGCCGATCTGCGTGATGGCGTGTTCGAATGCCGTGATCCACAGACGGGTGATCTGGTTGCGCCGCTGCCCACGGACGAGGACTCGCGCATCCACCCCAGCTCGATCTATGGCATCACCAAGCAGGTCCAGGAACAGCTGGTGCTGGTCGGCGCGTCCGCCATCGGCATCCAGGGTATCGCCCTGCGTTACCAGAACGTCTATGGGCCTGGCCAGTCGTTGAAGAATCCGTACACGGGCATCCTCTCGATCTTCTCCACTCTGCTACTGCAGGGCAAGGATGTGAACATCTTCGAAGATGGCAAGGAAACCCGTGATTTCGTTTTCATCGACGATGTGGTCGCGGCTACCGTTGCGGCAATCGATGCGGATGTCAGCGGTCAGGCGTTCAATGTCGGAACCGGCGAGGCAACCGACGTCATCACGGTTGCCAGCGCGTTGAAGAATGCGTACGGCAAGGGAGGAGAAATCAGGATCTCCGGCAACTACCGTATCGGGGATATCCGGCATAACTTCGCCGATCTCAGCCGCGCTGAGGCGGCCTTGGGCTACCGTCCGCGTGTCACTTTCGCAGAGGGCGTGAAGCGCTTTGCCGCATGGGTTCTGACACAACAGATCGAAGACTCCGGTTACCAGCGGTCGGTGGACGAAATGCGCGCGAAGGGACTGCTGAAGTGAATTCCGCAGTACAGCCGGAGCGTGCAGCATGAGCGAGTCACTCGCCGGCAAGCGCGTGCTTTTCATCGCGCCGATGTTCTTCGGCTATGAGAAGTTGATCAAGGGTGAGCTTGAACAGCTGGGAGCGGTCGTCGATTACTTCAGCGACAGGCCGGGAGCGGACTTCCTGACCAAGGCCCTCATCCGGGTGGACCGGCGTTTCCTCGCAAGGAAGATCGAGCGCTACTACGGGGACATCATCGAACAGACCCGCGATCGCGACTATGATCTCGTGCTGATCATCCGTGCCGAGGCTGTGTCCGGCAGCATTCTTGATCGGCTGCGCAGCATGCATTCGCGCGCGAAGTTCGTGCTGTACCTGTGGGACTCGATGCATTACAACCCGAATGCCCGCAAGGTGCTGGGGAAGTTCGACACCGTTCTCTCCTTTGATCGTGCCGATGTCGATGCCAATCCTCAGATGCAGTTCCTGCCATTGTTCTATGGCAGGGAGTTTGAGCGTGCCGCCAATTGGAGAGGTGAGTTCAAGTACGACGCGTGCTTCATCGGAACCATCCATACCGACCGCTACAAGGTTCTCGAACAGATCATCGATCAGCTTGAGAAGGACGGGATGAAGGTGTTCGTCTACTGCTATTACCCATCCCGCATGCTTTTCCGCTTGCGCGCGCTGTTCGATGGCGGTTTCCGTCGCTTCGCCAGGAAATACATCGATTTCAAGGGAATGCCGCTGTCCGAAGTGGTTGATCGCATCGCGGAGAGTCGCTCCGTGATCGACGTGAACAGGCCTGGCCAGCTGGGTCTGACGATGCGGACGATCGAGGCGATCGGGGCACAGCGGTTGCTGGTGACCACGAACGAAGACATCGTCAACTACGAGGTCTACTCGCAGAAAGGCATGTACCTGATTGACCGGCGTGCGCCGAAAGTGACTCGCGAGTTCATCCTGCGTGAGGGTGTCCCTCACGATGAATCAGTTCGTGTCGGACTTTCTGCCAGGAATTGGGTACTGCGCGTTCTTGGAAAATAACCGGGGCGGTCCAGTGACATGTCACGCCGCCCCTCCGTTCGAACGCTCCTCCAATACAAGCTACCTAGCATGAAGTACCTCACCGTCGTCTACTACGATACTTTTGCCCGCTTCTTCTCTGCCATCGAAGATGAAGTCCGGTTGCGGGACGGCGAGGCGGAGTTCCTTCACCTTGCGCTGTTTCCAAGCGCCTATCTTTACCTGGCCATTGAGCGGAAGGCAGTTCGACTGCTTCCTTGGGAGGCCACCAAGGCCTCGTCGGAAGTTGAGGCCGTCGAAGAGGCGGAACTGGATCGTATTGGCGCATATCACTCGCACATCCTTTCCGGAGCTGGAGGGCGGCCCGATCTGCGTGTCCGCGAACGAGCGGCGAAGTATGTCAACGCGGTGTCGGAGATCCTGCGCGAGTTCCGTCCGGACCGCGTCATCATGTCGGGCGACACACGGATCGCCTGCGAAGCGTTGTCCTTCTGCCTGGCCCGCGACTGGCCTGATGTGCCGAAGTTCCACTTCGAGCAGGGACCGGGCGGCACGACGATTCTTGACCGCAAAGGCGTCAATGCGAACTGTTCTTTCCGCCATGACGTAGCGGCGTTGACGGGGGAGGGCTATTCCGCCGAGGCGCCGCAGAAGCGTTCCCGCTTCAAGCGCAATCCGGTGTTCCGCGCGGTGGATCACTTACTTTCTCGATCACTGAATGTGCTGTCGCGCCTTCCGATTGAGTGGGAGACGTTGCCGATGCCAAAGTGCCCAGAGTCGCAATACGAGGCCTGTCTGGACTCGGCAAAGTGTTCTGATGCAGTCAATGGGCCGTGTGTGCTGGTGGCGCTGCAGGTGCCCGACGATGCCAACAATATTCATCACAACCCGCTTGGAGTGGGAGACGAGCAGTTTGTCGGAATGGTTGCCCGGGTCGTACGCCAGCTGGGTGGCCGGGTCCTTGTCCGGGAACATCCGCTGTACCGTCGCAAGTACAGCGCGGCGATGTATGGACTGATCGCATCGGCACCTGACGTTGCGCTTTCGAGTGCTGAGTTGAAGGAGGATCTGGCTGACGCCGCAGTGGTGGTCACGGTGAACTCCATGACCGGTTTCGATGCCTACATGTCCAATGTGCCGGCGATCCTGCTCGGGCGCGCCTTCTACGATCATCTGCCAGGGATCACGCGGGTGCACGCGGAAGCGGATCTATCCGCATCCCTCCAGATGGTCCTGCATAAGCGTGTCTCGGAGCTTCTGGGCGGCTGCGATCCGCGGGCGATCGTCGCGCAGATGAGAGACCGATACTTCATCAAAGGGCACATGCTGGATACGGATCTGATTGCCGCGTCGGGTATCGCGGATGCTTTGACCTCACCTGCCGTTGAGCCGGCAGACGGCAAGCGCACTGATTCGGCTGGGGCTGTGGTGGAATGACAGCAAAGGGAATCTACTGGGGAGTCGCATCAAACCTGCTTGGCAACGCGCTGATGCTGGGCGCGACTTTGTGGTTGACCCGCCTCATCAGCCCCGCGGAGTTTGGCGAGTTTCGAGTCGGGGCGAACTTCTCGACGCTGATGATTCCGTTCCTGGCGTTGGGGGGCGAGCGCCTGGTCAGCCGATTGATCCAGAAGGGCGACTCAGCGGGCGTGGCCAGAACGGTGCGGATGGTCATGACGATCTCCCTGGTCGGAGCTGCTGTGCTGCTCCTTGCCTATCCACTTCTCGCTCGCTACGCCTTTGCAGGAACGGTGGGATTCCCGGTCTTCGCGCTGGGTGTGCTCCTTGTCCCGCTTACCATCTGCTACAACCTCGCCAACACGATCTGGAGGCACGTAGGATCTCCCGCACGCGCCCAGATTCACCTGAACTTCCATCAACGTCTTCTGCGCGCGCCGCTACTGATTGTGTTTGCCTGGCTCCATCCCACGGCCGTCTCTGCGTCCGCCGCGATGTTCCTCGCACAGGGCACGTCACTGTTGCAGTTGTGGAAGCACCTGCGGTCTGCGATGAAAGGTGGTTCCGATCCAGCGATTCCAGGGACACGCAGCCGATCCGTGATCGGCGAGATGCTGGTGATCGGACTGCCCGTGGCGTTGCTGGCTGCGGTTGACCGCGTAGACGTCTTGATCATCAACGCTGTAATGGGCGTGGAGACTGCCGGCGAGTACGACCTTGTCTACATGCTGGCACTCACCGCCATGTTCCCCGCCATGGCCATGTCGAAGACATCCGAACCCATGCTTTTCTCCTTGGCCGATGACATCGGCCAACAGAAAAAGGTCCGATCGTTGCAGATGCGCACCCTGCTGCTTTCTTGCGCAGCACTGATCGGAATTGCGGTCATCTCGCCCTTCATTCCGATGGTGCTGGGGGTGGCTGGCCCCGATTTCCCGGCTGCAGTTCTCGTTCTGTCGGCGGGGCTCGCACTTTCCAGCGTGTGCGGCCCGGTCCTTGAATACATGCAGATCAATGGGCGTGCCAGGATAGCCCTGATTCTGGCCATGACTCTGATGTGCGTGTTCGTATGGATGAAGTGGATGGCGGCGGCGGCGGGTAGCCTGGTGTTGTTTGCATTCCTCGGTGGCCTCTTCTACTTCGCTCTTCGACTTGCGTTGGCCATATATATCTACCTCGTTGATCGCGTTCTGCTCACCAATCCTTATATGCTTCTAGTTTCTATTGCGCTGTACTGCTTGGTCGCCGCCGTGATCGTCGGAGGATGAGGATGAGGATGAGTGCTCACAAGCTGATTGACGCAGGATTTATTCTGTTCTTCGTCATTGGGCTTTTTCTCGGCCATGGCCAGTTTGGCAGCATTATTGTCCCGGCGGTCCTGATCGGATATCACGTCCTCAAGCTGCGCGCTCTCTCAAAATCGATCGAGTTTTCCTTCCTGCTGCTCTTTTCGGTCACCTATCCGATATTCTGGCTGTTTTCGGTTTCTCTTGGGGTCGATATTCATTACCTCTATTGGAACGTGAATTCGACCTTTATCGCGCAGGCGTTTGCTGCGCAGGGGATTTTTCTCGCCAGCCTGTTCCTGGTTCTGGGCAATTCGCGGCCCTTGACTGTTGTTGACTATCGCAGGAAGGACAGTGCGGTGGTGTTCTGGTCGGCAATCATCGCGATGCTCGTATGCCTTGTGATTGCGGCAAGCTCTATTCAGGGCAATATCTTTGAACAGTCGTATGACTATGAGCTAAGTGGCTCGTCAATTCTATTCGAGTATGTTCTCATTCTGATCCTGGTTGCCTACTGCTATTCCGGACAGAGCACCATCAGGCGTCGCGTCTTGATTGTCGCGGCAGCGTTGTTTGTTCTGGCGCCGCTCTACTATGGGAAGCGACTGCCAGCGTCCATGGTCGCGTTCGCGATGCTCCTGCTCTACATTCGCCCGAAGAACATCCGGCAGGTTGCACTCATATTTGGAGTGGGATTTGTCGCACTGTCGCTGCTGGCTCTGTTCAGGGTCGGCGAGTCCGGGCAGAGCTTCGCGCAGATCATATTCAACATCAGTGATGATGGTTCCATGCGGAACAATCAGGGTGGAGTCATATATTCCTCTGCTGTCTACATGAAGCTTGTGCATGACGGAATCTTTGACTTTCAGTTTGCCATGGAGTCGATGCTCAACGTGGTACTTTCAATCTTCCTCCCTTCCTCCATGGTTGACGAGTCCGCATACATAAATTTTGCAGCAATGAAGCATATCCCTATTCCCGGGAATGGAGGATTTCCTGGCGTGACCTTCTTTGTATGGGGTGGGGTGCCGGGTGTAATTCTTGCGGGAATGCTGTTCGGGTGGGTGATGAAGTACAGTTGCCGTTATCCGCTGCTTGCGGTGTACGCCACGTTCCTCTTTTTTACTTTTCCTCGATGGATGGCGTACAGCGTCAATATCATGTTCAAGGCCGGCACCTTGCTGTTGATTGCTTTCATACTCGTACGACTTGTCTCAATGGCGAGCCGAGGGGCGGCTCGTACTGCCCGATCCTGATGGCCAATTTTCTAGCTGGGAGTTCCAATGCATCTGGTATACAAAATAACATGGGTGCTGCGCGCGATCTTCTACAAGATGATATTCCGCTCCTTCGGAATGCCGGGCTATCTGGGGCGTCCAGTATTTGTTCTTGGCCCTCGCCGAATGTCGTTTGGTAAGAAGGTGCGGATTTTTCCGGGCATGAGGGCAGAGTGTTTCGAGAATGGGTTGTTGACCGTGGGCGATGACGTCTCGATTGGTCAGAACTTTCACATCATCTGCAGCTCGCAGCTTTCGATTGGCTCTGGATGTTTGATATCGTCGGGTGTTTTTGTAACTGATACCGATCATCAGTATGAGGATATATCGACGCCTGTTGCGCATCAGCCCGTGACAGTGAGGGCCACGAGTATCGGTGAGAACTGCTTTCTCGGCGTCGGTGCCCGTATCCAGGCGGGCACGACCCTCGGCAAGGGGTGCGTGGTTGGCGCGAACGCCGTGGTCAGGGGCAGCTTCCCTCCGTACTCCGTACTGGTAGGCGCACCAGCGCGCGCAGTCAGGCGCTACGATCCCCAGGATGCGGTTTGGAACCGCGTTATGTCCGCCTCCAGTTCGGAGGGCGCGAGATGAGCTACCTGTTCAAGTTCTGCTGGGTTGCTCGCGCCCTCGTTTATCGCTGCTTCATGGGCGCGTTCGGGTTCCCGGGATACATGGGGCCACCGTTGTTCATGCTTGGTCTTCGCCGAATGTCGATGGGCCGACGCGTCCGGATTTTTCCGGGACTGCGGGCCGAGTGCCACGGTCAGGGTGAACTGGTGATCGAGGACGACGTGGCCCTGGGTCAATGCGTACACATAACGTGTGGAGAGCGACTGGTCATTGGGCAGGGCACGGTGATAGCTGGATTCGTATCAATCACCGATATCGACCATGATTACCAGGAGGTCGGCGTCCCCGTGATGTCGCAAGGCCATACAACCCGGGAGACCCGGATCGGGAAGAACTGTTTCATTGGAATGGGGGCGCGGATCCAGCCTGGCACCCGGCTTGGAGACGGCTGCGTGGTTGGCGCGAACTCCGTGGTCAGGGGAGAATACCCTCCCAATTCGGTTCTTGTCGGCTCTCCCGCGAGGGTCGTGCGGTCTTATGACTCAGGCCAGCAGGCATGGGTGCGAACGATTAACCATTGATGAGAGGTTGTTTGATGAACGTTTCAATTTCCGAGAAGGTGGTCGTCGGCAACGATATCCCCTTCGTCCTCTTCGGCGGTCTGAATGTGCTTGAAGACCTCGACTCGACGCTGTTCGCCGCAGAGAAGTATGTCGAGGTCACCCGCAAGCTCGACATTCCCTATGTCTTCAAGGCTTCGTTCGACAAGGCGAACCGCTCGTCGATCAACTCCTTCCGTGGGGTAGGCCTGAACGAGGGGCTGCGCATCTTCCAGGAAGTGAAAAACCGCTTCGGCGTGCCGGTGATCACCGACGTCCATGAGGTAGACCAGGCGGCGCCCGTGGCCGAAGTGGTCGACGTACTGCAGATTCCTGCGTTCCTGGCGCGCCAGACCGATCTGGTCACCGCCATTGCGCGTACCGGCCGCGCCATCAACATCAAGAAGCCGCAGTTTCTCAGCCCGACGCAGATGAAGAACATCGCCAGCAAGATCCGCGAGGCCGGCAATGAGCGGATCATCCTGTGTGAGCGCGGCGCCCAGTTCGGTTATGACAACCTGGTCGTGGACATGCTCGGCTTCCGCGAGATGATCGAGGCCACGGGTGGTTTGCCCGCCATCTTCGACGTGACACACAGCCTGCAGCGTCGCGATGCGGGTAGCGAAGCCTCCGGTGGTCGCCGCCGTCAGGTGGTGGAGCTGGCGCGCTCGGGTATGGCGGTTGGCCTGGCAGGTCTGTTCCTGGAGGCGCATCCGGATCCGGACAATGCGCGTTGCGATGGTCCGAGCGCGTTGCCGCTGAGCGCTCTCGAACCGTTCCTGGCGCAGATCAAGGCGGTCGATGATCTGGTGAAGTCGTTCCCCAAGCTTGATATTGCCTGACATGGCATCGGCGAGGTACCAGGGACCGATCAAGCTGGTCCTGTTCGATGTGGATGGTGTATTGACCGATGGCGGCCTGCACATCGATGGCAAGGGCGAGCAGTTCAAGACCTTCAATGTCCGCGATGGTCTGGCGGTCGCATTGCTGCGCGTGCATGGCATCCGTTGTGGCGTGCTGTCAGGCAAGGCCAGCCCGTCCCTGGATTTCCGGATCCGGCAGCTGGGCATGGATGTGGCTGTGACGGGCCGGCTGGAGAAGCTCGACGCGCTGGCTGCCATCTGTGGTGACGTGGGTGTCTGCGAAACCGAGATCGCCTATGTCGGGGATGATGTCGTAGACCTGCCGTTGGCCGGCAGGGTGGGGCGCTTCTATGCGCCTTCCGACGCGCATCCTCTGGTGTTGGCCGCCGCCGACGTGGTCACGGATGCTCGAGGCGGCCGCGGCGTGGGGCGGGAAGTGGCCGAGCGTGTCCTTGCCGAGGGCGGCGTGGATCTGCAGGCAGCCTACGCGCCGCTCATAGCAGGATGGAGCGCCGCTGGAGCGGTGCAGTAGCCGGCGCAAGGTTGCGCGGGTAAGCGCGGCGCAGCGAGGTTCGCCGCGAATTATCATCAGAAGGAAACAAGGTATGTCTTCCGTGGTATCAGTCGCCGATCACATCGCATCGGCCAAGCGTGTCCTGCAGATCGAGGCATCGGCTGTCGCCGCGCTCGCCAGCAGGCTGGATGGGCAGTTCACCCAGGCGGTCGAGCAGGTGCTGGGTTCTCAGGGCCGGGTCATCATCTGCGGCATGGGCAAGTCGGGAATCATCGGGCGCAAGATCGCCGCCACGCTGGCCAGTACGGGAACGCCCAGCTTCTTCATGCATCCAGGTGAGGCTTTCCACGGCGACCTGGGCATGGTGACAGCCACCGATGTGTTCGTTGCGATTTCCTACTCCGGTGAAACCGAAGAAGTGGTGAAGCTGCTGCCGTTCCTCAAGGACAACGGCAACTTCCTGGTGGCAATCACCGGTCGGGCGACATCGACGCTGGCGCAGGCTGCCGATTGCCACCTGGACGCGGGTGTAGCGCAGGAAGCGTGTCCTCTTGCGTTGGCGCCCACCGCATCGACTACGGCGACGCTGGCGATGGGGGACGCGCTGGCGGTTGCGCTGATGGAGGCGCGAGGCTTCCAGCCGGAGAACTTCGCGCGCTTCCATCCGGGAGGCTCGCTGGGTAGGCGCCTGCTGTCGCGTGTCGAGCATGAGATGATCGCCGGCGGCCTGCCGGTAGTGGACGCAGCCGCATCGATGATGGATGTCCTCCAGGCCATCACCCGGTCCAGTCTGGGCTTGGCGATCGTACGGGCCGGCGCGAGCTACGCGATCATCACCGATGGTGATGTTCGCCGGGCGCTCGAGCGTCATGGTCGCGAGGTGTTCGACAAGTCTGCGGCCGAGCTGATGACGGCCTCGCCGGCGCAGGTCAGCGTGGGTACACGGGTCGAGGATGCGCTGGTATTGATGGAGCGGCGCAGGATCTCGTCGCTGCTGGTCTTTGACGGAGACGTACTGGTCGGAGTTTTCAAGAAGTAGAACGAGGAAGGCGCCCTTGCGGGGCGCCTTCTTGCTTTGTCGGCATTATTTCGCGATGGCGTCGAAGTTCCGGTAGAAGAACTCAGAATCGCGTTCCGATGTCAGCTGGTACAGGCTGTGGGAATGCGACAGGCGGGCACCACCATCGCGATACAGTGGGTTCCACATGAAATCGGCGCGTGCGCGCGTCGACCGAGGCAGCATGAAATCGAAAGGCACCGAGAAGTAGATGCCCTTGTCGAAGCTGCCCTCACCGAAGTCCCGCGATGAAACGTCGGTCTTGGTGGCGTAGGCACCCATCGTCACGCCATTGTCGAACATGCGGGCTACTGACACGGTCGCACCCCAGTCCTTGGCCAGGTATCGGCCTGCGCTGACCGCGCTGATGATGCGGCGCTGGTCGCCCCACAGGTAGTAGAGCGTGGCATGACCGGTGGTGACGCTGTAGTCGCGGAAGCTGAAGCGCTGGTTGAAATCCCGCTGCCTGACCCAGTTCAGTTCAGCACCCAGCGCCCAGCGCTCGTCCATCGGCCGATAGAGGATCTCGCCGCCGACGCCGCCGTACATGTATTCCAGCAGGCCGGCATAAGCCATGCCGTACAGGTCGCGGCCCAGCTGTTTGGTGCCAGTCAACTGCAGGTTGGGCAGGGTGAAGTCGGAGGTTGTCAGGTACTGGCGCACGTAGGTGCGTACCCGAGGCAGCCTGCTGGGTGCGTCGTACTTGAACTTGTCGTAGTTGTTGTACGCGTTGTAGCTGGCGGTGCCGCTCAACCACAGGTTGTCGTTGAAGCGGAACGTCGCGCCATACATCGCCGCAACCTGGAACAGGATGAAGCCATCCGGGCCGCCGACGGACTGCCGGTAGCCGACATTGAACGCGCCGTCGAAGCGCTTCAGTGGCGCTTCGTACAGCGTTTCCGACCGCCGGGCATAAGGAACGGTCATTTCGACATGGCGGCTGACCGCGGCCAGGTCGGTGCGGTCGTCCAGGTAATCGTTGAACGTCTTGCGTTCGAGGCTGGTCTCGACGACAGGCAGACCGAGGCGCACATTACGCAGCGTCCACCAGCTGACATCCGGCGAAGCGTGCCCGTCGAGGATACGCGCAGCGCGTCCAATGCCCTGCGCGGGATAGATGAAACGGCGCTGTTCGGCACTGACGATCAGCTCCTGCCCACTGCGATCGATGCGCTTCACTCGCAGGCCGGCATTGTCCTCCAGTTCGCGCGCGATGGCTGGCCAATCCGTGGTGGCGGTGGCCGCTTGGGCTTCTTCCACACCCGTTGCCTGGCTCACCGTAGCACCGCGGGGTACTGGCGGTGGGTCCAGGAGCTTTGTCATGGGCGTGGCCTGGGCCAGGTTCGAGCGCAGCGTGATGCCCACCATGGCCGTGTTGCCACGCTCCCAGCCCAGATGCAGCAGCACGTTGTTGTTGACCGTGAACACCGCGCCGAGGTTGATGGGCGATGACTGTTTCTGGTTGTTGCGCTGGGGCTCGTTGCGATAGTCGTTACCGTCGTACTCGAGCTTCAGCTGCAGGCGGTCCCATGGCGTCTGGTAGCTGATGCCACCAAATATGCCGAGACGGCCGCGGAACATGGCGCTGGTGTTGAAATCACCAGGGGTGTTGACGCCGGGGCGTTCCTTGAAGCGGTCGTCGATGGCGCCGAGCGGATTGGCGATGTCGCCACGGTTGCCGATGTAGCCGGTGGCCACGCCAAGGCTGGCATCCACCGGTCCGAATCGCTTGTTGGCGACGAGGTACTCGCTGGAAAACAGCCCGGTGCCACCGAGATCGCGCGCACCGACGGAGACTTCCGGGAGCCAGCGACCTTCCTGCCACAGCCGCAGCTTGAGATCGATGGACTTGTCCTTGTAGTTCTGGTCGCCACTGAGGCCTTCAGAACCATAACGTCGATTGGCGACCGAAATGTAGCGGAACGCACCCTCCACCCAAGGCAATGGCTGCATCACGACCGTGTACCGGCTGTAAGGCGACGTATGGCTGGCAGTGAGGCTGAGTTCGCCCTCATCGCTCATGCGCGCACTTGGCGTCTGCAAAAGGCCGACGCCGCCCCAGTCGCTGGCGGTGGGGGTGGGGCCTTCCTGGGCATGCAGGGCAGCGCTGATGCTCAGGCTCAGAAGAGCCACAGCGGCGCTCGCCAGCGGCATTCGATTACGGGACATCAATTTGAAACTCCCGGCGCGTCCAGCACCTGGGTGGCGAGGAAGCGGGCGGCTTCGTCGTTGATATCGGGGGCGATCGAGCGCACGGCCGATCCCGCGATGGGGACGTAGATCACCGCACCGGGCGCGAGCGCCACGGGCGCACTGCGGTTCCACAGGGCGACGCCGATCTTCGCGGCGCGGCCGTCGGGCTGGATCACATACAGATCGTCAGGGCTGGCTGCCGGCAGCAACGCGCATCGGCTGCGATAGATCCGGGCATCCTGCATCGCAACGTGTGGTATCGCGCAGGGTTGCGCTACGGCGCCGGTGACGGTGACCGTCTGCGGTCGCGAGGGATAGATCAGCCGATCGCCTGCGCGGGCCGGTCGGTCCTGTCTGCGGGCGGCCTCCAGCGAGCGCGGTTCGAGAAGCTGCACTTCGCGACCAGTGACGGGCAGGTCGCTGAACTCACGCGCCATGCGATCGGCAGCCTCCGCGACGTCGGTGTCATCCTGCAGGGCCGCAAGCGTCTGCAGGTCGAACAGCAGCCCTGCCTTCAAGCGTGTTTGCGGCACCACGGCATCGGTGCGCAGCAGGGCCGCGCCAAGCATGTAGGCTTGCTCGTCCGGGGCCGCAGCCAGTGCAGCAGCGCTGATGCGCGCGCCGGAGGCCAGACTGTGCACGCCTGGCGCGCGGACGTGGCCGGAGACATCCACGGAAATCGGGGGGGCCGCCAGGGCGGAGTTGGCAAGTGTCAGGCCAAGCGTCAGGCCGATCAATCGCTGCTTCATCGGGGCTGCAGATCCGGCGAATAGGGTTTGAGCTGGATGATTTCCAGGCGGGTGCCCGGTGCGATGGCCTGCACGCTCTTCCAGATGAATCCGTTGGAAGGATCGACCCAGTAATGGTTGTCCTGCTTCCAGCCCTGGCCACTCAACCGCTCGCGGACGTGCAGCAACTCACGCGTGCGTCCCAGAATTTCGACCTTTTCCTGGCCCAGCGGATGCAGCGTTCCGGTGACGTGCTGGCCGAACTGGTAGCCGGGCATGACGTCATAGAGCCGCTGCACGGTGTCGCCGTCGCGCGCCCTGCGCAGATCGACGAATGGATCTGGACCCGAAATGCGCATGCTCTGCAGTTCGGGTGAGCCACCATGGGTTGCTTCAACCAGGCCGTTGCGCAGGAACACGATGCTGCGCTCGTTGCTGTACCACGCCTGGCGGCCGCCATCCAAGCCGCCCAGGACGAGCACGGCGCCGCCGGCCGGGCCATTGACCTTGATCTGCGGATAGCGGTTGCGTGCAACGTCCTCTGCCGTGGGCTCGACATCGGGCTTGCCCTGGATGGCGAGTTGGACAGCCTTGACACTGCTGCGGCTCACCACGCCGCAGCCCGTTGCTGCGGCGACGGTCAGCACGGCCAACACGCCTGCACGAAGACTCTGGAGGACGAGCGTCGCCCGAGCGTTGCTGCTCATGCCGACCTCGTCAGTTGTTGTCCAGATCGTTGCGAGCGCTGGCTGCGTTGCTGATGATGGCAGTGAACGGCAGCAGCTGGTTCACGAAGCGGCTCCAGCGGGTCACGCCGGCGGCGCCGACGAACACGACGTCGCCCGGCTGCAGATTGAACTGGCTGGCCACTGCGAAGGCGGTCGGTGACTTCGCTTCCAGATGGAACACCTGCGACGGCCGCTCCTGCAGATCGTTCGAGCCACGAATCACGTAGACGGCGTTGCCGTTGGAGGTGGTCTGCAGCAGGCCACGGGCGCGGCCCAGCGCCTGGCTCAGCGAGATCTCGCCGGTCTTGAAATTCATGGCGCCCGGTTGGTTCACTTCGCCTACAACGAAGACTTCCTTGCGGTCGAGATAGGGCACGTACAGATGGTCGCCGGCCTTGAGGAACACGTTGGTGTCGCCGCCACCGTTGCGACCCAGCCGGTCAAGGTCAAGTGTATAGGTGGTGCCTTCGCGGGTGAGGCGCACACCGGACAGATCCGCCTGGGTCGGGTCCAGCCCCGCCTGGCTGATCGCATCGCCCAGGGTCAGCGGGGTGACGGTCAGCGGAACGGTGGCCGGTTGGCGCGAGGCGCCCGTGACCCAGACGCGCTGGCTGGCATAGGTCAGGATGGAAACATCAACCTGCGGCGCTTCGATGTAGCGGGCCAGCCTGCTGGTGATTTCCTCGCGCAGCTGCGCGGGGGTCTTGCCGGCAGCGGTGACCTTGCCGATGTACGGATAGAACAGGGTGCCGTCGGAGTTCACCAGGCGGCCTGCTGCGCTGAGCTGCTGCTGCGGGCCTGCCGGTACGGTCAACTCGGGATGGTCCCAGACCGTGATGTAAAGAATGTCGCCCGCGCCGATCTGGTAAGGGCCGGGCTGGTACTGGGCCAACGTGGCAGGGAGGCCGGGAGCGACCTGGGTCGCGCGATCCATCGCGATCAACTTGGGCGTGATCGGAATCAGTTCAATCTGATCATTTCCAACCTGTTGGCTGTCGCGCACCAGTGAACTCGAACGCATGTGCTGGCCAGGGGCCCACACACAGCCAGACAGGGTGAAGGCGAACGCCATGGTGGCGACGAGACGCTTGCAGTCCATCGTTAATCATTCCTGGCCCGAGCGGGCATGAAAAAGCCCTCGCCGAACTGCCGCCCGGCGAGGGCGTGGGTACTACAGCGGCGTTCCTATCAGCGGGTGCCGGTAGTGCCGGTCGAACCGGTGGTGCCGCCCGGCGGGTTGGTGGTGCCGCCGCCGTTGTCGTTGCCTGCGTCATCGCTGCTGCTGTCAGCAGCGACACTGTAGATCACCGCAGCCGCGGCGACGCCGAGGCCGATCGAGGCAGCGGTGTTCAGGGTGCCGGAGGCGGCAGCGCTGGCGTTTTCGGTGGTGGCCACTTCGTTGCTGCCGTCAGTGGAGGCCGGAGCATCCTGAGCGAACAGCGGGGAGGACAGACCCAGGAGGGCCAGAACGGCAATCATCTTCTTCATCTACGGGGTCTCCTACTCCGTGAGGGAAATTTTCCAAGGCTATAGTCCCAGCCACATTGAGGCCTGTCAAGGAAACTGGCGGTTCTCTGGCCCCCGGATTCATCTGGCTGATGGTCGCTCAGAAGTGCTCGAAGACCGCGGTGCGACCGGAAAGCAGCTTGGCGAGGGCAATGACGAACCGGTGAGTGTGAAGCTCCGGAACGGCAAGGGGCAGCGCCAGTCCGGCCATCACGGCAGCACCCATCGCCCACGTCGGTATGCGCTCCGTAGGGAGGCCGCAACGCAGCACCCACGCGCTGCTGGCCAGGCCAAGCGCCAGGCCGGCCAGCACCTCGGAAAGGCTGTGGGCGTGAAGGGGCAGGCGTGAAGCGCCGATCGCCACCGCCAGGCCGACGCCGGCCGCAGCGGGAAAGTGAGCCCTGCTCCTGAACGCGACTGCCAGGAGTACGCCGACCACCGGGTACACCACGCTGGACATGGCGGCGTGCCCGGAAATGCCGGTGAAGTCCAGGTGCTGAATGCCCAACCCCCAGCCCATGAACGCGAGCTTGGAGGCCAAGGTCAGCCCGGCGGTGGCAGCGATCGCCAGCGCCCACCTTCGCTTGAAGCGCGCCTCGCTTCGCGGCAATGCCAGCAGCACGGTGGCCATGGGCAACAGCCAGCGGCTGTCGCCCAGATTAGAGAGGAAAAGCCAGAACTCGAACATCCAGGTGGGACTGATGTGGGGCGACCAGCATACCTTCCGCCGACGGCGCGGCCATCGGCGGTGGCTTGGTCCATTCAGCTGGACGCGGTATGCTTTAGCGCTTGCGCAAGGCCCCGTAGCTCAGCTGGATAGAGCGTCCCCCTCCTAAGGGGAAGGTCGCCCGTTCGAATCGGGCCGGGGTCACCATGAATCAATGGGCTTCAGTTGATCGGCCCGGTGCGCCACTCTTCATTCCTTCAGGGGCTGCTGCGATCCGTCTGGCGCGGCTGATTCATGGCCGCACCCCATTCATTATCCTGCCGGCTTCCTCCCGTCGGTCATCGGCGTGGGTCGATAGCGCGGACGTCGATCCCGCTGCTCGCCATGGCCGAGCAAGGGCAACGAGCGCCCAGCCTGAACGTCCAGTCAGGTAGGCATGTCGTTTTCACGCAAGCCTAACTGCTGAGCGCCCAGTTTTCACTCCAGCGTGACGGGTCGGCAGGGGGACTCGTGGCAGGCGTTGCTCTGCCGTGCGCAGCGCTTCCCCCATGACCAGCAGGATCCGAATGAATCGCAATGCCGTGACGTCCGTTGGCGTCGGTCCGGGCGCCGTCCCCCTGTGCTGCAGGGTGCGCCATGCCGTCTTCGCTGCAAGCGCGCCTCGCCCCGCCTTCCCGATCATCCCCCCGGCGGCCGGCTGATGGGGCGTTTCCAGTACGCCTTTCGCAAGGCACGGGGCTGGCAGGCCTCCCTGGTCGCTGCCGCGTGGGCAGCGTTGCGCTATGCCGTCAGCGGGGACACCGGTTACTTCCGCTCCCACGGCGGCTGGCGAAGATCGCGGATCAGCCGGAAACTGGGCGAGGCCGACTCTCTGGATGACTGAGTCCGCGGGGAATTCTTGCCGGAAACGCATAGCAGTCTGCGGGCCGCATGGGTTTGCCGGGCCTACAGTGGCCCCCATTGCCGGGACGGGTGCCCGGCCACCTGCACGCCTTTGGTCCAGACGGGAGTCGCCATGCACCTGCTGATCGCCATTGGCAAAGTGGCCGCGGTGTTCGCCTGCGTGCTCGCAATTCTTGAAATCTGCAGCCGGGTTCACCGTCGGCGCAGGGGCCGCAGCAGGCGTGCGGACAGGGAAAAACTCCCCTGAGGCACTTGGCGAGGCTCAGTCCTGCCTGAGCAGCTCCACCAGTTGCCGCAGTCGGTAGGGTTTGGGCAGGAATTCGACCTGTTCGGGCAGGGGCGGCAACTGCGAGCGCGCATAGCCGGAGGAGAGGATCATGCGGGCGTGCGGCTGGTCGCGCGCGACGTGCTCGCTCAGTTCAATGCCGGACATGCCATTGGGCATGCTGACGTCGCTGAACACCACGTCGAAGCGGGTATCGCCGCGCAGCAGCGCCACTGCTTCATGACCGTCGGCCGTGGTCGCCACGTCGATGCCGAAATCGCGCAGGGCCAGGCCTATCATTTCGCGCAGGTCGGTCTGGTCCTCCACCATCAGCACGCGGATCGGGTCATCGGTCATGGAGCGGGTTCCTCTAGTGCGGGTAACAGCAGGCTGACTGTGGTGCCGATGCCTGGCGTGGTGGAGACATCGACGAAGCCGCCGCTCTGGGTGGTGAATCCGAACACCTGGCTCAGGCCCAGTCCGCTGCCTTTGCCGATGTCCTTGGTGGTGAAGAAAGGCTCTGTCGCGCGTTCCGCCACATCGACGGGCATGCCACGCCCCTGGTCACGCACGCTCACCGTCACGTATCGGCGTTGCTGGCCAGCCTCTCCATCCGGATCGAGGCGATGCTCCAGTGCGGTGGCGATCAGCACATGGCCGCCATCGGCCGTGGCTTCGACAGCGTTCGCGACCAGGTTCGCCAGGGCGGTCTGCAGCTGCAGCGCGTCGGTGCAGACCGGTGGCAGATCGTGAGCCAGTTCCGTCCCGAGCAGTGTACCCGAGGCATGCGCGCGCCGCAGGCCCGGCAGGGATTCGCCGATCAGTGCGTTGACGTCCACCGGTTCACGGATCAGGGTCTGCCCTGTGCTGAACGCAAGCAACTGGCGGGTCAACAATGCGCCGCGGTCGGTCGCCGTCTGTGCAGTGGATAGCAGTTCGTGGGCCCGCGGATCACTGCCCACGCGCAGCGCCAGCAGATCCAGTGCGTTGCCGATGGTGGTCAACAGATTATTGAATTCATGCGAGAGCCCACGACTCAACCGGCCGACCGTCTCGAACTGCTGGGTCTGCCGGAGTGCACGCTGTGCGTCACGCAGCAGGCGCTGCGCCTGCCATTGTTCGGTGATGTCGCGGGTAATCTTGACGTAGCCGAGCAGTTCGCCGTTCTCCAGCACCGGCTCGATCACGATGCTGGCGCGGAACGAGGCGCCGTCGCGACGGACGCGCCAGCCTTCGGCGGAGCAATGACCCTGCTGCGCGGCCAGCCGGAGCAGCCGCTGCGGCTCGCCGGCGTCGCGGTCTGCTGGCAGGTAGAAGCGTCCGAAGTGGGTCCCGATGACTTCGTCGGCTGCATACCCCTTGATGCGTTCGGCCCCGGGGTTCCAGCTGCAGACGATGCCCTCGGGATCGAGCAGATACAGCGCATGGTCCCGCACGCTGTCTATCAGCAGGCGCAGCTGTTGGGAAGTGTCCGTCAGAGCGGACCTCGTAGAAGCGGGTGCGTCCACGTGGAAATGAGCATTACCCCTGTGAGGGCCGGAAAGCTAGGCACTGCAGTGTGAAGGATGTGTGCAGGGATTGCCCGTGCCATTGGTCGTATGCGGCTGAATACGACACGGGGTACCATCACGCACTTCTTTGCCTTCTGGAATCGCCCCGTATGCGTCCCGGTGCAACCTCGCGCGACCGCTGGATATGGATGACTGCCGCCGCATTGCTGGCCGCAACCATCGCACTGGAACTTGTCGTGCCTCTGGGTTATGCGGTGTGGCTGGCCTACTTCCTGGCCGTTGGCGTGACGGTGTTCCAGCGGAGTGCACGCGCACCGTTCGTGGTCGCGGTGCTGGCCTGCGCGCTGCTGATGGTGGGCTATCACATCGCCCCGGCAAGCACGAATTCGGCGTTCTCGCTGGTGAACCGCACCATCGGCGGTGCGGCCTTCCTGATGATCGCGCTGATCGTGTCCCGCGCCATCCAGGCGCGCCGGCAGGCCATGCGCGCCCTGTGGCTGCAGGAGGCGGAGAACGCCGTGGCCATGAGCCTGCGGGGAGACCTGGGGCCGGAGCAGATCGCCGAGGCGGCGGCGACCAGCCTGGCCTCGCAGCTGCAGGCCGATGTCGGCGCCGTGTACCGGCTTGAGGGCGGCCGCCTGCAACTGACGGGCGGACTGGCGTTACCGACCGGCATGCCGGCGTCGCTGGCGCTGCAGGAGGGGCTGGCCGGACAGGTCGCGCGCGACTTGCGCACCCGCCACCTGCAGGGCGATGAGGCCTCGGTACTTGAACTCCAGAGCAGCCTCGGGCGGGTCCCGGTGCGTGAGCGGATCCTTGCACCGATCACCAGTGACGGTGCCGTGGTCGGCATCGTCGAGCTGGGTCGATCCAGCGTCGGCGAACAGCGTGATCTGGACCGCGAACTGCTGGAGCGCTGTGGCGACACCATCGGCATGGCCCTGCGGGCGTCGCTGCTGCGCGCGCAGCTGGTCGTGCTGCTGGAGGAGTCGCAGCGCCAGGGAGAGGAGCTGCAGGCCCAGCAGGAAGAACTGCGCGTGGCCAACGAGGAGCTGGAAGAGCAGAGCCGCAGCCTGCTGCAGTCGCAGACCCATCTGGAGCAGCAGCAGGCCGAACTGGAGCAGAGCAACGTACAGCTTGAGGAGCGCACGCACGAGCTGGAGGCGCAGAAGCAGGCCCTGCTGGTTGCGCAGAGCCAGCTGGTGCGCAACAGCAACGAGCTGGCGGCGACGTCGCGCTACAAGTCCGAGTTCCTGGCCAACATGTCGCACGAGCTGCGTACGCCGCTGAACAGCTCGTTGATCCTGGCCAAGCTGCTGGCCGACAACAAGGACGGTACGCTCACCGAAGAGCAGGTGAAGTACGCACGGGCAATCCTGTCGTCGAACAACGATCTGCTGGCACTGATCAATGACATCCTCGACCTGTCGCGCATCGAAGCCGGGCATGTCGAACTGAGCGATGAAGTGGTCGCGGTCGACAGCGCGCTGCAGCGGCTGCGCGAGACCTTCGATCCGATCGCGCGGCAGAAGGGCCTGGCCCTGGAGATCAGCGCCGATGCGCTGGCGCCGGGTCAGCTGGTGGTGGACAGCCAGCGCCTGCAGCAGATTCTGAAGAACCTTCTGGCCAATGCACTGAAGTTCACCGAGCACGGCAAGGTCAGCCTGCACGTGCGTCCCGGCGGCAGTGGCCGCATCCGATTCGAGGTCTGTGATACGGGCATCGGCATCGCGCGCGAGCAGCTGCAGGTGATCTTCGAGGCTTTCCGCCAGGCTGATGGCAGCACCCGCCGGCGCTATGGCGGCACCGGGTTGGGCCTGTCGATCTCGCGCGACCTGGCTGCCCGCATGGGCGGCGAAATCCAGGTGGACAGCGAACCGGGGCGTGGCAGCTGCTTCGTGCTGGAGCTTCCGCTGCAGGGGGCGCCCGTGTCCGCGCCGGAGCCGGGCGCGGAGCCCGCGCGCGTGGCCACCCCGACAGCGCGTCCGGCGATTGCACAGATGGCGCCGACTGCGCCTGTGCCCCCACCCGCAGCTGCCACACACGTTCCAGATGATCGCGGCCGGCGCCAGCGCATGGGACGCCTGATCCTGGCGGTAGAGGACGACGTGGCATTCGCCGAAGCGCTGGTGGTGCTGGCGCATGAACTGGACTTCGACTGCGTGGTTGCCGGCACGGCGGAGGAGGCGCTGGCGCTGGCTGCGGAGCTGCGGCCGAACGGCATCCTGCTCGATATCGGCCTGCCTGACGTCTCCGGTCTGAGCGTGCTGGAGCGTCTGAAGCGCAACCCGGACACGCGGCACATCCCCGTGCACGTGGTCTCGGCGATGGACCGCAGCCAGGTAGCCCGTGAGCTGGGCGCGATCGGCTATGCGATCAAGCCGACCACGCGCGAACGGTTGGCGGCGGCCATCGAGCAGCTCGAGCAGACCAGCCAACGCGATGTCAGGCGCCTGCTGATCGTCGAGGATGACAGCGAACTGAGGCACAACCTGGAGCTGTTGCTGGGGCGTGATCAACTGCAGATCGTCGCCGTCGGCACACTGGCCGCAGCGCTGGAGCAGCTCAGCAATGTCACGTTTGACTGCATGGTGATGGATCTTTCCCTGCCGGACGGCAGCGGTTACGACCTGCTTGAACACATGGCCGGCAATGATGACGTCGGCTTCCCGCCGGTGATCGTCTACACCGGACGTGCGCTCAGCCGCGAGGAAGAGCAGCGGCTGCGCCGTTATTCCAAGAGCATCATCATCAAGGGTGCGCGCTCTCCCGAGCGCCTGCTGGACGAGGTCACCCTGTTCCTGCACAGCGTGGAAGCGAGCCTGCCCACCGATCAGCAGCGCCTGCTGCGCGAGGCGCGCCGGCGCGACACCATCCTTGATGGGCGCACCGTACTGCTGGCCGAGGACGATGTGCGCAACATCTTCGCGCTGTCGAGCGTGCTCGAGCCGCTGGGTGTCAACCTGGAGATCGCGCGCAACGGCCAGGAGGCGGTCGATCGGCTGGCGCAGCGCGAGGTGGACCTGGTGCTGATGGACATCATGATGCCGGAGAAGGATGGTCTGACGGCGATGCGCGAGATCCGTGCGCAGCGCCACCTGCAGGATCTCCCGATCATCGCGTTGACCGCAAAGGCCATGCCCGATGACCGCGAGCGTTGCCTGCAGGCCGGCGCCAACGACTACATCGCCAAGCCGATCGATGTCGACAAGCTGGTCTCGCTGTGCCGGGTGTGGTGCTCGCGTCAATGAACGAGCAGGCCTTGTTCGACCTGGAGCTGAAGGTGCTGCTGGAGGCGATCTATCAGCGCTACCACTACGACTTCCGCAGCTACGCGGTGTCGTCGCTGCGACGGCGCATGCGCCAGGCCATGCAGCGCTACGAGTGCGAGAAGCTGTCGGACCTGCAGCATCGCCTGCTCCATGAGCCGGAGCTGTTCACGCAGGCGATGCAGTTCTTCACCGTGCAGGTCTCGGAAATGTTCCGCGACCCGGCATACTTCCGCACCCTGCGCGAGCAGGTGGTGCCGGTACTGCGCACCTATCCTTCGGTGAAGCTGTGGGTGGCGGGCTGCAGCACGGGCGAGGAGGTGTGGTCGTTGGCGGTGCTGCTGCACGAAGAAGGGCTGCTGGAGCGCAGCATCGTCTATGCCACCGATATCAATCCCGGCGCCCTGGTGACCGCCGAGGCCGGCGCCTACCCGATCGACCGCCTGGCGCAGTTCAGCCGCAATTATCTGGCGGCGGGGGGCAGGGCGTCGCTGTCGGACTACTATTCGACGGCGTATGACGGGGCCGTGTTCGACCGTCACCTGCGACGCAACATCATGTTCGCCGACCACAGCCTGGCGACGGACACGGTGTTCTCCGAGGTGCACCTGGTGTCGTGCCGGAATGTACTGATCTATTTCAACCGGGACCTGCAGGACCGGGCCGTGGGCCTGTTCCGGGAAGCGCTCGTGCATCGTGGCTTCCTCGGCCTGGGCAGCAAGGAGTCGCTGCAGTTCGGTTGCCATCACGACGCGTTCGACGTGTGTTCGCGCGAACATCGGCTGTACCGGAAGGTCGCCTGATGAATGACGCCGGTCTGCCGGAAGTGATGGTGGTCGGTGCATCCGCTGGCGGGGTCGCTGCCCTGCAGGCCATCGTGCAGGCGCTGCCGGCGGGCCTGTCGGTGCCGGTGCTGGTGGTTCTGCATGTGCCCCGTGACCGCAACAGCCGCATCGTCGAGGTGCTGGCACCGCATTGCGCGGTGCCGGTGCGCGAGGCGGAGGACAAGCAGCCGATAGAGCGCGGCACGGTGACCTTTGCGCCGCCGGACTATCACCTGCTGGTGGAAGACCGGTCCTCGGTTGCCCTGTCGATCGATCCGCCTGTGCTGTATTCGCGTCCGGCCATCGACCCCCTGTTTGAATCGGCCGCGGCGGTGTTTGGTCCGCGCGTGCTGGCACTGCTGCTGACCGGCGCCAGCAGTGATGGCTCCGAGGGCGTGGCGGCAGTGCGCGAGGCGGGAGGTCGCGCCTGGCTGCAATGCCCCGAAGAGGCCGAAGCCTCGATGATGCCGGCCTCGGCCCTGCAGCATGCCGGCGCCGATGCGGTGCTGCCCCTTGAACTGATGTGTCGCCGCTTGAAGGAGTTGTTTTCATGAACCTGTTGCCACCGGACCCTGCGCAGGCCCAGGCCCCGGTCAACCTGTTGATCGTCGATGACGTTGCACAGAACCTGGTGGCGATGCAGGCACTGCTGCAGCGCGAGGGCGTCAACCTGCTGCTGGCCAGCTCCGGCGCCCAGGCGCTCGAACTGCTGCTCGAGCACGAGGTGGCGCTGGCGCTGCTGGATGTGCACATGCCCGAGATCGACGGCTTCACGCTGGCGGAACTGATGCGGGGCTCGATGCGCAGCCGCGACGTGCCGATCATCTTCCTCACCGCGTCGCCGGATGATCCGGTGCGCGCGTTCAAGGGATACGAAACCGGCGCGGTGGACTTCCTGCACAAGCCGGTGGCGCCGCAGGTGATCCTCGGAAAGGTCAATGTGTTCATCGAGCTGTACCAGCAGCGGCAGCTGCTGAAGGTGCGCAACGAAGCCCTGGAGCGCGCGCTGAAGTTGAACGAGACCATGGCCGCGGTGCTTACCCACGACCTGCGGACGCCGCTGTCAGCCATCCTGCTCTGCGCGGACAAGCTCAGCCTGGAACTGCCTGCGGGCAATTCCGCTGCACAGCAGACATTGCAGCACCTGGAAGCAAGCACGCTGCGCATGGCACGGATGGTCGAGCAGCTGCTGGACTTCTCGCGCATCCGCAGCGGCGGCCTGCGATTGCAGACCACGACCTGCGACCTCGACGCCCTGGCCCGCGCGGTCATTGCGGAGGCGGGCAGTGCCCACGGACTCGAGCGGATCCGCTTCCAGGCGCAGGGCGATACCGTCCTGCAGGGCGACATGGACCGGTTGGGACAGGTCGCATCGAACCTGATCGGCAACGCACTGACGCATGCCGGCGAAGCGCATGTCGAACTGGACGGTCGTGAGCCGCAGCGGGTGGTGTTGCGGGTCAGCAATGCCGGCCACATCGACGCGGCGCTGCTGCCGCGGCTGTTCGAGCCCTTCAAGGCCAGCTTCCACCAGAGCAAGGGCCTCGGCCTGGGGCTGTACATCGTCGATCAGTTCGTGCGCGCTCACGGCGGTCGATTGACCGCGCGCAACGACGCAGGGCAGGTCGTGCTGGAGGCGGCACTGCCACGGCTGTGCGGTGGGCCGGATATGGCCTGAACCTGAATTCTTCAGCAAGCGGGGCGCGCGCTTATGACGGGCTCATCCGCAACTGCTACCGTGGCTGCACATCTTGCCAGGGAAGCGCTATGCCATTGCGAGCCATCGCCTACGTCAGCCAGGCGCTGCCGGATCTTTCCGCAGATCGCCTGCAGGCGCTGGTGGACGACGCCGCCCGTTTCAACAAGCTGGCTGGCGTGACCGGGGTGCTGCTGCATGATGGCGGGCGCTTCCTGCAGTACATCGAAGGGCCGCCGGATGGCATTGATTCGGTGTATGAGCGCATCCTGCAGGCCGGCAGCCATGTCGACATCGTCGAGCTGGCGCGCAGCAGGCTTGGCCAGCGCCAGTTTCCCTATTGGGCGATGCGTGTCCTGCAGGTGGAGGCGTCCATGCTGCATGGACTCACGGTGGGCGACTGGGCCGGATTCAGCCGTGCGCTGCAGGGCGACCGCGCGGCGCCGACGGCGGTGGACCTGCTCGCCGACATCGTGCAGCCGGCGCTCCACGCCGGCTGAGTCGCGGCAAGGGCGCCGGGCTTCACCGCTGTCTCACCCAGCATGCGCTGAGATTGGATCTCCAGGGCATGGACGGGGGCAACATGGTACGGATGAAGCACACAGGGGCCGCGCTGCTGGTGGCGGCCCTGGCAGGCGCTGCAATGCCTGCCTTGGCCTGCACACGTGCGGTCTATCTGGGTGACAACGGCGATGTGATCACGGCGCGGTCGATGGACTGGAAGGTCGATGTGGCGACCAACCTGTACGTGTTGCCGCGCGGAATTGCACGGACCGGCGAGGCCGGGCCGAAGTCGTTGGCCTGGACTGCACGGTACGGCAGCGTGGTGGCCACCGGCTACGACGTGTCGACCACCGATGGCATGAACGAGAAGGGGCTGGTCGCCAATCTGCTATGGCTGGTGGAATCGGAGTATCCGCAGCAGCGCGGCAGCAAGCCCGGCCTGGCCATTTCATTGTGGGCGCAGTACGTGCTGGATAATTTCGCGACAGTTGCAGAGGCCGTGGCGGCGCTGCAGCGGGAGCCGTACTCCATCGTCACCGACAAGGTGCCCGGCGAGGACCGGCAGGCGACCCTGCATCTCTCTCTGTCCGATGCCAGCGGCGACAGCGCGATCGTGGAATACATCGGTGGCCGCCAGGTCATCCATCATGATCGCCGCTACCAGGTGATGACGAATTCGCCCATCTTCGAGCATCAGCTTGCGCTCAACAGCTACTGGCAGCAGATCGGCGGCACGGTGATGCTGCCGGGCACCAACCGATCGGCCGACCGTTTTGCACGCGCGTCGTTCTACATCAATGCGATTCCCAAGGCGGAAGACCCCGTGGTGGCACTGGCCAGTGTGTTCAGTGTGATCCGCAATGTCTCGGTGCCGTACGGAATCACCACGCCGGGCGAGCCCAACATCTCGTCCACGCGTTGGCGCACCGTGGCCGACCACAAGCGACGCCTGTACTTCTTCGAGTCCGCGATGACGCCGAATACGTTCTGGGTGGACCTCAACAGGATCGACTTCGGTGGCAAGGTGCTCAAGCTGGACCTGGGCAAGGACCAGCGCAACACCTTCTCCGGCGATGCGCTGGAGCATTTCGTTCCCAGCGCACCGTTCACCTTCCTCGGTGTTGGGAGCTAGTTCGACGCCTGGGTCGCGGCCGGGTAGACCGCCTGGATCTGGCAGCTGCCGCGGGTGTACAGCGGCAGCGGCCCCAGGCCACGCTCGTCGCCGGGCTCGAACTCGGCACTGAGGATGCGATCGCCGGGATTGCCGCAGATCAGGCCGTTCTGCAGCCCGGACTGGAAGCTGACCTGTGGCGCGCGGTCCAGCTGGCGGCAACTGCCGCCCAGTTCGACGCGGTAGTAGCGG
This sequence comes from Stenotrophomonas sp. STEN147, assembly GCF_056757995.1. Taxonomy (NCBI): domain Bacteria; kingdom Pseudomonadati; phylum Pseudomonadota; class Gammaproteobacteria; order Lysobacterales; family Lysobacteraceae; genus Stenotrophomonas; species Stenotrophomonas sp. STEN147. Next base: position 516,127 of record NZ_JBRRCG010000001.1, read on the forward strand.
TGGCCGCCATTGCGGTGTGGATTGGTCTCCACCAGCAGCCCCTGCTGGTCGGAGGACCAGGCACGGACGTTGCGGGTTGCGAAACAGTAGGAGGCCGATCCGCCGAAGCTGCGGCGCTGCTCGCGCCGCTGGCTGATGGTCACGGCAGGCAGGGTCGCGGTGCTCAGGCGGTCACTGTCACGGGCGACAGTGGCGTAGTCGCGGTTCTGCACTGGACTGACCGCGCTGACCGCGCAGCTGTGCCCGTCCACCACCACGCGTTCGCTGGGGCGGCCGCAGGCCCAGCCTGCCGGCGCTTCCAGCTTCAGGGAGGTGGCGGCACGCACGTTCGGGCAGTCTTCGCTGAAGTCGATCCGGTAGGCCTGGCCGGACGCGGCACGGACGGCGATCGAGCGCGGCGAGGCCTGCTCCACCTCCTGCACGCCCACGGCGTCGAGGCAGTGCGGTGCCGGCGCCCGGCGTTCCTGCCCGCTGGCGGTGACGGAAAGGGACAGGCCGATGCTCGCGGCCAGAGCCAGGGAAACCTGTCGATATGCCATGACCTGCACTCCTTGCTGGATAGACGGCCCGACTATAGCAGTCAATTGCACCGCCGGTGCCAGGCGCGCAGACTTGCCGAATGGGCGCCATTTTCCACCTCCGGCACTATGGCCAGGCCACTGGCCTGGATCGCCACGACTACGCGCAATGGGTGCTGCCACTGCAGGGCGAGCTGCAGTTCGAGCTGGAAGGGCGGGGCGGCCGGCTGGACCTTCTGCAGGGCGCATTCGTGGCCGCCGGCGAGGCGCATGACCAGATGGCGGAGGGTCCGAACGGTTTCGTGATCGTTGATTGCGGTCCGGATGTTCTGGACGACGACACGCAGGAGCACCTGTGCAGGCAGCGGTGGCTGCATCTGCCGCTGGCCCTGCGCCAGGGGCTGGCCGAGGTGCGGCAGGGGCAGCCGCTGCCGTTGCTGCTGCCCGCCTTGCTGAGGGTGTTTGCACCGGCAGGCAGTGGCGCGCGCATGCAGGGGCTGTGCACGGCGGTACAGGCCGACCCGGGGCAGCCCTGGCCGGTCGCGCGCATGGCGGCATTCGTCGGCGTCAGCGAAAGCCGGCTGCATGCGTTGTTCCAGCGCGAATTCGGCTTGAGTCCGCAGGCCTGGGTCAGTGCCTGCCGCCTGCGCTGGGCCAAGCACCAGCTGCGGACCAGTGCGCTGCCGATCAGCGAGATCGCGCTGGCCGCAGGGTATTCCGAACAGAGCGCATTGACCCGCGCGCTGCGCCGGGAAAGCGGCGTTACCCCTGCGGCCTGGCGGCGGGGCGGCCTCTGATCCATGGCGCTGCGGGAACGCAGCCGAGTGCGTCCGGCCCTGCCGGGACAGCAATAGCCTGGGTCAAGAGAGGTCGTCCGGTGGGCGGCTACACTGCGCGGCCTCTTCTCCCCCGAAGAATCCGCAATGCGCAACAATCCGATGGTCCTGGGCATCGCCAATGGCGTAGCCGCGGGCGCGCTGTGGGGCGTGGTGTTCCTGGCGCCTGCCGTGCTGCACACGTTCAACGCCCTGCAGCTGTCTGCCGGCCGTTATCTGGTCTATGGCCTCATCGCCGTGATCCTGCTGCTGCCGCGCTGGAGGCGGCTGGCACCGAGGCTGGGGCGCGCAGAATGGTACGGCCTGCTGTGGCTGAGCCTGGCGGGCAACCTGGTGTACTTCCTGCTGCTGGCCACGGCCGTGCAGTGGGCCGGTGGCGCTGCGGCCTCGCTGATCGTCGGCCTCATCCCGGTCGTGGTGACCCTGGTGGGCGTGCGCGAGAAGGGGGCGGTGCCCCTGAAGCAGCTGTTGCCGGCCCTGGCGCTGTGCATGCTTGGCGTGGCCCTGGTGGGGTGGGAGGCGCTGATGTCCGAACACCTGGCGACGCCCTGGCGGCAGCGCCTGATCGGCCTGCTGTGTGCCTTTGGCGCACTGTTCTCGTGGGCGCTGTACTCGATCGGCAACAGCCGCTGGCTGGCGCGGCGTCCGGATCTGACCAGCCATGACTGGTCGTTGCTGACGGGTGTCACCACCGGCGGGCTGTCCCTGCTGCTGGTACCGCTGGCCTTCGCCGGGTCTGCCGGCAGCCACACGGCCGCACAATGGGGCGCATTCTGGGCCATCAGCGCAGGTGTTGCGGTCGTGGCGTCGATCGTGGGCAACGCATTCTGGAACCGGGCCAGCCGTCTGCTGCCGCTGACTTTGACCGGGCAGATGATCGTGTTCGAAACCCTGTTCGCGCTGCTGTACGCATTTGCCTGGCAGCAGCGCTGGCCGACCGTGCTGGAGGCATTGGCGATCGTGTTCCTGGTGGCAGGGGTGATGCTGTGCGCGCACGCCCACCGCGCGCCACGCGCGATCGCCGAACATGCCGGCTGAAGGCGTTCTCAATGTCGACGATCGCCGCTTTGTCTCAATTGCAACCAAATGACGGCACGTTGACAGATGATCGGCGCAAGGAGTTTTTGCGCTGCAGCACTTGACAGCAGCGGGGCGAACAGTGTTTTCTGTCCGCCATGGTCCTTGATGCCGCCACCGCCAGCCTGATTGCACCCGCTACCGCGGGCCGTCCGACTGCACCGGTCGCCATCACCACCATTACCACCACCACCGTCACCACTGCCCTGGTGCGGCCCGTCGTCTTCGTGTAACTCCCGAAAACCACGGCCCCGCACCATCCAGGTGGCGGGGAAACTCGACACCTGCATGCGACGGGGCCTCCTGCCGAGGTCTGCATGTCTTCCCACGTTCTCCCCCCTTCTGTTGCCCCGGCCGAGCTGGCCGCGCCGTCCACGGTCGTGCACAAGTTCGGCGGCACTTCGGTGGCTGACGCCGAGCGCTACCGCCATGTCGGCGGCCTGCTGCGGGCCCGTCCCGAATCTCAGCAGGTCACCGTTGTCTCGGCCATGAAGGGCGTCACCGATGCGTTGATTGAACTGGCCCAGCTGGCGGCGCAGGGAGACGAGGGGTGGCGCGAGGCCTGGCATGCGTTGCGTGCCCGCCATCGTGGGGCCGCGGTGGCCCTGCTCGGCGAACAGGTGGGCGACACCGTGGAGTGGATCGACGCGCGTTTCGCGCAGCTGTCCGAAGTGCTGGCCGCGCTGACCGTGATCGGGGAGCTGCCGCGTGAAGTGCTCGACCGCGTGCAGGGCCTGGGCGAGGTGTTCTCCGCGCAGCTGCTGGGGACGTACCTGCGCGCATGTGGCGAGGACTGCGCCGTCCTTGATGCACGCGACGTGCTCGTGGTCGGCCACGGCGAGCTGGGCGTGGATGTGGACTGGGAAGCCAGCGCCGACCGTCTGGCGAAATGGCGCCTGCAGCACCCGCAGTCGCGCGTGGTCGCCACCGGGTTCGTCGCCCGGGACCGCAACGACCGCATCACCACCCTCGGCCGCAATGGCAGTGACTACTCCGGCGCGATTTTCGCCGCGCTGTTCAATGCCGACGAGCTGCACATCTGGACCGATGTCGATGGTGTGCTGTCGGCCGACCCGCGACTGGTGCCGGAGGCGGTGCAGCTGGAGTCGCTGAGCTACGACGAAGCCTGCGAGCTGGCGTACTTCGGCGCGAAAGTGGTGCACCCGCAGACGATGTCGCCGGCGATCCGGCTGGGGCTGCCGATCTTCATCCGCAACACGTTCCAGCCGGCCCATCCGGGTACGCGCATCAGCGCCGAGCGCTCGCCGCGCGGACCGGTGAAGGGGCTCACGCTGAGTCCCGACCTGGCCCTGCTGAATCTCGAGGGGACCGGCCTGATTGGCGTGCCCGGCACCGCCGAGCGCGTATTCGCAGCGTTGCGCCAGGCGCAGGTGTCGGTGGTGATGATCTCGCAGGGTTCTTCGGAGCACTCGATCTGCTGCGTGGTGCGGGCTGCCGAAGCGGGCCGTGGCCGCGGAGCGTTGCTGCAGGCCTTTGCCCATGAACTGTCGGTTGGCCAGGTGCAGCGCGTGCAGGTCCACGAAGGGGTCAGCGTGCTGGCGGCGGTGGGCGATGGCATGGCGGGCCAGCCCGGTGTGGCTGCGCGCCTGTTCGAGGCGCTCGGTCGGGCGCAGGTGAACATCCTGGCGATCGCCCAGGGTTCCTCCGAGCGCAACATCTCGGTGGCCGTGGACAGCGCTGACGCGACGCGCGCGCTGCGCGCCGCCCACGCCGGTTTCTGGTTGTCGCCGCAGACGTTCGCAGTAGGCGTGATCGGGCCGGGCAACGTCGGTGCCGCGCTGCTGGATCAGTTGCTGGCGGCGCGCCCGCAGCTGCTGGCCAAGGCCAATGTCGATCTGCGCCTGCGTGCACTGGCATCGCGTTCGCGGATGCGGCTGGAGGCCGATGGTCTGCATGCCGACTGGCGGCAGGCGCTGCAGGCGGGCGGTGAGGCCAGCGATCTGGACCGCTTCACCGAGCATCTGCTGGCCGCGCACCTGCCGCATGCGGTGGTGATCGACTGCAGTGGCAGCAGCGAGGTGGCCGAGCGCTATGCCGATTGGCTGGCCGCGGGCATCCATGTGGTCACCCCGAACAAACAGGCAGGCGCCGGCCCGCTGTCGCGCTACCAGCGGATCCGTGCGGCGGCGGCGGCCAGCGGCGCGCGCTTCCGCTATGAGGCGACGGTGGGCGCCGGCCTGCCGGTGATCACCACGCTGCGCGACCTGGTCGATACCGGCGACGAGGTGCTGGCCATCGAAGGCATTTTCTCGGGCACGCTGGCCTGGCTGTTCAACCGCTTCGACGGCAGCCAGCCGTTCTCCTCGCTGGTGGCGCAGGCGCGTTCGATGGGCTACACCGAGCCGGATCCCCGCGATGACTTGTCGGGCGTGGATGTCGCGCGCAAGCTGGTGATCCTGGCGCGCGAGGCCGGCCACGCACTCAGTCTTGAACAGGTGCAGGTGGAAAGCCTGGTGCCGGCGCTGCTTCGCGAAGGCAGCGTCGAGGACTTCATGGCCCGCCTGGGCGAGTCTGATGCATCACTGCAGCAACGCCTGCAGGACGCGCGCGCGCGCGGCGCAGTGCTGCGCTATGTGGCCAGGCTTGACGCGGACGGCGCGTCGGTGGGTCTGCACGAGCTGCCGGCGGCACACGCGTTCGCCAACCTGCGCCTGACCGACAACGTGGTGCAGTTCCGTACCCGCCGCTACTGTGAGAATCCGCTGGTGGTGCAGGGACCCGGCGCGGGACCGGAGGTCACGGCTGCAGGCGTGTTTGCCGACCTGCTGCGGGTGGCGGCCGGTGAAGGGGCGCGCCTGTGATCGCACGTGCATTCGCGCCGGCATCGGTGGCCAATGTGGCCGTGGGGTTCGACATTCTGGGCCATGCCATCGCCGGTATCGGCGACACGGTCAGCGTGCGCCGCATTGATGAGCCCGTGGTGCGTATCGCGGCGATCCGTGGCAGTGCGGTCGAGCTTCCACTGGAGGCAGCGGGCAACACGGCTGGCGCGGCACTGCTGTCACTGCGCGAGGGCCTGGGCCTGGGCTACGGGTTCGAGCTGGAGATCGACAAGGGCATTCCGTTCGGCTCCGGCATGGGTGGCTCAGCGGCATCCTGCGTCGCGGCACTGGTTGCAGCCAACGCGCTGCTGGATGCGCCGCTGCCACGCGTCGCTCTGTATCCACACGCGCTCGACGGCGAAGCGGTGGCCAGCGGCGGTCGCCATGGCGACAACGTCGGTCCCTTGCTGGCAGGCGGGCTGGCGCTGTGCACCGCCGACAGGGTGGTGCCGGTACCGGTGCCTGCGTGCTGGCACAGCCTGCTGGTGCATCCGCATGCGGTGCTGGAAACGCGCAGGGCACGGCAGGCGCTGCAGGGCAGTTATGCGCTGCGCGAGTTTGTCGCCCAGAGCGCGAATCTGGCCCTGGTCCTGAGCGGCTGCCATCGCGGCGATGCCACGCTGGTGCGCGCCGGCTTGCGCGATGTGCTGATCGAGCCACGCCGCGCCGGCCTGATCGCGGGATTCGAGGCAGCGCGTGACGCCGCGCTGTCGGCGGGCGCAATGGGCGCGGGCATTTCCGGTGCCGGCCCCAGCGTGTTCGCCTGGTTCGAGGATGCGGTGCAGGCGCAGGCTGCCGCAGGGCAGGTTCGGGCGGCATTCGCGGCTGCGGGCTTCGACAGTGACGCGTGGGTCTCGCCGCTGGACGCGGCGGGAGCACGACTGTGCTGACTTCTTTCCTCTCACTGGATGCCGATCCCATGCAATTCGTTTCCACCCGCGGCCAGTCGCCGGCCATCGGCCTGAGTGCCGCCATCGCCGCCGGCCTCGCCCCCGATGGGGGACTGTATGTGCCCAGCGCCTTGCCTGCGCCGCATCATGTGCAGCAGGGCGAGACCCTCGCCGAAACCGCCGCCGATCTGCTGGCACCCTTCTTCGGCGGCGACGCGCTGCAGGAGGCGCTGCCTTCGATCTGCCGTGAGGCATTCGATTTTCCGGTGCCGTTGCGACCGCTTGGTGGTGGCGACTACGTCCTCGAGCTGTTCCATGGACCGACCGCGGCCTTCAAGGACATCGGCGCACGTTTCCTGGCAGGCGCGCTGTCGAGGCTGCAGGCGGACAAGGAACGCGACCTGACGATCGTCGTTGCCACGTCCGGTGATACCGGTGCCGCGGTGGCGGCGGCCTTCCATCGCCAACCGGGCGTGCGCGTGGTGGTGCTGTATCCGGATGGCCGGGTATCGCCGCGCCAGGCGCACCAGCTCGGCTGCTTCGGCGACAACATCCAGGCGCTGCGCGTGGCGGGTTCGTTCGACGACTGCCAGGCCATGGTCAAGCAGGCGCTGGCCGATCGGGCGTTGCAGGCGGACGTGCCGCTGAGTTCGGCCAACAGCATCAGCCTGGGGCGTCTTCTGCCACAGATGAGCTACTACGCGCATGCGGCACTGGCCCATCATGGGCAGCATCGGCGCCGGCTCAATCTGGTGGTGCCGACCGGCAACCTGGGCAACGCGATGGCTGCGGTGCTCGCACGCACGCTGGGGGTTCCCATCGGCCAGATCGTGCTGGCCACCAATGCCAATGATGTGCTGCCGAAGTACTTCGAGGGCGGCGCGTATCAGCCGCAGGCCAGTGTCGCCACGGTCGCCAATGCGATGGATGTGGGCGCGCCGAGCAACTTCGAGCGCCTGCGGTGGCTGTACGACGGCGACGATGCCGAACTGCGCGCAGCCCTCCGTGCTTTCGCGGTGGATGATGTGACCATCCGCGCCACCATCGCCAGTGCGCACGCCAGCGGGGGCGAGCTGTTCTGCCCGCATACCGCGACGGCAGTGAAGGTGCTGCAGGACCTCCGCGCGGGCGGGGCGAAGGGCGACTGGGCGGTGGTGGCAACCGCGCACCCGGCCAAATTCGAGGCGGTGGTGGAGCCATTGATCGGCGAAGCAGTGCCGGTGCCTCCGGCGCTGGCGGCGCTGCTGCAGCGTCCCGCGCATGCGGAACCGCTGGCTGCCGACTATGCGGCGCTGCGCGAGGTGCTGCTGCGCTGACGGACAGGTGCCGGGCATGGCGCGGTGTCGTCTGAAGCAAGGGGCAGGGTGGGGCGCCCGGTACCACCGGGCGCAGGTCGTGGCGCGACGCTCAACCCTGGACGTCGCCTGCCAGCTGGCGCAGCCCGTCCTCGTCGAGGATCTCCACGACGTTCAGGTGCGGCAGCGCGATCAGCGCCTGCTGACGCAGCTTGGTGAAGGTGCGGCTGACTGTCTCCATGGTCAGGCCGAGGTGGTCGGCGATGTCGCCGCGCCCCATCGGCAGCGAGACGCGCAGGCCGTCGCCGCCCAGTCGCGCCTCGCGCGCGGCCAGGCGCAGCAGGAAGTCAGCCAGCTTTTCCGCGGGCTGCAGCCGCGCCAGGGCGAGGGCCGCATCCTGCGCAGCGTCCAGCTCCTGGCAGGCGCGTTGCAGCAGCTTGCGCTCCAGGTGCGGATAACGCCCGCGCAGCGCCTTCATCTGCGGCAGCGCGACGCGGCAGACCCGGCTGTCAGCGATCGCCTCGATGTCGTAGCGGTGATGGTCGCTGCCGCTCAGGCCCAGGTAGTCGCCCGGCAGCACGAAGCCATTGATCTGGCGGCGGCCGTCGGCCAGCGTCCGCACCAGGCGCAGTGCGCCGGCGGTCAATGTATAGACATGCTGGCGCTCTTCGCCGGTGCGGGCCAGGGTGCTGCCCATCGTCACCGCCTGCGAGACGGTCACCTGTTCAAGTGCCTGCACTTCGTCGGGAGACAGCGCCGAACACACCGCCAGGTGGCGGACCGAGCAGTGCAGGCAGTCCAGCGTGGAGCAGGACTGCCCGGCGGTATCGTTGTTGGCGGACGGGGCGCCGGAAGGCCGGGACATGGTGCGTGGGCGTATCACGGGCGGGGAGGGCCTTATGATACTTCAAGCGGCTGTTCGACCCTGCGTCAGGCGGCCGCGCGCTCCAGGGCGCTAGAATGTCGCCCCCTCCCACGTCCCGTTCCAGCAGGAGTTGCTCCCGTGATCAAGCCCCGTACCCCGCCCGGCACCCTTGAGCTGCTGCCGCGCGAGCAGATTGCGTTCCAGCGCATGCTGGACGTCATCCGCCGCAACTACGAGCGCTTCGGGTTCCTGCCGGTGGAGACGCCGGTGTTCGAGCTGTCCGATGTGCTGCTGACCAAGTCCGGTGGCGAGACCGAGCGCCAGGTGTACTTCGTGCAGTCCACCGGTGCGCTGGCCAATGCTGCCGAGTCGGGTGACCGCTCGCTTCCGGAAATGGCCCTGCGCTTCGACCTGACCGTGCCGCTGGCGCGCTATGTGGCTGAGCATGAGCACGAACTGACATTCCCGTTCCGGCGCTACCAGATGCAGCGGGTGTACCGTGGTGAGCGTGCCCAGCGCGGCCGTTTCCGCGAGTTCTACCAGTGCGATATCGACGTGATCGGCAAGGACAGCCTGAGCGTGCGGTACGACGCCGAAGTGCTGGCGGTGATCCACGCGGTGTTCTCGGAGCTGCGTATCGGAGACTTCAGCATCCAGTTGAACAACCGCAAGCTGATGCGTGGCTTCTTCGAAAGCCTGGGCGTGGCCGAGGGCGAGCGCCAGCTGGCGGTGCTGCGTGAAGTGGACAAGCTGGACAAGCGGGGCGCCGACTACGTGCGCGAGACGCTGGTGGGCGACGGGTTCGGCATTCCGGCCGGACAGGTCGAGAAGATCCTGGCATTCGTGGCCGTGCGTTCGCGGGGGCATGCCGATGCGCTGGCCCAGCTTTCGGCGCTGGAGGGCGCTGCGGGGTCCTCGGAAACGCTGCGAGCCGGCGTGGCCGAGCTGCGCGAAGTGCTGCAGCTGGTGCAGGCACTGGGCGTGCCGGAGAGTGCCTACTGCCTCAACTTCTCGATCGCCCGTGGCCTGGATTACTACACCGGCACCGTCTACGAGACCACGCTGACCGACCACCCGCAGATCGGTTCGATCTGCTCCGGCGGCCGTTATGAAGACCTGGCCAGCCACTACAGCAAATCGAAGCTGCCGGGCGTCGGCATTTCGATCGGCCTGTCGCGCCTGTTCTGGCAGCTGCGTGAGGCGGGCCTGATCGACGGAATCGAGGCCAGCAGCGTGCAGGCGCTGGTGGCGCTGATGGACGAGCAGGGCATGGCGCAGTCGCTGGATATCGCCCGCCGCCTGCGGGCCGGTGGCATCAACACCGAAGTGCAGATGGAGCCGAAGAAGATCGGCAAGCAGTTCCAGTACGCGGCCAAGGCGGGCATCCGCTTCGTGGCGCTCGCCGGCGAGGACGAACTGGCGCGCGGAGTGGTGGCGGTGAAGGATCTGCTCCGCGAGCAGCAGTTCGAGGTATCCCGCGAGGAGCTGGCCAGCACCCTGCAGGTGGAACTGGAACAGTCGAAGGTGATGGTGTGAACTGACATTGCCGTGCCGCCGCTCTCCTGTTGGGGCGGCGCTGACCTGGAAGACGCCCGCCTCTGGCGGGCGTTTTTCGTTTCCGGCACCTGAATGATCGGGGCGGAGGCCGTGGAGCTGGTTTGACGCACTGCGCAAGAATGCGCTAATGTACTAGCGCGCTATTACATTGATGCAAGAGATCCGCCCCGTGAAAGCCCGTCCCGACATCGCCGCCAAAGACCCCCAGGCCGATCTGGAAGCCCTGGCCCAGGCGTTCGCGGCCCTGCGTGAGCCGGAGCAGGTCATGGCTTTCCTGCGTGACCTGTGCACTCCGGCCGAGCTGGAGGCCATGGCCGACCGCTGGAAAGTGGTGCCGCTGCTGCAGCAGGGGGTGCCGTACCGCGAGATCCACGAGCGCACCGGGGTCAGCGTGACCACCACCGGGCGGGTGGCGCGCTCGCTCGAGCATGGCCATCGAGGCTATGCCGCTGCCATCGACCGTCTGGCCTCGCGCTGATCCGCGCCCCGTACCGAACTTCGAGACCTTCCCATGAGTGCAACCCAGGCAGCCCCGGCACGAGACCGGCTGCGTATCGCCATCCAGAAGAGCGGGCGGCTTGCCGAGCCCGCCCGCAACCTGCTCAGTGCCTGCGGCCTGAGCTGGCGCGAAAGCCGTGACAAGCTGTTCTGCTACGGCGAATCGTTGCCGGTGGACCTGCTGCTGGTGCGCGACGACGACATTCCCGGCCTGATTGCCGACGGCGTCTGCGACCTGGGCATCGTCGGCCGCAACGAACTGGACGAGCAGGCCGCCGCGCGTCGCCAGATCGGCCTGCCGGATGCCTATCAGGCCCTGCGGGGGCTGGGTTTCGGCCAGTGCCGGCTGATGCTGGCGGTGCCCGAGGACTGGCAATGGCAGGGGCCGGCACAGGTGGCCGGCACGCGGATCGCCACCAGCTATCCCGCCATCCTCAAGGCATGGCTGGTTGAGCAGGGCGTGGACGCGCAGGTAGTGGAGCTGTCCGGTTCGGTTGAGATCGCGCCGCGGCTGGGCACGGCCGACCTGATCTGCGATCTGGTGTCGAGTGGTGCCACCCTGCGTGCCAACCAGCTTGTGCCGGTGCACAACCTGCTGGACAGCGAGGCGGTGCTGGCCGGTGCGGTGCGCGTGCCCGATGACGCTCGAGCGGGCCTGCGCGCCATGCTGCTGCGCCGCCTCGATGGCGTGGTACAGAAGCAGGACCGCAAGCTGCTGATGTTCCGCGCCAGCGAAGACCGTGTTGATGCCCTGGCCCAGCTGCTGGCCGATGCCGGGCCGCTGGAGCGCCTGCCGGCTGACGGCGGCACGCTGCGGCTGCAGACCATGTGCCCCGGACCACTGAGCTGGCAGCGCATGGAAGAGCTTGAGCGTGCGGGCGCGCAGGGCCTGATGGTGTTGAGCGTGGAGCGGTCGCTGGCATGAATCGTCTGATCTGGTCGCAACTTGATGAGGCCGCGCGCAGTGCGGCACTGACCCGCCCGGTGCAGGCCGTGGCGCAGCAGACGCGCGATGCGGTCGCGACCCTGATCGCGCAGGTGCGCGCGCAGGGCGACGAGGCGCTGCGTGTGATCACCGCACGCTTTGACGGTGTGCAACTGCCGTCTTTTGAAGTGTCTGACGCCGAATTCGCGACTGCCGAAGCGGCGGTGCCAGGCCATCTGCGCCAGGCCATGGTGGAAGCGGCCGGGCGCATCGCGCGCTTCCACAGCGCAGGCATGGGCCAGGGCTATGCGGTGGAAACCGCGCCGGGCGTGGTCTGTGAACGCATGCTGCGGCCGATCGGCCGGGTCGGCCTGTATGTGCCGGCCGGCAGCGCACCGTTGCCGTCCACGGCGTTGATGCTCGGCGTGCCGGCGCAGCTGGCCGGGTGCCCGCAGGTGGTGCTGTGCACACCACCGCGCGCCGACGGCAGCGCCGATCCGGCGGTGCTGGTGGCTGCCCGGCTGACCGGCGTGCAACGCGTTTTCAAGCTGGGCGGCGCGCAGGCGATCGCTGCGATGGCCTATGGCACCGCCAGCGTTCCGGCCTGCGACAAACTGTTCGGGCCCGGCAACAGCTTCGTCACCGAAGCCAAGCAGCAGGTCGCGCAGAACGGTGCAGCGGCGATCGACATGCCTGCAGGGCCGTCGGAAGTTCTGGTGATTGCCGATGCCGGTGCCAATCCGGCGTTTGTGGCTGCCGATCTGCTGTCGCAGGCCGAACACGGCCCCGATTCGCAGGTGCTGCTGCTGACCGATGATGCCGCGATGCTGGCCGCGGTCGAGGCCGAAGTGGAACGCCAGGTCGCGCTGCTGCCGCGGCAGGATATCGCCCGCCAGGCGCTTTCGGCGTCGCGCCTGATCCTGGTCGACACGCTGGCCGATGCCTTCGCGATCAGCAACCGCTACGCCCCTGAGCACCTGATCCTGGCCCTGCGCGAACCACGCGGCTGGCTTGATCGGGTGCAGGCTGCAGGCTCGGTGTTCCTGGGTGATTACACCCCCGAGGCATTGGGCGACTACTGCAGTGGTACCAACCATGTGCTGCCCACCGCAGGCGCCGCACGTGCGTACAGTGGTGTCAGCGTGGCCAGCTTCCAGAACTTCATCAGCGTGCAGAGTGCCAGCGCCGCCGGGTTGGCGGCGATCGGCGGCTGCGCGCGCACCCTTGCCAGCGCCGAAGGGCTGGACGCGCACGAGCGCGCCGTTGCCCTGCGCATGGAGGTGGCTGCATGAATGCCGGGATCGACGAGGTACTGGCGCTGGTCCGCACCGACCTGCAGGCCTTTGCAGGTTACAGCTCGGCGCGCAGTGCGGCAGTGCAGGGCGATGTCTGGTTGAACGCCAACGAATCGGCCTGGGCCAACCCCGCGGACGCCGAGGGCCGCAGCCGGCGCTATCCAGAGCCCCAGCCACAGGCGTTGCGCGATGGACTGGCTTCGCTGTATGGCGTGCAGCCGCAACAGGTGCTGGTCGGGCGTGGCAGCGATGAAGCCATCGACCTGCTGGTGCGCGCGCTGTGCGTGCCGGGGCGCGACGGTGTGCTGGTCACGCCGCCGGTGTTCGGTATGTATGCGGTCTGTGCACGGCTGCAGGGCGCGCCTCTGATCGAGGTGCCCCTGGTCGATGCCGCCGACGGCCTGCGCGCCGACCTGGATGCGGTGATCGAATCGGCCAGAGCACGCAATGCGAAGCTGGTGTTTCTGTGCGCGCCCTCCAATCCGGCCGGCAGCGATATCGCCCTGGCCGACATCGAGCGTGTGGCCGAAGCCTTGCGCGGTCGGGCGCTTGTCGTGGTCGATGAAGCCTATGTCGAGTACGCGCAGCGTCCTTCGGCGACCTCCCTGCTTGCCACGCACGCCAATGTGGCAGTGCTGCGTACGCTTTCAAAGGCCCATGCGCTGGCGGCGGCACGGATCGGAACGTTGATCGCCGCAGCGGAACTGATCGCGGTGCTGCGTCGCTGCCAGGCACCGTATCCGGTGCCAACGCCGTGCGCGGAACTGGCGGTGCAGGCGCTGCAGCCGGCGGCGCTGGCACGCACACGCGAGCGCGTGGCCACCGTGATTACCGAACGCGAGCGCCTGCGTACTGCGCTGCAGGGCCTGCCTGGCGTACGCCAGGTCCATGCGTCCGCAGGCAACTACCTGCTGGTGCGCTTTGCCGATGCCCAGGGCGCGTTCGATGCGTTGCTGGCGGCCGGCGTGGTGGTGCGCGACCAGCGTGCAGCCCCGCAGCTGGAGGATGCGCTGCGGATCAGCATCGGCAGCCCCGAAGAGAATGACCGCGTGCTTGCGGCCCTGTCGGCCCGGAGGGCCGTTGCATGACCCCGATCCTGTTCATCGACCGCGACGGTACCCTCATCGAGGAACCTTCCGACTTCCAGATCGACGCCTACGAGAAGCTGCGCTTCGTGCCGCAGGTGATTCCGGCACTGCTGAAGCTGCGTGATGCAGGCTACCAGTTCGTCATCGTCACCAACCAGGATGGGCTCGGCAGCGAGGGCTATCCGCGCGCCAGCTTCGACGGACCGAACGATCTGATGCTGCAGATCTTCGAAAGCCAGGGCATCGTGTTTCGTGACGTGCTGATCGACTGCAGCTGGCCGCAGGACAATGCCCCGACCCGCAAGCCCGGCATCGGCCTGATGACGGCTTACCTGCAGGACCGCAGCATCGACTGGGCACGCTCGGCGATGGTCGGCGACCGCATCACCGACCTGCAGTTCGCCGACAACCTCAACATCCGTGGCTTCCAGTTGCGCACGGAGCAGTTCGGCGGTGACTGGGACTGGCCGGGCATCGCCCACGCACTGGCCGATGCGCCGCGCACGGCCGTGGTCCAGCGCAACACGAAGGAAACGAAGATACGCGTCGAGCTGGATCTGGATCGCGCCGGTGACGCCAACATCCGCACCGGGTTGCCGTTCTTCGACCACATGCTGGAACAGATCGGCAAGCACGGTGGTTTTGCGCTGGACATCCGCGCCGAGGGCGACCTGCACATCGACGAGCATCACACCATCGAGGACACCGGGCTGGCGCTGGGCCAGGCGCTGCGCGAAGCCTTGGGTGACAAGCGCGGCATCGGCCGCTACGGGTTCACCCTGCCGATGGACGAGACCCTGGCCAGCGCAGCGCTGGACTTCAGTGGCCGGCCCTATTTCGTCTTCGAGGGCGAGTTCAAGCGTGAGCGCGTTGGCGACATGCCGACCGAACTGGTGCCGCATTTCTTCCGCTCGCTGTGCGATGCAGGTGGATTGAATCTCAATCTGCAGGTGCGTGGCGACAATGACCACCACAAGGTGGAGGCCTGTTTCAAGGCGCTGGCCCGCGCGCTGCGCCCGGCGCTGGCGCGCCAGGGTACTGCGCTGCCCTCGACCAAGGGGGCCCTGTGAGCGAGGTCGCGCTGATCGATGCCGGCGGCGCCAATCTGGGTTCCGTGCGCTATGCACTGGAACGGCTGGGGGCCAGTGTGCGCCTGGTACGCGACGCAGAGGGGCTGGCGGGCGCACGACGGGTAATCCTGCCCGGCGTCGGTGCGGCAGGGCCGGGCATGCAGCGCCTGCATGCGCAGGGACTGGTGGAGCCGTTGCGACGGATCGAGGTGCCGTTGATGGGCATCTGCCTGGGTATGCAGCTGCTGTTCGAGCGCTCGGAAGAAGCCGGCGTGGAAGCGCTCGGCCTGATTCCCGGGGTGGTGCGCAAGCTGGTGCCGGCGTGCGGCATCCGCGTGCCGCACATGGGCTGGAACCGCCTGCTGCCACTGCGGTCCTCGCTGCTGCTGCGCGATGTGCCTGATCGTGCAAGCGCCTACTTCGTGCACAGCTATGCGGCGCCATTGAACAGCCACACGGTGGCCGCCTGCGATCACGGCGGCCTGTTCACTGCCGTGGTGGAGCAGGGGCGCTACTTCGGTGCGCAGTTCCATCCCGAACGCTCCGGCGATACCGGATCGCTGATGTTGCGCAACTTCCTCGAGGGCACCGCTGCATGAGTTTCACCGTCTACCCCGCACTGGATATCCGCGAAGGCCGTGTGGTGCGGCTGCGGCAGGGCGATTACGCGCAGGAAACGCACTACGGCGACGATCCCCTGCCGCGCGCGCAGGCATTCGCCGCGCAGGGCGCGCGTTGGATGCACTTGGTCGATCTGGACGCAGCACGTGCCGGCGGTTACACGCTGGCCCCGCTGCTGGCGGCGGTTCGCACGCAGACGACGTTGCAGGTGCAGACCGGCGGTGGTGTGCGTGGGCGTGATGACGTGGCGCGCATTCTCAATGCGGGCGCGAGCCGGGTGGTGGTAGGGTCGCTGGCAGTGCGCAGGCCCGATGAAGTGGTCGGCTGGCTGCAGGAGTTCGGTGCCGATCACATCACCATCGCGCTGGATGCACGCCAGGACCCTCAGGGCCAATGGCAGCTGCCGGTGCATGGCTGGACCGAGAATGCGGGCGTGACCCTGGATGACCTTGCCCTGCGGTATGCACGGGCGGGCATGCGCCACCTGTTGTGTACCGATATCGCCCGTGACGGCATGCTGGCCGGGCCGAACATCGGCCTGTACCAGCACCTGGTGGCGCTGCTGCCAGGCGTGCAGGTGCAGGCCTCCGGTGGCATCCGCGATGTGGCCGACGTGGCCGATGCGCGTGCTGCCGGCTGTGGCGGCGCCATCCTTGGCAAGGCGCTGCTGGAACAGCGCATGGACCTGGCGGAGGCGCTGGCATGCTGAGTCGCCGCATCATTCCCTGCCTGGACGTGCGCGAAGGACGGGTGGTCAAGGGGGTGCGCTTCCGCGACCACGTGGACATGGGGGATATCGCCGAGCTGGCGCAGCGTTACCGCGACCAGGGGGCCGATGAGCTGGTGTTCTATGACATCGGCGCCAGCCCCGAGGCGCGTTCGGTCGATGTGGCCTGGGTCGAGCGCATCGCACGGCTGATCGATATCCCGTTCTGCGTGGCCGGTGGCATCGACAGCGTGGAAACCGCACGGCGGGTGCTGTTTGCCGGTGCCGACAAGATCTCGATCAATTCGCCGGCGCTGGGCCGTCCCGCACTGATCGACGAACTGGCTGCCGAGTTCGGCGTGCAGTGCGTGGTGGTCGGCGTCGACTCGGTGCGCGAGGCCGACGGTGAATGGCGGGTGCGCAGCTTCAGCGGCGACCCGGACAAGACCCGGGCGGTACCCATACGGACGCTGGACTGGATCGTCGAGGCACAGCGCCGCGGCGCAGGCGAGATCGTGCTGAACTGCATGGACAGCGATGGCGTGCGCCGCGGCTACGATGTGGCCCAGCTGCAGCAGGCGCGTGCGTTGTGCCAGGTGCCGCTGATCGCGTCCGGCGGTGCGGGCACGATGGAGCATTTCGCCGAGGCCTTCGACCGCGCCGACGTGGATGGTGCGCTGGCCGCCAGCGTGTTCCACAGCGGCGCCATCGCCATTGCAGACCTGAAGCGCTACCTGCGCGAACAGCAGATCGAG
Source organism: Stenotrophomonas sp. STEN147 (assembly GCF_056757995.1). Classification (NCBI taxonomy): domain Bacteria; kingdom Pseudomonadati; phylum Pseudomonadota; class Gammaproteobacteria; order Lysobacterales; family Lysobacteraceae; genus Stenotrophomonas; species Stenotrophomonas sp. STEN147. Next base: position 532,966 of record NZ_JBRRCG010000001.1, read on the forward strand.
GTACGGGATGTCTATTGAGGTGCGACCGTCGCTGGAGGCCCTGCAGGGGCTGGACTGGAGCAAGGGGGACGGCCTGCTGCCCGCGGTGGTGCAGGACGCCGATACCCTGCAGGTGCTGATGCTGGGTTACGTCAGCGCGGAGTCGCTGGCCGCGACGCTTGCCGTCGGGCACATGACCTTCTACAGCCGCAGCAGGCAGCGCCTGTGGACCAAGGGCGAGCAGTCCGGCAACGTGCTCGTGGTGCAGTCCATCAGCGTGGACTGTGATGCCGATACGCTGCTGGTGCTGGCCCGCCCGGCAGGACCGACCTGCCACACCGGTGCGGAGAGCTGCTTCGACCAGGCGCCGAAGGATTTCCTGGGCGGGCTGGGGCAACTGGTGGCCACGCGTGAAGCACAGCGTCCACCCGGCAGTTACACCACCCGCCTGTTCGAGGACGGCATCCGCCGTATCGCGCAGAAGGTGGGCGAGGAGGGCGTGGAGACCGCTCTGGCCGCAGTCGCACAGGACGACGCGGCGCTGCTGGGCGAGGCTTCGGACCTGCTGTACCACCTGCTGGTGCTGCTGCGCGCACGCGGCCTCTCGCTTGACGACGCCCGGCGGGTGCTGGAAACGCGCCATCGTTGATGGCTGCATGTGGCCTGCGGTCCGCACGCGCTTTCGGCGCTGGCGCCTGCCCGGCTGCATCGGGGCGGCAGACAGCCATGGCTCCGCTCTACAATAGGCAGTCTTCTTCCTTGCCGGATTGCCCATGAAATCGCCCGCTGCGTGGCTGTGCTGCCTGTTGCTGACCTCGCCGGCCTGGGCTGCGGATGCGGTTGTCAGCGGCAAGGTCTACCTGGAACGCGACGGCAGGCCCGGCCGTGGTGCGACCGACCCGGGCCTGGCCGGGGTGCAGGTGTCCAACGGCGAGCGCATCGTGAAGACCGCAGCCGATGGCAGCTACAGCCTGCCCGTGCGCGAGGGCCAGACGGTGTTCGTGATCAAGCCGGATGCGTACGCGTTCCCGAAGGCGAGCGACGGGCTGCCGTCGTTCTGGCGTCATTTCCAGCCCAACGGCTCGCCTGCACTGAAGTACGGTGGCATCGCCGCAACCGGCGATGCCACCCGCAACTGGGACTTCGCGCTGCAGACGGATCGTCATGACAACCGGCGTGGTTTCCAGATGCTGGTGTTCACTGATTCACAGACCGCAAGCCTCAAGGACATCGGCTACTACCAGCAGTCCATCGTGGCGCCGCTGGTCGGCCAGACCCGGGCGCGGCTTGGCACGACGCTCGGCGATATCGTCAATGATGACCTGACGCTGTATCCGGCCATCAACAAGGTCACCACGCAGCTGGGCGTGCCGTGGTTCCATGTGCCGGGCAATCACGATCTCGATTTCGATGCCGCCGTTGACGAGCATTCGCTGGACAGCTGGCGCAACGTCTACGGCCCGGACACGTACGCTGTGGAGGAGGGCGGTGCCAGCTTCGTGTTCCTCGACGATGTGGTGTACGACCCGAAGGCGAGGCCGAGCTATGTCGGTGGCCTGCGCGAGGATCAGTTCGCGTTCCTTGCCGCCTACCTCAAGGGTCTGCATCGCGACCGCCTGCTGGTGCTGGGCATGCACATTCCGCTGTTCGATGCAGCGCCGGGTCGCGAGAGCTTCCGGCACGCCGACCGGCAGCGCCTGTTCGACCTGCTGAAGGACTTCCGCAACGTGCTGGTCCTGAGCGGCCATAGCCACACCCAGCAGCATGTCTACCATGGCAAGGCCGAGGGCTGGCACGGCGAAAAGCCCCTGCACGAGTACAACGTCGGTGCCAACTGCGGTGCGTTCTGGTCCGGTGTGAAGGATGCTGCCGGCGTGCCGGACAGCACCATGAGCGACGGCACGCCAAAGGGCTACGCGTTGCTGGATGTGGCTGGCAACGGCAGCTATCGCCTGCAGTATCGCGTGGCCGGCGCGCCAGCCAGCGAACAGATCGGCCTGCATGCGCCGAAGGTGCTGCGCCAGGGCGCGTATCCGGCGTGGGGCGTGTACGCCAACGTGTACATGGGTGAGGACGCGAGCGTGGTCGAGTACCGCGTGGACGGTGGCGCATGGCAGCCGATGAAGCAGGTCCGCCAGCCCGACCCGCGGCTGCTGGTGGAGAACGCGGCGGACGACCTGTCCAGCGTGCTGCGCGGTTACGATCGCTCGCCGGAGGCCACCGCTTCGCCGCATCTGTGGCGCGGCGCGCTGCCCACCGACCTGGCCGTGGGCGACCACAGGATCGACGTGCGTTCGACCCAGCCGGATGGTGCGGTATTCACCGCCACCACCCGTTATAGTCTGCAGACCGCAGAACCCTGAACCACGGGCGCCGCTGCGGGCAAGGTCATGACAGGGCCGGCATGCCGGCGCCGCGCCGCGCTAGGCAAAGCGACCCTGATGCCTGAGAATCGGTGCGATTCAATCGATTCAAGCAGGCCAGAGTGACCATCGCAGCAGTGCCCCCGGTTTCCACCGACTCCCCCCGCGGCGGTCTTCCGCGAAGCCTGGTCGTCGCCGATGTCGGCGGTACCTTTGCGCGTCTGGCGCTGGCTGAAACGCTGCCCGGGCAGGCGCCACGGCTGGGCGGTCATCGCACCTACGCGTGTGCCGATCATGCCAGCCTGGCGGCGATTCTGGCCGACTTCACCCGGAGCCTCGCACTGCCGGTGCGGTCGGCGGTGGTCGCCATCGCCGGCCTGCTCGATGGCGATGTGCTGATCAACGCCAATCTGCCGTGGACGGTGTCGTTGTCCGCCACCCGCGCACAGTCCGGTCTGGACGATCTGCAGCTCATCAATGATTTCGAGGCGGTGGCACTGGCCATTCCCTACCTGCAGGCCGACACCCTGGTTCCATTGAACGGCGATGCCGACCCGGCGAAGGCGTTCCCGGCGCTGGTGCTGGGGGCCGGTACCGGCCTGGGCGCGGCGCTGCGCTTCGCCGATGGCGGGCGTCCGGTGCTGCCCAGCGAGATCGGCCACGCTGCCCTGGGGGCCGGCAACGCGCTGGAGCTGGAGGTGCTGGGCAGGCTGCTGCAGCGGTGGCCACATGTGGACAACGAGCGTGTGCTGTCCGGCAGCGGTCTGATGAATCTGTATCCGTGCCTGTGCGAGATGCGTGGCGTCACGCCTGTGTGGTCCAGCACCGAAGCGCTGATCGGCGCCGCACGCAGCGGCGAAGACGCACTTGCCGTGGAGACGCTGCAGGTGTTCTGCGCCTGGCTGGGCAGCCTGGCCGGCGATGCCGCCATCGCCGTGGGGGCCCGCTCGGTGTACCTGGCGGGCGGCATTTCCACCCACGTGCAGGACTTCCTCGCCGACGGCCGCTTCCGCGAGCGCTTCCTCAACAAGGGCGTGCTGGCCGACGTGCTGCGGCAGGTGCCGGTATGGCGGGTCGAACACGGCCAACTGGGCGTGCTGGGCGCCGCCGTCTGGCATGCGGCGCGGTACCCCGTACACGATTGATCGGTGCTGCCGGCATCGGGCCGGCGACACGTTGCAGACTGGGAGGCAACATGGTGGATCGCAGGCAGTTCCTGCAGGCCGGAGCGCTGGCCGCAGGCATGGCCGCCCTGCCGGGCGTACAGGCACGTGTGCAGGGCGGAGCGAAGGTGGTCTCGACCTGGGATTTCGGAGTGCCGGCCAACCAGGCGGCATGGAAGGTCCTGGCGCAGGGTGGCAGTGCCCTGGATGCAGTGGAGGCCGGCGCACGCTGGGCCGAGAGCGAGCTGTGCAATCCCACCGTGGGCCATTGCGGCAATCCGGACCGGGACGGCGTGCTGAGCCTGGACGCCAGCATCATGGACGGCGATGGCCGCTGCGGTGCGGTGGCCGCGCTGGTCGACATCCTGCACCCGGTGTCGGTGGCCCGCAAAGTGATGGAGAACAGCCCGCACGTGTTGCTGGTGGGTGAAGGGGCGCAGCAGTTCGCCGTGCAGCAGGGCTTCGAGCGCAGGCGTCTGCTGACGCCGCAGGCCGAAGCGGCCTGGCGCGAGTGGTTGAAGACCGAGAAGTACCAGCCCCAGATCAACGCCGAGCGACGTGGCCTTCCCGGCAACAGCGACAACCACGACACCATCGGCATGCTGGCGCTGGATGCCCGGGGCCATCTTGCCGGTGCCTGCACCACCAGCGGCATGGCCTGGAAACTGCACGGCCGGGTTGGCGACAGTCCGATCATCGGCGCCGGCCTGTACGTCGACAACGAGGTCGGTGCTGCCACCGCATCGGGCGTGGGCGAAGAGATGATCCGCAATGCGGCCTCGTTCCTGGTGGTCGAGCTGATGCGCCAGGGTCGAACGCCCGCCCAGGCCTGCCGTGAGGCGATCGACCGCGTGGTACGCAAGCGTCCCGAGGCAAGCAGGACCCTGCAGGTGTGCTTCCTGGCCATGAACAAGCAGGGCGAGGTGGGCGCCTATGCGCTGCATCGCGGTTTCGTCTATGCCGTCTGCGATGCGCAGCGCCAGGATGAGCTGCGCGATTCGCCGTCGATCTACACGAGCACGCAGGCGTGAGCACGCGGCTCACCCTGGAGATCGCCAGCAACTCACTGGCTTCGGCGTTGGCCGCGCAGGCCGGTGGCGCCGACCGCATCGAACTGTTCGACAACCTCGCCGAGGGCGGCACCACTCCGTCGTTCGCCAGCATCGCCATGGCCCGCGAACGCCTGTCGATTCCGCTGTTCGTGCTGGTGCGGCCGCGGCCGGGCGATTTCCACTATGACGCGCTGGAGGCCGAGCTGATGCTGCGCGATATCGCACAGTGCCGTGCGCTGGGCTGCGATGGCGTGGTGATCGGTGCGTTGGACCGGCAGGGCGATATCGATCTGCCCCTGTGCCGCGTGCTCATCCAGGCGGCGGGTCCGCTGCAGGTGACGTTCCACCGTGCCTTCGACGCCGCGCGTGACCTTCCGGCGGCGTTGGAGCAGGTGATCGCTCTGGGGTGCCGCCGTGTACTGACGTCCGGCGGGCAGGCCAGCGCAGTTGCTGGTGTCGACGTGCTGGAAGGCCTGGTCGCCCAGGCGGCGGGGCGCATCAGCGTGATGGCGGGTGCTGGCCTGGACCCGGCCAACATCGCTGCGGTGGCGCGGCACAGCGGCTGCGTTGAGCTGCACGCGTCGGCCAAGAGCCGCCGGCACTCGGCCATGCAGTTCCACAACCCGGCACTGCGCGGGCTGGACCCGCACTGGGATCAGACCGATGCCGCAATCGTGGCGGGGCTGCGGCGGGCGCTGGACGCCGATCTGTCCTGATACTGGTCCAAGCCGGTTCTGCGCGGGTCTGCCGCCCGCGTGTCATCCGCTGATCTCCGGCCTGCGGCGGCCAAGCTGCGCAAGCCACTGATTCATCTGCTTTTCGAGCGGAGACGGCAGCGCATCCGCAACCGCGTGTTGCGCCGCGGAATGCTCTCTCCGGTTCAGCCGTGCTTTAGTTTGGATCGATCCACAGGGGGGCGCCGGAACCGGCTTGAACCGACTCCGGCACCTGGATCTTCCGTAGTGCCGCGCCACCACCCATCCGTGCGACCACACCCTCCGAGAGCGACCACATGGCTCAGTTCGTCCGCAACCGTCGTCACCTGCTGTCCCAGGCCCTGGTCCTGGCCCTGCTTCCGCTGGCTGCCAATGCACACGAAACCTCAGGTTCGTCCACCAAGGATCTCGACGCGGTCACCGTCACCGGCTCGCGCATCAAGCGCGCCAGCGTCGAAGGCCCGGCTCCCGTCAACGTGATCACCGCGCAGCAGATCCAGAAGGAAGGCTTTGTCAGCGTGTACGACGCGCTGAAGACGTTGACCGAAGCCACCGGCACCGTGGAGGCGGCGTCGCAGTGGGGTTCGCACACGCCCAACGCCAGTGGTCTGAATCTGCGCGGGATGGGCCCCAACCGCTCACTGCTGCTGGTCAATGGCCGGCGCGTGGCCGACTACCCGTTGCCGTATGGCGGGGAGACCAATTTCTCCAACTACGGCAACATTCCCGCCGCTGCGGTGGAGCGCATCGAGGTCCTGACCGGCGGCGCCTCAGCGATCTACGGCTCGGATGCCATTGCAGGCGTGGTCAACGTCATCCTGAAGACCCACTACGACGGCGACGAAGTGCGCGTGCGCGGCGGCACCTCCACTGAAGGTGGTCGCGATACCTGGGATCTGTCGTGGGCCGGTGGCAGGACCGGAGACAACTGGAGCGTGACCTATGCGCTGCAGTACACCAAGCGCGATCCGCTGTTCGGCCGTGACCGGCCGCAGATGGATGATGCCGATGATGCGCCGCGCCCCTCCTGGAACATGGAACAGCGCAAGGTCGGTTTCCGTCCCACCGCCGGCCTGGCCCTGATCGACCCGGGAACCGGCCAGCGGCTGGCACCACCGACCGGCACCTGCGAGAAGTTCGACGGCGAGTACTACACCGCCGATCGGCTGGTCTACAACTACAACACCGATACGGTCACCAATACCGGACGCTTGTGTGGCATGACGGCCGACTATGCCAACTGGCTGCTGACCGGAGGTGCCGAGAATGTGTCCGGCAATCTGTATGCCACGTTCGATTTCGACAGCGACCTGCAGGGCTGGACGAACCTGGCGGTGTACCGGTCGGAGGCGATCTGGGGCACCAATCCGCCCAGCGTGACGCTCATCGATGATGACAACGGCTACTACTGGGATGCCAACCGCAACCGCGCGATCCTGGGCGTGCGCCAGTTCACGCCCAACGAGGTGGGCGGCCTGGACACCCTGCGCAACACCAACCGCGAGCTGTCCTGGGACTGGAGTGCAGGCCTGCGCGGGCGCCTGGCGGGCCGCTTCGACTGGAGTGCCACCATCGGCCGTTCCTACTACCGCGTGGAAGAGCGGCAGAATGTGGTGGACGAGCAGAAGTCCTATGACTTCTTCCTCGGCCCGCGCCTGGGTACGACGGCGGATGGTGAAGCGATCTACGCACTGGACGAAGCGCGCTGGTGGAACCCGCTCACGCCGGACCAGTACTGGCAGATGGGTACGGTGGCGAAGAACCGTGCGTCTTCCTGGGTCAACCAGGCGTCGGCGGACATCACCGGTGAGTTGTTCCAGGGCTGGGCGGGGCCTGTTTCGTTCGCGGCGGTGGCCGAGGTGGCGCAACAGGGATATCACCTCGCTCCCGATCCTCGGGCCGGCATCGATTTCGATCTGCAGAACGTTGATCGCGGTGGCGGCGAGCGCACGCGCTACTCGGCGGGCGTGGAGTTCAAGATTCCACTGCTGGACAGCGTGATCGCCACCGCGGCGGCACGCTACGACCGTTACGGCAGTTACAAGGCCGACGCCAATGCAGAGGCGCTGGACATCGGCAGCCAGAAGGAGACCACCTGGAATGTCGGTCTGGAATGGCGGCCGGTGGAGTCGCTGCTGGTACGCGGTTCCTACGCCACCAGCTTCCACGCACCTGACATGCACTACCTGCTGGGGCAGCCCAGCAGTTCCGAGGTGCAGACCTATGACCGCCTGCGTTGCATCGAAAGCGGTGCCTATCTGGTCAACAACTGTGGCGTGGGTAATACCGATGTCTGGTACACGTTCGACGTGAATCGTCGCGGTACCCCGCTGCTGCGCTCGGAAACGGGGGATTCATGGACGGTCGGATTCGTGTGGGATGCGATGTCCAATCTTTCGATCAGTGCCGACTACTGGGCGATCAAGCTGGAGGACATGATCGTCGATGTCGGCGCCGACGAGGTGCTGGCCAGCGAAGCGGGCTGCCGCACGGGCCTGAACATCGACGGCACGCCGTGGGCCAATCCGGCCGGCGCCGACTACTGTGCCGGCATTCTCGCGCGCGTGAACCGCGACAGCAATGGCCGCCTGGTGTCGATCGAGCGGGGGCCATTCAACCTGGCCAGCCGGGAGGTCCGCGGTATCGACCTGACCGCGCGCTACCGGTGGGACAGCGCAGCATGGGGAAGCTTCCAGTTCGGCGTGAACTACACCAACCAGCTGTCGACCAAGGAGCAGCGCTATGCCGCGGATCCGAATCCGCAGCGCCGTGACCGCGACCTGCGCAGCAAGCTGCGAGCAAGCCTGGCCTGGCAACGTGGTCACTGGAACGCGAATGTGTACGCCGACCGCATCGGCTCGGTGCCGGGCGTGCGTTACCACTGGGGCACCGACCGCCTGGACAATCCCGGCGGCTGCCTGCCGTTCGCCGATGGTTACGTGCCCAGCGACAGTCCTTCGCTGGACTGCCTGGAACCTGCCACGCGTCCCGACGGTTCGCCGAATCCGAATCCGAACGCCGGCCAGCGCACGGCGCGCTACTACGGCCGGGTCGGACCGTTCATCACCTGGAACGTCAATGTGGGCTATCAGGTGACTGAACGTGCCAAGGTCAATGTGTACGTCAACAACGTCTTCAATTCGGCCAGCTGGAACCACAAGGATCCCTACAAGCTGGACTACGATTTCGCGCCGACCCGGCTGCTCGGCGCGGTCGGCCGCGAGTTCGCGCTGGAATACGTGTTCACGTTCTGAGCCCGCGCCATGGATCCACCCTCGACCGGTGGATCCATGCCCCGCGGATGAACTGACCGCTGGGCCGCAGGACAGGACAGGACAGGCTGGATTTGACCTTCCCACGATGGCAAGGTTTAGCCTGTTCCTGTCCAGAAGGAACCCGGGAATCCAGTCATGAGCCTGTCGCACGCCACCACCGCCGCTTCCGTGCCTGATCCGATCAGCCTGCCCATCGAAGGCATGACCTGCGCGAGCTGCGTAGGCCGGGTCGAGGCCGCGCTGGCCAAGGTGGAGGGGGTCGGCAGCGTCTCGGTGAACCTGGCCACGGAACGTGCCGATATCCGTCCGTCGGGGCCGATAGACCGCGCCGCCTTGATCCAGGCGGTGCACAAGGTCGGCTATGAGGTTGCGGCCACGACCGTGGAGCTGGCCGTGGAGGGCATGACCTGCGCGTCCTGCGTGGGCCGGGTCGAACGCGCGCTGCTGGCCGTGCCGGGCGTGAGCGCGGCGAGCGTGAACCTGGCCACCGAGCGCGCCACCGTGCGCGGGGCAGCAGACGTGGAGGCGCTGCTGGCGGCGATCGACAAGGCGGGCTACGGCGCCCGTCTTCTCGATGGCAGCGCGCAGGCCGATGACGGCGGCGAGAAGAAGGACACCGAGCGTGCTGAACTCAAACACGCGCTGATACTGGCCAGCGTGCTGGCCCTGCCGGTGTTCGTACTGGAGATGGGATCGCATCTGATCCCGGGCATGCACCACTGGGTGATGTCGACCATCGGGTTGCAGGCCAGCTGGTATGTGCAGTTCGTGCTGACCACGCTGGTCCTGGTGATCCCCGGCCGGCGCTTCTACCAGAAGGGCATTCCGGCACTGCTGCGCTTGGCACCGGACATGAACTCGCTGGTCGCGGTGGGCACCGCTGCGGCGTTCGGCTACTCGGTGATCGCGACCTTCGCACCGCGGCTGCTGCCGCCCGGCACGGTGAACGTCTATTACGAAGCCGCGGCGGTGATCGTCGCGCTGATCCTGCTGGGCCGCTTTCTCGAGGCGCGTGCCAAGGGCCGTACGTCGGAAGCCATCAAGCGGCTGGTCAAGCTCCAGGCCAAGGTCGCCCACATAGTACGCGACGGTCGGGTGGTCGATGTCCCGGTGGGCGAGGTGGTCAGTGGCGATCTCGTGGAAGTACGTCCTGGCGAACGCATCCCGGTGGATGGCGAGGTGGTCGAGGGGCGCAGCTTCGTCGATGAGTCGATGATCAGCGGTGAGCCGGTTCCGGTTGAAAAGGCATCGGGCGCGGCCGTGGTCGGTGGTACGGTCAACCAGCAGGGAGCACTGACCGTGCGTGCCACGGCGGTAGGTGCGCAGACCGTGCTTGCGCAGATCATCCGCCTGGTGGAACAGGCACAGGGGTCGAAACTGCCGATCCAGGCCGTGGTCGACAGGGTCACGCTGTGGTTCGTGCCTGCGGTGATGCTGGCCGCGTTGGCCACCTTCGTGGCGTGGCTGCTGCTTGGGCCGTCCCCGGCGCTTACCTTCGCCCTGGTCAATGCCGTGGCCGTGCTGATCATTGCGTGCCCCTGTGCGATGGGGCTGGCAACGCCGACCTCGATCATGGTCGGCACCGGGCGGGGCGCGGAGATGGGCGTGCTGTTCCGCAAGGGCGAGGCACTGCAGCTGCTGAAGGATGCGCGGGTGGTGGCGGTGGACAAGACCGGAACCCTGACCGAGGGCCGCCCGCGGTTGACCGATCTGGAACTGAGCAACGGTTTTGCGCGAGCGGCGGTGCTGGGCGCGGTCGCGGCCGTTGAATCGCGCTCGGAGCATCCGATCGCGCGCGCGATCGTGATGGCCGCCGAGGAGGAGGGCATCTCCGTGCCGGTCCTGCAGGACTTCGAATCGGTCACCGGAATGGGGGTGCGTGCGATCGTGCAGGGAAGCCGCATTGAAGTCGGGGCCGACCGGTTCATGCGTACGCAGGGCGTTGATATCGATGGCGTTGCCGCGCTGGTGCAGCGTCTGGGAGGCGAAGGAAAGTCACCGCTGTACGCCGCCTTCGATGGCCGGCTGGCAGCGGTGATCGCAGTGTCCGACCCGATCAGGACGAGCACGCCGGCCGCCATCACCGCACTGCATGCGCTGGGACTGAAGGTGGCGATGATCACCGGCGACAATGCGCGCACCGCACAGGCGATCGCACGCCAGCTGGGCATCGACGAGGTCGTGGCCGAAGTGCTGCCCGAAGGCAAGGTGGAGGCGGTGCGCCGCCTCAAGGCTGCGCAGGGGCACGTCGCCTTCGTCGGCGACGGCATCAACGATGCGCCCGCCCTGGCGGAGGCGGATGTGGGCCTGGCCATCGGCACCGGTACCGATGTGGCGGTGGAATCGGCCGATGTGGTGCTGATGTCCGGCAGTCTGCTGGGCGTGCCCAATGCCATCGCGCTGTCCAGAGCCACCCTTGGCAACATCCGGCAGAATCTGTTCTGGGCCTTCGCCTACAACACCGCGCTGATTCCGGTGGCCGCCGGCGTGCTGTATCCGGCCTTCGGCATCCTGCTGTCGCCGGTATTCGCTGCCGGTGCGATGGCGCTGTCCAGCGTGTTCGTGCTGGGCAATGCACTGCGCCTGCGTCGCTTCCGGGCGCCGATGGCCGACGCCGCCAGCCACTGAAAAGGAGACTGTCTTGAACATCGGTGAGGCCGCGAAGGCATCGAGCGTTTCGGCGAAGATGATCCGCTACTACGAGCAGATCGGGCTGATTCCTGCTGCCGACCGTACGGCGTCCGGCTACCGGGCCTATTCGCACGCCGACGTGCATCGACTGCGGTTCATACGCCGCGCGCGGGACCTGGGATTCTCGGTCGCCGAGATCACGGATCTGCTGGGCCTGTGGAACGATACCTCGCGCCACAGCGCCGACGTCAAGCGCCTGGCCGAGCAGCACATCGATGATCTCGAGCAGCGCATCGACCACATGCGGCAGATGGCCGATACGCTGAAGTCGCTGATCAGCTGCTGTGCGGGCGACGAGCGGCCGGAGTGCCCGATCCTGCAGCGGCTGGAGGAGGGCGAGGAAGGCGCGGAGCCAGTCGCGGCGCGGCGGCAGGTGCGCCGCAGCTGAGCTGCGGGGCGCAGGGCTTTCGCACCTGCGCGACGGGAGTGCTGTGGCTCCTTCAGAAGGACGTGAGCATCGCCCCGAGCCGGGCGATCAGGCGGTGCGCGGCGGGAAGCCTGCGTCCTTCACAGCGGCGAAGATCTCCGCTTCGCTGGCCGTGGTCTGCACCTGCACGCGGCCTGTCGGCGGATCGGCGACCACGCGGGCCTGCGGATCAACGCTCTGGATCGCGCGGGTCACACTGCGCGCGCATCCGCCGCAGGTCATGCCGTCAACATGGAAGTCCATCTGTAGCTCCTTCGGTTCCGGGGAATGCAGCCAGTGTGCACCTTCCAACGATGGCAGGGTCAAGTGATGCCTGCGTGGCGCCCATGAAAAACGGCAGCCACCTGTACCAGCGTGGCTGCCGTGGAGGAATGTCCCCGCGCCGGGCGGGGCGACTGCCTTAGAACTTCCAGGTCGCGCCGAAGTACAGCTGGCGGCCCGCGTAGGTATTGGAGATCAGGCGGGCCTTGGTGTCATTGCCCAGATGCACGCGCTGCTCGGACTTGGTGGCGTTGATCACCGACGCGGTCAGGGTCCACTCCGGGGTGAGGTTGTAGGCCACGTTGAGATCAAGCTGGTCGTACGGCTCGGTGTAGACCGTCATGCCGTTGTTCAGCCCGCCGACCACCTGGCCGCGACGGTTGTACGAGGCGCGGGCAAGGAACGTGTCGTTCTCGTAGAACACCGTCACGTTGGCCTGGTTCTTGGCGCTGCCGACCAGCGGCGACGAGCCGATGTTCTGCCCATCCAGCACGATCGAGGCCAGGTTGGTGTCGTTGTAGGTGTAGTTCGCCTGCACGCCGACGCCGAAATCGAAGGTGTACTGGCCGTACAGCTCCACGCCCTGCGACACGCCGTCCTGGCCATTGGCGCGGGTCTCGTAGTCCTGCACGGTCACGGTTTCGCCACCGACCTGCATCTGCATGTCGCGCACGACAGGCACGGTGAAGTTGTCCACGTTCTTGCGGAACAGGCCCACGCCGGCCACCGCGCCCGGCTGGAAGTACCACTCCAGGCCGAGGTCGAACTGGGTGGCCTCGAAGGGTTCAAGCTGCTTGTTGCTGCCGTCGCCGGTCCAGCCCGGGGTCGGTGCACCGCCGGCCACGCGACGGTCATTGACGTACTCCTCGCTGTAGTAGCGCAGGCTGCCCGGAGCGCCGATCTCGGTGTAGCCGGGGCGTGCGATGACCTTCGAGGCGGCGCCGCGCAGCAGCAGGGTATCGGTGATGTCCCAGGCGATGTTGAAGCTCGGCAGGACGTCGGTGTAGGTGCGGTCCACGCCCAGCAGCTCGAAACTCTTGCTCTGTGCCAGGTTGTAGGGCAGGCGCACGAAACCGCTCTCGCAGCTGTAGTTCGGGTAGGCCGCTGCGGCCGGGTCGGAGCACGCCATCGGTGCGCCTGCGGCGTTGTCGAGGAAGTAGTCGTCGAAACGCTCGATCGAATCGGTGGACTGCGCCAGCTGCTTGGTGCGCACCACGCGCACGCCCACGTTGCCGCGCACCCGCTCGGTGCGGAAGTTGGCCTGGAAGTAGCCCGAGTAGATCTTCTCGTTGACGTTGTAGATGAAGTCGTCCTCGACACGGTTGTGCGAACCGCCGTAGGTCTTGTTCAGGTAATCGATGTAGGCCGGATAGTTGATGCCCGGGAACACGTTGGTATTGAAGCCGCCGGGGATGTTGCTGATCGGGTTGGACAGGAAGAAGCCGGGCTGGGCGATGTTGGCCGTCGGGTCGCAGCCGCTCTGGTAGCGGTTGTTGTCGTAGTCCGACGGGTCGCGGCCCTGGCACACCCAGTAGGTATTGCCGGTGTTGCGGTGCACCGTGCCGTCACGATACTTGGCACCGAACTGGATCGAGTCCAGCCAGCCGGATTCGAACAGCTTGGTGACATCGGCCTGGAAATAGTTCTGCTTGATCTCGGTCTGCTTCCAGGACGAGTCCGTCGAACCGGTGTCGATCTCGGCGATGCCGGCCATGAGCTGCTGCTGCAGGTCGGGTGCGAAGGTGCCCGACGGCGTGCCGGTCAGGTCCCAGGAGGTGCTGCTGGACGATTCCCACACGCCATTGGTCTGCCGACGCGGTTTGGCTGACATGCGGAAGTTCATCGAGGGGCCGCCTTCGGACCAGGTGCGGCCGCCGGTGAACGACGCCTTCCACAGCGGGCTGATATCCCAGTCGATGCTGAGGTCGGCGGTCTGCGAGAGCGCCTTTTCGCGGCTGTAGCCGCCGGTGAGCTGCGGGGTCGGAATGGTGCAGTCATCGGGGCCCCAGCCCCCCGGCTCGAGCCCGGCCGCTTCGGCCTCGGCTTCATTGCAGTAATAGGTCTTGCCGGCCAGCTTCTCGAACTGCGCGCCGGTGACGACGGTGCCGCTGGGATCGAAGTCCAGCCCGTTGAGCATGCGGCCGCCGGCCCAGTTGCCGTCACCGTTGAAGCGGGCCATGCTCCACTCCGGCACCTTCAGCATGTGCTGGGCGTAGTTGCCCTCCAGCTCGAAGCGGAAGTAGTTGGCCGTCATGGTCACGTTGTCGACCGGCTTGAACTGGAAGGTCAGCTGCCCGCCCTTGCGCTCGCGCGTTTCCTCCTTCACCGCGAAATTGACCGAGGTCGGCATGAAGAAGTCGGTGTAGTTGCGACCGTTCTGGTTGTTGAAGCCGGAGTTGCCCCACCAGTACTCGATGCCGTCCTGCAGCATGGGGTTGCCATGCACATCGCGCGCATCGGTATCGGTGCCGTACCACTGATAGTTCTCGGTGGTGACTTCCATGGTGCGGCTGGTGCGTTTCTGCTGGGTCACGCCGACCAGCACGCCGAAACGCTCGTCCCTGCTGTGCCACGAGTACAGTGCGGAGGCCTGCGGATCGATGTCGTGACTGGTATCCGACGAGGTGCCTTCGAGGGTGACGAAGCCCGAGTTGGACTCCATGTCCAGAGGGCGCCGGGTGTGCAGGATGACCGTGCCGCCGATGCCGCCTTCGTCGATGCGCGCTTCCGGCGATTTGAACAGCTCGGCGCTGGACAGCATGTTGGACGGCAGAAGGGTGTAGTTGAAAGAGCGGGTCGCCTCGTCGTTGGTCTCGGAGGTGGCGACGTAGTTGCCGTTCAACTGGGTCAGCGTCAGGTCTGCAGCGAGGCCGCGCACGCTGACCGTCTTGCCTTCGCCGCCGTCGCGGGTGATGACCACGCCCGGTACGCGCTGCAGCGCGTCGGCCACGTTCTTGTCGGGGAACTTGCCGACGTCTTCGGCCGTGATCACTTCGACCACGGCGTTGGCGTCGCGCTTCTGCTCAAGGCTCTTTTCGATGGCGTAGCGGTAGCCGGTGACCTGGACGCTGTCCAGGGTGGTGGCATCGGGCGTGCCGGTGGTGGTTTGCTGCGCCGCGGCGCCTGCCGGCAGGACGGCGGCGGCCAATGCCAGCGCGATGGCCAGCGACAGTGCGTCCTGGCCATGCATGCGTTTTGAATGACTCATTCCCATCTCTCCCTCTCTCCTGGATTGATCCGCTGACGTGTGACGTGGTGCGGATGACTTGAATCGATCTAATCTGTGGTGATGCCGGTGCGGTCGCTACGCAGTTGCAACTGCATCCTGTGTCTGTGCCGGCCCGTCCTGTCGCTGCTTCCCCAAACTCCCGGCCACCGCAACGTCGTCTTGGATCGATCTAAGCGATGGGCGGGCGTTTTTTAGCATGGGTTGCCCGTCGGCGCATGCTGCTGCGCAATATGGTATTGCCGTGGCGGGGGCATGACGTTTTTCTGAATCGGCTGGAAACGTTTTCTCGCGCGACTCCACGGCAGGCCCGCCTGCAGTCCGCCCGGCGGGACGTATGCTGCGGCGCAGAATGCATTGGCGCGAATCGCCATGCTCTACTTGAATCGATCTAAATACACGGTTGCGCGGGTCTTGCGCCATTCCACGGGGAGCAGCCTGCCGGCAGGCAGGGCTCAGCGGAAGGCGTCGCAGGCTCCAGCCGTCTGCCACCGCACCATCGACCACAGGAACCCGACATGCGCCCAGTGCCGTCCGCTCCCGCTGTCCCCTCGACGCCGCGCCCGTTGACGCGATTGGCCTGGCTGCTCGCTCTGGCGATGTCGCCGGTGCTGCTGCAGGCCGCCCCGGCCGCACTCGAGCGCGAGGTGAACACCTTCATCGGCAGCAAGGACGATGGCAACACGTTCCCGGGCGCCTCGGCACCCTTCGGCCTGATCCAGGTCAGCCCCATCGGCAGCCACTATTCGGGGTGGCGCTACGACGACGAGAAGATCCGTGGCTTCGGCCACTCCTTCCTGTCCGGTGCCGGGTGCTGGGAGCAGGGCGGCCAGGTCTCGGTCCTGCCCGTGACCGGCAGCATCGGTCCCGGTGGCGATTTCGACACCGCCGACGCCAAGAGCTTCAACCACAAGACCTATGCCGCGTCGTACACGCATGACGGCGAAATCGGCCAGGCCGGCTACTACAAGGTGCGCCTGACCAGCTACGGTGGCATCGATGCCGAGGCGACCGCGCGCACCCGTGCCGCCGCCGAGCGCTACACCTTCAGCCAGCGAAGCGGCGATGGCCACGTGCTGGTGAATGTCGGCCAGGCGAATGAACGCCATTCGGTGATCGGCAGCGTGATCGACGTGGTCGGCGACCGCGTGGTCGAGGGCAAGCTGGTCACCAGGAGTTTCTGCGGTGGCCACCAGTACACGACGTGGTTCCGCATCGAGTTCGATCGCCCGTTCAAGGCGCACGGTACCTGGGGCGAGGCCGGTGGCCTGCCGGGGGCGCGCCACAGCATGGAAGGCGAGCAGAAGCCGAACGGTGCCTGGTTGAGCTTCGACCTGGCCAAGGGGCAGTCGGTCACGGCGGTGAGCGCGATTTCGCATGTCGATGCTGAAGGCGCGCGCACCAACCTGCGCACCGAAGGCATGCAGGGCGGAGCGCTGATGGGGTTCGACCGCATGCGCGCGCTGTCGCAGCAGGCGTGGCGCGAGGAGCTGGGCCGGGTGCGCGTGCAGGGCGGCAGTGCTGATGACCGCACGGTGTTCTACAGCGCCGCCTACCACGCGCTGCTGCAGCCGCTGACCGGCAGCGATGCCGACGGCCGTTACCGCGGCTACGACGATGGCATCCATCGCGCGGATGGCTGGACCTACTACGAGTACTTCTCGCTGTGGGATACCTACCGCGCGCAGAACCAATGGCTGGCGCTGACCCGCCCCGATGTGGCGCGTGACATCGGCCGTACGCTGCTGGCGATCGACGAGCAGGGGGGCTGGCTGCCACGCTGGGGTTACGCCAACTTTGAGACGAACATCATGACCGGCGATCCGGTGACCCCGTTCATGGTTGACCTGTGGCGTTTCGGTGCGTTCAAGGGCCGTGAATCGCAGGCGTGGGATGCGCTGCGCCGCAATGCATTCGGCACCCCGCCGTTGAATTCCCGTCATGCGGGCCGGTCGGGCAATCCGACCTATCTGGACAAGGGCTACGTGGTCTACGACCGTGCGTTCCCGTCCAAGGGCATGGACGTCGATCCGCATCACGGCGGCTCGGCCACTCTGGAATATGCACTGGCCGACTGCGCGCTTTCGCAGATGGCCGATGGTCTGGGTCACGCCCGGGATGCGGCGACGCTGCGCGAGCGCGGCCGCAACTGGCGCAAGGTGTGGGACCCGCAGGTCCGCGATGCCGAGACCGGCTTCAGCGGCTTCCCGCGGCCTCGCACCGAGGACGGGCAGTGGTACACCCCGGCCGACGGGCACTACAGCCCACGTTCCCACCACGGCTTCCATGAAGGCACCGCGTGGCAGTACCAGTGGCTGGCGCAGCAGGACATGCCGGGACTGGTCGAGGCGATGGACGGTCGTGAACAGGCCGGGCGCCGGCTCGATGCCTTCTTCGCGATGGATGCACTGCAGGCCGATCCGCTCAATGCCGCGCGGCGCGAATGGGTGGTCGGGCCCTACAGCTACTACAACCAGTTCCGCTACAACCCGAACAACGAACCCGATCTGCACGCGCCGTGGCTCTACACCCTGATCGGCCAGCCGTGGAAGACCGCCGCGGTGGTGCGGGCTGCGCAGCAGCTGTTCACCAATGCGCCCAATGGCGTGACCGGCAACGACGATCTTGGAACGATGTCGGCGTGGTACCTGTTCAGTGCGATCGGCATGTACCCGGCAGTACCGGGCAGTGGCCAGTTCCTGCTGCATACACCGCGCTTTGCCCGGGTCGAGGTCGACATGGGCAATGGCCGCACCCTGCGCATCGATGCCCCGGGGGCAGACGGCCGCCGCCTGCAGTACGTGCAGGGCGTGCAGGTCGATGGCCAGGCGCATGCCCCGGTCTGGCTGGACTGGGAGCGCCTGCAGCAGGGCCCGCGCCTGCACTTCGCCCTCGACGCGCAGGCGCCGACCCAGGGGTGGGGCACGGCGGTGAAGGATCTGCCGGTGTCCTGGTGCGCGGCACCTGGCAGCCAGCTGCGTTGATCGGGGCTGTGCCGTTCGCGGCGACCCAGCGAACGGCACGGCACGAGACGGCCGCGATCCATTAGGCTTGAGCCCTCAGCGGAGCCCGGGAATACGATGAACGACAACGGCAGCAGCACTTCCAGCAAACGCGCCGGCAAGGCAGTGACGGTGACCGACATCGCGCGCGCCATCGGCGTATCGCGGGCGACCGTGTCGCTGGTGCTGCGCGGCAGCCCGCTGGTCAACGTCGATACCCGGGCCAAGGTCGAGGCCGAGCTGCGGCGCCAGCGCTATGTCTACAACCGCGCAGCAGCCAACCTGCGGCGGCGCACGTCCTCCAGCATCGCACTGGTGATCAACGACCTGTCCAATCCATTCTTCGCCGAATTCGCCTCCGGCGTCGACGAGGCGCTGGGTGGGCGTGGCTACGTGACCCTGCTGGGCAGCACCGGCGAATCGCCGGAACGCCAGCAGGCGGTGCTGTCCACGCTGATGGAGCACACCCCGGCGGGGCTGATCCTGTCGCCGGCCGAAGGCAGCGATGCCACGCAGCTGCGCCAGGCACTGGGAGCCAATGCCAACGTCCTGCTGTTCAACCGTGAGCTGGACGGGGCCGATTGGGACTTCCTGACGCTGGACAACCAGCATGGGGCCTATCTGGCCACCCGCCACCTGATCGAGCGCGGCCATCGCCATATCGCCTTCTTCGGCGGCCACGCGGCGTCCAGTTCCTGCCACCAGCGCCGTGCCGGCTTCCAGCAGGCGCTGGCTGAGGCTGGACTGTCGCTGCCACCCGGCTGGATGATCGAATCGGCGCCGAACCGGCTGGAGGCGGCCGCACGCACCGACGAACTGTTCGCCGATGGCCATCGGCCGAGCGCAGCGGTCTGCTACAACGACACCGTCGCGCTGGGGCTGATGCTGGGCCTGAACTCGCGCGGCATCCGGCCGGGCGGCGATTTCGCTGTCACCGGCTTCGACGATATTTCCGAGGCTTCGGTGGCGGTGCCACCGTTGACGACGCTGACCGCCGACCCGCGCGAGCGTGGCCGGCAGGCGGCGGCACTGCTGCTGCAGCGCCTGGACGAACCGGATGCGCCGCCACGGCGCACGGTGGCTCCGGTGCAGCTGCGGATCCGCGAAAGCAGTGCCGCCCGGCCGACCTGATTTCACTGCCGTTACTCCTTCCACGCAACAACGATTCCGCGCAACGAGGCGCGTTCCGCATGCCGATCTCAGCAACGCCCCGTCCGTCGGGTTCCCCGGGCAACGCACCGGCCGTCACCAACGGCAAGGCCCTGGCCGTGGTGACCACCATCTTCTTCATGTGGGGCTTCCTGACCTGCCTCAACGACATCCTGATTCCACACCTGAAGGCGGTGTTCGAGCTGAACTACGCGCGGGCGATGCTGGTGCAGTTCACCTTCTTCGGTACGTACTTCCTGATGTCGCTGCCCGCTGGCCGCCTGGTCGCGGCTCTCGGCTACAAGAAGGGCATCGTGGCCGGCCTGCTGATTGCAGGTGTGGGTGCGCTGGGCTTCTGGCCGGCGGCCGAACTGCGGATCTACGGCGCTTTCCTGGGTGCATTGTTCGTGCTCGCCACCGGCATCACCGTGCTGCAGGTGGCCGCCAATCCCTATGTGGCGCTGCTGGGCCCGGAGCAGACCAGCTCCAGCCGGCTGACCCTGGCGCAGGCGTTGAATTCGCTGGGTACGGCGATTGCGCCGATCTTCGGCGGCATGCTGATTCTTTCCAATACGGTCAAGAGCGCCGATGAAATGGCGGCGATGCCGACCGCCGAACAGCTGGCCTATCGTGCTGCCGAGGCGCAGGCCGTGCAGGGCCCGTATGTGGGCCTCGCGGTGGCGCTGGTGCTGCTGGCGTTGTTCGTGTTCCTGTTCCGCCTGCCGGCGCTGAGCGATGCGACCGAACAGGCCGACCAGGGGCATCACCACAGCTATCTGGATGCGTTGCGCCAGCGTCATCTGCTGCTGGGCGTGCTTGGCATCTTCTTCTATGTCGGTGCGGAAGTGTCGATCGGCAGCTTCCTGGTGAACTACCTGTCGATGCCCGACATCGGCGGATTCAGCGAGCAGGAGGCCACACACTACGTTTCCGCCTACTGGACGATGGCGATGGTCGGCCGCTTTGCCGGCTCGGCGCTGCTGGCCCGCTTCTCGCCGAGCCGCCTGCTGGCGATCTTCGCACTGGTCAACGTCGGACTGCTGGCGCTGACCATGGCCAGCGCCGGCAGTGTCGCGCTGTACTCGGTGGTGGCGATCGGCCTGTTCAACTCGATCATGTTCCCCACCATCTTCGCGCTCAGCATCGAGCGCCTGGGGCCGCTGACCAACAAGGGCTCGAGCCTGCTGATCATGGCCATCGTCGGCGGCGCCGTGGTGCCGTACCTGCAGGGCGTGCTGGCCGACCACATCGGGGTGCAGGCCAGCTTCATCCTGCCGCTGCTGTGCTACGTCTACATCATTTTCTACGGACTGGTCGGCGCACGTACGCCGGCCTCCGCAACGCAGGGAGGCTGAGTCCGGAATGGGTGCGATTGTCTGCTTCGGCGAAATTTTGATCGATCTACTGGCGCAGCCGCCGGCCACTGCGGACACGCCGCGCGCGTTCCTGCAGTACGCCGGCGGAGCACCGGCCAACGTCGCGGTGGCTGCCGCGCGGCTGGGCGCGAAGACCCAGTTCGTCGGCATGCTGGGCCGCGACATGTTCGGCGACTTCCTGGCCGAAAGCCTGGCCGAGCACGGTGTCGGTACCGACTACATCGTCCGCACCGATGCCGCCAAGACCGCGCTGGCGTTCGTCGCTCTCGATGCAGAGGGGGAGCGCAGCTTCAGCTTCTACCGCCCGCCGGCGGCCGATCTGCTGTTCCGCGACAGTGATTTCCAGGCCGCCTGCTTCGACAGTGCGCAGTGCTTCCACGTCTGCTCCAACAGCCTGACCGAGGCGGCCATCGCGGACGCAACCTTCGCGGGCATGGAGCGCGCGCGCGCTGCCGGGGCTGTGGTCAGTCTCGACCTCAACCTGCGGCCGGCGCTGTGGCCGGCCGATGTCGATCCGTCGCCGCGCCTGTGGCAGGCGCTCGAACGCGCGGACCTGGTCAAACTGTCGCGCGAAGAACTGGACTACCTGGCGGCGCCCCTGGGCGACGGCGGCGAGGACGCGGTGCTGCAGCGGCTGCTGGCGGCGCAGGCTCGCTGGGTGATCGTGACCGATGGTGCGGCCACGCTGCGCTGGTACACCCGCCAGGCGCAGGGCACGGTGACCAGCTTCCAGGTCGCCGCTGTCGATACCACCGCAGCCGGTGATGCCTTCGTGGGAGGCGTGCTGGTGGGACTGCTGGAGCGGGGTGGCGCAGGCGCGGGATTCAGTGCGTTCTGCCAGGACCCGCAGGCCATCGACGCCACGCTGCGCTTCGGTGCCGCGGTCGGCGCGCTGGCCGTTACCCGCAAGGGCGCGTTCGCCGCGATGCCCTCGCTCGACGAAGTGCAGCAGCTGCTGCAGGCACAGGACATTACCGCATGAGCACCTCGCCCGACTTCCGTTCGCCCGCGTTCCTGCGCGCGCATATCGCCGACACCCTGGCGTTCTATCATCCGCGCTGCATCGATCCGGCCGGTGGTTTCTTCCATTATTTCCGTGACGACGGCAGCGTCTACGATGCCAGCCATCGCCATCTGGTAAGCAGCACCCGTTTCGTCTTCAACTACGCGATGGCCTATCGCGAGTTCGGCAAGGCCGAGTACCGCGAGGCCGTCGAGCATGGCGTGCGCTATCTGCGTGAGGTGCACCGCAATCCGGCCACCGGTGGCTATGCCTGGACCCTGCGCGATGGCCAGGTCGAGGACGACATGAATCACTGCTATGGCGTGGCGTTCGTCCTGCTGGCCTACAGCTGCGCGTTGAAGGCCGGCATCGAGCAGGCCCGCGCGTGGATGGATGAGACCTGGCAGCTGCTGGAGGCGCGCTTCTGGGAGCCGCAGCACGGTCTGTACCGGGACGAGGCGGACGGCCAGTGGAACTTCACCGGTTACCGTGGACAGAACGCCAACATGCACATGTGCGAGGCCATGCTGGCTGCGTTCGAGGCCAGTGGCGAACAGCGCTATGTGGAACGTGCCCTGCAGCTGGCCGACACCATGACCCGTCGCCAGGCAGCCAAGGCCGGTGGCCTGGTATGGGAGCACTACGATTCCAACTGGGAGATCGACTGGAACTACAACCTGGACGACCCCAAGCATCTGTTCCGTCCCTGGGGTTTCCAGCCGGGCCACCAGACGGAGTGGGCCAAACTGCTGCTGATCCTGGATCGGCACGTGCAGGCCGACTGGCTGGTACCCACGGCGCGTCATCTGTTCGACGTGGCCGTGGAGCGCAGCTGGGACGAGGCCCGTGGTGGCCTGTACTACGGTTTCGCGCCGGAGTCACGACGGCAGCCGGGCATGGACGGCGCGCCGATCGGCGGCGACAGCTTCGTCTGCGACGACGACAAGTACTTCTGGGTACAGGCCGAAACCCTGGCAACCGCTGCGCTGATGGCTGCGCGCACCGGTGATGACCGCTACTGGCAGTGGTACGACCGCATCTGGGCCTACTCCTGGGAGCACTTTGTCGATCACCGCTACGGCGCCTGGTTCCGCATTCTCGATGCAGACAACCGCAAGTACAGCGATGAAAAGAGCCCCGCAGGCAAGGTGGATTACCACACCATGGGTGCCTGCTACGAAGTGCTGAACGTCGTGCGTTGAGCATGACCGGTAGCGCCGGGCCATGCCCGGCGGACACAACAGGAGTCCCGCCCGTGCATCGCCCTTTCCGTGCCGTTTGCCCATTCGCCTCTCTGGCCCTGTTGTGGATTGCCACTCTCGTATTCCCGGCAGCGGCCGCTCCGTTACAGGCAAGCTGGGAGTTCCGCATGCTGCCGGGCGACGTGCAGGGCGCGGCGCATCCCGGCCTGCAGCAATGGCGCAGCGCGCAGGTGCCGGGCAGCATCCACACCGACCTGCTGGCGCATGAACTGATCCGTGATCCTTACGTCGGCGCCGCCGAGGCCGAGCTGCAGTGGATCGGCCTGGCGGCATGGGAATACCGTGCACGCTTCGATGTGGACGCCGCGACCCTGGCCAGGCCGAACGCGGAACTGCGCTTTGACGGTCTGGATACGTACGCGGAAGTCACCCTCAACGGCAGGCCGCTGCTGCGCGCCGACAACGCTCACCGCAGCTGGCGCGTGCGCGTGGACGGCCGCCTGAAGGCGACGGGCAACACGCTGCAGATCGTGTTCCGTTCGCCGATCCGCACGCTGCTGCCCGCTGTCCAGGCGATGCCGCACAGGATTGCTGGCAATTATCCTTCGCCCTACGGTGACGAGCCGAAGGATGCGATGGTCGGTAATTTCGCGCGCAAGCCGGCCTACCATTTCGGCTGGGACTGGGGTCCGCGCTATGTCACCGCCGGAGTCTGGCGTGGTATCGACCTGGAGTCCTGGGGGGAACGCCGCCTCGGCGATGTGGCCGTACGCACCGAGATGCTGGACGCGCAGCAGGCGAAGCTTGCGGTCGTGCTGCAGGTGGAACAGGACGCTGCCGCGGGTACCGCGGCCGTCGATGTGGAGGTGTTCGATCCGGAGATGCGCAGTGTCGCGCGGGTGCAGCGGCACGTTGCAGTGGCCCCGGGAGCGAATACGGTGGAGCTGCCGGTGGCGCTTGCCCAGCCGCGCCGCTGGTGGCCGGTCGGCTACGGGGCACAGGATCGCTACGTGGTGGCGGTCCGCCTGGACAGCGGCGACAGCGGGTCGCTCGCGCGCGAGCAGCGCATCGGCCTGCGCACGGTCGAACTGCGCCGCGACAAGGACGCTGATGGCGGCCAGGGCTTCGCATTCGTCATCAACGGCGTGCCGGTCTTCGCCAAGGGTGCGAACGTGATTCCCTTCGACGCGTTCCCGGCCCATGTGGATCCCGCGCGCGTGCGCCAGGTGCTGACCGCCGCGCGCGACGCCAACATGAACATGCTGCGCAACTGGGGCGGCGGCTACTACGAAAACGATGTGTTCTTCGATATTGCCGATGAACTGGGCCTGCTGGTCTGGCAGGACTTCATGTTCGGCGGCGGCATGCAGCCCGGCTACGACCCGGCATTCCGCGCCAGCGTGGTTGCCGAAGCGCGCGACAACGTGCGCCGCCTGCGCCATCACCCCAGCATCGTGTTGTGGTGTGGCAACAACGAAGAGGAAACCGCGTGGAAGGACTGGGGCCATGGCCGCGACCTGAAGGCCGCAGATCCGGTCTTCGCCGCAAAGGTCTGGCAGGGCTATGTGGACCTGTTCGGCAATGACCTGCGTGCGGTGGTCCGTGAAGAAGGGCTGGGGGTGCCGTACTGGTCCAGTTCGCCCAGCAACGACCTCGACGAGAAGGCCAATGATTCCACCCGTGGCGACAAGCACTACTGGCAGGTGTGGGGCAATCCGGCGTTGCCGGTGCAGGCCTATCTGCGCGAGACGCCGCGCTTCATGTCCGAGTACGGCCTGCAGGCGTGGCCGGCCGTGGCTACGGTGGACCAGATCGCAACCCGCGCCGAGCAGCGGATCGACAGCCCGGTGATCCGCGCGCACCAGAAGTTCATGGCGGGCGAGGGCAACAGCCGTCTGCTGCACTATATCGAGCGGGGTTACGGTACCCCGAAGGATTTCGGGGACTTCGTGTATCTCAGCCAGGTGATGCAGGCCGATGGCATCGCTCTGGCAGCGCTGCACCATCGCGCCTCACGCCCCTACACAATGGGCTCGCTCTACTGGCAGCTCAATGACGTATGGCCGGGTGCGTCCTGGTCGAGTGTGGACTACTTCGGACGCTGGAAGGCGTTGCACTACCAGGCGCGGCGCTTCTTCGCTCCCGTTGCCGTGGCGGCGCTGCGTGACGAGGGCACGACACGCGTGCGTCTGCTCAACGATGGCGAGGCCGGCGAGGCGCGCTGGCGGCTGCGGGTGATGGATGTCGACGGCAAAGTGCTGCGTCGTCGGGAGCAGGCGGTGACCCTGGCGGCCGCGGGCGTGACGGCGGTCGGCGATTTCAGTGATGCCGAGCTGCTGGCGGGTGCCGATCCGAAGCGCACGATTGCTGTCTTCGAGGTGCTGCAGGGAGGGAAGACGACTGCGCGTCAGGTCGTGGGATTCGTCGAGGCGAAGGATCAGGTGCTGCCCCGCCAGGCGCTCAGGGGCACGCTGGACATCGAGGGGGACCACTACCGGCTGCGGCTGCAGAGCAGGGCATTCGTGCGCGCGGTATGGGTGGACTTCGGTGCCCTGGAGGTGCAACTGGAGGACAACCTGCTCGATCTGCTGCCGGGCGAGAGCCGCGACATCAGCGTGCGCGGCCCGGTGGATCTGGCCACGCTGCGCGAGGCGCTGGAGGTGCGCAGCCTCAACGATCGTTGAGGGGCGCCGTCGGCGGTACCTGGCGTGGGCCGCAGCCAACCCGGGTTGGCTGCGACCAGAAAGGGATCGTGTTACAGCTGGATCTGCTGGAAGTTCTCGACCCGCTCGTGACCGTGAGCGGCGTCGCCGACGCGCGGCATCGGGTAGTCGTCCAGACGGTCCAGCAGGCGGGTCTGCAGGCCCGCCTCGCGCGCGGCATCAAGCTCTTCCACCACGTCGGACAGGAACAGGATCTCGCCTGCCGGCACGCCGATGGACTGGACGATGCGGCGGTAACTGTCGGCCTCACGCTTGCCGCCGATCTCGGTGTCGAACCAGCCGGACACCAGCGGGCTGAGATCGCCCGCGTCGCTGAAACCGAAGAACAGCTTCTGCGCCGGCACCGAACCGGAGGAGTACACGTACAGCGGCAGGCCCGAGGCATGCCATCCCTTCAGCACCGGCGCCACTTCCGGATAGAAGTGCGCGGTGTAGTCGCCACGGCGATAGCCGGCGTCCCAGATCAGGCCCTGCAGCGCCTTCAGCGCCGTGTGCTTGCGGTCCTGGTCGATCCAGCCCTGCAGGGTCTCGGCGACCACGCTGTCCTGGCAGGCGCCGCCGATTTCGCTGGCCACCGTGTCCAGCCAGCGGCGCACGTCCGGTCGCTGGCCATGCTCGGCCACGAAGCCGGGCAGCGCCTGGCGCGCATAGGGGAACAGCACGTTCTTGACGAACGAGATGCTGCTGGTGGTGCCTTCGATGTCGGTCAGGATGACGCGGGGCTGCATGGATCAGGATGCCTGGGTCGGAACGTAACGGGGGAATTTCTGCGCGATGTCGGTGCCGGTGAAGTGGCCGACCCAGCCATCCGGCTCGGTGAAGAAGCGGATGGCCACGAAACTCGGCTCCTCACCCATGTCGAACCAGTGCGTGGTGCCATCGGGCACGGCGATCAGGTCGTCCTTCACGCATTCGATCTCGTAGACCTTGTCACCCACGTGCAGGGTGAACAGCCCCGAGCCGGCAACGAAGAAGCGCACTTCGTCTTCCTTGTGGAAGTGTTCGTCGAGGAACTTCCTGCGCAGCTCGGCGCGGTTGGGATTGTCCGGCGCGATCGACGCCACATCCACGCTCTTGAAGCCGCGTTCGGCGACCAGGCGATCGATGTCGGCGCGGTAAGCGGCGAACACCTCGTCCTGGCTGGCGCCCGGCGCGACCGGTGCGGTGGCCTGCCAGCGCTCGAAGGTCACGCCGATCTTCTGCAGCTCGGCAGCGATGATGGCGCCGTCCTGGCTGTCCAGCAGCGGGGACTCGGGGCGGGTGTCGTCGTAGATGCGCAGTCGGCTCATGGCGGCAGCTTGAACGTCTCGGGGGGAGGACAGGGTAACAGGGTGGCGCGCGGGTGCAGATTGCGGTTTGGAATCTGCTCAGCCACGCAGCCTGCGCAGTTCCAGTTCGCAGTGCAGCAGGAACTCGAATGCCTCAAGGTGGCGGCGCGCTTCGGCCATGTCGCGGCCCCAGGCGTACAGGCCGTGGCCATCGATCAGGTAGCCCCACAGCGTCTGGCGGTCCAGCAGATCCTCGACCTGGGCCGACAGCACGTTCATGTCCTGGGTGTTGGCGAACACCGGCACGTCGATGGCCATCTCGTGCGTGCTGTTGCCGGCAAAGGCTTTCAGCAGCTCATAGCCTTCCAGGCGGATGTGCCCCTGCGGTGCATACAGGCGCGAGGCGACGGTCTGCACCGGCGAATGCGTGTGCAGGACGCAGCCGACTTCCGGGAAACGCCGGTACAGCTGCGTGTGCAGCAGCGTCTCGGCGGACGGGCGCAGGGGACGGCCGACGGCCTGGCCATCGAAGTCGACGACCATGATGTCGTCCTCGATCAGCCGCCCCTTGTCCTTGCCGGAGACGGTGATTGCCGCATGGCGGTCGTCGAGGCGATGGGAGAAGTTGCTGCTGGTGGCCGGGGTCCAGCCGGCCTGGGCCAGTTCGCGGACGTTGTCGATCAGCAGCTGGGCGAGCTCGCTCAGGCGCGCGGTGTCGTAGGGGAGGGGGGCGGCGTTCATGCGGGCGATTTTACTGGATTCGGCCAACGGCTGAGCCCCTCGTGGCTGTCTCGCCGGGCGGGATTTCTTGCTTTGGCCGGGCGGGTGGGCTGTGCAGGGGACGCCGTAAACCCATCCTTGGGGGCTTGGCCGCGGCATCCCTGCCGCGGACACCCCTGCACATCCCACCCGCCCGGCCACGGACAGGTTCCGTGCACGTCAGCCACGGAGTGAAGAAGGAAAAGCGAAAAGCGGGTCGCTTCGCTGCGCTTGCTCGGAGCGGAGCATGGCTCCGCTCTACAGAGGATTCATCGACCTACGAAAATTCATTCCCTGGACGAATTCATCCACGCATGACGTGGACCAACCAGACGCGCCGGGAGACTGCCAGGGGTGGGGAGGCATGGGTGCGCGGGGGTGTCAGCCGCAGGGATGCGGCTGCCAAGCCTACATGGACGTACTTGCGGCGTCCCCCGCGTACCCATGCCTCCCCGCCAAACCAACACACCCGCTCTTGCCGTTGCTCCGGCTTCAACGGCGGGTGCAGGGCCGCAGGCCCTGCAATCCTCTTACTTACCCCGCAGGCGGCTGTGCCGGAAGCCGTAGCAGAAATAGATCACGAACCCGAAGAACGTCCACACGCCCATCAGCATCCAGTTGTGCATCGTCATCGCCGACAGCAGCGCCAGGCAGCTCAGCACGCCCAGGCTGCAGATCAGCCACGCCATCGGCATGCGGAACGGGCGCGGCAGGTCCGGTTGGGTGCGGCGCAGGATCAGCACGCCCGCACACACCGCCGCGAAGGCGATCAGCGTGCCCATCGAGGTCAGTTCGCCGAGCACGTCCAGCGGGAACAGCGCAGCCAGCAGGGCGATGCCGATTCCGGTGATGACCGTATTGATATGCGGAGTGCGGTACTTCGGATGGATCCGGGTGAACACGGGCGGCAGCAGGCCATCGCGACCCATGATCATGAAGATGCGCGGCTGCGCGATCACCATCACCAGTACGACCGAAGAAAGGCCGACCAGTGCCCCGACTTCCACCACCACCCGCAGCCAGCCCAGCTGGGGATGCGCCGCGACGGCGGTGACCACCGGCTCATCGGTGCCGAGCAGGGTGTACGGCACCAGGCCGGTCATGACGGCCGCCATGGCGATGTACAGCACCGTGCAGACCACCAGCGAGAGCATCATGCCGATCGGCATGTCGCGCTGCGGACGGTGTGACTCCTGGGCCGCCACCGAGACCGCCTCGAAACCGATATAGGCGAAGAACACCATGGCAGCGCCACGCAGCACGCCCTCCATGCCGTACTTGCCGGGCCCCTGGTTCTCCGGAATGAACGGGGTCCAGTTGGCAGGATCGACGTACTTCCAGCCAACCACGATCACCAGCACGATCAGGCCGGTCTTGAGCACCACCATGGCCATGTTCATGGCCGAGGACTTGCTGATGCCCACGTAGCACAGCCAGGTCAGCAGCAGCACCAGGATGGCCGCCGGCAGGTTGGCGATCGCGCCGGTCGGGCGCAGCTGCCCGTCCAGCGGTGCGCTCACCAGTGCGGCCGGCAGGTGGATGTCGAAGTGACTGAGCAGGCTCAGGAAGTAGCCGGTCCAGCTGACCGCCACTGCCGAGGCGGACACGCCGTACTCCAGCACCAGCATCCAGCCGATGAACCAGGCCGAGAGCTCGCCGAAGGTCGCATAGGTGTAGGTATAGGCGCTGCCCGAGACCGGCACCATCGAAGCGAACTCGGCGTAGGCCATGGCGCAGAACGCGCAGCAGATGGCGGCCAGCACGAAGGACAGCATGATGGCCGGGCCGGCATGGTTGGCTGCGGCCTGCCCGGTGATGACGAAGATGCCGCCGCCGATCACTGCGCCGATGCCCAGGGCGGTCAACCCCCAGGGTCCGAGGTGGCGGCGCAGGCTCAGGCCATTGGCGTCTTCATGGGCGGCATGCGGGTGCTTGGTGGCCCAGAGTTGCTTGAACATGTGTGGGGATCTTGTCGATGCGCGCCGGGTGGGCGCGCGGGCGGAAACACTGGCAGGAGCAGACGGGCCGGCGCAGGGCCGGCCCGCAGGTTCAGGCGGACTTGGCCAGCTTGCTGTTGCGCATGCCGTAGCCGAAGTAGATCAGCAGGCCCAGCACGGTCCAGCCGACGAACAGATGCCAGTGCACCACGAAGGCCTGCCAGAACAGGAACAGGCAGGCCGCCGCGCCCAGCGGGCAGATGATCCATACCACCGGTACGCGGAACGGACGATGCAGCTCCGGACGGGTGTAGCGCAGAACCAGCACGCCGATGCATACGGTTGCGAACGCCAGCAGGGTACCCATCGAGACCAGTTCGCCCAGCACGTTCAGCGGCATCAGGCCGGCCAGTGCCGCAGCGATCACACCGACCACGATCGTGGCCCAGTACGGGGTGCGGAAGCGGGCATGGACCTTGCCGAAGAACTTGGGCAGCAGGCCGTCGCGGGAGATCGTGTAGGCGATGCGGGTCTGGCCCATCATCATCACCAGCACCACCGAGGACAGGCCGGCGATGGCGCCGATCTCGACTGCGGTCTTCAGCCAGGACAGGCTGGCATAGGGCTCCAGCGCGGTGGCCACGGGCTTGTCGGTGCCCAGCAGGTGATACGGCATCATGCCGGTCAGCACGGCGCAGACGATGATGTAGACGAGGGTGCACACGGCCAGCGACCCGAGCAGGCCGATCGGCATGTTGCGCTGCGGGTCCTTGGTTTCGCCGGCTGCGGTGGAAACCGCGTCGAAGCCGATATAGGCGAAGAACACGATGGTGGCGGCACGGAACACGCCGCTCCAGCCGAACTCGCCGGATACGCCGGTGTTTTCCGGAATGAAGGGCTGCCAGTTGGCCGGATCGATGTGGGCGGCGCCGAAGCCGATGAACAGGCAGATCACGGTGACCTTGATGGCCACGATGATGGCGTTGACGAAGGCCGACTGGGTCACGCCGACATACAGCAGGCCCGAGACCGCAGCGACGATCAGGACCGCCGGCAGGTTGAACAGCTTGCCGGAAGAGATGAACTCGCTGCCGGTCCATGCGATCGGTGCCGCACTGAGTGCGTCAGGGAACGGCATGTGCAGCGTGGTGGTGATGAAACTGATCAGGTAGGCCGACCAGCCCACCGCGACCGAGGCCGAGGCGAACAGGTACTCCAGTACCAGACACCAGCCGATGAACCAGGCCATGCCCTCGCCGAGCGTGGCGTAGGAGTAGGAGTAGGCGCTGCCCGATACCGGCATCATCGCGGCGAACTCGGCGTAGCACAGGCCGGCGAGTGCGCAGGCGATGCCGGCGAAGACGAACGAGAGCATCACTGCCGGGCCGGCGTGGTTGGCGGCGGCCTGCCCGGTCAGTACAAAGATGCCTGCACCGATCACCGCACCTACGCCAAGCAGGATCAGGTGTTTCGCCGTGAGGGTCCGTTTCAGCGTGGCTTCGCCGTCCAGGCTGCCTTCGATGGGTTCGCCGGCATCGACGTGCCCGGCCGGTTGCACCGGCTTGACCCTCAACAGAGCTTTCAGCATGCAGTACTTCCCTAATGATCGGTTTGGGGGCCGTCGATACGTTGCCGGCAGCCCTGAATGGTGAAGGCCGCGCGAACGGCCCGCTGTACCTTAGCCAAAGCTGAAGCCAACGCACAAGCGCAATCGCAACAATGAGCGGCGATAATGAACAGTATTTTTCCGAACCACCCCCATTCATGAGCCACACCGCCGAAACCCTTGCCGCGCTTGATGATCGCCTGCGCAGTCTGCTGCGGGACCATGCGCGCCTCGAGCCCGCCCACGACGCCCTGGCTGCCGAATTCGGCACATTGCTGGACGATCCGGAAGATCCGTTCCGGCGCGAGCGGTTGGCCGGCCACTTCACCGCCAGCTGCTGGCTGGTCAGCGCCGATGGCCAGCGCCTGCTGCTGACCCACCACCGCAAGCTGCAGCGCTGGCTGCAGCTGGGCGGCCACGCCGACGGCGACCGCGACCTGGCCCGGGTGGCGCTGAAGGAGGCAGAAGAGGAGTCGGGGCTGTCCGGGCTGGTGCTGGACGATCCGGCGATCTTCGACCTGGACAAGCACTGGATCCCCGAACGCGGGGAGGTGCCGGGGCATTGGCACTACGACGTGCGCTTCGTGATCCGGGCGCTGGGTGGCGAGGACTTCGTGCTCAGCGAGGAATCGCTGGACCTGGCGTGGCGGCCGGTGACCGAAGTCGCGGCCGACCCGGAATCGGACGAATCGATGCAGCGCATGGCGCGCCGGTGGTTGGCGCGCTGACGGGGACGTCCACCTCATGCGCGGGCCGCCGGGCATGGCCCGGCGCTACCGTGATGGCGTGGGTGGCGCCGGGCCGTGCCCGGCGAACCGTGATCGCGTGGGTAGCGCCGGGCCGTGCCCGGCGAACCTTCAATCAATACAGGATGCGGGTGCGCAACGTGCCCGGAATGGCCGCCAGTTCTTCGCGTACCGCGCCGGCCTGCTCCTCGCTGGCGGTGATGTCGATCACCACGTAACCAACCTTCGGGTCGGTGCGCAGGAACTGGCCGTCGATGTTGACGTTGTGGCGCGAGAAGATCTCGTTGACCTTGGACAGTACGCCCGGCACGTTCTGGTGGATGTGCAGCAGGCGCAGGCTGTCTTCGTGTTCGGGCAGGGTCACTTCCGGGAAGTTGACCGCCGACAGGGTGCTGCCGTTGTCGCTGTAGCGCACCAGCTTGGCGGCGACTTCCACGCCGATGTTGTCCTGCGCTTCCAGCGTGCTGCCGCCGACATGCGGGGTCAGGATCACGTTGTCGTGGCGGGTCAGTGGTGATTCGAAGATGTCGCCGTTGCCCTTCGGCTCCACCGGGAACACATCCAGTGCAGCCCCGCCGACTTGGCCGCTGGCCAGCGCTGCGTCCAGCGCATCGATGTCGACCACCGTGCCGCGCGCCGCATTGATCAGGTGCGCGCCCTTGCGCATCTTCGCCAGCTCGGTGCTGCCGATCATCCACTGCGTGGCCGGGGTCTCCGGCACGTGCAGGGTAACGATGTCGGCACGTGCCAGCAGGTCGTCCAGGCTGGCCGCGGCACGGGCATTGCCCAGCGCCAGCTTGGTTTCCACATCGTGGAAGATCACCTGCATGCCCAGCGATTCGGCCAGCACGCCGACCTGGGTGCCGATGTGGCCGTAGCCGATGATGCCCAGCGTCTTGCCCCGTACCTCATGGCTGCCGCTGGCGGACTTCGACCAGCCGCCGCGGTGGCATTCAGCGTTCTTCTGCGGGATGCCGCGGGTCAGCATGATCGCCTCGGCGATCACCAGTTCGGCCACGCTGCGGGTGTTGGAATAGGGTGCGTTGAACACCGGGATGCCGGCCAGCTCGGCCGCGTCCAGGTCGACCTGGTTGGTGCCGATGCAGAAGCAGCCCACCGCGATCAGGCGCTTGGCCTCGGCCAGCACCTCGGCGCTGAGCTGGGTGCGCGAACGGATGCCGACGATATGCGCTTCGGCGATGCGCGCCTTCAGTTCGTCCTCGGGCAGCGCCTTGGTGTGCGCCTCGATCTGGCTGTAGCCGGCGGCGCTGAATACCTCCACGGCTGTCTGGCTGACCCCCTCCAGCAACAGCACGCGGATATCCTGCTTCGGGAACGAGGTCTTCTTCGGCGACATGGGGCAACACGGCCAGTGGGACAGGGGCTGACCACTATGCCAGATCGGACCGCCCATGGTGCAGTGCGCAATTGGTTGCATCCGTAGCTATCTGTGCGGCACTGCGGGGCTGGACGCTGGCGCGTGCCACTGGCACGCTTGCCCGTTCGTCACGCACCGCGCTGGACCGTCATGACCGATTCCCGCATTGCCTCGCTGCTGCAGGCCTGTCCCGGCCTGAAGCTGAAGACCGACCCATCCGACCTGGAGCATTACGGTCGCGACTGGACCCGGCGCTGGACGCCGGCGCCGCTGGCGATCGCGCTGCCGGCCACGGTCGAGGAGGTGCAGGCGGTGATGCGCTGGAGCGCGGCCGAAGCGGTTGCGGTCGTGCCCTCCGGCGGCCGTACCGGCCTGTCCGGCGGCGCGGTGGCCGCCCACGGCGAACTGGTGCTGAGCCTGGAACGGATGAACAAGGCCCTGGCCTACGACGCGGTCGACCGGACCCTGGTGGTACAGGCCGGCATGCCGCTCGAAGCGCTGCACAACGCCGCGCTGGAGCATGGATTGATCTACCCGGTCGACTTCGCCGCGCGCGGGTCGTGTTCGATCGGCGGCAACATCGCCACCAATGCCGGCGGCATCCGCGTGATCCGGTACGGCAACACCCGTGAATGGATCGCCGGGTTGAAGGTGGTCACTGCCAGCGGCGAACTGCTGGAATTGAACAAGGGCCTGATCAAGAACTCCAGCGGCTACGACTTCCGCCAGCTGCTGATCGGTTCGGAAGGCACGCTGGGCGTCATCGTCGAGGCAACGGTGAAGCTGACCGATCCCCCGCCAGCCAGCAATGTGATGCTGCTGGCGTTGCCCAGCTTCGAGGTGCTGATGCAGGTATTCGCCGCCTTCCGCGCGCGCCTGCAGCTGCAGGCGTTCGAGTTCTTCACCGACCGGGCGCTGGAACACGTGCTGGCACAGGGTGCGCAGGCGCCGTTCGACGAAGTGCATCCGTACTATGTCGTGACCGAGTTCGCTGCCAATGACGAGGCACAGGAAGCCGCGGCCATGGCGGCCTTCGAGGACTGCATGGGCAACGGCTGGGTCAGCGACGGCGTGATCAGCGCCAGCGACGCCCAGGCGGCCCAGCTGTGGCGCCTGCGGGAGGGCATCACCGAATCACTGGCGCGCTACAAGCCCTACAAGAATGACGTCTCGGTGCGTATCTCGGCGATGCCGGCGTTCCTGGCCGAGACCCAGGCGCTGATCGGCCAGGCCTATCCACACTTCGATGTGGTCTGGTTCGGCCATATCGGCGACGGCAACCTGCACATCAACGTGCTGAAGCCGGACGACACCAGCGACGCCGAGTTCCTTGCCCAGTGCGAGCAGGTGACCAAGCTGCTGGCGCAGGTGCTGGCGCGTTTCGATGGCAGCATTTCGGCCGAACACGGGATCGGCCTGGTCAAGAAGGGTTACCTGGACAGCACGCGCGGGCCGGCGGAAATCGCGTTGATGAAGGCGGTCAAGCGCGCGTTCGATCCCGAAGGGCGGCTGAACCCGGGCAAGCTGTTCGACGCCTGATCTGGGCAAACTCTTCACGCACCCGTTACGCTCCTCCCATTCCTTCAACCGGCCTTCGACCGATGATCCGACCGTTCCTGCTGATTGCCCTGCTGTCCCTGCCGCTGGCCGGCTTCGCTTCCAGCTTCGCCGGCACCTCGGCCGGTTCGGCAACGGGTGCATCGTCCGGCTCGTCGGGCAGCAGCTCGGGTGACGACAAGGTCGTGCGCGCTGCGCGCGATGATGCCGCGGCCTTTGTCGCCAGCGACGGCCAGATCCGTGGCGCGCGCCTGCAGGCCGCGCTGGTCCATCTGCGCGAGCAGGACGCTGCCGCGCAGCAGCAGAGCGATCTGGAACTGGCGCGCGCCCTGCTGGCGCGTTGATCCGGGCCGCATGCCGCCCGCGGTTTCGCTTGCCGTGGCGCCGGCCGATGCACGGCTGAACCTCTTGCGTACGCGGGCCGCAGCGGGTGCCGGGCGCGATCCGGCGCTGTACAAGCGTGCCCTGCATGCAGGATGGGGTATCGCATTGGCGTGGCTGGCGATACCGGTGGCGCATGCGACCGACCGCCTGCAGTTGGACCCTGCAGGCCTGGACCCAACACAACAACGGCTGGCCTGGCAGACCCTGGCCGACGTGCAGTCGCTGCTGCCCGAGGGGCTGCTGCGCGCGTTGCCGCCCCAGGTGCAGGTGCGCTGGAGTGAGGCCCTGCCGGCCGATGTGCACGGTCGGGCCTTTGGCGGGCGCGTGTCGCTGCGTCGCGACCTGCTGGATGAGGAGGTACCCGGCGCCCGCCGCGCGCGACGCAGCGCGCTGGTGCACGAACTGGCCCACGTTGCCGACCGCAACGGTGCAGGCTGGTCGCGCAGCGCGCGCTGGCGCGATCTGTCCGGCTGGCAGCGCAGGCCGTGGCATCTGGGCCGCGGTGACAATGATTTCCGTGACCGCAGCCCGGATCCCTACGAGCTGACGGATGCGGCCGAGTACCTGGCAGTGAATGCCGAGCATTTCCTGCTCGATGGTGCGTTCGCCTGCCGCCGTCCCGCCCTGGCGCAGTGGTACCGGGCGCATTTCGGCACGCCGCCATCGCTGCCACGCCCGCACTGTGACGCAACCCTCCCACTGCTGCAGGCCGAAGCGGAGGAGGGGGCAGCCTCGTTGCTGCAGCTGGATCCCGCGCGCGTCTATGCGGTGGACTACCTGTTCGCTGAAGGCAGCCGGCAGCCGATGAGCCGCTGGGGCCACAGCATGCTGCGGCTGGTCATCTGCCGGCCGGGCCGGACGCCGGGACCGGCGTGCCGACTGGATCTCGAACATCACCGCGTACTGTCCTTCCGCGCGTTCGTGGGTGATGTGCAGATTTCCAACTGGCGTGGCCTGACCGGCGACTATCCGTCGCGCTTGTTCGTGCTGCCGCTGCAGCAGGTGGTGGATGAATACACCAAGGTCGAGCTGCGTGGCCTGCAGTCGCTGCCCCTGCGCCTGCAGCGCGAAGAAATCGCCAGCCTGCTGGAACGCACCGCGCAGGTGCATTGGACCTATGACGGACGCTACTACTTCGTCAGCAACAACTGCGCGGTGGAGACTGCGAAACTGCTGCAGGCCGGCGTGCCCCGGCTCGGCCAGGCCGGGCTCGCCCAGCTCACCCCGCGGGGACTGCGGCGTCGGCTGGCACGGCTGCATGTTCTGGACGACCAGGTACTGGCGGATCGGGCGGGTGCGCAGGCTCAGGGGTATTACTTCGCCTCCGCGCGTGATCATTACCAGCAGCTTTTTTCCGTGGCTGCCACCCAGCTCGCCTTGCCGGCGCGCGACGTGCGCGCATGGCTGGATCTGCCCGCGCGCGAGCGCGGCCCCTGGCTGCTGCAGGGTGATCTGCGCGCAAGTGCCGGCCTGCTGCTGCTGGAACAGGCCGCGCAGCGACGCGCGGAGCTGCGCGCGCGTGACGTGCTGAAGCGTCGTCTGCTGGCGGCGCCGGAGAGCGCTGAGGCACAGAGCCTGCGTGAACTGCTGGACCTGAGCGGGCAGTGGCTGCGTCCCGGGGAGCTGCTGCCGGACGGCGGCTACGGCTTGCCGCTGCCTGAGGAACAGGTACTGCTGGCCGACCGCGTTGCGCTGGCCAGCGCCCAGGCGGTGCCGGCATGGCGGACCCTGCGCATGCAGCTGCGGCAGCAGCTGCCGGCGTCGCAGCGGGGGGAACTCGATGACATCGACGCGAACCTGGCGGCGCTGGGTGAGCGTCTGCGACGGCAGGCGACGCCTACTGACGCGGCAGTTCGATGACGAAGCGGCTGCCGCCGCTGCCACCGGGCGCGCAGTAGACCTTTCCGCCATGTGCATCGGCGATGGCCTTGACCACGGCCAGGCCCAGGCCGCTGCCACCGCCCTGGCGCGAACGTGAACCGTCGGCACGCATGAAGGGGCTGAAGATGTCCGCGTGCAGTGCCGGATCGATGCCGGGGCCCTCATCCTCGATGGCAACCTGCACGTGCCCCGGGGTGTCATGCACGGCGATCCGCACCCGGCCCGGGCTGGCGTAGCGCCGTGCGTTCTCCAGCAGCGCAAGAAGCGCCTGCCGCAGGCGGGTCGGATCGCAGTGGGCGTTGTGCTCCTCGCGGCTGGTCTCCAGTTCCAGCACGAAGCCGGCCGCGCGGAACTGGGGATCGACCAGGGTCATCACCGAGTGCACTTCGGCCACCACATCGGTACGGGCGCGGCGCACGTCCAGCCGGGCGTTGTCCGCCAGGCTCAGCACGCGCAGATCCTCGATCAGCCGCGACAGCCCTTCCACCTGCGCCAGCAGGCTGCGGAACTGCGATTCGTCGGGGTGGAACACGCCTTCGGCCAGGCCCTGCAGGCGACCGCGCAGGATGGTGACCGGCGTGCGCAGTTCGTGGGCGATGGCGGCGTGCCACATCATCCGTTCGCTTTCCATGTGCTGCAGGCGGCGCGCCATCGCGTTGAAGTCGTCGACCAGCGCGGCGACCTCGCCGGGAGAGTTGCCGTCGGCGCTGGCGCGTGCGCCCAGGTCGCCGCTGGCCAGCGCGCGCACGCTGTCGACCAGCGAATTCAACGGGGACAGGATACGGTGGGCGAGGCGGAACGATGCGGCGATCGCAAGGGCCAGCCCGGTCAGGATGACACCGACCATCCAGGCCAGTTCGGGTCCGGTGGGCAGCCAGCTTTCCGGCTCGACCGTACTGGCCGGCGAAAACTCGACCAGCACCGCATACAGCAGCCAGGACGAGAGGATCATCATCACGATGACGCCGATCACCATCAGCGACATCGAGACGACGATGTGCCGGCTGAGCCCGGACCGGCGCATCAGCGGTCGGCCATCAGGCGGTAACCGACGCCGCGCACGCTGGCCGGGATGTTGACCATGCCCACGTCGTCCAGCTTGCGGCGCAGCTTGCTGACATGGCTGTCGACCGTGCGCTCCAGCGCTTCACTCTCAGGCAGGCATTCATGCATCAGTTCGCTGCGGCTGAAGATGCGGGTCGGTGCCAGGGCCATGCAGTGCAGCAGCTTGAACTCGGTCAGCGTCAGCAGGACTTCATGGCTGTAGCCATCGCCCTCCACATGCACGGCATGGGTTGCCGGATCGATCAGCAGCTGCCCGATGCGCAGTGCCGCCGGTGCATCCACGCGTGAGGATCTGAGCGTCCGCCGCAGCACCGCGCGCACGCGCGCAGCCACCTCGGCCGGGTTGAACGGCTTGACCACGTAGTCGTCGGCACCCATGCGCAGCGCGGTCAGCTTGTCCAGGTCCTGGTCGAGCGCGGTCAGCATGATCACCGGCGTTTCCCCGCGCTGGCGCAGCTGGCTCAGCACGCTCCATCCGTCCAGCCGCGGCAGTTGTACATCCAGCAGGACCAGGTCCGGACGCATGTTGCGGTGCAGGTCCAGTGCACTGTGGCCGTCGCCGGCGCGCAGGGTGCGCAGGCCCTCACGTTCAAGATAGGCAGTGAGGATGTCGGCGATCTCGGCCTCGTCCTCCACGATCAGGACCAGGGCGGCGAGGGCAGTGGAGGCGTGCATGCGTGGATCAGGCCATAAGGTGCTTGCCTCCATCGTATCTCCACACTTCCTCCATCGAAACCCCATCATCGCCGCGCAGACTGCGCGCTTCATGACCTATCCGCCGCGCCTGCGGCATTGTGCACAGCAATGAGAACCTTCAGGACCCCGGCCGCGTTGATCGCGGTCCTCGCCTTGGCCATGACGGCCTGTTCCTCGCCCGAAGCCAGCCCCGAACCCGCACCGCGCGTGAGTGTGGTCACCGTCGGCCCACAGGTCGTGCAGCGCGACGATGAGCTGCCGGGCCGCGTGACGGCCGTGCGTACCGCACAGATCCGTGCGCAGGTCGGCGGCATCGTGCAGCGTCGCCTGTTCGAGCAGGGGGCCGAAGTCACCGCCGGGCAGGCGTTGTTCCAGATCGATCCGGCAGCCTTCCGTGCGGACGTCGATTCGGCGCTGGCGGCCCTGCAGCGCAGCGAGGCGGCGCTTGCCCGCAGCCGTGTGCAGTCGCAGCGGCTGCATGCCCTGGCAGCGGCGCAGGCCGTCAGCCAGCAGCATCGCGACGACGCCAGCGCCGAGTACGAGCAGGCGCGCGCCGCGGTGAATGAAGCCCGGGCGATTCTTGCCCGCCGCCAGCTGGACCTGCGCTATGCGACGGTCAGCGCGCCGATCAGCGGACGCATCGATCAGGCATGGGTGACCGAGGGAGCGCTGGTCGGCGTGGCCGATGCCGAGCCGATGGCGGTGGTGCAGCAGATCGACCAGGTCTACGTGGATGTTCGCCAGCCTGCGTCCCAGCTGGAGTCGCTGCAGCGCAGCGCCGCGAGCGGTGGACAGTCGTCGGTGGCGATCATCGGCCCGGCGGGCCGGCCGTTGTCGGAACGTGGCGAGCTGCTGTTCTCCGGCATCAGCGTCGATGCGCGTACGGGCGATGTGATGCTGCGCATCCTGGTGAACAACCCGCAGCGCCAGCTGCTGCCCGGAATGTACGTGCGGGCGAGAGTGCCGCGCGGTGCCCCGTCCAGTGCGCTGGTGCTGCCGCAGCAGGCCGTACTCCGCAGTGCCGGTGGCCAGGCCTACGCCTGGGTGGTCGGCAGTGACGGCAAGGCGGTGATCCGCACGCTGGAGATCGATGGCAGCGTGGATCGGCAGTGGCTGGTCCGGCACGGCCTGAAGGCGGGCGAGAAGGTGGTCGTCGAAGGCCAGGAGCGCCTGCAGGAAGGCGTGGTGGTCCAGATGCACGACTGGTCACGGCCCGTCGCCACTGCCGGGGCCGCACCGTCCGGTCGTCAGGGCTGAGTCCGCCAGGAGCCGGCCGATCCAGGAAAATCCAACATGGCACGTTTCTTCATCGATCGCCCGGTGTTCGCCTGGGTGCTGGCGATCTTCATCATCCTTGCCGGTGTCCTGGCGATTCCGCGGCTGGCCGTGGAGCGCTACCCGGCAGTCGCTCCGCCCAGTGTCAGCATCTATGCGAGCTATCCAGGCGCAAGCCCGCAGACATTGAACGATGCGGTGGTCGCGCTGATCGAGCGCGAGCTGTCCAGCGTCAAGCACCTGCTGTACTTCGAATCGTCGGTGGATACCTCCGGGGAGGCGTCGATCACGGCGACCTTCCAGCCGGGAACCAACCCCGAACTGGCCCAGGTCGATGTGCAGAACCGGATCAAGGCGATCGAGCCGCGGCTGCCGCGCAGCGTGCGCCAGAACGGGCTGTACGTGGAGGCGGCCGATTCCGGTTTCCTGATGCTGGTCGGCCTGCGTTCGCCGGATGCCAGCGTCAGCGAGGCCGCGCTGGGTGACTTCATGGCGCGCAACATCATCGAGGAACTGCGCCGCATCGACGGTGTCGGGCGCGTGCAGCTGTTCGGCGCGGAGCAGGCGATGCGCGTCTGGCTCGATCCCACGCGGCTGACCGGGTACGGTCTGACCATCGGTGACGTGGCCAGCGCCATCGAGCAGCAGAACCTGGAGATCGCACCGGGTCGCATCGGCGACTCCCCCGGTCTGCCCGGCCAGCGCCTGACCGTGCCGCTGACCGCCGATGGCCAGCTGTCCACGCCCGCGCAGTTCGCTTCGATCGTGCTGCGTGCGCGGGCGGATGGCGCGCGGGTACTGCTGGGTGACGTCGCCCGGGTCGAACTGGGGGCGCAGAGCTACGCCTGGGGTACCCGAGAGGATGGTCAGCCTGCGACGGCGGCGGGCGTCCAGCTGCGGCCCGGAGCGAACGCCGTACGCACTGCGGCAGCGGTGCGCGAAAGGATGGCCGAGCTGGCGCCGCTGCTGCCGCGTGGTGTCGAGGCGAGCATTCCGTTCGATACCGCACCCTTCGTCAGCATCTCGATCCGCAAAGTAGTGCAGACACTGCTGGAGGCCATGCTGCTGGTGTTCGCGGTGATGTACCTGTTCCTGCAGAACTGGCGCTATACGCTGATACCTGCCGTGGTCGCGCCGATCGCGCTGCTGGGTACGTTCGCGGCGATGCTGGCGCTGGGGTTCTCGATCAACGTCCTCACCATGTTCGGCATGGTGCTGGCGATCGGCATCATCGTCGATGATGCGATCGTGGTGGTCGAAGGCGTGGAACGGATCATGGCCGAGGAGGGGTTGCCACCCCGCGAGGCGACGATCAAGGCAATGCGCGAACTGACCGGCGCGGTAATCGGCATCACCCTGGTACTGACCGCGGTGTTCATTCCGATGGCGTTCGCCAG
Source organism: Stenotrophomonas sp. STEN147 (assembly GCF_056757995.1). Taxonomy (NCBI): domain Bacteria; kingdom Pseudomonadati; phylum Pseudomonadota; class Gammaproteobacteria; order Lysobacterales; family Lysobacteraceae; genus Stenotrophomonas; species Stenotrophomonas sp. STEN147. The sequence goes on from NZ_JBRRCG010000001.1 coordinate 574,523, forward strand.
TGGTTCGGTAGGCGCGATCTACCGTCAGTTCACCGTCGCGATGTCGGTATCGATCCTGTTCTCCGCACTGCTGGCGCTCAGCCTCACGCCTGCACTGTGCGCCACGCTGCTGCGCGGAAGTACACGCGGGCATCATGGCCGCAGTGGCCTGTTCGGCGCCTTCAACCGCGGCTTCGAGCGGATGACCGGCCGCTACCAGCGTGGCGTGGCCGCTGTGCTGCAGCGAAGCGGGCGCGTGATGGGGGTGTTCGTCGCACTGGTGGCAGCGCTTCTGCTGGGCCTTAACGGGTTGCCCGGGGCATTCCTGCCGGAGGAGGACCAGGGGTACTTCATGACCTCGATCCAGCTGCCGGCCGAGGCGACCACCGAGCGCACGCTTGCCGTCGTTGAAGCGTACGAACATCACGTGGCCTCGCGCCCTGGCGTTGCATCCAACCAGTCGATCCTCGGGTACAGCTTCTCCGGCTCGGGGCCGAGTGCTGCACTGGCCTACACGATGCTGAAGGATTGGGGGGAGCGTGCCGGTGCGACGGCTGCCGGCGAGGTGGAGGCGGTACGGAAGGCGATGTCGACGCTGGTCGAGGGCGAAGTCATGAGCGTGATGCCGCCGGCCATCGACAGCCTCGGCCGCTCGTCAGGCTTCTCGCTGGCGCTGCAGGCGCGGACCGGGCAGACCCAGGCCGAGCTGCGCGCTGCCCTCCAGCAGCTGCTGCAGCTGGCCCAGGCCAGCACACTGCTGTCCGATGTGCATGCCGATGGAATGCCCGCAGGTACCAGCGTCCGGCTTGACATCGATCGCGCCAAGGCCGAGGCGATGGGCGTGGCGTTCAGCGAGATCAGCGGAACGCTGTCGGCGGCAATGGGCTCGCAATACGTCAACGACTTTCCGAACAAGGGACGGCTGCAGCAGGTCATCGTCCAGGCGGATGCGCCGTACCGGATGGAGCTGGGCGACGTGCTCAAGCTGTATGTCCGCAACAGCGAAGGGGGCATGGTGGCGCTGTCGGAGCTGGTCGATCCGCAGTGGACGGAAGCGCCCCTGCAGCTGCAGCGCTATCTCGGCTTCCCGGCATTGAATCTGTCCGGCGCGCCCGCGTCGGGCGTTTCCACCGGGCAGGCGATGGACGAGATGGAGCGCCTGGCCCGGCAGCTGCCGGCGGGCTTCGCACTGCAGTGGACCAGTCAGTCGCTGCAGGAGCGCGAGTCCGGCGCGCAGGCCCCGTGGTTGCTGCTGCTGTCGATGCTGGTGGTGTTCCTGGTCCTGGCGGCGCTGTACGAGAGCTGGTCCATACCAATGGCGGTGATGCTGGTGGTGCCGCTGGGCCTGCTGGGAGCCGTAGCGGCGGTGCTGCTGCGGGGCATGCCCAACGACGTGTTCTTCAAGGTCGGCATGATCACGGTGATCGGCCTGTCGGCGAAGAACGCGATCCTGATCGTCGAGTTCGCGCGACAGCTGCAGCAGCAGGGACGCGGGCTGGTGGAAGCGGCCGTGGAGGCAGCGCGCCTGCGCCTGCGGCCCATCGTGATGACGTCGCTGGCGTTCGCTCTCGGCGTGGTGCCTTTGATGGTGGCGCAGGGTGCCTCGAAGGAAACACAGCAGGCAATCGGTACCGGTGTGTTCGGTGGCATGGTCAGCGCGACCGTGCTCGCGGTGTTCTTCGTGCCGGTGTTCTATGTGGTGGTGCAGGGGGTGCGGCAACGGATCGCGCGGCGCCTGCGCAGGCGCCGGCCACTGCCGGAAGGATCTGTGGATGGGAACGGATAACGGTCAAAGGCTGCACGACGTACAGCTGAAGGCGCTGGAACGGCGCCTGTGCCAGGCCCTGATCGAGGGTGATCGGCAGGCACTGTCGCTGCTGTTGTCGCCGGCGATGTTCATGATGGATGGCGATGGCGGGCGTCTGTTTGATCTGCCCTGGCTGGATGACTGGTTGGGCGGGCACCTGCAGGTGCGGGCGCTGCATCTGCAGGCGGTGGACACCCTGCTGTGCGGTCGGCTGGCGCTGCTGTCCAGCCCGGTGCAGATGGTGGTCGTCCGGCACGGGCAGGAGCAGGCATTGCGGGTGCGTCTGTTACGGGTCTGGGCCTGTAGTTCCGGCGGGGAGGGCGCGCAGCTGCTGTCGATGACGGTGCTCGCGGCGTGAACGCGATCACATCGGTTTCAGCGCCGGCTCATCGCCGGATGATAGGGTGGTTATCTTAAGTACGGTCGACAAGGAGTCGAGTCATGCGTGTAGTTTCCAGTCTGTCGACGGCTTCGCTGGCCCTGGTGCTGGCGGCCTGCCAGCCATCGACGCCGCCTGCCGCAGCAGGTGGCACGGCTGACCCGGCGCCGCCGGAGCCGCAGCCGCTGTCCACGAACTCGACCGCCAGCCAGACGGCCTATCAGTGTGGCGATCTGGCCGTGCGTGCGACGTTCAACGGCGAGGACGCAGCCACCGTGGTGATCGGGGATCGCACGTTCGCCATGACCTCCGAGCGTGCTGCTTCGGGGGCGAAGTACGGCGACGGGCAGGGCAACAGTTTCTGGACGAAGGGCCACGACGACGGGCTGCTCAGCCTGAAGGGCGAAGTGGACCGCGAGTGCCGCGCGGTGGAGGCCACGGAAGGCGACGGCCGTGCCGGTGCTGCCGCGTTCAGGGCGACCGGCAACGAACCGGGCTGGCTGGCGGTGGTCGACGGTGACACGCCGGGCCTGCAGGTGCAGGTCGATTATGGCCAGCGGCACTTCGACGTGGGCGCGCCCAACCAGGGGGCGGACGGGTGGAGTGGCAAGGCTGCGGACGGTACCGACATCAAGCTCACCTTCCAGCGCACGACGTGCACGGACGACATGAGCGGCGAGCCGTTCGAGGCGAAGGCGATGCTGACCGTCGGCACGCGCCAGTACCATGGGTGTGGCAATTTCGGCGCCAGGCAGCCGTAAGTTGGTCGGCAGAGCCGAGCGGGGCTCGGCTCTGCCAGGCGCGTGCGGTCAGCTCAGTCCGCGCGGCCTGCGAACTCGCCGGTGGCAGTGTTCACCAGCACGCGTTCGCCATTGACGATGTACTCCGGCACCATGATCTCGATACCGGTATTGAGCTTGGCCGGCTTGGGACGCTTGGTGGCGGTGCCGCCCTTCAGTTCCGGCGGGGTCTCGATCACTTCCAGCACCACCGAGGCCGGCAACTGGATGGCCACCGGCTGCTCGTCGATCACCTGCACGTAGATGCCGGTCAGGCCATCGGTGATGTAGCCGGCGTCGTCGCCGATGACGTCCGCATCCAGGGTGTAGGGGGTGTAGTCCTCGTCATCGAGGAAGACGAACGCATCGCCATCCTTGTACGAATAGGTGGACTGGCGGCGCAGCAGTTCGACCTCGACCAGATTGTCGTCGGCATCGAAGCTGGCATCGAGCTTGTTGCCGCCCGGCACGCTGTACATGATGAAGCGGAAGCGGACGTTGCCACCCCGGCCCTGCGGGGAGCTGCGCTCGATGTCGCGGATCTGGTAGACGCCGTTGTTGTACTCGACGACGTTGCCCTTCTTGATGTCGTTGGCTTTCATGGTGATCTGGGTCGTTGGGGGTGGACGCCGTCCCGGCGCCCGGGGGAATCACTTCGGAGCGAGGCGGGTAGCGCCGTCCAGGCGGATGGTCTCGCCATTGAGGTAGGTGTTGCCGAGGATGAAGCCGACCAGGCTGGCGAAATCCTCCGGCTTGCCCAGCCGCGACGGGAACGGGATCGAGGCGGCAAGCGACTGCTGTACGGCTTCAGGCATGCCATCGACCATCGGTGTCCAGAACACGCCCGGGGCGATGGTGTTGACGCGGATGCCGAAGCGCGAGAGCTCGCGGGCCATCGGCAGCGTCATTGACACCACACCGCCCTTGCTGGCGGCGTACGCGGCCTGGCCGATCTGGCCCTCATAGGCGGCGATGCTGGCGGTGTTGATGATGACGCCGCGTTCGCCATCGGCGCCGGCCTCGTTGTGCTGCATGCGGTTGGCGGCGGCCTTGGCCACGTTGAAGCTGCCGACCAGGTTGACCATCACCGTGCCCTGGAAGCCGGCCAGCGGCATCGGGCCTTCCTTGCCGAGCACGCGGCCCGCGCCGAGGATGCCGGCGCAGTTCATCGCCACGTTGAGCCCGCCGAGGAAATCGTGGGCCTGGTCGATGGCCGCCGCCACGGCAGCTTCATCGCTGACGTTGACGTTGAAGTAGCGCGCGTTGTCGGCACCCAGCGCGGCGACGGCGGCGCTGCCCTTGTCGTCGTTGAGGTCGAACAGGGCCACTTTGCCGCCTTGGGCGACGAGGTGCTCGGCCACGGCCAGGCCAAGGCCGGAAACGCCGCCGGTGATCACGGCACGTACGGAAGACAGCTGCATTGCACGGTCCTGCAGGTTCGAGAACCGCCGATTCTAACGGAAGCCACGACCGCTGCCGTTGTGCACCGCGCCGCCCGGAGCCCGGGCGACGCGCTCTGATGGATCAGACGGCCGCGAGTGCCTGGCCGGTGCGGCTGGCGGTCGCACGCCCGAGCAGGCCGGCCAGCCAACGACCGGTTTCCGCCAGCGCCGGCAGGTCCACCCCGCTGTCCAGGCCAAGGCCCTGCAGCAGATAGACCACGTCCTCGCTGGCGACGTTGCCGCTGGCGCCTTTCGCGTAAGGGCAGCCGCCCGCGCCGGAGACGGCGCTGTCGACCACGCGCACGCCTTCTTCCAGGCAGGTGGCGATGTTGGCAATGGCCTGCCCGTAGGTGTCATGGAAGTGCACGGCCAGCGCGCTCATCGGGATCTCCGCGGCGACTGCCTGCAGCATCGCCCGCGCCTTGCGCGGCGTGCCGACGCCGATCGTGTCGCCCAGCGAGACCTCATAGCAGCCCATCTGGTGCAGGGCGCGCGCCACCCGCACCACATCGGCCAGGGGGACCTCGCCCTGGTAGGGACACCCCAGCACGGTGGAGACATAGCCGCGCACCCGTACGCCATCGGCGGCGGCGCGGCGCAGGATCGGCTCGAAGCGGGCCAGCGATTCGTCGATGCCGACGTTGGTGTTGGTGCGGTTGAACGCCTCGGAGGCGGCCGTGAACACCGCCACTTCCTCCACGCCGACCGCGCGCGCCCGCTCGTAGCCCTGTTCATTGGGTACCAGCACTGGATAGTGGATGCCGGGCCGGCGCTGGATGCCGGCATAGACCTCAGCGGCATCCGCCAGCTGCGGCACCCACTTCGGGCTGACGAAACTGGTCGCTTCGATGCTGCGCAGGCCGGTGGCCGACAGGCGGTTGATCAGCTCGATCTTGTCGGCCGTAGAGACCGGTTGCTTTTCGTTCTGCAGGCCGTCCCGCGGGCCGACCTCGACGATGCGGACGTAGTCGCTCATGCCTCCGTCTCCGCAGCGGGGCGCTGGCAGACCGCCTCGATGTTGTTGCCGTCAGGGTCGAGCACGAAGGCGGCGTAGTAGTTCGGGTGATACCAGGGACGCACGCCGGGAGCGCCATTGTCGCGTCCTCCGGCGGCCAGGGCGGCGGCATGGAACGCGTCCACCTGCGCGCGCCCGGCACAGGCGAAGGCGACGTGCACGCCATGGCTGACGGTGCCGCCGTTGCCGATCCAGAAGAACGGCTTGCCATCGCGGCCGAAGCCGACCTGGTCATGGGTGCCGGTCTGCTCCGCGGTGACTTCCATCACCACGCCGATCTGCAGCGGGGCCAGTGCCTGGCTGAAGAACGCCCTGCTGTGCGCCAGGTCGGCGCTGGTCAAACCAAGATGATCGAGCATGTTCAGGCCTCCGTGACCCAATGGGGGGCGCGCTTGTCGAGGAAGGCGCCCAGGCCTTCCTGACCCTCGGCCGAGACCCGCAGGCGCGCGATCAGGGCGGCATTGTCGCGGTCGAGCGCATCGCGGTCATGGCTGTCACGGACCTGCCGGACCAGGCGCTTGGCCGACGCCGAGGCGATCGGGCCGGCCTTGTCGAGCAGGGCCAGCTGGCGCTGCACCGCCTCGTCCAGCCGCTCCGGTTCCACCAGCTGGTGCACCAGGCCGATGCGCAGGGCGGTGTCGGCGTCGAAGTGCTCGCCGGTCGCGAACCAGCGGCGGGCCTGACGCGGCCCGATCGCCTCGATCACGTACGGTGAGATCACGGCCGGCAGCAGGCCAAGGCGGCTTTCGGTCAGGCCGAACCGGGCGCTGGTGCTGGCGATGGCGATGTCGCAGCAGGCGACCAGGCCGACACCCCCGCCGAAGGCGGCACCGTGGACCCGGGCCAGGGTCGGCTTGGGCAGTTCGTCCAGGGTGCGCATCAGGCGCGCCAGGGCCAGCGAATCCTCGCGGTTGTCAGCCTCGCTGGCAGCGGCCATGCCCCGCATCCACTGCAGGTCGGCACCGGCCGAGAAGGATGCGCCGTGGCCGGCCACCACCACCGCGCGCACCGCGTCTTCCCGCCCGGCCGCCTCCAGCGCGGCGGTCAGCCGGGCGATCAGGCCGGCATCGAAGGCGTTGTGCAGCTCCGGCCGGTTCAGCCAGAGGGTGAGGACGGCGCCACTGCGCTCGATCTGCAAAGCATCGTTCATGGGATTCCAGGGTCACTCCATACCTGTATGGATCATAGCGGGCCATTGGTCATGGGCCATGACGCGACGCGGGAATGTTAGAATCGAGAACCATTTACATCCAGCAGAGAACAGGCTAGATGACGCTGTCCGAACTGCCCCTGCATACCTCGGCCGTGGTCGACTCCGTGCAGGACCTGCATGCCAACGATGCCATTGCCCGCCGCCTGCGCGAGCTGGGCTTCGTCAAGGGCGAGGAGGTCCGCCTGGTGGCCAAGGGCCCGCTGGGGGGAGAGCCGCTGTTGGTGCAGGTCGGGTTCACCCGTTTCGCACTGCGTATCAGTGAAGCCAAGCGCGTCGTGATCGACGCTGCCAGCCAGGAAAGACGTGCATGACCGCATCCGCCACTGCCGCCCCCCTGCGCATCGCGCTGGTCGGTAACCCGAACAGCGGCAAGACCGCCCTGTTCAACCAGCTGACCGGCAGCCGGCAGAAGGTCGCCAATTACACCGGCGTGACCGTCGAGCGCAAGGAAGGACGCCTGCGCGCGCCCTCCGGCCGCGAGTTCGCCGTGCTTGACCTGCCGGGTGCGTACAGCCTGCACCCGGCAAGCCTGGACGAGGCGATCACCCGCGACCTGTGCCGGGGCTTCTATCCGGGCGAGGCCGCCCCGGACTTTCTGTTGTGCGTGATCGACGCCACCAACCTGCGCCTGCACCTGCGCTTCGCACTGGAACTGCGCGAGCTGGGCAAACCGATGGTGGTGGCGCTGAACATGGTGGATGCGGCCGAGCGCCGTGGCATCCAGCTGGACGTGGCAGCGCTGGAGCGCGAGCTGGGCGTGCCGGTGGTCGAGACCGTGGCGGTACGCAAGCAGGGCGCGCGCGCGCTGGTCGAGCGCCTGGACCGCATGGTGCCGCACCTGGGTGCGCCGTTGCCGCCAGCTGAGGACGGCATCGACTACCACGCCCGGGTACGTGACATCCTGGCGGTGGCCGTGCGCATGCCGGCACGCACCGCGAAGATCGACGACACGCTCGACCGCTGGCTGCTGCACCCGGTGTTCGGACTGGTGACGCTGGTCGTGGTGATGTTCCTGATCTTCCAGGCGGTGTTCGCCTGGGCGACACCGCTGATGGATGGCATCGAGGCCGGCTTCGGCTGGCTGGGCGAGGCGGTCGGTGGCGCGCTGCCGGAGGGGCCGCTGACCAGCCTGCTCACCGACGGCATCATCGCCGGCCTGGGAGGCGTGGTGGTGTTCCTGCCGCAGATCCTGATCCTGTTCGCGTTCATCCTCGCGCTGGAAGAGTCCGGCTATCTGCCACGTGCAGCGTTCCTGCTCGATCGGCTGATGGCCGCGGCCGGCCTGTCGGGGCGTTCGTTCATCCCGCTGCTGTCCAGCTTTGCCTGCGCGGTGCCGGGCATCATGGCCACCCGCAGCATCCAGGATCCACGCGACCGGCTGGCGACGATCCTGGTGGCGCCGCTGATGACCTGTTCGGCCCGCCTGCCGGTGTATGCCCTGCTGATCGCCGCCTTCATTCCCGATGGCAAGGTCGGCATCTTCAACCAGCAGGGCCTGGTGCTGTTCGGACTGTACGTGGCCGGCATCCTCAGCGCGCTGGCGATGTCGTGGGTCATGAAGAAGTGGCGCCGCGACAAGAGCGAGCATCCGTTGATGCTGGAGCTGCCCTCGTACCGTATTCCGCATCCGCGTGATCTGGCAGTCGGCCTGTATGAGCGCGGCATGATCTTCCTGCGGCGCGTGGGCGGCATCATCCTGGCGTTGACCGTGCTGCTGTGGTTCCTGCTGTCGTTCCCCGGTGCGCCCGCCGACGCCACGCTGCCGGCCATCGATTACAGCTACGCCGGCCGCATCGGCCATGCGATGACCGCGGTTTTCGCCCCGCTGGGTTTCAACTGGCAGATCTGCATCGCACTGATTCCGGGCCTGGCCGCGCGTGAAGTGGCGGTTTCCTCGCTGGCGACGGTGTACGCGCTGTCCGCGGCCGACGACGATGCGGCGATCTCGGCGCTCACGCCGGTGGTGGCCGATGGCTGGTCGCTGGCCACGGGCCTGTCGCTGCTGGTGTGGTTCATCTATGCGCCGATGTGCATCTCCACGCTGGCCACCATCAAGCGTGAGACCAACTCGTGGAAGAAGATGGGTTTCGCGGCGTTCTACCTGTTCGCAGCGGCCTACGTTGCAGCGCTGATCACCTACCAGGTGACCGTGGCGCTGGGAGGCGGCTGATGGACGCAGGACTGCTGCTCCAGTACCTGATCGTTGCGCTGGCCGTGCTGGTCAGCGCGTGGGTCGTACTGAAAAAGCAGTTCCCCGGCACCGTGCGCAGGATGCGCGGGGCCTTGGCACTGGCGCTGCTCAAGCCCGGCCGCGCCGGCTGGCTGCAGGCGCTGGGCCGCAGGATCGCGCCGCCAGTCAGTGGCGGCGGCGGTGCCTGTGGTGGCTGCGACAGCTGCGGGCCGACGCCGCCGAAGCAGCACTGACGATGCCGGGAAAGAGCGGGGGGCTGCTGCGCTCGCCGAAGCCTTAATCCCGCACCAGCCCACCGTCCACCACCAGATTCTGGCCGGTCACCGCGCGCGCCCAAGGGCTGGCGAAGAACAGCGCGGCGTCGGCGAACTCGGCCGGCGTGGTCACGCTGCGCAGTGGCGTGTTGGCGGCGATGTAATCGAACACGGCCTGCGGTGTCGCGGCGCTGGCATCGGTGCTGCGCAGCAGGCCGCCGGACAGCATGTTGACGGTGATCCCGTGCGGCCCGAGGTCGCCGGCCAGGGTGCGCGTCAGCGAAAGCAGGGCGGCTTTGGCGGCGGTGTAGTCGTGATAGGGCACCACCGGGTTCTGGAACAGATTGGTACCGATGTTGATGATGCGGCCGAAACCGCGCGCCTGCATGCCGGGCAGGGCGGCCTGCACGGTGTTGAGCGCGCCGCGCACGCTGCCTTCGAACTGCGCCTGGAACGCCGGCCAGCCAATGTCGGCGGCGCCGTCGCGCGCATCACCATTGAAGGAGAAGTCGGCCAATGCGTTGTTGACCACGGTGGTCACGCCCTGGCCGAAATGCGCCAGGGCCTGCTGCAGGAGTGCCTCGATCTGGCCCCGGTCGGTGACGTCGGCGCGGAGCGCGAGTGCCTGCCCGCCCAGCTCCACCGCCAATGCACGTGCGGCCGCCTCGCTGCGGTGGTAGTTGATGATGACCCGGGCACCCTGCGCGGCGAATGCGCGGGCGATATGCTGGCCAAGGCCGCGGCCAGCGCCGGTGACCAGTACCAGCTGTTCGCTGATCTGCATGGGAAATGCGGTCCATTGCATGAAGAGTCCTGCAGCGTAGCAGCGATGATGCTTGCCGGACCGGGCATGCTGCCGCTAGCCTGCGGGGCATGAACCAGACTCCCCTGCGATTGCTCATTCACGGCGCTTCCGGGCGCATGGGCCAGGCCCTGCTGCGGCTGGCCGCCGATCATCCCGAAACCCTGCAGATCGTGGCGGCGGTGACCGGCCGCGCGCCGGCCCAGCGGGTGGTCGACGGGGTGCCGTTCTTCGGCGCCAGTGAGCTGGCAGGGGCGCCGGTATTCGATGTGGCCATCGACTTCAGCCTGCCGGAAGGCTTCGATGCGATGCTGGCCCTGTGCGTTGAACGCGGCGCAGGCCTGGTATCGGGTACCACCGGCATCTCCAGTGCCCAGCGCCAGGCGCTGGACGCTGCAGCGGCGCGCATTCCGCTGGTGTGGGCTTCGAACTTCAGCCTCGGTGTCGCGGTGCTGGACGAGCTGGTCGAGCGCGCTGCGCAGGCCCTGTCTGGCTGGGACTGCGACATCGTGGAATCGCATCATACGCAGAAGAAGGATGCGCCCTCGGGAACCGCACTGACCCTGGGCGCAGCCGCGCAGCGGGGTGGGGCGGATCCGCAGTACGCCAGCCTGCGGGCCGGCGATATCGTGGGTGAGCATCTGGTGCAGTTCACCGGTCTGGGCGAGCGCATCGAACTGGTCCACCGGGCGACCAACCGCGACATCTTCGCCCGCGGTGCGCTGTTTGCCGCCCGCCAGCTGCAGGGGCGGGCGCCGGGGAGCTACCGGGTGCGCGACCTGCTGGACGGACCCCGTTAACCGCTAGCGCCGGGCCATGCCCGGCGGCTCGTCAGTTCCGCCGGGCATGGCCCGGCGCTACCGTAGATGGACCGCATACGCTGCCGGATTGAAATGAATACGCAATCGCCTGTTCATGAAGCGATTCAACCGCTGGCGCGAGCGCTCCGGCAGCGCTACAATTCGCACTCGCCGAATCACCAAAGCCGGACCGGTCCTGAACCGTACGTCCGCGCTTTTTTGCAACCGGATTTCCGTGAAGCACAGGCGTGACTTCGGCACCCCCTCGGTAGCCAAAGTGAGATTTCCGTGACCCAAGCCGCAATCCTCGTCCTCGAAGACGGCACCGTATTCGAGGGCGAATCCGTAGGCGCGCCCGGCCTGTCCGTCGGTGAGGTGGTGTTCAACACCGCCATGACCGGTTACCAGGAAGTGCTGACCGATCCGTCCTACGCCCGGCAGATGGTCACGCTGACCTATCCGCATATTGGCAACACCGGCATGACCGACCAGGACGACGAAGCCTCCAAGGTGTGGTCGGCCGGCCTGATCGTGCGCGATGTGCCGCGCCGCCCCAGCAACTGGCGCAGCCAGGTGTCGCTGCAGGACTGGCTGATCCAGCGTGGCGTGGTGGCCATCGCTGGCATCGATACCCGCAAGCTCACCCGCATCCTGCGCGAGAACGGCGCCCAGAACGGTGCGCTGATGGCAGGTGACATCGATGTTGAGAAGGCGCTGGAAGCTGCCCGCAAGTTCCCGGGCCTGAAGGGCATGGATCTGGCCAAGGTCGTCACTACCGAGAAGACCTATGTCTGGACCGAGGGCCAGCTGGACCTGGATGCCAACGCCTTCGTCAGCGTGCCGTCGCGCTTCAAGGTCGTGGCCTACGATTTCGGCGTGAAGACCAACATCCTGCGCATGCTGGCCGAACGCGGCTGCGAAGTGACCGTGGTGCCGGCGCAGACCCCGGCGGCTGAAGTGCTGGCGCTGAAGCCCGACGGTGTCTTCCTGTCCAATGGCCCGGGTGATCCGGAGCCGTGCGATTACGCGATCGCCGCGATCAAGACCTTCATCGACGTGAAGATTCCGACCTTCGGCATCTGCCTGGGCCACCAGCTGCTGGGCCTGGCTTCGGGCGCGCAGACCGTCAAGATGGGCCATGGCCACCATGGTGCGAACCATCCGGTGCAGGACCTGGACAGTGGCCGGGTGATGATCACCTCGCAGAACCATGGTTTCGCGGTCGATGAAGCCACCCTGCCGGCGACGCTGCGCGTGACCCACCGGTCGCTGTTCGATGGCACCAACCAGGGCATCGCACGCACCGACGTGCCGGCGTTCTCCTTCCAGGGGCATCCGGAAGCGTCGCCGGGCCCGCACGACGTCGGTCCGCTGTTCGACCGCTTCGTGACCCTGATGGAACAGGCCAAGGCGTGATCCGCAGGCCACCGGCGACCGGTGGCACCGCGATGGACCGTAAGCCCCCGCATTGCTGCTGCCTCCCGGCGCGGCGCTGCGGATCGAGATTCCTGATCGACAGCGTGCGATCACTCCCCCTTGTCACGCTGTACTGACTTAGAGAAGAAAATGCCCAAGCGCACTGACCTAAAGACCATCCTCATCATCGGTGCCGGCCCGATCGTCATCGGCCAGGCCTGCGAGTTCGACTACTCCGGTGCCCAGGCCTGCAAGGCCCTGCGCGACGAGGGTTATCGCGTGGTGCTGGTCAACAGCAACCCGGCCACGATCATGACCGATCCGGAGATGGCCGACGCCGTCTACATCGAGCCGATCAACTGGCAGACGGTCGAGAAGATCATTGCCAAGGAGAAGCCCGACGCGCTGCTGCCGACCATGGGGGGGCAGACTGCGCTGAACTGCGCGCTGGACCTGGCCGACAACGGCGTGCTGGAGAAGTACAACGTCGAGCTGATCGGCGCCAAGCGCGAAGCGATCCGCATGGCCGAAGACCGCGAGCTGTTCCGCGTGGCGATGGGCGAGATCGGCCTGGAGTGCCCGACCGCCGCCGTCGCTCACACGCTGGACGAAGCGCTGGAGATCCAGACCCGCGTCGGCTATCCGACCATCATCCGTCCGAGCTTCACCCTGGGCGGCAGCGGCGGTGGTATCGCCTACAACCGCGAAGAGCTGGTGGAGATCGTCAGCCGCGGCCTGGAACTGTCGCCGACCACCGAAGTGCTGGTGGAAGAGTCGGTGCTGGGCTGGAAGGAATTCGAGATGGAGGTGGTGCGTGACACCGCCGACAACTGCATCATCGTGTGCTCGATCGAGAATCTCGATCCGATGGGCGTGCACACCGGCGACTCGATCACCGTGGCCCCGGCGCAGACCCTGACCGACAAGGAATACCAGCGCCTGCGCGATGCCTCCATCGCCGTGCTGCGCAAGATCGGCGTCGATACCGGCGGCTCCAACGTGCAGTTCGGCATCAACCCGAAGACCGGCCGCGTGGTCGTCATCGAGATGAATCCGCGCGTGTCGCGCTCCTCGGCGCTGGCCTCCAAGGCCACCGGCTTCCCGATCGCGAAGGTGGCTGCCAAGCTGGCCGTGGGCTACACCCTGGACGAACTGAAGAACGAGATCACCGGTGGCCTGACCCCGGCGTCGTTCGAGCCGTCCATCGACTACGTGGTCACCAAGATTCCGCGTTTCGCCTTCGAGAAGTTCCCGGCCGCCGATGCGCGCCTGACCACCCAGATGAAGTCGGTGGGCGAAGTCATGGCGATGGGCCGCACCTTCCAGGAATCGGTACAGAAGGCGCTGCGTGGCCTGGAAACCGGCAAGGTCGGCTTCGACCCGACCGGGCTGGACCTGGCCAACGAGGAAGACCTGCAGACCCTGCGCCGCGAGCTGAAGGCGCCCGGTCCGGAGCGCCTGTTCTACGTGGCCGACGCGTTCCGCGCCGGCATGAGCGTGGAAGAGATCTATGCGCTGTCGTTCATCGACCACTGGTTCCTGGACCAGATCGAGGAAATCATCGCTGCCGAAGGCGAAGTGGCTGCCGACGGCATCGACGCGCTCGACGCTGCGCGTCTGCGCAAGCTCAAGCGTGCCGGTTTCTCCGACGCCCGCCTGGCCCAGCTGACCGGCACCAACGAAGCGGCCATCCGCGCACTGCGTCGCGCCCACAAGGTGCGCCCGGTCTACAAGCGCGTGGACTCCTGTGCCGCCGAGTTCGCCACCGGCACCGCCTACCTGTATTCGACCTACGAGGACGAGTGCGAGGCCGCGCCGAGCAACCGCGACAAGATCATGATCCTGGGCGGCGGTCCGAACCGCATCGGCCAGGGCATCGAGTTCGACTACTGCTGCGTGCATGCGGCGCTGGCGCTGCGCGAGGATGGTTATGAAACCATCATGGTCAACTGCAACCCGGAAACCGTCTCGACCGACTACGACACCTCCGACCGCCTGTACTTCGAGCCGCTGACGCTGGAAGACGTGCTGGAGATCGTCGAGCTGGAACAGCCGAAGGGCGTGATCGTGCAGTACGGCGGGCAGACGCCGCTGAAGCTGGCGCGCGCGCTGGAAGCCAATGGCGTGCCGGTGATCGGTACCAGCCCGGACTCCATCGACCTGGCCGAAGACCGCGAGCGTTTCCAGCAGCTGGTGGACAAGCTCGGCCTGAAGCAGCCGCCGAACCGTATCGCCCGCAACGACCAGGAAGCCCTGCTGCTGGCCCGCGAGATCGGCTACCCGCTGGTGGTGCGTCCGAGCTACGTGCTCGGTGGCCGTGCGATGGAGATCGTGTACGGCGAAGCCGATCTGGCCCGCTACGTGCGTGATGCGGTGAAGGTGTCCAACGATTCGCCGGTGCTGCTGGACCGCTTCCTCGACAACGCTGTCGAGTGCGATGTCGACATCATCGCCGACAAGGATGGCAACGTGCTGATCGGTGGCGTGATGGAGCACATCGAAGAAGCCGGCGTGCACTCGGGCGATTCCTCGTGCTCGCTGCCGCCGTACTCGCTGTCGGCCGAGACCCAGGCCGAGCTGCGTCGCCAGGTGGTGGAGCTGGCCAAGGCGCTGAACGTGGTCGGCCTGATGAACACCCAGTTCGCGATCCAGACCAGCGATGAGGGCGACGACACCGTCTACCTGCTTGAAGTGAACCCGCGTGCCTCGCGCACGGTGCCGTTCGTGTCCAAGGCCACCGGCATGCCACTGGCCAAGATCGCCGCACGCTGCATGGCCGGCAAGACCCTGGCCGAGCAGGGCGCGACCGAAGAGATCGTGCCGGACTACTACTCGGTGAAGGAAGCGATCTTCCCGTTCGCCAAGTTCCAGGGCGTCGATCCGATCCTCGGGCCGGAAATGCGCTCCACGGGCGAGGTGATGGGCGTCGGCCGCAGCTTCAACGCCGCCTTCGCACGCGCGCAGGAAGCCGGCGGCATCAAGGCCCCGCCGATCGGCAAGGCCTTCGTGTCGGTGCGCGACCCGGACAAGAAGCGCGTGCTGCCGGTCGCCAGGGCGCTGCTGGCGCGCGGCTACAGCCTGGTGGCCACCCGTGGCACCGCTGCCTGGCTGCAGCAGCATGGCATGCAGTGCGAGATCATCAACAAGGTGGTCGAGGGCCGTCCGCACATCGTCGATTCGATCAAGAACGGCGAGATCGTCTACATCGTCAACACGACCGAAGGTCGCTCGGCGATCAACGACTCGTTCTCGATCCGTCGCGAGGCGCTGCAGCACCGCGTCACCTACTCGACCACCATTGCCGGAGCCAAGGCGCTGGTGGATTCACTGGAATTCCGCGGCACCGGCCCCGTCTGGTCGCTGCAGGAGCTGCACAAGGAGTTGAATGCATGAGAGCCCCCATCACGATGAAGGGTGCGCAGAAGCTGCGCGACGAACTGGATCACCTGAAGTCGGTGAAGCGACCGAAGGTGATCGCCGCGATCGCCGAAGCGCGTGAGCATGGTGACCTGAAGGAGAATGCCGAGTACCACGCCGCACGCGAGGAACAGGGCTTCATCGAAGGCCGCATCAAGCAGCTGGAAGGCGAGCTGTCGCACGCCGAGATCATCGACGTGAGCAAGCTCAATGCCGGCTCCAAGGTGGTGTTCGGCGCCAGCGTGACCCTGGCCGACGTGGAAACCGACGAAGAGAAGAAGTACCAGATCGTGGGTGACCTCGAAGCGGATATCAAGCTGGGGCTGATCGCGATTTCCTCGCCGGTGGCGCGCGCGATGATCGGCAAGCTGGAAGGCGATTCGATCGTGATCGACGCCCCGGCAGGCCAGCGCGAGTACGAGATCGTCAGCGTCAGCTACGTGGACTGAGCACGTGGCGACGGCGACCCTGCTGTTGCCCGCACGCAGCCGCTTTGCCGCGGTTGCGCTGCCGGACGATGTGGCACGTGCGCTCGGCCGTGCCACAGCGGTGCAGGTCGAGCCGGGTGAACGGGCGCAGCTGGCGCGCCATTTCACGGTTGCCGCGCCGCACTGGCCGGTGGCCGCGCTGACCCGCCAGCGTGACGTGGGCGATGCGGCCGGTGCCAGCTGGCTGCGCGCCGATCCGGCCTGCATGGTGCCGGACATGCATGGCGCGCGGATGATGGCCTACGGCGAAACGCTGCGGCCGACGCTGGCCGACAGTCTGGCACTGCTGCCGGTGTTGCAGCCATTGTTCGCCGAGGCGGGGTTCGTGCTCGACGCACCCGATCCGTCGCGCTGGTATCTGCGGCTGCCGATCGATACCGCACTGCCGGCGTTCGACGGCCCCGACGAGGTGCTCGGCGATGACCTGTTCTCGCACCTGCCGGAAGGCGAGGGCGGCCGCCGCTGGCGGGCGCTGATGACCGAGGCGCAGGTGCTGCTGCACAACCACTCCTGGAACCAGCAGCGCGCTGCGCAGGGCCAGCAGCCGATCAATTCGCTGTGGTTCTGGGGCGGTGGCGTGATGCCGGTGTCGGTCAGCACGGTGCATGCACAGGTGCGCAGCCGCGATGCGCTCCTGCAGAGCCTGGCGCAGGCCGCTGGCGTGGCGGTGGATGGCGAGCAGGCTGTCGATGCACTGGTTGACCTGCGCCAGCTGCGTTCGCTGCAGCAGTTGGGCAACGAGGCGATCCGCCCGCTGCTGGCCGCATTGAAGCGTGGCGAGCTGCGGCGGCTGGTGCTCGATTTCGAGGATGGCCTGCAGTTCCAGCTGGATCGTGGCCAGCGCTGGCACTTCTGGAAGAAGCCACGGCAACTTCACGACTGAGGATCGGCGCGGGGCCGATGCCCGTCGGCCGCACTGCCAGCCCCTGGCTTTTCAACGCGCGGTATCATCCTCGGGTCTTCCGCAACCGGCGATGCCGATGTCCCTTGCCGCCGATCCAGCGCTGCCGTCTTCCGATACGCCGACAATCCGACGCCGTGAGGCTGCGACGCCGGCTGCATGGCCGGAAGGAACGCTGCCACTGCTTGCACGTCTCTATGCCAGCCGTGGCGCGGGGACGCCGGAACTGGCGCTGCCGAAGCTGGGCAATCTGCATGCCCCCGAACTGCTGACCGGCATCGACGCTGCGGTCGACCTGCTGGTCGAGGCCATCGCCAATGACAAGCGCATCCTGGTGGTCGGCGATTTCGACTGTGATGGCGCTACCGCCTGTGCGGTCGGCGCGCGCGGCCTGCGCATGCTCGGCGCACAGCATGTCTTCCATGCGGTGCCCAACCGGATGGTGCACGGCTATGGACTGTCGCCCTCGCTGGTGGAGGAACTGGCCGAGCTGAAACCGGACCTGCTGGTCACCGTCGACCATGGCATTGCATGCCATGCCGGCGTCGCGGCCGCCAAGGCGCGTGGCTGGCAGGTACTGGTCACCGACCATCATCTGCCGGGTCCGCAGCTGCCTGCGGCCGACGTGATCGTCGATCCGAACCTGGATGGCGACGCATTTCCCAGCAAGTCGCTGGCCGGTGTCGGCGTGATCTTCTACGTGCTGATGGCGCTGCGCCGGCGGATGCGCGAGGCCGGCGTGTTCGCCGATGGCAAGGGCCCGGACCTGACCACGCTGCTGGACCTGGTGGCGGTCGGCACCGTCGCCGACCTGGTGGCGCTGGATCCGAACAACCGCGCACTGGTCAGTGCGGGCCTGCGCAGATTGCGTTCGGGGCAGGGCTGTGTCGGCCTGAAGGCGCTGATCGAAGCCAGCGGGCGCGATGCGGCGCGACTGACCGCCACCGATATCGGCTTCGCCCTGGGCCCACGCCTGAATGCCGCCGGTCGGCTGGAAGACATGGCGCTGGGCATCGCGCTGCTGCTGACCGAGGACCCGCGGCAGGCGCGCGACATCGCGCAGATGCTGGAGCAGATCAACAGCGAGCGCCGCGCCGTGCAGCAGTCGATGACCGACGACGCGGAGCAGGCGCTGGCGCGGGTCGTGCTGGATACCTCCGGCCAGCGGCCGGTGGCCGCCTGCCTGTTCGATGCGGACTGGCATCCGGGCGTGGTCGGTCTGGTAGCCTCGAAGATGAAGGATCGCCTGCACCGGCCGGTGATCGCCTTCGCGCCGGCCGAGCCCGGTGCCGACACCCTGCGTGGCTCCGCGCGTTCGATTCCGGGCCTGCATATCCGTGACGCGCTGGCATTGGTCGATTCACGACATCCCGGCCTGATCGAGCGCTTCGGCGGTCACGCCATGGCGGCCGGCCTCAGCCTGCGGCTCGATCATGTCGACGCCTTCAAGGCGGCCTTCGTTGCCGTCGTGCTGGAGATGCTCGACCCAGCGGCACTTCAACAGCAGGTGCTCAGCGACGGTGAACTGGCGGCGGACGAGCTCGACCATCGCCATGCCGATGCGCTGCGCCTGGCCGGTCCTTGGGGGCAGGGCTTCCCGGAGCCGCTGTTCGATGGCCATTTCGAGGTGGCCAACTGGCGCGTGCTGAAGGAACGCCACCTCAAGCTGGAGCTGCGCCTGCCGGGCGTGCCCGGCACGATCAACGCGATCCATTTTGGCGGCTGGCACGGCAATGCGCCGAGCCGCCATGTGCATCTGGCCTACCGGCTGGCCTGCGATGACTATCGCGGTGGCAATGCCATCCAGCTGATCGTCGAGCACTGCCTGCCGGCATGAGGGAGCGTTCCCGCACTCCTGCCGGGGCGAGCATTGGCGACACGGTGGCGGCGAAGGAAATGTGAGGAAATTCGCAGTTCCTTGAATTTCCTTAATGAATTCATCTCTTTATCCAGAGGCAAAAGCGTCAAAAAGCTGGCGCATGTCACCTGCCGGTGGCAAAGTCGGGCCACGACCAACATGGGACGACGGAACGCCCGATGTACGCCGAATCACTGCTTCCCGGCGCCGCACTGCAGCGCCTGCACCAGGACCGACGCCTGATCCGCGTCGAAACCGCTCTGGATCCGGATACTTTCCTGGTCAAGCGTTTCGAGGGCAGCGAGGCGGTGTCCAGCCCGTTCGCCTACCGCATCGAACTGCTGTCGATCCAGTCGCGGCTGGAACTGAAACAACTGGTCGGGCAGCCGCTGCGCCTGCAGCTGGGCGATGAATTCGGCAACCGCAGCGTGCACGGCTACGTTCGCGAGTTCGCCAGTACCGGCCAACAGGCCCAGTTCAGTGCCTACCGGGCCGAGCTCGCGCCCTGGTTCGCCTTCCTCGATTACACCTGCAACTGCCGGATCTTCCAGGACCGCAACGTGCTGCAGATCATCGAGGAGGTGTTCCAGGGCTACGCACAGCTGGCGAAGTTCCGCTACGACCTCAATGCCGGCAAGCTGCCGCCACTGCCGTACTGCGTGCAGTACAACGAGTCCGATTTCGCCTTCGTCAGTCGCCTGCTGGAAGATGCCGGCCTGTACTACAGCTTCGTCCATGACGAAGAGGGCCATACGATGGTGATCAGCGACGATTCAACGCTGAGCACCGCGCACGGCGAACCGCAGCCCATCGCGTTCGTGTCCGACCAGGGCACGCTGGCCAGCACCGGCCTGCACCGCTGGGGTGCACGCCGACGCGTCGGGCCCAGCGTGCAGACCCTGCGCAGTTTCGACTTCAAGCAGCCGGGCCAGACGCTGGATGGCAACCAGGGCAACCAGGTGCCGCTGGGCCTGCTGCCGCCGCTCGAGCAGTACCGCTACGACGGTGCGGCGCGTTTCACCAACAGCCGCATTGGCCAAGCGCTGGCGGCGGTGCGCAACGAGGAAGTGGCGTGGCCGACCAAGCTGTTCGAGTGCGCGGGCAATGCCGGTGAACTCGATGCCGGCGCCTGCTTCGAACTGGAGCGGCACCCGGATTTCATCGGACGTGACGATACCGACCGCAGCTTCTTCGTGGTGAGCGTGCAGCGGGAAGGCCACAATAATTTCGCTGCCGATTTCGGCAGCGCTGAAGCCCCGAGTGTCGAAGTGCAGGCCGAGGTGCTGCGCCGTCGTATCCCCTACAGGCCGCTGCGGCGGACGCCATGGCCGCGCATGCCGGGTCCGCAGACCGCCACCGTGGTCGGTCCACCGGGAGAGGAGCTGCATGCCGACCGCTACGGCCGGGTGAAAGTGCAGTTCCATTGGGACCGCCAGCTCGATCGCCGCGAGAATGCCTCGTGCTGGATCCGCAGTGCGAGTCCGTGGGCAGGCGCCGACATGGGTGGCGTATCGCCGCCGCGCGTGGGCCAGGAGGTGATCGTCGATTTCCTCGACGGCGACCCGGACCGCCCCATCATCACCGGTCGTGTCTACAACGAGGACAACATGCCGCCGTTCGGCATGGAGGTGAGCGGCCTCAAGTCGAAGACGGTCAAGGGCGCGGGCTGGAATGAGATCACCATGCATGATGGCGCCGGTGGCGAGCTGCTGAACATGCGGGCGCAGCGTGACATGGTCACCACCGTGCTCAACGACCAGAACGCCAGCGTCAAGAACAACAAGTCCACATCGGTGTCGGTCAATCATCGAATGGACGTCGGCGCCAACCAGGACATCAGCGTCGGTGGCAACCGCGGCATCACGGTCACCGGCACCGACACGCTCGGCGTCACCGGCACCCGCACCACCAATGTGACCGGTGCGGTGACCGAGAAGTACGAAGCAGGGGAAACCAAGACGATCTCTGCGGCCGGCTATACCGAAACCATCACCGGCGACTTCAAGACCACCCTGACCGGCAACTTCACCAGCCAGCGCACCGGCACGTGGACCGAGACCGTCACCTCGACCTCCAGTCGCACGGTCGGCGGACTGGTGACGGAGACGCTTAATGCCGCGCGGGAGGTGACCATTACCGGTCATGACAAGCGCAGCGTGCAGGGCAAGGTCGACGACAGCAATGTCGGCGAGCGGGTGATCGATGTCACCGGCAATTTCAGCCAGGACGTGACCGGTACGCACAGCCAGGGCTCGGATGGCGCGATGAGCCTGGAGTCGGCGGTCAAGCTGTCCACCAAGGTGGGTGGCTCGGTCATCGAGATCACCGACAGCGCCATCAAGATCACCGCCGGTGGCTCGGAGGTGGTCATCGACGCAGGCGGTGTGTCAGTCAACGGCAGCGAGATCAAGCTCAACTGCTGAACAGCACGGGAGATACACCATGCAGGACACCCCCATGCTGCGCGGCCTGAACGCATTGCGCGACGCCTGGCTGGAGGCCAGCGCCGACAGCAGCAGGCGCCTGTTGGTATGGCGTCTGCCGGCTGCCGCCAGCCGCCTGCTGGCCGCGTTTTTCGAGATGCAGCGCAACGACGCAGGGCGTGATACGCCGGACTGCTTCCTGCGCATCGATACCGCCTATGAGCTGGGCTTCCGTTACAGCCGGCAGGTCAAGCAGGATCTGCTCGACCGTTATCTGGCCAGCCAGGACGATCTGCGCGCGCAGCAGGTGCCATTGGGCTGGCGTGGCCCGAGCGAGGCGCATCCGGACAGCGCGCAGGGTGTGGTCGATGTGCTGGAGAGTTTCATCGACCATCACGGCGAGCATCTGCGCCTGCTGGCTGCCGTGCTGGAACCGGAGCGTTGCGTACCCGGTGAAGGCTTCGAGCGCTGGCTGGATGCGGCGCTGGCCGCTGCGCCCGGAGAGCGCCTGCGGCTGGTGCTGGTGGATACCGAAGAGGACCCGCGCTGGCAGCCGCTGCTGGAGCGTCATGCCAGGACCGCACGGGTGGTCACCGCACCGGTCGACATGTTTGCGATTGCCCGGGATACCGCCGCGCAATCCGGTGGTCGCGGTCCGGAAGTGCTGTACCGGCAGCTGTTGGCGGACCTGATGCTGCTGCTGGAGCGAGGCAGTCCTTCGCAGGTGGTGGCCCGCGCCGGACGCGCGCAGGGCCTGGCGCAGCGGCACGGCTGGCAGGACCAGCAGTCGGTGGTGCAGATGATGGTGGCTGGTGCCTGGCTGAAGCATGGCGATCACAGCCAGGCGATCAACAGCTACCGGCAGGCACGCAGCGCCGCCGAAGGTGCACGTGCCAGCGGCAATCCTGCCGCGCCGGAACTGGTGATGCAGAGCTGGTTCGGTGA
The DNA here is from genome assembly GCF_056757995.1 of Stenotrophomonas sp. STEN147. Taxonomy (NCBI): domain Bacteria; kingdom Pseudomonadati; phylum Pseudomonadota; class Gammaproteobacteria; order Lysobacterales; family Lysobacteraceae; genus Stenotrophomonas; species Stenotrophomonas sp. STEN147. The sequence goes on from NZ_JBRRCG010000001.1 coordinate 596,632, forward strand.
AGCGGGCTGCTGGTTGGCGGCCAAGCAACCCGAGCGTGCGGCACAGACCTACCTGCAGGCATCTGCGTCCGCAGCCAGCATTCCGCACCCCATGTTCGCACTGGAGGGCCAGCGCATGGCGGGCTGGTGTTACGTGCAGGCGGGCCAGCGCGAGGCGGCGCGCACGCAGCTGCTGGAGGCGATCCGCATCGCCAAGCCGCTGTCGCCGGCCGATCGCAAGGCGACGACGCTGCCGCAAGCATTGTGGGATCTGCTGCAGCTTCAGGACGCACGACGCTGCCAGCAACTGCAGCAGGTCGCCACTGACTACCTGCAGGCCAGCACCGGCCTGCTGGAGAGAGCCGACGCGCAGGGGCGCGCCCTCGGCCCGCGTCCCCCGCGTCCGGCGCTGGATGCCATCGACGCCGAGCTCGATGCCGCGCTGGAACGCGGCTTCCATCGTGCGCAGCAGGAACGCGAGCGGCTGATCCAGGGCGGTGACGAATTCTTCCGCAAGATCGTGGCCGTCGGCCGTGATTTCCTCGACCCGGGCTGGAACGGCCTGCCGGCGATCGAACACCCGCTCGACCACGAGATTCCGGTGTGGAGCGAGCCCCCGGCGATGCAGCCGCTGCCCGATCCCAGTGGCCTGCTGCAGCCGCCCGTGGCGACGCCTGCCGGACCCGCCGTTACAGGAGTGGCTGTTGCATGAAGTCGAACAAGACCGTGGTGATGCTGGTGGCCATCGTGCTTGGCATCATCGTCGTGACCTGGATCAGCGCCGAGTACCGTGACGAAGTAAAGGCGTTCCTGCGCGCGTTGTTCCGCGCCTTGTAAAGCAACAGGGAGTGTTGCCGTGAGCATCGCCGCCAAGCATTTCGATCCGCAGCTGGGTATCGACATCCACATGTATGCGGTGCCGCCGTGCCCGCTGCCGACGCCGCACATCGGCCTGGTGCTCGATCCGTTCGACTACATCCCGTTCATCGGTTCGACCATCAAGGTCAACGGCGTGCATCGCGGCACCGCCGGTACCGGCGGCCTGGACATCCACATCCCGCTCGGTGTGTGGGGGCCGCCGTTGGCGGCACCGATGGGGCCGCAGTTCGACGGCGAAGAGATCTTCATGGGCAGTCGTACCGTGTCGGCCGATGGCGAGCCGTTCTCGCGGCTGGCGATGCCGGTGCTGGACTGCAACCTGGCCGGCATGATCAACCCGTTCCGGGTGAAGAAGCCGAAGAAGCCACTTCGGGCGATGTCACTGCCGACCGGCCTGAACGTGGCCATTCCCACCAGCGTCAAGGTGGGAGGACCGCCGACGGTGTCGTGGACGGCGCTCGCGTTCCGCGCGGCGTTCGCAGGCCTGGGCAAGCTGCGCAAGAGTGCGTTCTTCCGCAAGAAGATGGATGCCTTTGCCAATTGGCGGCGGGGCAAGTGGGGAAACCTGCCCTCGGGTTTCCTGAAGTGCAAGGTGCTTCGCGCCGAGCCGGTGGATATCCGTGATGGCAGCGTGGTGGTCAACCACCAGGATTTCGATGTACCGGGCCGCTTGCCACTCACCTGGCAACGCAGCTACGGCTCGCGCCACGCGGGCGCGCCGGGTCTTTGCGGCGCGGGCTGGCAGACGCCGGCAGACATCCGCCTGGAGCTACTGGCCGACGGCAGCGTCTGGCTGTCCGGCCCCGACCAGGTCGCGTTCTTCCCCGAGCTGCCGCCCGCTGAGGGAGCGGCCGGGGCGATTCTCGATTTCGTCGATGGCGCGCGCCTGCTGAGGCGGCGCGGGCAGTGGCGGGTGCGCTTCAAGAACGGCCTGCAGTACGTGTTCGGTGGCGAGCTGCCTGCAGGTGTCAGCGCGTTGCCGGGCCCGCAGTCCTGGCCGATCGAGCGCATCGAGGATGCGCATGGCAACCACTGGCGCTTCGAGCGTCGCGACGGCCATCTGGTGCGCATCGTCGAGAGCGGTATCGGTGACCTGCAGGGCCGCTTCATCGAAGTGGAGGCGCGCCACGGCCACATTGAGCGCATGGCCCTGCACGACCCCGCCACCGGCCTGGCCCATCCGCTGGTGAGCTACCGGTACAGTGCCGAAGGTGACCTGCTGGCGGCAGTCGACGCACTGGGGGCACCACGCACGTTTGCCTATGAACGTCACCGCATGGTGCGGCATACCGACCGCGTGGGCCTGTCGTTCCACTATGCGTTCGATGCGCAGGGCAGGGTAGTGCATTCGTGGGGCGATGGCGGTCTCTACGATTATCACTTCGAGTACGACGCGCTGCTGCGCGAGACCCGGGTGACCGACTCGCTGGGTCACCTGAGCGTGGTCAAGTTCGACGAGAACCAGCTGCCGCTGTGCGAGATCGATCCGCTCGATGGCGTGACGCTGTTCGAGTACGACGATTTCGGGCGGACCGTGGCGGTGACCGACCCGGAGGGGCTGCGCACGGCGTTTGCCTATGATGCGCATGGCAACCTGGTCTGCCTGACCCGCGCCGATGGCACGTCGATCCAGATGGAGTACGACCTGGACGACCACATGGTGTCGTTGCGTACGCCGGATGGTGTCGACTGGCAGCAGGCCTACAATGGCCAGGGCCTGCTGGTCAGCCAGACCGATCCATTGGGTGCAACCACCCGCTTCGACTACGACGCACAGGGCCAGTTGCAGGCGCAGACCAACGCACGGCACGCGGTCACGCAACTGCGCTATGACCGTCATGGACTGGTGGCCGCGGTTATCGATGCGCTGGGCCATCAGAGCCGGTTTGAGCATGATCCACTCGGCAACCTGCTGCGCCAGGTCGACCCGCTGGGGCAGGTCAGCCGCTACGAGTACGACGCCAAGGGACGCCTACTGGCCACCGCTGGCCCCGACGGCAACGGTGTGCGTTGCGAGTATGATGCCGAAGATCAGCTGCTGCGCTATACCGACGAAGCTGGCGCGCAGACGCGGCTGCAGTACGTGGGCATCGGACAGATCAGCAAGCGCCTGCAGGCCGATGGTCACAGCGTGGAGTACCGCTACGACACCGAAGAGCAGCTCATCGCGGTCATCAACCAGCGCGGCGAAACCTATCAGCTGGTGCGCGACGCGCTGGGCCGCATCGTCGAGGAAGTGGACTACTGGGGGCAGTCGCGGCGCTATACCTATGACGCGGCCGGACGACTGACCGCTACCGTGGATCCGCTGGGCCAGCGCATCGCCTTCACCACCGACAAGCTCGGGCGCATCACCCGCAAGACGCTGCCGGATGTACGCCATCCTGGACAGCAGGTGCAGGAACACTTTGTCTACGACGTGCAGGGCCAGATTGTCGAGCTGCGCAATCCGGTGCGTACAGTGAAGCGCCGGTATGACCCGCTGGGGCAATTGCTGGAGGAACTGCAGGACGGGTTCCGCGTCGGCTATGCCTATGATGAAGTAGGCAACCGCGTACTGCGCGAGACCGCTGCCGGCAATCGGTTAGCGTTCGGCTACGACTTGCGCGACCAGACCGTATCGGTGGCCATCAATGACGAGCCGCCGATCTCGATGGAGCGCGACGCGCTGGGCCGCACCACGCGCGAGCAGCTGAGCCCGCAATTGCAACGCGAGTTCACCTACGACAGCCGCAACCTGCTGACCTCACAGTCGGTGTTGAAAGATGCCGCCCCGTTGTTCGAGACGCGTTACGACTACGACCGCAGTGGCAACCTGACCAAACGTAGCGACAGCGCACAGGGCGTCGATGAGTACCGCTACGACGCGATCGGGCGCCTGCTGCAGCACATCGACCCGAAGGGAAGGGTCGAGCGCTACTTCAACGATCCGGCCGGCGACCGGCTGCGCACCGAAGTGAAGCAGGTGCAGGCGCGCAAGGTGGTAGGCGGCGACGACGACGACCTGACCACCTGGACGCGCGAAGGCACCTATCAGGGCGTGCACTACGTGTTTGACCGGGCGGGTGATCTGGTGCGCAAGGGCGCACCGCAAGGGGATGCGCCGGATGACCTGACGCTGATCTGGGATGCCAACCATCGGTTGGCGGAGAGCCGCCGCAACGGGCAGTCAACGTACTACGGCTATGACCCGCTGGGGCGGCGGGTGTTCAAGCGCAACCCGACGCAGACGACGTGGTTCTTCTGGGATGGTGATGCGTTGCTGGGCGAAGTGCAGCAGGCCAATGACGCCGAAGAGGCGGCGCCGGTGTGGGTCGGGAATGTGGGCAGCCTGGTCGAGGTACGGCGTCGGCAGCGGCAGCTGGAGAGGCTGCATGAGCGGGTGCGGGAGTATGTGTACTACCCGGGTACGTTTGTGCCGTTGGCGTTGGTTGTAGAGCGCTCCAGCAGGGGCGTAAGCGCAACTAGCAGTGCTCCAACTCCCGCAGCGAGCGGCACAGATGCTCCGCTGCATCGTAATCGTGCTTCAATACCAGTGAGTTCCACAGTTGGGGCCGGTAAACGCGGTATCGGTTTGTTGGGCGGTGGAGCATCATTGGGCTCAAGTGGGTCAATCATTGCCGCCGAGGTGGTCGAGCGCGGTGAAAAGCCACCCGAGCCGCTTCACAGTGAAGCGGCATTCGCCGATCCCGTTTCAAGCCTCGTGGGCGAGCTGGGATCTTCAGGTGCCAAGGTCAAGGAAAACCAACCGGGAAAGGAGGTATGGGTCTATCAAGTTGATCCTAATGGACGGCCCATCCGGCTGCTTTGTCGCGACGGGAGGTGCGGCTGGTCAGGCTCGTATGATGGTTGGGGCAAGTTGCATGAGGAACGCTTCGATGACGGGGTTCACAACTTCATCAGATTCCAAGGGCAGTACGCGGACCTTGAAACCGGCCTCCACTACAATAGATATCGCTATTACGATCCGCACGCGGGTTCGTATGTTTCAGAGGATCCAATTTCTATTGCTGGTGGAGTAAACATATATGGATATGCAAGGAATCCGTTTCGCTGGTTTGATGCGCTGGGGCTCTATGTAACAAAAACACTTGCTGAGTGGTTGAAGGATTACCCGGATCTATTGCAGGAGGCTAGGGATAAATTCAAGAGCGCGCCTGAGTGGCAGGGCATCGATCCGGATAGTACGCCCGTGTTCTATCGGCCGAAATCGGAAGTGGACGTTATTCGCGCCAAACCTGGAGAATCCGGTGGCCATCATCCTCACGGCTTGGCGCTGGGTGGGCCAGAGGGGCAGGTACTAACGATTACGAATGAAACGAGAAAGATTAAGAATCCGAATCATAGTGCTGCAACTGGATTGCAGAGAAGAATAATAAATGTGATAAAGGCGCAGTGTAGGAGCTGATATGAATATTCTGTACTCGAATTTCCTGGATTTTCTTGTGGGAAACGGCTGGATTTTGGTTGGCAGGGGTGGTGGTGATGGATCGCCGCCTGTTGTCGATGATTCGATACATGCAGATGTTCCGGCCTTTTACTTGGAGTTTCTTTCGAATTTCACATCGCTCTCGAACAAGGATGAGTCACGGTGGTTCGTCTCAATCGAGGAGTTTGCGGGTGTCTCGGATGGCGCGTTCTCCTGGGATGAGTTTGAGAAAATGAGCATTGACGCTGCAATGACGGATGCTGATGGCGAGGATGTTCGAAAGTTCTGGGCAGAGTATTTGCCGATTTTTATGGCGGTCGACGGAGACTATCAATTCGTTGGGCTGGGCCGGAGCTCTGGTGCGGTTGTGCACGGCGTTGAGCCCGAGTTTGAAAGTGTTACCAGGCTTGCCGAGACATTCGACGAATTTCTCACTGCGGCGATGAATGGCCGGTACGACGAACTATTCTTTGGGCGCTAGTTGCCGGGTGCGCACCGGCAACATCCGCTGGCGCGCAGACGCGGCTGCAGTACGTGGGCATCGGCCAGATCGGAAAGCGCGTGCAGAAAGTTGTTCTGATGCATGGCAGACACGAAGCAGCATTCCCGACTCCGGGTGCTGAGCGGGTGTTCTTCAACGCCCCTTTCAACACTGAGAGGCTCGCCCGGATCGAGCAGGTTCACCTCTGGTCACCTCCCGGCGACAAGCTCGAAGCGCTTCCGGAGATCCTCAAGGAAATGCGGGGTCTCAAGAAGCTCAGCATCGGGCCGGGATCAATCGCACCGTCGATCATGGATGGACTCGAGGAAGGACTTCTGCCTGAGAGCATCGAGGCATTGAGCATCCATCTTGGCACGGGGACGTTGGCCTGGCCGGGCGTTGTGCTACCCAATCTGAGGACGCTGTATGTCGACGTGCCGGTGCGCTTCGACACATCAAGCTTCCCCGCGTTGAAAGTACTTTCGCTCTATCCAGACCGGTCATTGAAGAATCTCAGGCAGGCCCTGGCCCTGCCTCTGGAAGAACTGAACATTCTGAATGTCCCCGTGGATGGTGAGATCTTCAACATCCTGTCTGCATCGGCTGGTGGCCTAGAGCGCCTGGGACTGTTGGGTGGCACGAAGCTGAAAGGCCTCGATGGCATCGAGACACTTGCCGCGTTGACGTCGGTATGGCTGAAGAATCTGAGTTCGCTGACAGACATCCGTGCACTGGTGGGGCTCGAGCAGCTCAGGAAACTGGATATCCAGTACTGCAAGAAGATTGCCAACATCGAGGTCATCAATGATCTTTCCGCGCTTCGTGAGTTGACGCTCGTGGGTTGCGGAAAGGTGGGTCTGGAGAAAATACAGGCAAAGATCGAATCGCTTCAGAAGCGCACCATCGGAGCGACGACCTAGCCACATTGCATGTGCGGTGCCGGTCTGCTGAGCCAGGTGGATCGGTGCCGCTGTCCACCCTCCGGCGGGTTGTGCGAGGCGGTACCGGTGCCCAGGGACCGCGGAAGCCAGGTGTTCGAGGAAGTCGCTCGTCGCGGCGCCGATCCGTGCTCGCTGGAACAGCATGAGGTTCATGCGTGGCTGAAACTGCATTCTCCCGCGTTTATGGCTCGGGTTCGTTGGAGGTGAGTGCCCAGGTCCTTCGGGATTTCGGACTGGAGCCGTCGACGAGTGAGCTGATGTTGCGGCTGGGGCTTCCTTCAAGGCTGTCCGGCGATGTGCCTGTTGTTCAGTTCGAAGTGCCCCACGTGGTCGAGATCGATGGCACCGGACTTCTGGCTATCGCGCGGGAGCCATGGGGCGAGGATCTGCTGCTGTGCCTGTCGGCGGGTGGCGAGGTACTTGCCGTGGGCGATGGCGGACGTCAGATCGTGAATGGACGCCTGTCGAGCTTCCTCGGGTTTCTCGAAGCGTATGAGGCATTCCAGGCCCAGGCAAAGGTGGAAGATTCCGGTCCCGTTGTCTACTCCCAGGCGGAGATGCAGGCCCGGCTGGAGGCATTCAAGCGGGGTGAGATTCCCAAGCGCTCTGCAAAGCCGCGATTCGATCGCAGTGAGGCGATCAAGGCCATGGTGTCGGAGTGGAGGAGCCTTGATGCCGCGGCACTGACGGAAGGGTCATGGTGGTCAATTGTTCTGGAGCAGATCCAGGATGGCCTTATTTGAGGTGTCGGTCCTGTAAGGCGACATTGGGTTGTCGCAGCAGTGTCCGGACGACCACTGGGTGGCGTCCGGCAGCAATATCTTCCAGAGCCATCGCGGACGATCACCCGATCAACCCCGATCCGGCCCGCCAGGCGTTGAACAGTTCGTCCTCGCTCTGGAGACGTACCATGTCGCCCGTCCTTCGTCGTGTGCTGTGCCTGCTGGCGCTGCTGCTCTGCGCCTTCACCGCGGCCGCCCAGACCCACGGCCGTCCGGCCGTCCGGCCGGTTCGTGCGGTCCCGTTGCTGCAGGTCGCGGGCGCCGAGCAGCCCATCGTGCTGCGTCGGGCCTCCATCGAAGGGGAGGCCCAGGCGGGTATCGCCCAGACCCGCGTCACGTTGGAGTTCCACAACCCCAATCGCCGGGTCATGGAGGGCGAGCTGCAGTTCCCGCTGGCTGACGGCCAGCAGATCACCGGCTTCGCCCTGGATATCGATGGCCAGTTGCGCGAGGCGGTGCCCGTGCCCAAGGACCGGGGGCGTCAGGTGTTCGAGGACATCGCGCGTCGCGGCGTCGATCCGGGCCTGCTGGAGCAGACCGCCGGCAATCAGTTCCGCCTGCGTGTCTACCCGTTGCCCGCCGGCGGCAGCCGCCGTGTGCAGCTGGTGCTGCGCGAACCGCTGGCGTTTGCCGCCCACGGCTGGCAATGGACCTTGCCGTTGCAGTTCGCCGCCGGCGCGGCCTCGGTCGAGCTGACGCTGCAGGCGCCGGATGCGGCGACCACGAGCGCAGGGCCGTTCCGCTTCACTGAGGGGCAACTGCATTGGCAGGGCCGAGGCGCCCTGTTGCCGGCGCAGCTGCAGTGGACGCTCCCGGCATCACGTCAGGCACGGGTACAGGTCGCACCGTGGCAGGACGGTCACTATCTGCTGGCACAGCTGCCGGTGCCGGTCGATAACGCGCCGCGTACGCTGCCGACCGATATCGGCCTGCTGTGGGATGGCTCCGGCTCATCAGGCCGGCGTGACCGTTCGCGGGAGTTTGCACTGCTGGACCGTTACTTTGCTGTGCTGGGAAACGGCACGGTCGCGTTGACGGTCCTGCGTGACCGGGCCGAGCCGGTGCGTCGCTTCCGTATCCGCGGCGGTGACTGGTCGGCATTGCGGCAGGCGTTGCAGGCCGTCCGCCCGGATGGCGCCAGCGCGCTGGCGCAGTGGCAGCCGCAGGCAGCCGTGAAGGAGTACCTGCTGGTCAGCGACGGTCTGTTGACCTACGGCCCGCAGGTGTTGCCGACGCTCGCCGCCGACCAGCGCCTGTTCGCGGTCAGCAGTGCGGGCGCACATACCGATGTCGTTCGGCTGCGGGGTTGGAGCGAATCACATGGCGGTCGCTTCGTCGCCCTGGGAACGGATGTCGATTCCGCTGCACGTGAACTGCTGTCTTCGCCGCTGGACGTGCAGGTCGATGCGGGCCGCGGTGTACAGGACGTGGTGATCGATCGTCGCAGTGAAGCGCAGGGCTGGCTGTGGCTGCACTCGCGGCTGGCGGCGGACGGCGTGCCGATGCGGGTCCGCGTCGGCGGCCAATGGCTGGCGCTGCCCGCGACACAGACGAGCGGCAATGGAGAACTGCTGGCCGGCCTGTGGGCGCAGGCGCGGCTGCAGCAGCTGGCCGCCGACCGTCGCGGCAACCGTGAGGCGATGCAGCGCCTGTCGCAGCAGTTCGGCCTGGTCGGTCCGGATACCTCGTTGATCGTGCTGGAGACGCTGGACGATTACCTGCGCTACGCGATCCGGCCTGCCGGCGCGCTGCGGACCGAGTACGACGCCCGCTTTGCACGCGTGGTCGCTGACCGCAGCGCCGCCGAGCGCCGTCGCCTGGACGACATCGCCGCACAGTGGCAGGAGCGCCGGGAGTGGTGGCGCCGCAGCTGGCCGAAAGACACGCCGCCGCAGTTGCAGGGAAAGGCGTTGGACAGGGTTGCCGTCTCTGCGTCGGCCGCCGCGCCGGCAGCGATGCTCGCGGCCGCACCTCCCGCGCCCGCACCGATGCTTGCGGCCGCGGAACGCGACGTCCAGGTGTCGCGTGCACGCGCCCGTCGCTCGGCACCTGCACAGGAAGCCGCACGCGATGCGAGCACAGGGAGCGGCGCTGCCGCAGCGGCAGGGGCGGCAGCGAACAGCGGTGCGCTCGGCATCCAGCTGGCCGCATGGCAGCCAGATTCGGCCATTGCCCGGCGCCTGCGCCAGGGGCCGTCCTCGCAGCTGTACGACCGCTACCTGGCCGAGCGCGCCGCGCATGCCGACAGCAGTGCGTTCTTTCTCGACGTGGCCGATCTGTTGCTGGAGCAGGGGCAGCGGGACCTGGCCCTGCGCGTGCTGTCCAACCTGGCCGAGATGGACCTGGACAACCGCCATCTGCTGCGCGTGCTCGGCTACCGCCTGATGCAGGCCGACGCACCGATGCTGGCGGTGCCGGTGTTCGAGCAGGTGTTGGCGATGGGCGAGGAGGAGCCGCAGAGCTTCCGTGATCTCGGCCTGGCCCTGGCGGCGGCGGGCCGGCCACAGCAGGCGCTGGCGCCGCTGTACCAGGTGGTGACGCGGCCCTGGGACAGCCGGTTCAACGGCATTGCACTGATCGCGCTGGACGAGCTGACCCAGCTGGTTGCACGCAGCACGCCAGGGCTTGATACCTCGGCCATCGACCCGCGCCTGCTGCAGCCGATGCCGCTGGACCTGCGGGTAGTGCTGTCGTGGGATGCGGACAACAGCGACATGGACCTGTGGGTGATCGACCCGAACGGCGAGCGGGCGTACTACGGCAATCGTCTGACCTACCAGGGGGGACAGATGTCACAGGACTTCACCGGAGGCTATGGACCCGAGCAGTTCTCGCTGCGCGATGCCAAGCCGGGCAGGTACAAGGTGGAGGCCAATTATTTCGGCAGTCGCCAGCAGCTGGTGACCGGTGCCACGACCCTGATGCTGCGCCTGACCACCCATTGGGGCACGGCAAGGCAGAAGGATCAGAGCGTCACCCTGCGGTTGAAGGATCGTGCCGAAACGGTGCTGGTGGGCGAGTTCGAGGTCAGATAGCGCCGAGCTCAGTTCGGGCAGGCTTGAGTCGGAGCCGGGCACGCCCCGGCTCCACGCGATGGTGTCACGGTGCCGTCGCCGCGCCTGCCACCGAAGGCGATGGCCGATGGACGCGCAGGCCGAACAGGGGGCGCAGCCAGCGGACGCGACGGATCAGCAGCTCGTGGATCAGCAGGCAGCCGGCGACGGTGCCGGCAACCAGCAGAGCCGGTTCCAGCCAGGGGCCGAGCTGAAGGGGCCGCAGCCAGTAGAGCAGGACGATCAGCACGGTCTGGTGCAGGATGTACCAGCTGAAGACCGCCTCTCGGCAGTAGTCGAGGCCACGCCACGGCTGGTCGAGCAGCACGCGGGCCCAGCCGAACATCGCCAGCAGTGCGCACCAGGTGTACAGGGCCCGGCCGACGCGCTCGGTCTGCGCCCATGGCAGCGACAGCACCCATGGATCGAGCTGGTCAAGGTCGGGCATCCGGCCCAGGGCGCGGATGCCGAGTTCGACCAGGAGCCCGATCACGGCCAGCGCCAACGTCAGGCGCCGGCCGCGCACGAGCAGGTCCCAGCCGCGTTGCCAGCGTGCGGCCCAGAAACCGGCCAGGAACAGGGGCAGGGATTCGGCATGCACGTAGAGGTCGTTCAGCAGCGCATGGGTGGGCGGCCACGCAGGCATCACCACCAGCAGGGCCCAGGCCAGCCAGAGCACCGGCAGCACCAGGCCGATGATCGCGATCAGGCGGTCATCGGGCCGCCATGACGGCAGCCGCGCCCACAGGGCCTGCATCGGACCGGCCAGCGCGATGGCCAGCAGGGTGTAGGGCACCAGGTACGCCAGATACCACAGGTGATTCCAGGTGAACCCGTAGGCTGCGCCGTCGAAATGTGCGCCTGGCCACGGCCGGAACTGCCAGTAACGCCAGAGGAAGGCGCCGAGCCCTGGCGTCACATCGCCCTTGTCCACCGCTTCGCAGTAGGCCTGCAGCGAGACGACCGCGACGATGCCGAACAACAGGGGCAGCAGCAGGCGTCCGCTGCGTTTCAGTGCGAACCGGTGGCGTCCGTGCCGCGGCAACGAGAGACCCAGGGCGATACCCGAGATCACGAACAGCAGTGGCATGCGCCAGCGGTTCAGAGCGATCATCGGCCACTGCAGCCACTCGGCTGTGTAGGCGCTCTTGAGATGGAAGCCCCAGCCATCCACGTAGGCCATGGCCGCGTGGTAAAGGATGAGCAGGGCGAAGGCGAGCACGCGGAGCGTGTCGATGTCATGGCGTCGGGTCATGGCCGCAACCGGCAGGAAGGTGACGCCAGACTGCGTCCGCAAAGGTGGCGGCGTAAGCGGCAGGGGGCCACCGGTGCCGCGGTAGTGACCAATGGCGGGCGTGCCGGGATCAACGGGGAGGCTACGCTCGCTCCCTTGATGCACGCTGAGGGACCGCGACGAGATGGATGCAGCAATGGCTCAGGGCAGACTGCCGCGCTGGCGAACGTCAAGTCGTCTGCTGGTGTGGGCCGCGATCCTGTCGGCGACCGCAGTGACGAACGCGCTGGTGGAAGTGATGGATTCCGGGCGCCACGGCACCGCCCTGGCCCTGTGGGAGCCCCTGGTCTGGGAGTTCAGCAGCGCCGGAGCGGTGCTGCTGACCCTGCCGCTGCTGTGGTGGGGGTGCCAGCGCTGGCCGTTGCATGCCGACACCTGGAAGCGCCTGCTGCCGCTGTACCTGCTGGCCAGCGTGGGGTGGTCGCTGCTGCACGTGGTGGGGATGATGGTGATCCGCCACCTCGCGTACGCCGCACTTGGCCATCACTACCAGGACGATGACGGCTGGTTGCAGCGCTTTGCCTACGAGTACCTGAAGGATGTCCGCACGTTCGCGTTGTTCGTGGCCCTGGAGCACCTTGCTGGCTGGTTCGGCCGCCGCCGCCAGGGTGAGGCATCCCTGCTGGCCGCGCCGGATGTCGGCCCGCCGGTCGAGCCGGTCGAGCGCCCGCAGCACTTCCTGGTGCGCAAGCTGGGCAAGGAGTTCCTGGTCGCCACCGAGGATGTCGAGTACGCCCAGGCTGCTGGGAACTACGTGAATCTGCGGGTCCGCGGCCATGACTATCCGCTGCGGATCACCATGGCGGTGCTGGAACTGCGGCTGGATCCGCTGGTGTTCCTGCGGCCGCATCGCAGCTGGCTGATCAACCGTGGGCAGCTGCGCTCCATCGAGCCGCTGGATGGCGGCGAGGCCCTGCTGCACATGGCCGATGGGGCGAAGATTCCCTGCAGCAGGCGCCAGCTGCCGCTGCTGCGGCAGGCGCTGGCGGGAGGATAGGGGCGGGCGGACCTGCGGACCGCCCGGCCCCTTCGTGCTTACTTCCTGTCTTTCTTGATCATCGCGTCGATGCGCGCGGCGCGGGCTTCCGAGCCGGGGTGCGACGACATCAGGCCGCCTTCGCTGGACAGCTTGCGGAACATGCTGGCCAGGGCCGCCGGATCATAGTTGTGGCGCTTCATGAACTGGTAGCCGTACTCGTCCGCCGCGCTCTCTTCCTTCTGCGAGAACTGCGCGTTGACGAAACCCTCGGCGAGGTCGCCGAGCTGGCCCTGGCTGAGCTGGGTCAGGTTGCCGTTGCCCGACGCTGCCAGGCCTTCGCGGCCGGCCGATGCGAGCAGCGCGGTGCGCATCTTGGTCTTGCTGTGGCCCAGCTTCACGTGGCCGATTTCGTGGCCGATCACGCCACGCACTTCGTCATCACTGGCCATGTCCATCAGGCCGGTGTAGACGCGGACGCAGCCGTTAGCCATCGCCCAGGCGTTGACATCGGCGGTCCGGTAGACCTTGAAGTTCAGGTTCAGGCCGTCCTCGTTGGCGAGCCCCTGGGTGATCTTGGCCAGGCGCTGGGCATAGGGATCGTTGGCGGGTGCCAGCTGGTTCTCCTTGTCCATGTAGGTGCAGGCCTGGTCGGCGGCCGCCGAGACCTCTGCGTCGGACAGGGTCAGCGCCTTGCCGGCCTTCAGGCCGGTGCTGGTCAGGCCCTTCAGGTCGATGGCCGAGGCATTGGCGGCCAGCAGGCAGGCGGCCAGGCACAGGGTGGAACGCATGATCTTCATTGAAATGGTGCTCCTTGGGTTGGGATGGGCCGCGCGTCCCCCTGTTGCCGCGGCGGCCGGGAAGTCTACCGGCTTCAGCCCGGCCCTTGTCCAGCCGCCGGCGGGGCCGCTGGGGGTGCCTCGCCGCCCGCCGGGCGCCTGCGTTATCATTGACAGTCATTTTTTGAACGCACGACCGCCGACATGATCGAACTGAATCCTGTCCGCCAGCGCATCACCGATCTGACCGATCGCGTGCTGTCGCTTCGGGGGTATCTTTGACTACGACGCCAAGAAAGAGCGTCTTGAAGAAGTAACGCGGGAGCTTGAAAACCCCGACGTCTGGAACAACGCCGAGTACGCCCAGAACCTGGGGCGCGAGCGCTCCAGCCTGGAAAAGACCGTGGGCGGCATCGCCTCGGTGCTCGATGGCCTGAAGGATGCGACCGAGCTGCTGGAGCTGGCCGAGTCCGAGCAGGACGAGGACACCGCGCTGGCCGTGGTTGCCGATCTGGACAAGCACCAGTCGCACGTCGAGAAGCTGGAGTTCCAGCGCATGTTCTCCGGCGAGATGGACAATGCCGCTGCGTTCGTCGACATCCAGGCCGGTGCCGGTGGTACCGAAGCCCAGGACTGGGCCGAGATCCTGCTGCGCATGTACCTGCGCTGGTGCGAATCGCGTGGCTGGAAGACCGAGCTGATGGAAGTGTCCGGCGGTGATGTGGCGGGCATCAAGTCGGCCACACTGCGCGTGGAAGGCGACTATGCCTATGGCTGGCTGAAGACCGAGACCGGCGTGCACCGCCTGGTGCGCAAGTCGCCGTTCGACTCGGACAACCGTCGCCACACCAGCTTCACCTCGGTGTTCGTGTCGCCGGAGATCGACGACAACATCGACATCACCATCAACCCGGCCGATCTGCGCACCGACGTCTACCGTTCGTCCGGCGCCGGTGGTCAGCACGTCAACAAGACCGAGTCGGCGGTGCGCATCACCCACATTCCGACCAACATCGTGGTGGCGTGCCAGACCGGCCGCAGCCAGCACCAGAACCGCGACAACGCGATGAAAATGCTGGCCGCAAAGCTCTACGAGCTCGAGATCCAGAAGCGCAACGCGGAGAAGGATGCCGTGGAAGCGACCAAGTCCGACATCGGCTGGGGCAGCCAGATCCGCAATTACGTGCTCGATCAGAGCCGCATCAAGGACCTGCGCACGGGCATCGAGCGTTCCGATACGCAGAAGGTGCTCGATGGTGACCTGGATGAGTTCGTCGAGGCCAGCCTGAAGGCCGGCCTGGCGGTGGGGTCAAAGCGCGTCGATGCCTGATGCGCATGCCTGCGCCGATATCATCGCCTTCCGCAACGGAGGGCGATGATGCGCAGCGAGAGTGAACGCAGGGAGCTCGGTGGTTTCCTCAAGGCCTGCCGCGCCCGTGTCGACCCGGCCACGCTGGGCCTGCCGGCCGGGCGCCGGCGTACCCCCGGCCTGAAGCGCGAGGAAGTGGCGCTGGCGGTGGGGGTCAGTGTCAGCTGGTACACCTGGATCGAGCAGGGACGTGAAGTGCGTGCGTCGCCGGAAGTGCTCGAGCGCCTGGCCCGGGTGTTGCGGATGAGCGATGACGAGCGCGCATATGCGTTCGCGCTGTCCGGCTATGGCGTTCCGCTGGAGTCGCCAGATGAAAGCGTGACCGATGGCCTGCGCCAGCTGGTGGACGCGATGCAGCCGATTCCGGCCTACGTACGCAACACCCGTTTCGACATCCTGGCCTGGAATCAGGCCATTGCCGAGCTGTTCGTCGACTACAGCCAGCTGGCGCCGCATGAACGCAATACGCTGCGGCTGATGTTCCTGTATCCGCCCTATCGCACGTTGATCCTCAACTGGGAGGAGATGGCCCGGGGCCTGCTGGCCGGCTTCCGCGCGGCGATGGCGCAGGCGCAGGACAAGGCGCCTTTCCTGGCGCTGGCCGAGGACATCGCTGCCCACAGCGATACGTTCCGGCAGTGGTGGCCGGAGCATGATGTGCGCCGCTTCGACGAGGGGGCGAAGAAGCTGAACCACCCCACGCGCGGGTTGCTGGACCTGCAGTACGTGGCGCTGGTGCCGGAGAGCCGGCACGACCTGTCGTTGGTCACCTACCTGCCGCGAAAGTAGGTGGGTCGGCAGGGCTGCGCCCTGCACCCGCAGAGGCTTCAAGCCACGGCAACAGCAACAGCAACAGCAACAGCGTGCATTCCGTGGGATGGCGGGGCGGTGCGGGTTGTCAGGACACGCCGTAAACCCATCCCTGGGGGCTCGATGGCGCCATCCATGGCGCCAACGGTCCTGACAACCCACACCGCCCCACCTCTGACAGATCTCGCGCTGTTGTTGGTGGGTGGGTGTCGACCTTGGTCGACACATCTGTCAGATATCGGATGAATTCCGGGGTCAGATCCGTTTTCCGGCGGAAAACGGATCTGACCCCGAGAGTACTTCCAACAGATCGCGGGAAACTGTGTCCGCGGCATGGATGCGGCTGCCAAGCCCCCATGGCGGGGTTCACGGCGTCTCCCGCCATCGGCCCCACCCCCGCCATCCCGCAGGAATCCAGCTTCTGCTGTTGCTGGGCTGTGGCGTAGGGGGCAGGGCGCAGCCCTGCCAGCAACCCCATTCAGGCAGGTAAGTGCAGGTCACAGGATAAGCAGACGCCTTGTTGCGCGGCAGCTTCGGGTCCACATTCCTGACAGGAGACGGGCAATCGGCCCGTTGCCGAGACAACAGGAGCCCTGCATGTCCGCTGCCCCCGCCATTGCGATTTCCCTCGATCCGGCCACCGGCCAGGAAATCGCCCGCCATCCCTTCGTTACCGACCCCGAACTGGAGGTGATCCTCGATCGAGGCCAGGCCGGCTTTGCCGCCTGGAGCGCGCAGTCGCTGGAGCAGCGCGCCGATGTCCTGCGTGCGATGGCCGCCGTCCTGCGCCGCGACCGCGAATCGCTTGCGGCGCTGGCCACCGCCGAAATGGGCAAGGTCCATGCCGAATCGTTGGCCGAGATCGAGAAGTGCGCGGTGCTCTGCGAGTGGTATGCGGATAACGGCGCACAGTACCTGCGCGACGAGCCGACGCTGGTTCCCGATGACAAGGCCTACGTGTCCTACCTGCCGCTGGGCGTGGTGCTGGGCATCATGCCGTGGAACTTCCCGTACTGGCAGGTGATGCGCGCGGCGGTGCCGATCCTGATGGGTGGCAATGGTTTCCTGCTCAAGCCGGCCGAGAATATCGTCGGCACCGCCCATCTGCTCGATGCCGCCTGGCGTGATGCCGGGCTGCCGGAAGGCACCTTCATCGCCGCCAACATCAGCCGCGAGGGCACCAGCCGCGCGATCGCCGATGACCGCATCGCGGCGGTGACCCTGACCGGCAGCGTCGGCGCGGGCCGCAGCATTGCCGCGCAGGCTGGCCAGGCATTGAAGAAGGTGGTGCTGGAGCTGGGGGGATCGGATCCGTTCATCGTGCTGGCCGATGCCGACCTGGATGCTGCGGTCGACGCGGCCGTGGCTTCGCGCTTCCAGAACACCGGGCAGGTCTGCATCGCCGGCAAGCGCATCATCGTCGAAGACGGCGTGTACGACCGTTTCGTGGCGCAGTTCTGCGCGAAGGTGCAGGCGCTGACCATCGGTGATGGCCGTGAACCCGGCAACCGCATCGGTCCCATGGCCCGGCAGGACCTGCTCGAGCAGCTCGATGCGCAGGTGCGTGCATCTGTAGGGGCCGGCGCGCAGCTGCTGGTCGGCGGTCATCAGCTGGATCGTCCGGGCAGCTTCTATGCCCCCACGGTGTTGGCCGGTGTCGAGCCGGGCATGCAGGCGTTCGATACCGAGACCTTCGGCCCGGTGGCTTCGATCAGCCGCGCACGCGATGCCGATCATGCGGTGGAGCTGGCCAACCAGAGCGAATTCGGCCTCAGCGGCAACCTGTGGAGTGGCGATCGCGAGCGCGCGATGCGGCTGGCACGCAGGCTGCAGACCGGGGGCGTATTCGTCAACGGCTTCTCCGCGTCCGACCCGCGCGTGCCGATCGGTGGCGTGAAGAAGAGTGGCTTCGGCCGCGAGCTGTCGCATTTCGGCATCCGCGAGTTCGTGAACGCGCAGACCGTGTGGTTCGACCGTCGTTGACGCACGGCTTGCATCCTTCCTGTAACGATCCACCACCAGTCCAGTGAAGAGGGACGGCATTCCCATGTCCAAGGGTTCAGATCTGCTTGTCGCGGCGCTCGAGAACGAGGGCGTCGAACGTATTTTCGGTATTCCCGGCGAAGAGAACCTCGATGTCGTCGAGTCGCTGCGCCATTCCAGCATCGAGCTGGTCATCACCCGCCACGAGCAGGCGGCGGTGTTCATGGCGGCCACCTACGGACGCCTGACCGGCAAGCCGGGCGTGTGCCTGGCCACGCTCGGCCCGGGCGCCCTCAACTTCACCACCGGTGCGGCCTACGCGCTGCTGGGCGCATGGCCGGTGATCATGATCACCGGGCAGAAGGGCATCGTCGCCAGCAAGCAGGCGCGCTTCCAGATCGTCGACATCGTCAGCACGATGAAGCCGCTGACCAAGCAGGCGCGGCAGATCATATCGGCGCGCACCATCCCGACCATCGTCCGCGAGGCATTCCGTGTCGCTCAGGAAGAACGTCCGGGCCCGGTCCTGCTGGAACTGCCGGAGGACATCGCGGCCACTGAAGTCGAGGATGTGGCATTGATCCCGACGCATGCGGTGGATCGACCGATCGCCAGTCCCGAGGCGCTCGATCGCGCCGCGCAGATCATCCGCAATGCGAAGCGTCCGCTGTTGATGATCGCCTCCGCGGCGTCACGGCCGCAGTCCAGCGAGGCGCTGTCAGCCTTCGTGCTGCGGGCCGGCATTCCCTTCTTCACCACGCAGATGGGCAAGGGTGCGGTGGCGGGCGGATCGGGCCTGTACATGGGGACCGCCGCGCTGACCGAGCGCGACTATGTGCACATGGCCATCGACCAGGCCGACGTGATCGTCACCATCGGCCATGAAGTGACCGAGAAGCCGCCTTTCGTGATGCGACCCGGCGGACCGACCGTCATCCACATCGGCTATTCGCAGGCGGCGGTCGAGCAGGTCTACTTCCCGCAGGTGGAGGTGATCGGCGATATCGGCCGTTCGCTGACCCAGCTGGCCGACCGCATTGAAGGCCAGGTGGCCCATGCCGATGCACTGCTGCCGCTGCGGGCCACCATCCTCGACCATCTCGCCGACCGGGCCGAAGAGGCCGGGTTCACCCCGCAGCGGCTGGTCCACGACGTGCGCCGGGTGATGCCGCCCGACGGCATCGTGGCGCTGGACAACGGCATGTACAAGATATGGTTCGCGCGCAATTACCGCACCCAGGTAGCCAATACGCTGCTGCTGGACAATGCGCTTGCCACGATGGGCGCGGGCCTGCCTTCGGCGATCATGGCCTCGATCCTGTACCCGCAGCGCCGGGTGCTGGCGGTGTGTGGCGACGGCGGCTTCATGATGAACAGCCAGGAGCTGGAAACCGCGCGGCGGCTGGGGCTGAACCTGGTGGTGCTGATCCTCAACGATGGTGCCTACGGCATGATCCGCTGGAAGCAGGCGGTGGATGGCTTCACCGACTACGGCATGACCTTCAGCAATCCTGATTTCGTGAGGTATGCGCAGGCCTATGGCTGCAAGGGGCATGAGGTGACCGCCATCGAGCAGTTCATCCCGACGCTGGAGGCAGCGTTCAACGAGGGTGGGGTGCACCTGGTGTCGGTGCCGATCGATTACTCGGAGAACGAGCGGGTGCTGGTGGATGAGCTGCGCCGGGCGTTCCCGGGGAACGCGTAGTCACGGGGGTGGGTAGCGCCGGGCCACGCCCGGGGATTCCTGCCGACCGGCCGCCGGGCATGGCCCGGCGCTACCCGGTGCTGCCGGGGCCTGGGCAGGGTGGTTTTGCTATGCTGTGCAGCCGGCCGTGCCGGGCGCAAGACTCCCCCAACTACACGATTCCCGCAGATCCATGAGCGAAGCTACCGAAACCCCTTCCGTCGACGAAAACAAGTTGATCGCCGAGCGCCGCGAGAAACTCAAAGCGCTGCGCGGGCAGGGGATCGCGTACCCGAACGACTTCCGTCGCGAGGACTTCGCCGGCCAGCTGCAGGACGAGTACAGCGACGCCGAAACCTGGACCGCCGAGGCCCTGGAAGCCAATGGCCGCCAGGTGCGCATGGCCGGACGCCTGATGGCCAAGCGCATCATGGGCAAGGCCAGCTTCGCCCAGATCCAGGACGAGTCCGGCCGCATCCAGCTGTTCCTGCAGGGCGCGGCCCTGGGCGATGACTACGCTGCTTTCAAGGGCTGGGACGTGGGTGACATCATCGCCGTCGAGGGCGGCCTGACCCGTACCCGCACCGGTGAACTGTCGGTCAAGGCCGCAGCGATCCGACTGCTGACCAAGTCGCTGCGTCCGCTTCCGGACAAGTGGCATGGCCTGGCCGACGTCGAGCAGCGCTACCGCCAGCGTTACGTCGATCTGATCGTGACCCCGGAGTCGCGCGCGGTGTTCATCAAGCGCTCGAAGATCATCCGTGCCATGCGCGCGTGGCTGGACAACCGCGACTTCCTCGAAGTCGAGACGCCGATGATGCATTACATCCCCGGCGGTGCGGCGGCCAAGCCGTTCACCACCCATCACAACGCGCTGGACCTGGACCTGTACCTGCGCGTGGCGCCGGAGCTGTACCTGAAGCGCCTGACCGTCGGTGGCCTGGAGCGGGTGTACGAGATCAACCGCAATTTCCGCAATGAAGGCGTCAGCACCCGGCACAACCCGGAGTTCACCATGATGGAGCTGTACGAGGCCTACGCCACGTACAACGAGATCATGGACCTGACCGAAGGTGTGATCCGGGACGTGGCCAGGACGGTGAACGGCACTACCGAGGTGGAGTGGGACGGCGCGAAGATCGATCTCGGCCCGGCGTTCCGCCGTTGGCGGATGGACGAGGCCGTGCGGCACCACAATCCGGAGATCTCCGCTGCCGACTGCACCGACCGCGAAGCGCTGCTGCGGCACTGCGAGCGCCTGAAGATCAAGGTCAAGCCGTCCTACGGCTGGGGCAAGCTGCTGCTGGAGATCTTCGAAGCCACCGTCGAGCACACCCTGATCCAGCCCACCTTCATCACCGATCATCCGGTGGAGGTCTCGCCGCTGGCGCGTGCCAACGACAACGACCCCGGCTACACCGATCGCTTCGAGCTGTTCGTGAACGGCAAGGAGTTGGCCAACGGCTTCTCCGAGCTGAACGACCCGGAGGATCAGGCCCAGCGTTTCCAGGCCCAGGTGGCCGCCAAGGAGGGGGGCGATGACGAGGCCATGCACTACGACGCCGACTACATCCGCGCGCTGGAGTACGGCATGGCGCCGACCGGCGGCCTCGGCATCGGCGTCGACCGCCTGGTGATGCTGTTGACCGGCAGCAGCTCCATCCGCGACGTGCTGCTGTTCCCGTACATGCGTCCGGAGCACTGAGCCGGGGTTTTGTGACTCCCGTTTGTGCGCGCCGTCCCGAAACGGGACGGCGCAATTGACGTCTCTGGCACTCGGCGTATCGTAATTGCACTACCTTGACGCCGGCTATGGCTTGATCGGTGACGGGGAAGAGCGCAATGTGGAGAGCCCGCTTCACAATGTGACCACGATCATGAACCGGGACGCATGACACGGGAGTCAGTCCGATGCAGGGTGCCAGCGTGCGCAGCGGCAGCGTTTCCACGCCTGCTGATGACCAAGCGTGGTCGAGAAACCAGGCGGAGTACACGTTGAACATCGTCATCGTCGATGACCAGACCTCCGCGCGGACGATGCTGCGGCACGTCATCGAGGACATCGCGCCGGAACTGAGCGTGCATGACTTCGGCGATCCCCTGACCGCGCTGGCCTGGTGCGAATCGCATCCGGTCGACCTGCTGCTGCTCGACTACCGCATGCCGGAAATGGATGGGCTGGAATTCGCCCGCCGCTTCCGGCGCCTGCCCAAGCATCGCGACATCCCGGTGATCCTGATCACCGTGGTGGGCGACGAGCCGATCCGGCAGGCCGCGCTGGAGGCAGGCGTGATCGACTTCCTGGTCAAGCCGATCCGCCCGCGCGAACTGCGGGCGCGCTGCTACAACCTGCTGCAGCTGCGCCAGCAGACCGAGAATGTGAAACAGCGCGCGCTGTCACTGGAACAGCGCCTGCTCGCCAGCATGCACGAGGTCGAGGAGCGGGAGCGCGAGACCTTGTCGCGATTGGCTCGTGCGATCGAGTTTCGTGACGCCGGCACCAGTGCCTACCTGGAGCGGATGGCCCGCGTGGCCGGGCTTATCGCCGAGCAGCTGGGCCTGCCGGAAGACGAGGTGCGGCTGATCGAGATGGCGGCGCCCCTGCACGACATGGGCAAGATCGCCATACCGGATGCGGTGCTGCTCAAGCAGGGCAAGCTCAATGAAGAGGAGCTGGCGATCATGCGCCGGCACCCGCGCATCGGCCATGAACTGCTCAGCGGCAGCCAGAACCGCTTCATCCAGGTCGGTGCGCTGATCGCGCTGCGCCACCATGAACGCTACGACGGCAGCGGTTACCCCGATGGGCTGGTCGGCGAAGCAATTCCACTGGAAGCGCGCATCGTTGCCGTCGCCGATGTCTTCGACGCCCTGATTTCCCCACGTCCGTACAAGGAAGCCTGGACGATGGAAGCAACGCTGGCCTATCTGTATGCCCAGCGCGGCCGCCTGTTCGACCCCCGCTGCGTGGATGCGCTGCTGCGGGGCCGCCAGCAACTGCTGGACATCTGCGCGCAGCACTCGACGGCCTCCACGCGACCGGGTGGCTGAGGTGCAGGACCTGTTCGCACGGCTGAAGCGCCGGCTGTCGCAGCGGCCCGACTCCGAGCACGGGCAGGTGATCGTGCGGATCGCGCTGATCTCGCTGATCCTGGTTTACATACTGCTGTCCGGGGCCCGGATGCATCGCCTGGAGCAGTACCAGGGCGTGCTCGTGACCGTGCTGACCGGGCTGTCGATATCCCTGCTGCTGTTCGCCTGGTTGCTGTGGAAGCCGGGGCGCTCCGATGCGCGCAGGGGGGTCGGCATGGTCGCCGACTATGGGTTGATGACGGTCGGCATGGTGCAGATGGGCGAGCCTCTGGCCTGGGTCTATGCGGTGGTGATGTGGGTCACGGTGGGCAATGGCCTGCGCTTCGGCAACCGCTACCTGGGCGCGGCGATCGCCATGGCCTTGGTCAGCTTCGGTACCACCGTGCTGTTGACACCGTATTGGCGTGACAACCCCAGCCTGGCCGTGCCCCTGTGGCTGGGCCTGGTGGCGGTTCCGCTGTGCTGCTCCTCCCTGCTGCGACGACGGATGCGACATCCCCCCATGGACACTCCTGCCGTTGAATCCTCCCCGGCCCGGTCGCTGCTGGCCCGGGTGAAGCAGCGGCTGTCCGGACGCGAGGACAGCGAGCACGCGCAGAACCTGATCCGCATCGTGATCACCGCGCTGTTCATCAGCTATCTCGGCTGGCGCTACGTGGGTGCGGGTGGCGAAACCCTGACTACTACCTGGCTGATTCTGGCCTTCGAGCTGGCGATCTCGGCGGGCCTGCTGGTGGCGATCCTGGTCGATCCCGGGGTGTCACACGTCCGCCGCGTGATCGGCATGCTGACCGACTACACCTGCATGGCCTGGATCATGACCATCCAGGGTGAGCCGGCAGCCCCGCTGTACGCGGTGATGCTGTGGGTCACGATCGGCAACGGCATGCGCTACGGCAGCACCTACCTGCGGGTGGCAACCGCCATGGGGTGCCTGGCCTTCCTGTGCACCGTGATGCTGTCGCCCTACTGGCGCAGCCACGACTACCTCGGCTGGGGCCTGCTGCTGGGCCTGGGCGCGATTCCGCTGTACTTCGATTCGCTGCTGCATGCCTTGACCCGTGCGGTGGCCGAGGCGCGCCAGGCCAACGAAGCCAAGAGCCGTTTCCTGGCGAACATGAGCCACGAATTCCGTACGCCGCTCAACGGCCTGGCCGGCATGACCGAAGTGCTGGCCACCACGCGGCTGGATGAGGAGCAGCGCGAGTGCCTCAGCACCATCCAGGCGTCCACCCGCAGCCTGCTGGCGCTGGTGGAGGAGGTGCTGGACATCTCGGCGATCGAGGCCGGCAAGGTGCGGGTGGAATGGCATGAGTTCGCGCTGGCCGACGTACTGCAGGCGATCAACCTGATCCTCACCCCGCAGACGCGTTCCAAGTCATTGGAGTATCGCGTCGACGTGGACGACAACGTTCCGCCACGGTTGTTCGGCGACGCCGGCCATCTGCAGCAGATTCTGCTGAATCTGATGGGCAACGCGGTGAAGTTCACCGACAGTGGCTTCGTCCATCTGCGTGTCAGCAGCCATGACGAGCGTGGCAGCGAGCGTGCCCGCCTGCGTTTCGAGATCCTCGACAGTGGCATCGGCGTACCCGTGGCCCTGCGCAGTCGCCTGTTCAACGCCTTCGAGCAGGCCGACGTCGGCCTGGCCCGCCGCCACGAAGGCACCGGACTGGGTACAGCGATCGCCAAGGGGCTGGTCGAATCGATGGGCGGGCAGGTGGGTTACCTGCCGAACACGCCGCGCGGCAGCGTGTTCTGGGTGGAAATCGCGCTGGACGTGGCACCGACGCCGGACGTGCAGGGCGAGCTGCCGGAGGGCGGCAACGTCATTGCGTTCTCCAATCCATTCCTGCGCCATCGGGCCCGTGTACGCAGCCTGCGGGTGCTGGTTGCCGATGACCATGCGGCCAACCGCATGGTGCTGCAGCGGTTGCTGGAGAAGGCCGGCCACAAGGTCACCTGCGTCAACGGTGGGGTCGAGGTGCTCGACGCTCTCGAACAGGCCAATTACGACGCAGCGATCGTTGACCTGCACATGCCTGGCATGAGCGGGCTGGACCTGCTCAAACAGCTGCGGGTGATGCAGGCCAGCGGCCTGCCGTATGTGCCGGTGATGGTACTCAGCGCCGATGTCACCCCGGAATCCATCCTGCGCTGTGAACAGGCAGGTGCACGTGCATTCCTGGCCAAGCCGGTCGTGGCGACGCGTCTGCTGGAGGTGTTGGCCGATGTGGCCGCCAACACGCGTACCGAGCCGGGCATCCAGTCGGTACCGGCCATGGAGGTCGGTGACGGCGTACTCGACACCGCGGTGCTGGACGAGCTGGCGTCACTGGGCATGGGCGATGGCTTCGAACGCAAGTTCATCGACCAGTGCCTGGTGGATGTGGACGCGAGCATGGCGCAGATGCAGGCCTGTGGCGAGCGGCTGGACTGGGAGGACTTCCGCGAACACGCCCACGCCCTGCGCGGCGTGGCGAGCAACCTGGGCCTGGTCCAGGTTGCTGCCGCCAGTGGCGAGATGATGCGCATGGCCGACTGGCAATTGAAGGCCGAGTGGACAATGCGCCTGTCCAGCCTGGTAGGTGCACTGCGCATCGGCAGGAAAGCGCTGGCGTCCCGCGTCGCAGGCATCCAGCAACGCGACGACGGGGAACGCACGCCCTCCTGACCGCGAGGTCTGTCAGCCCGCCTCGCCATTGCGGCGGGCCTGGGCGCGGACCAGCCGGTCCATGGTCCGCAGCGACTTCTCGCCCAGCTGCATGGCGGTGTCGACCCAGATCTCGGTGATGCGCATCATTTCGTGCAGCGGCACCATGGTGGCGATCTCGTTCACTTCGCGCATCGCCGCCCAGGCGTGCGGAATGCGCCGGCTGTCCCGGATCACCTGTTCGACCGCCGCAACGCCTTCGCCCACCGGCACGACGACATCCACCAGGCCCATGTCCTTCAACTGCCGGGCGGTGAAGAGGTTGCCCTCCAGCATGATCTTCTCGGCCAGCCGCGGGCTGACCCGCTGGCACAGGAAGGAGTAGGCGCCCATGCCCGGGAACAGGTCGAACAGCACCTCCGGCAGTCCCATCAGCACGCCTTCTTCGGCGACGATGGTATGGCAGCTCAGCGCGGCCTCGAAGCCGCCGCCCAGTGCATTGCCCTGGACCAGCGCGATGCTGTGGGCGCGTGCGCCCAGCCCGGCGTGGAACGCATGCACGCCGCGTACGCAGCGCTGCGCATAGTCGAGCAGGCGGGCACGGTCGCCCTCGCGGATCAGCCGGCAGAACAGTTCCAGGTCGCCGCCCAGGTTGAATACGTCACTATCGGAGGCCAGGACCACGTGAGGCGAGAGAACGTGGGCGGCACTGAGACGGTCGCCCAGCTCCCGCTGGTAGTCGACGATGTCGTCTACCAGGCGTGAGGCAAAGCACGGGCGGCCCGGCTGGTTGACCAGGTTGGCATGCATGTGGATCCAGTAGACCTCCCGTTCGGTTTCCTCGGTGATGCGCAGGGTCGGGTGCTGCGACGGACGGGTGATGATGGGGCGTACTGCAGACATGGGTGTTCTCCGAGTGACCGTCCGGCCAACCGCAGAGCGGACGGAGAGATGGAATGTGAGGGAGTGGGCGGAACGTGCGGTGGCGAGTGATTCTATGCACCGCTCGTGAACCGCCTGCAAGCGGCCGCCGCCCGCGCTGGCCGCCAACAAAAAGGGCCCCGCCGTCGCCGGCGGGGCCCTGATCTGCGTCGAACCGTGGAAACCCTTACTGTGCGGGCGTATCGCGCAGCTCGCGACGGAGGATCTTGCCGACATTGGTCTTCGGCAGTTCCTTGCGGAACTCCACGATGCGCGGGTGCTTGTAACCGGTCAGATTTGCCCGGGCATGCTCCTTGACCATTTCGGCGGTCAGGTTCGGATCCTTCTTCACGATCACCACCTTGACCACTTCGCCGGACTTCTCGTCCGGCACGCCGACCGCGGCCACTTCCAGCACGCCCGGCATCATCGCGATGACGTCCTCGACTTCGTTCGGATACACATTGAAGCCGGACACCAGGATCATGTCCTTCTTGCGGTCGACGATGTAGAAGAAACCCCGTTCATCCATCTTCGCCATGTCGCCGGTATGCAGCCAGCCGTCGCTGTCGATCGCCTGGGCGGTCTCTTCGGGGCGCTGCCAGTAGCCCTTCATCACCTGCGGGCCCTTGATGCACAGCTCGCCCACCTCACCCAGCGGCAGGATGTTGCCGTTGTCGTCCTTGATGCACGCATCGGTGGACGGGATCGGCAGGCCGATGGAGCCGTTGTACTCCGGCAGGGTGAGCGGGTTGATGCAGGCGGCCGGCGAGGTTTCGGTCAGGCCATAGGCCTCGACCAACGTCACCCCGGTAACCTTCTTCCAGCGCTCGGCCACAGCGCGCTGCACCGCCATGCCGCCGCCCAGGGTGAACTTCACCGACGAGAAATCGATCTCATCGAAACCGGGCGTATTGAGCAGGCCGTTGAACAGCGTGTTGACGCCGGTGATGGCGGTGAAGCGCGTGCCCTTGAGCTCCTTGACGAAGCCCTTCATGTCGCGCGGATTGGTGATCAGGTGATTGCAGCCGCCGAACTTCATGAAGACCAGACCGTTCGCGGTCAACGCGAAGATGTGGTACAGCGGCAGCGCGGTGATGATCACTTCCTTGCCCGGCTCGATGCCGGATGTCGACAGCCATGCCGAGGCCTGCTGCATGTTGGCGATCAGGTTGCGGTTGGTCAGCATCGCGCCCTTGGCCACGCCGGTGGTGCCGCCGGTGTACTGCAGGAACGCTACGTCGTCGTGGTCGATCTCGACCTCGGGCAGGGTGTGGCGGCTGCCGAGCTTGAGTGCCTGCTTGAAGCGGATGGCGCCCTTCACGTGATAGTTGGGCACCATCTTCTTGACGTACTTCAGCACGAAGTTGACGATCGCGCCCTTCGCGCCGAGCAGATCGCCCAGGCCGGTGGTGACCACCTGCCTGACCGGCGTGTCGGCGATGACCTGCTGGACGGTGTCGCCGAAGTTGTCGACCACCACCAGCACCGAGGCGCCGGCGTCGACCAGCTGATGCTTGAGTTCGCGTGCGGTATACAGCGGGTTGACGTTGACCACGGTCAGGCCCGCACGCAGCACGCCGAAGGTGGCGACCGGGTACTGCAGGCAGTTGGGCATCATCAGGGCGACGCGGTCGCCCTTCTTGAGCTTGAGCTCACCCAGCAGGTAGGCCGCGAACTGGTCAACCAGCGCATCGGTCTCGCCATAGGTGAGGACCTTGCCGAAACTGGAGTAGGCGGGGCGGTCGCGGTACTTGGCGACGGAGGCGTCGAAGACGGAGGCTACCGAATGGAACTCGTTGACGTCGATCTCGGCGGGAACGCCTTTCGGATAGCTCTGCAGCCAGGGACGATCCAGACTCATATTCCCCCTCCAGGAATCGTGATTGTTGGGTCCGACCTTGAGCGTACTGACAGCGGCCGGTCATTGCAGCATACCCCGCCGTAGGGGAAACGCGAAGAGGGCATCGCGCGACGGCCTGTGCGATCGCGTCAAATGCCGCCGGGTATGGCCCCGCGCCACCGAGCTGGCAGCGCTGGGCCATGCCCGGCGGGTGTTTCAGGGTGCGTGCGGTGCTCAGCCCTGCCTGCGTACCGGCGCACCATTGGCCTTGTAGTAGGGCGCGGTGCTGCGGGGCAGCGGCGTACGGCCGCGGATCACGTCGGCGAGCTTTTCGGCGATCATGATGGTCGGCGCGTTGAGATTGCCGGTCACCACCTGCGGCATGATCGAGGCGTCGACGATGCGCAGGGCCTCCAGGCCATGCACGCGGCCCTGGCCGTCCACCACCGCCATCGGATCATCGGCGTGGCCCATCTTGTTGGAGCAGGACGGGTGGTACGCCGTTTCAGCATGCTCACGGACGAACGCGTCGATCTGCGCATCGGTCTGCAGTGCACTGCCCGGCGAGATCTCGCGGCCGCTGTATGGAGCCAGTGCCGGCTGCGCGAAGATCTCGCGGGTGATGCGGATCGCCGCGCGGAACTCGCGCCAGTCCTGGTCGTGCGACATGTAGTTGAACAGGATGCTCGGATGCTCGCGCGGATCCTTGGAGCGGACATGGATGCGGCCACGGCTGGGCGAGCGCATCGAGCCGACATGCATCTGGAAGCTGTGTGCCTTGATCGGATTGGACCCGTTGTAGTTGATGGCCACCGGCAGGAAGTGATACTGCAGGTTGGGCCACTCGAACTCGGCATCGCTGCGGATGAAGCCGCCGGCCTCGAACTGGTTGCTGGCGCCGATACCGGTGCCCAGGAACAGCCATTCAGCGCCGATTGCCGGCTGGTTGTACAGCTTCAGCGCCGGCGCCAGCGAGACCGGCTTCTTGCATTCGTACTGGAGATACATCTCCAGGTGGTCCTGCAGATTGGCGCCGACGCCCGGCAGGTGATGCACCAGGTCGATGTCGAGGCTGCGCAGCAGATCGGCCGGGCCCACACCGGAGCGCTGCAGGATCTGTGGCGAGGCGATGGCGCCGCCGCACAACAGCACCTCGCGGCGGGCAGTGGCACGCTGCGGCTGGTCGTTGCGCAGCCACTGCACGCCCACCGCGCGCTTGCCCGAGAACAGGATGCGGTCGGTCAGCGCGTGGGTGACGATGGTCAGGTTCGGGCGCGGCCTGGCCAGATCCAGATAGCCGCGGGCGGTGCTGGAGCGGCGGCCCTTCGGCGTGACCGTGCGATCCATCGGGCCGAAGCCCTCCTGCTGGTAGCCGTTGAGGTCGTCGGTGCGCGGATAGCCTGCCTGCACGCCGGCTTCAACCATGGCCGCGAACAGTTCGTTGTTGCCGGCCTTGGGGGTGGTCACCCGCAGCGGGCCATCGCCCCCGTGGTAATCGTTTGGGCCGATGTCGCGGGTCTCGGCCTTGCGGAAGTAGGGCAGGCAGTCCAGATAGGTCCAGTCGTCCAGGCCGGGCATGCTCGCCCAGTTGTCGTAGTCCATCGCGTTGCCGCGGATGTAGCACATGCCGTTGATCAGCGACGAACCGCCCAGGCCCTTGCCACGGCCGCAGTCCATGCGGCGGTTGTTCATGAAGGGCTCGGGATCGGTCTTGTAGGCCCAGTTGTAACGCTTGCCCTGCAGCGGAAACGCCAGCGCGGCCGGCATCTGGGTGCGGAAGTCGAGCCGGTAGTCCGGGCCACCCGCTTCCAGCAGCAGTACGCTCACATCGGCATCTTCGGTCAGGCGGGTGGCCAGCACGTTGCCGGCCGAACCGGCGCCGATGATGATGTAGTCGTACTCGTTATGGGTGCTCATGGTTGTTCTCCTTCAGGCCGGGACACGCTGCAAACAGGCGTCCCGGCGGAATGTCGGATCGGCGCGGTGGCCGGACGAGGGGCGCGGCTCAGAACACGCTGGCGTAGTCGCCCAGTTCGACCTGCACCGACTTGATGCGGGTGTAGTGGCCCAGGGTCGAGAGGCCGTTCTCGCGGCCGACGCCGGACTCCTTGTAGCCACCCACCGGCATTTCGGCCGGCGATTCGCCCCAGGTGTTGATCCAGCAGATGCCGGCTTCCAGGCGATGGATGATGCGGTGGGCGCGGCTGATGTCCTTGCTGACCACGCCGGCGGCGAGGCCGAAGGTGGTGTCGTTGGCGCGGCGGACCACTTCATCTTCGCTGTCATAGGCAAGGATGCTCATGACCGGCCCGAAGATTTCTTCCTTGACGATGGTCATGTCGTCGCGGCAGTCGGAGAACACGGTCGGCAGCACATAGGCGCCCTGGGCCAGCGTGCCCTCGGTGGCACGGCCGCCGCCGATCAGCAGGCGCGCGCCTTCGGTCTTGCCGCTTTCGATGTAGCGCAGCACGTTCTCCATGTGCGGGAAGCTGGTCAGCGGGCCGAAGTTGGTGTCCGCGGCCATCGGGTCGCCGATGCGGATGCGCTTGACGCGCTCGACCACGGCGGCCTCGAACGCGGCCAGCATGCCGCGCGGCACGAACACGCGGGTGCCATTGGTGCACACCTGGCCGGAGCTGAAGAAATTGGCCATCACCGCGATGTCGGCGGCGCGGTCGAGATCGGCGTCATCGCAGATCACCAGCGGCGATTTTCCGCCCAGTTCCATGGTCACTTCCTTCAGCGAGGAGGAGGCGGCCGCAGCCATCACCTTCTTGCCGGTGGCCACGCCGCCGGTGAAGGAGATCTTCTCGATCACCGGATGTTCGGTGAGCCAGTTGCCGATTTCGCGACCGGGGCCCTGCACGACATTGAACACGCCGGCCGGCACGCCGGCTTCGGTGTAGATCTCGGCAAGCCGGAGGGCGGTCAGCGGCGTGACTTCGGACGGCTTGAACACCATCGCATTGCCGGCGGCCAGTGCCGGCGCCGACTTCCACAGGGCGATCTGGATCGGGTAGTTCCAGGCACCGATGCCGGCGACCACGCCCAGCGGTTCACGGCGGGTGTAGAAGAAGCTGGATTCGCGCAGCGGCAGCTGGATGCCTTCGATGGCGGTCGCCAGGCCGGCGTAATACTCCAGCACGTCGGCGCCGGTGACGATGTCCACCGTGGTGGTTTCCGCCAGCGCCTTGCCGGTATCGAGCGTTTCCAGGCGGGCCAGTTCGTCATTGCGCTCGCGCAGGATCTCCACGGCGCGGCGCAGGATGCGCGAACGTTCCATGGCGGTCATTGCCGCCCATGCCTTCTGGCCTTCGGTAGCGCTTTCGACGGCGCGTTCGACGTCGGCCTGGCTGGCGACCTGCACCTCGGCGATGACCTCACCGGTGGCGGGGTTGACCGTGGCGAAGGTCTTGCCGCTGGTGGCATCGACCCGGCGGCCATGGATGTAGAGCTGTTGGACGGGCAGGGTGGTCATGGGGCGTACTCCTCGAAAGGGGGCGGGAAGCTGAAAGCGCTTATAGCGCGTCGGCCTGCAACTGGAAGTCGATGTAGCCGTAGGCGATGCGTCGGGCCTTGTCAGCATCGAAGGCGCCGCCGACCAGGCTGCCGCGCAGCCAGAGGCCATCGATCATCGCGGCCAGGCCGCGGGCGGCGAGGCGTGCCTGTGGGCGTGGCAGCACGCGGTTGAACTGGTGGCACAGGTTGGAGAACAGGCGCTGGTCGTTGGCATGCTGCAGGCGCGCCAGTTCCGGCTGGTGCATGCTCGCGGCCCAGAA
This sequence comes from Stenotrophomonas sp. STEN147, assembly GCF_056757995.1. Taxonomy (NCBI): domain Bacteria; kingdom Pseudomonadati; phylum Pseudomonadota; class Gammaproteobacteria; order Lysobacterales; family Lysobacteraceae; genus Stenotrophomonas; species Stenotrophomonas sp. STEN147. Next base: position 628,360 of record NZ_JBRRCG010000001.1, read on the forward strand.
GGTGAGCCAGACACGCATCGCGGTGCCATTGATCTGGCTGTCATCGAAGTTGCCATCGACGATGGCGCGCAGCTGGTCGCGGGGATCATCGCCCACCCCGGCCCGGCAGCGGGCGACCGCGTCCCGCAGTTCGCGCAGGATCTGCCGCATCGCAGCGTTGAGCAGGCCGTCCTTGTCGCCGAAGTAATGGGCGACGATGCCGCTGGACAGCCCCGCCTTCCTGGCGATGGTGGCGACGGTGGCATCGGCCATGCCCATTTCGTCGATGGTCTGGAAAGTGGCCCGGATCAACTGTTCGCGACGGACCGGCTCCACGCCCTTCTTCGGCATTGTCTCTCCACGGATTGCGACCCGAGGCGTCGGGTTGGCCATCATTATGCTTTTTATTGATTGAACGTTCAATCAATAAACCCTAGGATGCGCTCGCGCCCCACGCCATGGGCCCGGTTTCCCGGTCCGGCCCCGCCCATGTGCTCCTTCGGACTGATGAGACGATCCCATGTCTTCCCAGGCTCATCCCAAGCGTTCGCCCCTGCGCTTGAACCGCTTTGTCTTCCTCAGCTCCTCGGTGTCGATCGGCATTCTCGGGCTGCTCACCGTCCTCTATCCCGATGCCAGCGAGCACTGGCTGCAATGGGCGCAGGCCGAGGTCTCGGCTGCGTTCGGCGCGTGGTACATGCTGCTGGTCGTGCTGTGCCTGGGATTCGTGCTGTGGCTGGCGTTCTCGCCCTATGGCCGTATCCGCCTGGGCCACAACGAGGAATCGCCGGCCTTCGGCTACGTCGCGTGGGTGTCGATGCTGTTCTCGGCGGGTATCGGTATCGCATTGCTGTACTACGGTGCCTACGAGCCGCTGGACCATTTCCTCAACCCGCCGGGCCAGCCGGGCGGCACGGTGGCGGCCGGGCGCGAGGCGATGGTGCTGACCTTCCTGCACTGGGGCCTGCACGGCTGGGCGCTGTACGCGCTGGTCGGGGTGGCGCTGGGCTATTTCGCCTATCGCCGCAACCTGCCGCTGGCATTGCGCTCGGCGCTGTATCCGATCTTCGGTGAGCGCATCCATGGCCGCATCGGCGACATGGTCGATGGCTTCGGCATCCTCGCCACGCTGATCTCCATGGTCACCAATCTCGGCATCGGTGCGCTGGTGGTGCAGTCCGGCCTGGTCTATCTGTTCCACATCCCGGACACACCGCAGGTGCTGGTCGCGATCGTGCTGGTGATGATGGTGGTGGCCACCATCGGCGTGGTGGCGGGTGTCGAGAAGGGCATCGCCTGGCTGTCCAACCTCAACGTGCGCCTGTTGTGCGCGCTGTTGCTGTTCGTGCTGGTTACCGGCCCGACCCTGCATCTGTTCGATGGCCTGGTGCAGAACACGGGCGATTATCTCGGCGCATTCGTGCGCAAGAGCTTCGACATGTATCTCAACGATCCGCAGGGCCGCGCCTGGATGGGTTCCTGGACGCTGTTCTACTGGGCGTGGTGGATCGCCTGGGCGCCGTTCGTGGGCCTGTTCGTGGCACGCATCTCGCGCGGCCGCACCATCCGCGAGGTCGTGATGGGTGTGCTGTTGATACCGCTCGGCTTCACGCTGGCGTGGCTGTCGATCTTCGGCAACACCGCCATCGACCTGGTGCTCAACCATGGCCAGGCGGTGCTGGGGCAGGTGGCGCAGCACGATGCAGCGATGACCCTGTTCAAGCTGCTGGAGTACCTGCCCGGCGCACCCTATGTAGCCGGTGCCGCAGTGGTGATCGGTTTCGTACTGTTCCTGACCCCGGTCGATTCGGGCACGCTGATGATCGCCAACCTGTGCACCCGCCGTGTCGACGACGGGGTGGAGGATGGTCACGATGCGCCGATCTGGCTGCGCGTGTTCTGGGCGGCGGGCATCACCGTGGCCAGCATCGGCCTGCTGCTGGCGGGCAACTTCAGCGCGATGCAGACGGCGGTGGTGCTGTGCGGTCTGCCGTTCTCGTTCACCCTGGCGTTCTACATGCTGGGCCTGCTGCGCGCATTGCGCACCGATCCGGACGCGCCGCGGCGCTGAGCGGACTGCCGGCCCCTGGCACTACAGGCGCAGGGCGGCTTCCAGCAGGGCTGTCGCCCACGGGGGCGTGCGCTGCAGCTGCTGCAGGTCATCGGCGGCCGGCCATTGCAGGTGGCCGTCCTCCATCTGCAGCAGCAGCTGTGGATCGGGCACGGCCTCGCCCGGCGCGGCGTCGGCGCTGTTGTCGTAGACCTGCAGCTGCGCCAGCACCGGCATCAGCCCGATCAGGTTCTGCTGCGCCAGCGGCCAGCGGCGGCGGATGTCGACTTCGGAAATGGGGTGGCCACCGGCCTGCACCCGTGCGCGTACCCGGGCGATGTGCTGCTCCGGGCTGGACAGTCCACAGAACCACATCAGCACGTCATGGGTGCGGCTGGCCTCACGCAGCAGGGCGGTGATCGAGTTGCCCCCCAGCGTGGTCTCAAAGGCATGGTTGCGGGCGTGATCCAGGGCGTCGCGGATACGGTTGACACCCTCCTGCCAGGCTTCGGCATTGGCCTCCATGGCGTCCAGGCCGGCCCGCTCGCGCAGCCCGCGGGCGAACGTATCGGGGTTGAACCATTCCAGGCCGGCTTCGCGCAGCACGTGGCCGCCCACCGAACTCTTGCCGGCGCCATTGACGCCGGCAAGCACATACAGGAACGGGCGTGGCATCAGTGGCCCGTGCCCGCCTTGACCTGGCCCTTCAGGCGGGCAGGGCGACGCAGCAGCGCGCGTGCGGCATCACCAGCCTGGGCGTGCTGCAGCACCGCCAGGCGCTGGTCGAAGCCGGCACGCAGATCCGCCAGGGCCGGGTCCTGCCCACGCAGTTCCTCCAGCGAGCTTTCCAGCGCTTCGACCTTGGCCTGCAGCGCGCGGTACTGCTCGATGGAAACGATCACCGCCTGCGGTTCGTTGTGATTGGTGACCACGACCATGTGCTGGTCGCGCACTTCCTGCATGACCTTGCGCCAATGTTCCTTCACCGACGAGGCGGTGGTGTGAGTCAGCTCGTTGATCGGGTCGAAGCGGACGGGGGCGTGCAGCATGGCGGTGCTCCAGGGGACCTGTGCGATCACCTTACGCCTGTTTCATGCAAATTGCATGAATGGTGAAAAATATCAAAAATATGATTCATGGGCGATTCGGCCCCGGCGGTGACGCCGGGGCCGGGCTTCCGCCCGCCGGATGCGGCCCGCCGGGTCAGCGGGCAGCCAGCTGACGCAGCACGTACTGCAGCAGGCCGCCGTGGTGGGCGAGGAGGCGCGGTTGCGAACCACCGGTTCGCGCGCCTCCGCAGCGCCCCGGCGGTGACGCCGGGGCCGGGCTTCCGCCCGCCGGATGCCGCGCGCCGGGTCAGCGGGCAGCCAGCTGGCGCAGCACGTACTGCAGCAGGCCGCCGTGGCGGAAGTACTCCACTTCCTTCGGTGTCAGCAGCATCACCGACACCTCGAAGCGCTTCTGCGTGCCATCGGCCCGGGTCGCGGTGACCGTGGCGCGCTTGCTGGCACCGTCCTCCAGGCCGGTGATGTCGATGACTTCCGAGCCATCCAGCCCCAGCGACTGCGCGTTCTCACCATTGCGGAACTGCAGCGGCAGCACGCCCATGCCGACCAGGTTGGAGCGGTGGATGCGCTCGAAGCTCTCGGCGATGACCGCCTTCACGCCCAGCAGCAGGGTGCCCTTGGCGGCCCAGTCGCGCGACGAACCGGTGCCGTACTCCTTCCCGGCCAGCACGACCAGCGGCACCTTGTCGGCCTTGTACTTCATCGCCGCGTCGTAGATCGCCAGCTTCTCCGGCTGACCACCGCCGGCCGGGTAGTACAAGGTGTTGCCACCCTCCTCGCCGCCGAACATCAGGTTCTTGATGCGGATGTTGGCGAAAGTGCCGCGGACCATCACGTCATCATTGCCGCGGCGGCTGCCGTAGCTGTTGAAGTCGGCGGGCTGCACGCCCCGGGCCTGCAGGTAACGCCCCGCGGGCGAATCCTTCTTGATGTTGCCGGCCGGCGAGATATGGTCGGTGGTGATCGAGTCGCCGAACAGACCCATCACACGCGCGCCATGCACGTCGTCGATGCTGCCGGTCTGCATGGTCATGCCGTCGAAGTACGGCGGGTTCTTGATGTAGGTGGAGTCATCGCTCCACTCGTACAGATTGCCGTCCGGCGAGGCGATGGTGTTCCAGCGCGTATCGCCCTTGAACACGTCGGCGTAGTTCTGCTTGAACATCTCCGGGCCGATGGTGGCGGCGATGACATCGCCGATTTCCTTGTTGCTCGGCCAGATGTCGCGCAGGTAGACCGGCTGGCCGTCGCTGCCGGTGCCCAGCGGCTGGGTGGTCAGATCGATGTCGGTGGTGCCGGCGATGGCGTAGGCGACCACCAGTGGCGGGCTGGCCAGGTAGTTCATCTTCACTTCGGGATGCACGCGGCCTTCGAAATTACGGTTGCCCGACAGCACGGAGGTCACCACCAGGTCACCGGCGGCGATGCCGGCACTGACCTCGGTCGGCAGCGGGCCGGAGTTGCCGATGCAGGTGGTGCAGCCGTAGCCGACCACGTAGAAGCCGATCTTCTCCAGCTCCTTCAGCACCCCGGCCTTTTCCAGATAGTCGGTGACCACGCGCGAGCCTGGGCCCAGCGAAGTCTTCACCCAGGGCTTGCGATCCAGGCCCTTGGCCGCCGCGTTGCGCGCCAGCAGGCCGGCACCGATCATCACCGCCGGGTTGGACGTGTTGGTACAGGAGGTGATCGCGGCGATGACCACCGCGCCATCCTTCAGGCGGACCTTCCGGCCTTCGATCTCGATGTCGGCGAAGCCCTTGGCCAGCTGTTCGTTGCCGACCGCGGTGCCGCCGCCCTCGTTGAGGAAGGAGGCCACATCGTCGCTGCGCTTGTCGCGGTTGCTGGTGAGGCCGACCAGCGCTTCGCGGTAGTTCTTCTGCACGTCTTCCAGCAGCACGCGGTCCTGCGGGCGCTTCGGTCCGGCCAGCGACGGCTTCACCGTGCCCATGTCCAGCTCCAGCGTGGTGCTGTACTGGGCATGGGGGCTGTCCGGTTCGTGCCACAGGCCCTGCGCCTTGGCGTAGGCCTCGACCAGTTCGATCTGTTCTTCGCTGCGACCGGACAGGCGCAGGTAGTTCAGTGATTCGGCGTCGATCGGGAAGATGCCGCAGGTGGCGCCGTATTCCGGTGCCATGTTGCCGATCGTGGCGCGGTCGGCCAGTGGCAGGTGCTGCAGGCCATCGCCATAGAATTCGACGAACTTGCCGACCACGCCCAGCTTGCGCAGCATCTGGGTGACGGTCAGCACGAGGTCGGTGGCGGTGGCGCCCTCAGGCAGCCGGCCGGTGAGCTTGAAGCCGACCACCTGCGGGATCAGCATCGACGACGGCTGGCCCAGCATGGCAGCTTCGGCTTCGATGCCGCCCACGCCCCAGCCAAGCACGCCGATGCCGTTGATCATCGTGGTGTGGCTGTCGGTACCGAACACGGTGTCCGGGTAGGCCACGGCCCTGCCATCCTTGTCCGCGGTCATCACCACGCGGGCCAGGTTCTCCAGGTTCACCTGGTGGACGATGCCGGTGTTGGGCGGCACCACCTTGAAGTTGTCGAACGCCTTCTGGCCCCAGCGCAGGAACCCGTAGCGTTCCTGGTTGCGCTGGAATTCGATCTTGCCATTGAGATCGAGCGCGTCCGGCTTGCCGAACACATCGACCTGCACCGAATGGTCGATCACCAGTTCCGAAGGGATCTGTGGGTTGATCTGTTCCGGCTTGCCACCCAGCTTGACCACCGCATCGCGCATGGCGGCCAGATCGACGACACACGGTACGCCGGTGAAGTCCTGCAGGACCACGCGCGCGGGCATGAAGGCGATTTCGGTGTCGGGCTCGGCTGCCGGGCTCCAGCGGGCAACGGCCTCGATGTGCTCCTTGCCGACGGTGACGCCGCCGTCTTCGTGCCGGAGCAGATTCTCCAGCAGGATCTTCATCGAGTAGGGAAGGTGGGAGATGTCGAAGCGCTGGCCCAGTGTGGGCAGGCTGAAGTAGTCGTAGGTCTTGCCGCCGACGTCCAGCTGGCTGCGGGTGGAGAACGAATCGCTCATGCGGGATGACTCCTTCTTGCGGATGGCTTGCAGTGGCCCGTGCATGGACGGACCTGCTTGCGTATGCCGGGGCTCTCCGCCACCGGATCCCCGCCAGTATGGCGGAGCCGGCGCGGCCGGGAACGTCCTCGGCGCAGGACGCAAGGTTACATGGCTGTATGTAGTGCCGATGTCACGGCTTGCCCCGCCACTGGCTCATCAGCATCTGCAGGAAGCGTTCGGCCGTGGGCGAGAGCAGGGCACCACGGCGGCGCACGATGCCGATGGTGCGCGAGACCACCGGATTGCCGATCGGCCGGGTCACCAGGATGGGATGGTCGCCGTCCGGGGTAGCCATCTTCGGCAGCACCGACACGCCGATCCCGGCCTCGACCATGCCCAGGGAGGTGGACAGGTGGGTCACTTCGTAATGCCAGCTCAGCTTCAGGTTCTCACGGGCGAGGGCGCCATCGAGCAGGGTCCGGTTGCCACTGGTGCGATGCACGGTGATCAGCTGGTGCTGGGCAAGATCGGCCCATTCCACGCGGCGCTTGCGGGCCAGCGGATGATCGCGGCGGCAGGCCAGCACGAACGGGTCCTCGGCCAGTACATCGAAATCCAGGTTGGGATCGTTGGCCCCCATGAAATTGATGCCGAACTCCACTTCGCCGCGTTCCACTGCCTGCAGTCCCTCGGTGGCGGGAATGTCGAGGATGCGGAAGCGGACGTGCGGATGCGCGTCGTGGAAGCGTGCCATGACACTGGGCAGGAAGTAGAACGCCGCGGTGGGCAGGCAGGCGATGGTGACCGTGGCGCCGCGCGTGTCGTCGTGCCCGCGCAGCGAGAACAGCGAACCATCGAATTCCTCCAGCATGCGCCGTACCAGCGGCAGCAGGTTCTCGCCGACCGCGGTGGTGCTGACGCTGCGCGTGGTGCGTTCGAGCAGCGGCGAGCCGACGGCCTGCTCCAGCTTCTGGATCCGGCGGCTGAGCGCGGGCTGCGAGACGTGCAGGGTTTCAGCGGCGCGATGGAAGCTGCGCGTCTCGGCGACGAGCAGGAACGCGCGCAGATCGAGGATTTCGCAATTGATGCTCATACGGTATCAATCATCCAAAAATCAGCAATTCACAGATCAATCCGGCTCATGCCAGTATCGAATCACAGAGGGGTCATTCATCCCCTATACGCATCAATCTAGCACACGTATGTCGAACGATCTGCTCAGTATCCCCTGCGTCCTCATGCGTGGCGGCACGTCAAAGGGGCCGTTCTTCCTGGCCTCGGACCTGCCGGCCGACGCCGGCCTGCGCGACCAGCTGCTGCTGGAGGTGATGGGCTCGGGCCATCCGCTGCAGATCGATGGCATCGGCGGTGGCAATGCGCTGACCAGCAAGGTGGCGATCGTCAGCCCCGCCAGCCGGGCCGATGCCGATGTCGACTATCTGTTCGCGCAGGTCCGGGTCGAGCAGCGGGTGGTGGATACCACCCCCAACTGCGGCAACATGCTGGCGGCGGTCGGTCCCTTCGCGATCGAACGCGGGCTGGTTCCTGCGCGCCACCCACGCACCGAGGTGCGCATCCACAACGTCAACACCGGCAAGCTGATCGTGGCCACGGTGGAAACCCCCAACGGCCAGGTGGCTTACCGGGGCGACACGCGGATCGCGGGCGCGCCTGGCGCTGCCGCGCCGGTCCGCCTGGCCTTCCTCGACGCGGCCGGTGCACGTACCGGCCGGCTGCTGCCCAGTGGGCGGCCGCAGGATATGATCGACGGCATCGCCGTCAGCCTGGTGGATTGCGCGATGCCGATGATGATGGTGCGCGCGGCCGATCTGGGTGTCCGCGGTGACGCCTCGCCGGCGGAACTGAATGCGGATCACGCGCTGCTGGCACAGTTGGAAGCGATGCGCATCGAGGCAGGTACGCGCATGGGCATCGCCGATGCGGGCAGCAAGGTGATTCCCAAGCCGGTGCTGCTTTCCGCACCGCAGCAGGGCGGCGACCTGCAGGTGCGCTACTTCATGCCCCACCAGTGCCACACCGCGCTTGCCATCACCGGTGCGGTCGGCCTGGCCACCGCCGCGGTCACGCCCGGCACCCTGGCCAACACTTTCGTCGGATGCCTGCCGATGCCGGGCAGCATTACCCTCGAACATCCGAGCGGCCTGCTGGAAGTGGGCCTGAGCCGCAGCTCGGACGATGCGCCGGTCGTTGCCAGCGTGGTCCGTACCGCGCGCCGCCTGTTCGAAGGGCGCGTGTTCGCGACTTCGCCCGCCACTGCCGAAACCCATTCCACCGAAGCCCGCCAATGGACCTCAGCGGCATGACCTGAAACCGGTCGGGGCCGCGCAGAAGCGCGTGGCCAGGCCACTACAACGCAAATGCTTCACTCCTGGGAGGGATGATGTACAAGCAGTTCTTCATGGCCGCGCTGTGCGCGGCGAGCCTGGCCGTGTCCGGTTGCGGCAAAGACGATGCCAGCGGGGCCTCGGCGCCCGGCGGCGACAATGCGCCGGTGCGGATCAGCGTCGGTTCCTACAATCTCAACAACCTGCCGTTCTTCATCGCCGACGCCAAGGGCTACTTCAAGGACGTCGGCCTGCAGGTGAAGACCGAGAACTTCGCGCAGGGCGGCTCCAAGGTGCTGCAGGCCCTGGTCGCCAATTCGACCGACGTGGCGGTCGGCTTCTACGACCACACCATCCAGATGCAGGCCAAGCACAAGGACGTGGTCGGTTTCGTGCTGCTCTCACGCAATTCGGGCCTGGTGATGGCCGGCCGCGAGGATGCCAGCTTCGATCCGGCGCGCCCGCAGACCATCAAGGGCCAGAAGATCGGCATTACCGCCCCGGGTTCGTCATCGGACTTCTTCGTGCGCCACTTCCTGGCCCAGCACGACATCCCGGTGGACAGCATCTCGCTGATCGGCGTGGGTTCTGGTGCGGCAGCGGTGGCCGCGCTCGAGCAGGGCAAGATCGACCTGCTGGTCAACTACGATCCGGCCGCGACCCTGATCACCGAGCGCAAGGTCGGCAGGATCATCATCGATGCGCGCAGCGACGAGGGGGCACGCCAGGTGTACGGCGGTCTCTATCCCACCTCGGTGATGTACGCCAACCGCAGCTTCCTGGAGGCACGTCCTGAAGCAGCCGAGAAGATCGCCCGCGCCGAGCAGATGGCATTGAAGTTCATCGCCGACAACAGTGCCGAGGACATCGTCGCTGCGCTGCCGGACAGCTACGTCTCCGGCGACCGCGCCACCTACGCGCGCGCCGTGGAGAACGCCCGCGCCATCTTCACCACCGATGGCCACTTCACGCCCGCGGACCTGGAAACGCCGTTGAAGGTGCTGCGCGAGTTCAACAAGGACGTGGCCAACGCGGACATCGACCTGTCCCGGACCTACACCAATGCCTTCGTCGAACGCGCCAGCGCCGCGACGCAGGCAACCCAACCGTAAGCGGAGATAACCCATGGCCCTCAATGCCACCGTGCGCCAGTTCAATGGCGCGCCGCAGCTGGAGCCCGCACAGACCATGGTCGCCATCAACAAGGTGACCATGTCCTTCGGTGACTTCACCGCCGTGCGCGATGTCGATATCCAGGTCGGTAATGGCGAGTTCCTCGCCATCGTCGGTCCCACCGGGTGCGGCAAGAGCACCATCCTCAATTCCGTGGCGGGCCTGCTCAAGCCCAGCGCCGGTGACGTGAGCATCGACGGACGCGCCGTCAATGGCGTGCAGGCGTCCGTCGGCTACCTGTTCCAGCAGGACGCGCTGCTGCCGTGGAAGACCGCCTTCCAGAACGTGGAACTGGGCCTGAAGTTCCGCGGCGTCGATGAAGCCGAGCGCCGGCAGAAGGTCACCACCTGGTTGGCCAAGGTCGGCCTGACCGGCTTCGAGCACCGCTATCCGCACCAGCTCTCCGGCGGCCAGCGCAAGCGCGTGCAGATGGCGCAGGCCCTGATCGTGGAGCCCAAGGTGATCCTGATGGACGAGCCGTTCTCGGCATTGGACATCCATACCCGCCATCTGATGCAGAACGAACTGCTGCGCCTGTGGCAGGAAGACCGTCGCTCGGTGATCCTGATCACCCACGACCTGGAAGAGGCCATCGCGCTGGGCGACCGCGTGGTGGTGCTGTCCTCGGGTCCGTCAAGCCGCGTGGTGCGCAGCTTCGATGTGGACCTGGAACGCCCCCGCAACGTTGCCGAGATCAAGCTCGACGAACGTTTTACCGACCTGTACCGCGACATCTGGGCCTGCCTGCGCGGCGAAGTGGAGAAGAGCTATGCACGCCAGGACTGACCGTTTCATCCAGATCGCACTGGTCATCGCTGTGTTCGGTGGCTGGGAAGGCGGCATCGCGCTGGGCTGGATCGACCCGTTCTTCTTCCCCGCGCCCACGGCCATCGCCCAGCAGGCGTGGAACTGGTTGTCGGATACCTCGTTCTACCAGCACGTGTACATCACCCTGACCGAAACCGCGCTGGGCTACCTCATCGGTACCGGGCTGGGCGTTGCAGGCGGTGTGTGGCTGGGCCTGAGCCGGCGCTCGGCGCGCATCCTCGATCCCTTCATCAAGGGCTTCAATGCCATCCCGCGCGTGGTGCTGGCGCCGATCTTCGTACTGTGGCTGGGTCTGGGGCTGTGGTCGAAGGTGGCACTGGCGGTGACGCTGGTGTTCTTCACCACGTTCTTCAATGCCATGCAGGGCGTGCGCGAAGTGAACCCGGTGGTGCTGGCCAATGCCCGTATTCTCGGCGCCAGCCGCAGTGACCTGCTGCGTCACGTGTACTTCCCGGCGGCGGCGAGCTGGATCCTGTCCTCGCTGCGCACCTCGGTGGGCTTTGCCGTGGTCGGCGCGATCATCGGCGAATACCTGGGTGCCTCGGCGGGCCTGGGTTACCTGATCGCGCAGGCAGAAGGCAACTTCAATGCCGTGGGCGTGTTCGCCGGCATCATCATCCTGGCCGCCTTCGTGCTGGTCATCGATGCACTGCTCGACGTGGTCGAGAACAAGCTCATCACCTGGCGTCCAAACGCCCAGGCCCAGGCCACCAGCTGAGCCTGCCTGGCGCGCCGCTGGAATGATCCGGCGGCGCGCCCTTCCGTAATTCCCCCGCATCATCGCAACGGGCCAGCGCCAGGCCAGGGGGCCGGCTGGCTGGAGAGAACACCATGCATAGCCATCCCGTGCTGCCGCGTGCAGCGCTGACGGTCGCCCTTGGCCTGCTGCTGGCCAGCGGCCATGCCGGAGCACAGGCCGCCACGGCCCCACCGGCCCCGCTGAGCCAGGCCGAACTTGCCGCGCTGGTGCAGCAGCAGGCGCAGCAGATCCAGCAACTGCAGTCGCGACTGGATGCGCTGGAAGGCGTCGGTACGACCGCCGGCAACGCGGCGGCTGCCCCTCCTGCGCCTGCCCTGGAAACCCGTGTTGCGGCGCTGGAAACCCAGCAGTCCAAGGCGCCGAAGGTGTCGTGGTCGAAGGGCGCGCCGGAATTCAGCAGCGCTGACGGCAACGTGATCTTCCGCCCGCGCGGTCGTCTGTTCGTGGACGGCTCCAGCACCGACGGCTCGTCCAGCAGCGACCGCAACATCTCCGGTACCGAGATCCGTTCGGTGCGCCTGGGCGCGGAGGGCCGCTACGGCACGCTCGGCTGGGTGGTGGAGGGCGACTTCGCTGACAACGAGGTGGCGTGGAAGTCGGTGTATGCCACCGTGGACCACAGGCTGTTCGGCCTGCCTGCCGACCTCACCGTGGGCAACCGGCTCAACGACCGCGGCATCGATGGCTCCAGCAGCACCTCCAACACGCCGTTCCCGGACCGCAACGTGGTGGGCACGCTGATGCTGCCGCAGCGGGGCCTGTTCGGCGTCGGCCTCACCGAGCGCGTGTACGGCAAGGGCTGGCACGCCAGCCTGTCGGTGGCCGGCAACGACCTCAACAATGCCGGCGACAACAACGACAGCCAGACCTGGGCCACCCGCGTCCACTGGAACCCGATCGACAGCAAGGCCGCGACCGTGCATCTGGGGGCGTGGGCGTTCCACGAAGAGATCGCCGCAGGCTCCTCGGGCGTGCTGCGCAGCTCCGCCATTGCCGGCCACTTCAACGACCTGGTCAAGATCACACCGGGCACGCTGGTCGGCACCGATCGCAGCACCGCCTACGGTGTGGAAGCGGCGGGCTTCTTTGGCCAGGGCTGGGCCACGGGCGAGTGGGGCACGCGCAACCTGCGCGGCGCCGATGCCAGCGGCCGCTACGACCTCGATCACCAGGCCTGGGCGGTTTCCGCCGGCTGGTTCCTTGGCGGGGCCAGCCCGGCGTACTCGGGTAAGACCGGCACCTGGGGCCGGGTCAAGGTGGCCGATCCGGTCACCCGTGGCGGGCGGGGCACATGGGAACTGCGCGCGCGCTACGAGGACGTGGACTACTCGGAACTGCCGACCGGCGGTACCGGACATGCGTGGACGGTGGGGGCCAACTGGTATCTCAACGACTACAGCCGGGTGATGCTCGACGTGATCCGCTGGCAGACCGACAACCCCACCGGTGCGGTGCGCGGCAAGGACGAGGGCACGACGGTCAATACCCGGCTGCAGGTTGCGTTCTGAGTGAAGGCATCAAGCTGAACGGACAATGCCGGCCACGTGCCGGCATTGCCGTGAAGGGGGATCGGCTGGCGGTATGACGCCTTGAGTATGTATAATTCGTACATACCGAAGAGGGCCTACCCATGGAAGCCACTGTCGCCGAACGCGGTCAGATCACCCTGCCCAAAGCTGTGCGTGACGCCCTGGGCCTGACCAAGGGCACCCAGCTCAAGGTCGAACTGGACGGCAGCCGCATCATTCTGCGCAAGAGTGTCGACGACGCGATTTCACGGGCGCGCGGCAAGTTCGCGCTGGACGGCTTTGATTCCGCCGACGCCGCCGTACGCGCGGTGCGCGACGAGGACTAAGCCGTGATGATCGCCGTCGATTCCCCTGTGCTGGTCGAACTGCTGAGCAATGGCCCGCAGGCCGACGCCGTCGAGGCCTGCCTGCGGCAGAGCCTAGTCGGCGGCAAGGTGGTGGTGTGCGGGGCAACCCTGGCCGAAGTCTGCGCCAGCCTGCGCGGCGGGGCCGAGGTGCTGGAAGCGCTGGAAGAGATGGGCGTCCACTTCAACGCGCTGGAAGCCAAATCGGCATTGCGCGCCGGCGAGATGCATCGCCGCCACCGCCAGCGTGGTACCCAGCGCCGCAGCCTGGACGACTTCATGGTGGGGGCCCATGCACTGCTGCAGTGCGACGGGCTCATCACCTGGAACGACACGTTTTACCGCGACTACTTCAAGGGCCTGAAGCTGATCGTGCCGCACGCCTGAGCCCGTTGCATTCCTTTCACTGTTCCATAACCGCATTACCCGGGAGTTGTCATGTTGGAAGCCTATCGCCACCACGTAGCCGAGCGCGCCGCGCTTGGCATCCCGCCGCTGCCGCTGACCGCCCAGCAGACGGCAGACGTCATTGAACTGTTGAAGAACCCGCCGGCGGGCGAGGCCGAGTTCCTGCTCGACCTGCTGACCCATCGTGTGCCGGCCGGCGTGGACGACGCCGCCAAGGTCAAGGCCTCGTACCTGGCCGCGATCGCGCTGGGCAGCGAGCAGAACCCGCTGATCAGCCGCGAGCGCGCCACCGAGCTGCTGGGCACCATGCTGGGCGGTTACAACGTGGCCCCGCTGGTGCAGCTGCTGGACGACGCCAGCGTCGGCACCATCGCCGCCGACGGCCTGAAGAACACCCTGCTGGTGTTCGATGCGTTCCACGACGTGCAGGACAAGGCCAAGGCCGGCAATGCCAATGCCCAGGCCGTGCTGCAGAGCTGGGCCGACGCCGAGTGGTTCACCAGCAAGCCGGAAGTGCCGCAGAGCCTGACCATCACCGTGTTCAAGGTGCCGGGCGAAACCAACACCGACGACCTGTCGCCGGCGCCGGACGCCACCACCCGTCCTGACATTCCGATGCACGCCCTGGCGATGCTGAAGAACAAGCGCGATGACGCGCCGTTCACTCCGGAAGAAGACGGCAAGCGCGGCCCGATCCAGCAGATCCTGTCGCTGAAGGACAAGGGTCACCTGGTGGCCTACGTCGGCGACGTGGTCGGCACCGGTTCCTCGCGCAAGTCGGCGACCAACAGCGTGCTGTGGTGGACCGGCGACGACATCCCCTACATCCCCAACAAGCGCGCCGGTGGCGTGTGCCTGGGCGGCAAGATCGCCCCGATCTTCTACAACACCATGGAAGATGCCGGCGCGCTGCCGATCGAGCTGGATGTCTCGAAGATGGAGCACGGCGACGTTGTCGAACTGCGTCCGTACGACGGCAAGGCACTGAAGAACGGCGAAGTGATCGCCGAGTTCGAAGTGAAGTCCGAAGTGCTGTTCGACGAAGTGCGCGCCGGCGGCCGCATTCCGTTGATCGTCGGCCGTGGCCTGACCGGCAAGGCGCGCGAAGCGCTGGGCCTGGCCCCGACCACCCTGTTCCGCCTGCCGGTGCAGCCGGCCGACACCGGCAAGGGCTTCTCGCTGGCACAGAAGATGGTCGGCCGCGCCTGCGGTCTGCCGGAAGGCCAGGGCATGCGCCCGGGTACCTACTGCGAACCGAAGATGACCTCGGTGGGCTCGCAGGACACCACCGGTCCGATGACCCGTGACGAGCTGAAGGATCTGGCCTGCCTGGGCTTCTCGGCCGACCTGGTCATGCAGTCGTTCTGCCACACCGCCGCGTATCCGAAGCCGGTGGACGTGAAGACCCACCACACGCTGCCGGAGTTCATCTCCACCCGTGGTGGCATCTCGCTGCGTCCGGGCGACGGCGTGATCCACAGCTGGCTCAACCGCATGCTGCTGCCCGACACCGTCGGCACCGGCGGCGACTCGCACACCCGTTTCCCGGTGGGCATTTCGTTCCCGGCCGGCTCGGGCCTGGTGGCCTTCGCCGCCGCCACCGGCGTGATGCCGCTGGACATGCCGGAATCGGTGCTGGTGCGCTTCAAGGGCCAGATGCAGCCGGGCGTGACCCTGCGTGACCTGGTCAACGCGATTCCGCTGTACGCGATCAAGTCGGGCCTGCTGACGGTTGCCAAGGCTGGCAAGAAGAACATCTTCTCCGGCCGCATCCTGGAAATCGAAGGCCTGCCGGAGCTGAAGGTCGAGCAGGCGTTCGAGCTCTCCGACGCGTCGGCCGAGCGTTCGGCCGCCGGTTGCTCGGTGCGCCTGAACAAGGAGCCGATCATCGAGTACCTGACCAGCAACATCACCCTGCTGAAGTGGATGA
The DNA here is from genome assembly GCF_056757995.1 of Stenotrophomonas sp. STEN147. Classification (NCBI taxonomy): domain Bacteria; kingdom Pseudomonadati; phylum Pseudomonadota; class Gammaproteobacteria; order Lysobacterales; family Lysobacteraceae; genus Stenotrophomonas; species Stenotrophomonas sp. STEN147. The sequence continues at coordinate 643,798 of NZ_JBRRCG010000001.1, forward strand.
TTGCCGAGGGTTACCAGGATCCGCGTTCGCTGCAGCGTCGCATCGAGAAGATGGAGGCCTGGCTGGCCAACCCGCAGCTGCTGGAGCCGGACGCCGACGCCGAGTACGCCGCCGTCATCGAGATCGACCTGGCCGACATCCACGAGCCGATCGTGGCCTGCCCGAACGATCCGGACGACGTGAAGACCCTGTCCGAAGTGGCCGGCGCCAAGATCGACGAAGTGTTCATCGGTTCGTGCATGACCAACATCGGTCACTTCCGTGCGGCCGCGAAGCTGCTGGAAGGCAAGCGCGACCTGCCGACCCGTCTGTGGGTGGCCCCGCCGACCAAGATGGACGCTTCCGAGCTGACCAAGGAAGGCGTGTACGGCACCTTCGGTGCGACCGGCGCGCGCATGGAAATGCCCGGCTGCTCGCTGTGCATGGGCAACCAGGCGCAGATCCGCGAAGGCTCCACCGCGATGTCGACCTCGACCCGCAACTTCCCGAACCGTCTGGGCCGCAACACCAACGTGTACCTGGGTTCGGCCGAGCTGGCCGCGATCTGCTCGCGTCTGGGCCGCATCCCGACCAAGGAAGAGTACATGGCCGACGTCGGCGTGATCGCCGCCAGCGGCAGCGAGATCTACCGCTACATGAACTTCGACCAGATCGAGGAATACCAGGACGTGGCCAATACGGTCGCCGCCTGAGTCTCGTGATCGGTTGATGTGTTGAACGAAGGCCCCCGGATGTTTCCGGGGGCCTTTTTCATGCACTGCAATTCACGCATTGCGTCATGTGGCTTCACGGTGCCGGCTCCAGGTAGAGACACGCCATGCGTGTCCGCGGTTGGATTCAGGCGAACAGCCGGTGTGCAACGGTCTTCTGGTTTGGGGGGGGGCATCGGTGGCCACGGGAACTGCCATTGCATCTGCGACCAAAATCTTCGTACGCATTGCGTACAGGTGGGCCTGTGCCTTTGAATGAACGATGCCCGATGCTGGTACGGTCGGTTATCAGCCGAGTGCCGATAACGTGGATCGGTGCATTGACGCATGGACCTGTGTCGGAGACGCGACCTTCGTGTCAGGTCATGCGTTATCGCCTGTGGAATCGTTCCTTGCAGTCCTCTGTCGATCAACCCTACCGATCCGTCGTCTCTCACCACGTGCCCCATTCGGCGGTGTGCGAACCCAGAGTGCAAGCCAGGCCGGGCAGAGCCCGGCGCGACGCTTCAACATTGGCGAACGGGAGGGAAGATCAACGCCGATCCCTCGGTCTTTCACTCCCAGAAGTCATCCTTCAGAAGATTGTTCTTCGACGGTAGAGGCTCATGGTAGCTCTCCATCGTCGTTTGAAGCGGGGGGCGAACCGGCGTGATCAAGACATTCGCAACGGGGTTCGGCTGCGACGGCGGGGGAGCGGGAGGGGTGCTCGAAGCGCTGTCTTTGGGGTCGCTCATGTAAGAATTCCTTGAGGTATGTTGGCAGGTGATTGCGGCTGTTGGGGAGCGGCATTACTCGATGTCGTCGGTGCTTCGGCCGGCGTCTTCTTTCGTGGAGAGGATGCATCAAGATCGAATGCGATGAACAGCACCGCAGAGACAAGTAATGGGGCGGACGCGTAAAGCAGCAGCATCAATGCCCTGCGATTCGCTGCTTTTCGGAAATCATTGACCCGTCGATTCAGATCCGTGCATCGTGCGATTGAATCCGATATGTACAACGCCACCTCATTGGAAGCAATGTTCGGCTTGACTGCTCCACTCGTATCGGAGTGAATGAGCTGCACCGAATTTCGATAGGTGACGGACGCTGTCGCACTTGGGAAGGTCGTGTAGGTAACCCCGGAAAGTGCCGTTGCGGTGAAATAGATCGAAGCAGCCAACAGAATGGTGAAGACGCCTAATGAAACGTAGAAGAGAGTGATCCCGACCTGGCTCGCGCTGTAGTCCATCATTCTTGACATGTATGCGGCTGCAGCAATGGCCGTTGCATAGAGACCAAAGTTCAGTTGAAGCCGGGTGAATATGCGCTCACGGTCATCGAGCTCGTGGAAGTAGATCTGGAGAAGGAGCGCATCCAGGTCATCGGTTGGGCGCGAAGTTCCGTTATTCAATCGTGCTTCCTCCATGTTCTTTCATGTGCGATTCGATGCGTCACTCTGCAATGTTGGGTTTGTCAGGCGCGCGCCAATGCCATCAGGCGCTCGGCGATCCGTTCCAGCGGCACCTGTTCCTCGGCCGCGCCGAGCTTGAACGCGGCGCCGGGCATGCCCCAGACCACACTGGTGGCTTCATCCTGCACCAGCGTCGGAGCGCCTGCCTGGCGCATTTCCAGCAGGCCGCGCGCGCCGTCATCGCCCATGCCCGTGAGAATGGCGCCGATGGCATTGCCGCCGGCACTCTGGGCCACCGAACGGAACAGCACATCGACCGCAGGCTTGTGCCGGTTCACGGCTGGGCCGTCATCGACGCGGCAACGCCAGCGCGCACCATCGCGGATGATCCGCAGGTGCCTGCCGCCCGGCGGCAGATAGGCATGGCCGGGCAGCACGGCTTCGCCGTCGCTGGCCTCGCGCACGGCCATGGCCGAATGCCGGTCGAGGCGTTCGGCGAAGGCGCTGCTGAAGCTGGCCGGCAGGTGCTGGGTCATCACCACCGCCGGTGCATCGGCGGGCAGGCCTTCCAGCACCACGCGCAGGGCTTCGGTGCCACCGGCTGACGAACCGATCGCGATCAGGCGGTCGGTGGTGCGGAACTGTGGTGCCACCGAGCGCGATGCCGGTGCCGCATCCAGGGTGAGTTTCGGTGCCGCAGCCCGCAGCAGCGGCCGCACCCGCGAGCGTGCGGCCATCTTCACCTTGCCGATGATTTCTTCGGCATAGCCCTGCAGTCCGCGCGCCACATCGAGCTTCGGCTTGGAAATGAAATCCACGGCACCCAGTGCCAGCGCCTGCAGGGTCGTGTCGGCCCCCCGCTCGGTCAGCGAAGAAATCATCACCACCGGCAAGGGATGCAGGCGCATCAGGTTTTCCAGGAAGGCCAGCCCGTCCATGCGCGGCATTTCCACGTCCAGGGTGATCACGTCCGGAGCGAGGCGCTTGATCTTCTCGCGTGCCAGCAGCGGATCGGCGGCGGTGCCGACCACCTCGATGGCCGGATCGCTGGAGAGGATCTCGGTCAGCATCTGCCGCACGACGGCGGAGTCGTCCACGATCAGGACCCGGCAGGGGGCGTTGCCGGTCAGGGTCATTCGAACAGCTCCACGCCACCGGTGACCGGGGCCCTGGACAGACGGGCACGCACTGCCGATTCGGTGGCGGCCACTTCCGCTTCGTGGGCATGTGGCAGACGCTGCACGACCACGCGCCCGGTATCGGCAAAGAACCAGATCTTGCGTGGATGGATGCCGCACAGATCTTCGGCGATGATCGGAATATGCTCGGCCTGCAGGTACTGGCGCACGAACTCGGCGTTGCGGGTGCCCACGGGATTGCTGGTGAAACCCTTGAGCACGTTGGCGCCACCGAACACCTTGGCTTCCAGGCGCTTGCGGTGCGCACCGCGCTTGAGCATGTCGTTGATGAGAAGCTCCATCGCATAGCTGCCGTAGCGTGCAGGCGCGCCGTCGCCGGCATTGCCTTCCGGCAGCAGGAAGTGGTTCATGCCGCCTATCTTCAGCACCGGATCGCGCAGACACGCAGCCACGCAGGAGCCCAGCGTGGTGGTCAGCGCAGTGGTGTCGTCGACCACCAGGTACTGGGTCGGCAACAGCTTGGCGGCGAGGGTCTGGAAGCGCGCATCCTGGTAGCGCATCACCTCGTCGGTGCGCAGCGAGGCGTTCATGCCCCGGCCCCCTGCGCGCGGCGGTACAGGGTGCGGCCACAGGGCTGGATCAGATCGGCCGCGTGCAGGTAGTTCTCCGAGTGGCCGGTGTAGAGCAGTCCATCATCGGTGAGATGCTGCACCAGCCGGCCAAGGATGGCGCGTTGGGTCGGCTTGTCGAAATAGATCATCACGTTGCGGCAGAACAGCGCATCGAACGGGCCGCCAACGTCGTAGCGCGGGGCAAGAAGATTCTGCGGGCGGAACTCGATCAGCTCGCGCAGTGCGGGCAGTACCCGGCACTGGCCCTCGTTGGGGCCACTGCCACGCTGGAAATACCGGCGGCGAAGCTCCGGATCGAGGCTGGCGACGCGGTCGATGGCGTACACGCCACGGCCTGCGGTGGCCAGGACCTGTGTGTCGACATCGGTGGCGATGATGCGGACCGGCGGCTTCAGGCTGCCGAACGCCTCGCACGCGGTGATCGCCATGGAGTAGGGTTCCTCACCGGTGGATGCGGCGCAGGACCACAGCAGCAGCGGGGCGTGGCCGGAGCGCTGCCGCAGTTCCTCGCGCAGCTTGTCGAAATGGTGGGGCTCACGGAAAAAGGAGGTGAGGTTGGTGGTCAGGGCGTTGGTGAACGCCTGCCATTCGTCACCACCTTCCTGTTCCAGATGGTCGAGGTACTGCTGGAAGCTGCGCATGCCGAGTGTGCGCAGGCGACGCGACAGGCGGCCATAGACCATGTCGCGCTTGGCGGGCGCGAGGGCGATGCCTACCCGCTGGTAGATCAGGTCGCAGACACGGCGGAAATCCCGGTCGGCGAACTCGAACTCGCGCGGGCCGGTGACGATGGGGCTGGGACTATGCACGGGGGACGTGTCCATCGGCGTGGGCGGTGGCCGCAGCCACCGCGGGTTCTCAGAATTCCTGCCAGTCGCTGGCGACGACGGGGGGAGTGTGGGCGCGGCGGACCGGCGCGGCCGGCGCACGCGCGCGTGCCGTGTCGGCCGTTACCGATGGCTCCACCCGTGCGGCCACCGCCTCCACTGCGGCGGCTACTTGGTTGTCGAGGCGGAAGATCGCCACGGCATCGGCCAGCTGCGCGGCCTGTTCCTCCATCGCCCGTGCAGCGGCGGTGGCTTCCTCCACCAGCGCGGCATTCTGCTGGGTGGTCTCGTCCATCTGCACCACGGTCTGGTTGACCTGCTCGATGCCCGCGCTCTGTTCTTGCGAGGCCGCGGAAATCTCGGCCATGATGTCGGTCACGCGCTGCACCGAGGCGACGATCTCGCCCATGGTGGCGCCGGCCTTGTGCACCAGCGCAGAACCATCGGCGACCTTGCTCACCGAGTCGTCGATCAGGCCTTTGATCTCCTTGGCGGCAGCGGCCGAGCGCTGGGCGAGGGTGCGCACTTCGCTGGCGACCACCGCAAAGCCGCGGCCCTGTTCGCCGGCGCGGGCGGCCTCGACCGCGGCATTGAGGGCCAGGATGTTGGTCTGGAACGCGATGCCGTCGATGACGCTGATGATCTCGGCGATCTTCTTCGAGGAGGCTTCGATGGCGGACATGGTGGTGACTACCTGGCCGACGACTTCGCCGCCCTGGGAGGCGACGCCATGGGCGCCGATGGCGAGCTGGTTGGCCTGGCGGGCGTGCTCGGCGTTCTGGCGCACGGTGGAGGTCAGTTCCTCCATCGAGGCGGCGGTTTCTTCCAGGTTGGCGGCCTGCTGTTCGGTGCGGCGTGACAGATCGTTGTTGCCCGAGGCGATCTCGCCGGCGGCCAGCGTGATGCTGGAGGCGCTGGCCTGGATCTGGCCAACGATGCGGGTCAGCTGGGTGACGGTGGCATTGGCATCGTCACGCATGCGTGCGAACACGCCCTGGTAGTCGCCCTGCATGCGGGCGGTCAGGTCGCCTTCGGCGATGGCTGACAGCAGCTGTGACAGCTTGCCGAGGTTCTCATCGCTGACTGCCATCATCGCGTTGAGGTTTTCCAGCATGGCGCGGAAATCGTGATCGAAGCGCTGTGCGTCGCCACGGCGGCTGAAGTCACCGGCAGCGGCGGCGCCGGCCAGCTGCTTGATCTCGGCATTGATGCGGCCGAGGTTGTCCTTGACGGTATCGACGGCGTCGGTCATCGCCGCCTTCTCGCCCGGGTAGCGGGCGATATCACGGCTCAGATCGCCGACGGCGTATTGCTGGACGACATCGAGCACATCATGAAGGGTCTGCACGTGGCCGCCGACCAGCGCATTGGTCTCCTGCACCATCAGCCCATACTCGCCGGGGAATGCGCTGGCATCGATGCGGTAGCTGAGTTCACCGGCATCGTGGCGACGTGCCATCTCGCGTTGGCCGCCGATCACGGCGTGCAGCTGCCGCTGCATGGCGGACATCGCGTCGAGCAGGCGGCCGGGCTCGTCATGCGGCTGCGGGCCGATATGGCTGTCCAGTCTGCCAGCGGCGATGCCTTCGGCCACGGCCGTAGCCTGCTTCAACGGTACCGCGATGCGGTTGCCGATCAGCCAGCTCAAGGCCAGCACGATCAGAACCACCACGCCACCGGAGATCGCCATGATCGTGGTGAACACCAGGGCCTGCTTCTGCACGTCGTCCGTGTAGACGCCACTGCTGATGACCCAGTTCCACGGCGCGAACAGCCCGGCATAGGCGATCTTGCCGACGGTGCCTTCGCTGCCGGGCTTGGCCCAGCGGTAGTCGACGAAGCCGCCCCCGGCCTTGGCTGCCTCGACTTGCTGGTAATAGATGCGCACCCCTTCATCGGTGCGGAAATCCTTCATGTCCTTGCCGACCAGGTCCTTGCGGAACGGGTGCATGAGTACCCGGTAGCCGGTGTCGTAGACGTTGTAGTAGTAGGTGTCGTTCTCGGCACGCATCCTCTCCAACGCCTGCAGTGCGGCGGCCTTGGCTGCCTCTTCGCTGAGCTCGCCGGTACCGGCCAGGCGGTGGTAGTGCTGGACAATGCCGTAACTCAGTTCGACCTGGGTCTTCAGCGAGGTCTTGCGCGTTTCGGTCAGGTCCAGGTACTGCATGCGGGCGGCGATCACCGACAGCGCGACCACGCCCAGCGCGATGAGCAGCGTGAGCAGATTGAGCTTGCGCCGGACGGAGAGATTGCTGAAGTAGTGTTGCCAGCGATGCATGAGGTTCATCGAGCAGGACCAGTTTGAAGCAGGCGGGCGGCGCGAGCCGGCCACGGCGGAATACACCATGACACCCCCGTTATCGGCCGCGGTCGCGCGGGATTGAGGTGGCGTGCCGGAACGCATTCAGGTTTCCTTGCAGCGGCGGCTGCGGCGCTGCCTGCGGCAGGCTTTTGAAGCGACGGCAACGGCAACTGCAACAGCAACGGCAACGGCAGGTCATGGCGATGGGGTGCTACGGTTTGGCCGGGTCGGGGTGGGCAGGCAGGACACGCCGTGAACCCATCCATGGGGGCTCGATGGCGC